>JAIQFG010000156.1 GCA_020073375.1 Terriglobia bacterium | reverse complement strand
AAAGAAGCGGTTCCCGAAGATGGCTGAAAAATCGGATGGATTCCTCCAGAAGATGCGGAAGCGGTTCCCAGTTTTCAATCGCGAACCCGGACACGGCAAGTGAGAATTTTTCTTCAGCGTTCACCCAAGACCGGTCCAGCGATAACCACCTAACCCAGGACAAGTTGCTGCCTGGGGCAAAAAGGTGACATTTTCGAATAGAATTTCCCATCGTAACGGACTAGGATTTTTCTAATGGCGGACTTGAGGGAACAAAGGGGGATTAGATGGATATTCCCGAAGTCACTCAGACTCTAGCGTTTTCCCAGCTTATGCTGGAACAAGTGTTCGATGGTGTCTACATTCTGGATACGGAGGGTCGAATCACTTATTGGAACAAGGCAGCAGAACGAATCACCGGTTACACGGCAGACGAAGTGGTCGGCCGGCGCTGCCGCGACGAAATCGTGATACACACCAACTGGGAAGGGTGTCAAATGTGCCAGGGCGACTGTCCGGCACATAGCACGCTCGGCGATGGGGTGATTCGCGAGGCTGAGGTATTTCTGAAGCACTCCTTGGGGCACCGGGTACCCGTTCGGCTTCGCGTGGCTCCGGTGTACGGACCGGAGGGCACAATCTTGGGGGTCGTGGAGGTCTTCACTGAAAACAGCACGAAGATGGCATTGCTCGAACAGCTTGCCGAATCCGAGCGGCTGGCACTGATTGATACTCTCACCGGAGTTGGGAATCGCCGCTATTCTGACTTGACGCTGGCAAAGTGCTTTGATTCATTCGGGCGCTATGGGGAACCCTTTGGAGTCCTGTTTATTGACATCGATCACTTCAAGGCCCTCAATGATCAGTATGGACACAAAGCTGGTGATGCCGTGCTTCGGTTGGTGGCAAGGACACTAGTAAATGCGGTTCGCAGCTTCGATTTCGTGGGCCGCTGGGGCGGAGACGAGTTCCTCATTCTAGCCCCCAAGACTACCTTGGTTTCTCTCGAGAATTTAGCCGAGCGCTCTCGAAAACTGGTGAAAAGCTGCAAGCTTGCAATGGATTCTGGCACGATCTCACCCTTGATCTCAATCGGAGCTGCGCTTGTGAAACCGGGCGACACGGTGGATCTGCTAGTAGACACGGCTGATGCTCGCTTGTTGATGGCGAAACGGTTGGGCCGTGACCGTGTAGTTGGTAAGAATTGACAAATGCGTGACGAAATTCTCGCCGCAGAGGGTGATCCAGCGACTGAGCCGCAATCCTCCGAATCAATTTCAAAGATGCATCAAAGGTGAGTGATGGCCATGGTGAGACGGTTTTGTTCGCCGTGGGTGCGGAGCTTCTCTCGTGGAAAAGGTGCACCCGATGGTCCCCCGTTAAAAACTGAACAAAATCGCATTTTTACATGCGATTGTTGTTGATTTTTGTGTGGAGAAATTGCAAGGTTTCGGCGTGGTCAGCGCTGAAATCTTGCAATTTTATTTTGGGGAGAAGGGATGAAGCCGAGACCAAAGCCGCAGGACAGCGGGACGCAGGAACTGTTTCGGGCGAAGCTGAGGAACATCCTCAATCTGCAGCATGAGCTGGTGCGGTTGGGCGAACTGATCGACTGGGAGCGGCTGGAAGGGCATTTTGCGCCGTACTATCGCGAGGCGGGACGTCCAGGGTTGCCGATCCGGCTGGTGGTGGGGCTGCATTTGCTGAAGCACATCGAGGGGTTGTCGGACGAAGCGGTGTGCGAGCGGTGGGAGCGGGATCCGTACATGCAATATTTTTGTGGGGAAGAATATTTTCAGCACGCGTTTCCGCTGGAGCGATCGGGGATGACGCATTTCCGCAAGCGCGTGGGCGATGAGGCACTGGAGACCTTGTTGCAGGAAACGCTGGCCGCAGCGTATCGCGGTGGGGCGCTGAGTCTGCGGGCGACCGAAGCGGTGGCGGTGGATACGACGGTGCAGGAAAAAGCGATCGCACATCCGACCGAGCACGGACTGCTGCTGACCGCCATCGAACAGTTGGGCCGGCAAGCGAGGAAAGCCGGGCTGCGTTTGCGGCAATCCTATGTGCGCGTGGCGCGGCGCGCGGCGATGAAGACGGGCCGTTACCTGCACGCGCAGCAGAAGAGACGCGCCAAGCGACAAGTGAAATTTCTGCGCGTACGCTTGCGGCGGCTGATCCGCGACGTGCGTCGCAAGATGGCGGCGCTGCCCGCGCTGGCCGAATCCTCTGTCGAGCGATTCGAGCACACGCTGGGACGCGCCTGGCATATCGCGCAGCAACAGCGCGGCGACAAGGGCTATCTGTATTCCTGGCACGCGCCGGAAACCGAGTGCATCAGCAAAGGCAAAACGCGCGCTCCGTACGAATTTGGCTGCAAGGTATCAATCGCGACCAATCTGCATTCGGCCAAGGGCGGGCACTTCATCCTGCAGGCACGGGCGCTGCACGGCAATCCCTACGATGGTCACACGCTAAAACGGGCGCTGGACGATGTGCGCGATCTGGTGGGTCGCAGCCCGCTGCGCGTCGCGGTCGATCAGGGATACAAAGGGCACCGGCTCACCGGTCATCCGCACACGGCGGTGTACATCACCGGGCAGAGACGAGGCGTGACCGACAAAATCAAACGTTGGCTCAAACGCCGCGCGGTGGTCGAACCGATTATCGGGCATGCGAAAAACGACGGACTGCTGGGCCGCAACTGGCTCAAGGGCCGCGCCGGAGACCGCTGCAATGCGTTGCTCGCAGCCGCCGGATTCAATCTTCGACAACTGCTCCGTTTCCTGCGAAGCGTCCCTTATTTTTTGCGCGATTCTTTCTGCGCACTCTTGGCCGCGATACACCCATCCACAACCCTCGCAGCCTAAGCTCAAATTCAAAACGGATTCTTAACGGTGGACGAGTGAGCTCTTTAGAATAACCTGCTTGCAACTATTTGCTTCGCCGGACACTGCCTCGGCCATAGACGGCTTACTCCTTCAGCCGGTACATCGTGATTCCACTCATCAGTTTTGGGAAAAAGTCTGTGGACTTCTGGGGCAGTACCTCGCCAGCCATCGCCATCCCGGCCACGGTTTCGACACTTACCGGATTCAGCAGGAAGCAGAGTTGTGCGCGGCCCTGGTCGACGTCCGCAATCGCCGCGTCCATCTCGCGCTCATAAGTAATATTCTTCTCGGTCTTGACTGCATCGGCGGTAATTCCCAGACCGCGCTCGAGTATCAGCCGGTGTAGCAACACGACGTCCAACTGTCTCTGCGCGGGCGATACTCCCGGCAGAAGAGCCTCCAGGTCCGCCCCCTTCTTGAGCAAGAAGAGATAATACGCTCCGTCCCCCGCGTACACGCCGATCGCTCTTTGCTGTTGTCCGCGCCCCATCAAGTCGCGCCGGAATTTCTCGTATGTCCCGGGACGTTCGGCGCCACTAGCGAACGGATAGGAATGCCAGTCGAACACGTCCGCCAACCCAGCGCGGAATCCTTCGAATGAAAGCCCCGCCACGTTGGCCACCACGCGGTGTGTCGGAAGAATGGTCAGCCCCTTCCCCGTCGTATTGAATAGCGTCATCATCACTTTTTCGTATGGTGCGTTTCGGTCTGCATGTCCC
>JAIQFG010000096.1 GCA_020073375.1 Terriglobia bacterium | reverse complement strand
ATATCGGGCCGTCAATCCGGCGTCAGCATATTTCGCAGCAGCCGCGATCGAACCGGCAGGCTTTCGGACTAACCAATGCGCCATCGGCGCCTATCGGGGACTGCGTGATGGCGCACCAGAACGGGCCAATCGGCAAGCCGTCGTCCGGCTCGCCGGGGGCGCGGTAATGCTCGGTGTCCGGCGACTCCGTAAACATTTGCTTGGACCGCAGGCAGGAACAGATCTCGCCGCGAGCGATCAGCGTGGTCAGTCTTGGCATCTTAGGCTCCTGGATTGCGTGCCGCGAGCAGCGCGCGCTTGACGGCCACGCGCGCCAACTGCACTTTATACTTGTTCTGGCTGAGCGGCCGGGCTCCCAGGACTGCCGCCTCCCCAACCTGTTCGGACAGATCCTCGGACAGGCTGTGTCCGGCAATCAGCGTTTCCGCTGCCGTCGCACTCCAAGGTATCGGCGCGACATGTCCCAGGACGATTCGCGCCGAGCGTATTGTCGAACCGTCCAGCCGGAAGGCAACGCTCGCCGTGGCGAGCGGCCAGTCGAGTATCTGCCTCTGCCGCACTTCATAGGTGGCGTTGGACAAACCCTGCGACGCCGCCGGAATTGTAATTCGGGTCAAAATTTCGTTCGGCTTTAGGGCGTGTTCCCGCTCGGATGCGGATCCTGGAATCAGAAAGAAATTCGCCAGAGGGATTTCGCGCGAACCACCCGGCCCGGTGATCGTCGCGCTTGCTCCCAACGCGATCAGCGCCGGGGCCAGGCTCGATGGACTGACGAAATACGCCGGCCCGTCATTGCCAAGAATCGCGTGATACTTGTTTTCTCCGCCCGGAACGAGTGACTTCCCGTCGGCGTCCTGCGCCAGCAAACCGAAGCCGTTTCGGAAATACCAGCAGCGCGGGCGCTGGCACAGATCGCCGGCGACGGTTCCCATCGTCCTGATCTGCGCGCTGGCAATGCCGGCCGCGGCTTGCACGAGCGAAGGAAAGTCCTTGGCAATGGAACTATTGGTACGGAGCTCTTCCACCGAAACCAGCGCGCCGATCGTGATCCCCTGCTTGCCGGTGTGGATGCCTTCCAGTTCACCAATGCCCTTCACATTGACCACGCGTTTGGGCTTTTCGACGTAGTCCTTCATCAGCGACAGCAAGTCGGTGCCCCCCGCGAGCACCGCTGCATCGCTCCAATTGACGCCAAGCATGCCCACCGCGTCCTTCAGCTTTGCCGGATGGGCGTATTCAAAATTTTCCATGTGACCGGTGCCCCCTTACTTGATTCGCTCCATGTCCGCGCCGCCTCAGGCCTTGCCGAGCGCCGCCAGCACCCGATCGGGCGTCATCGGCAACTCCGGGACGCGCACGCCGATGGCGTTGGCCACTGCATTGGAAAGGGCAGGGCCGGGCGATACCGTGGGAGGTTCCCCGAGCCCTATGGGACCTCGTTCGTCGTAGCCCGGCCCTGTCATCATATGAACCACCAGTTCACCAATGTCGTTCATCCCAGCCAGCTTGTAGAACTCCATATTCGGATTCAAATGCCGCCCGGTCTGCTGATCCATGATCTTTTCTTCGTACAGCGAGTAATTGATGCCAAAGATCAACGCGCCATAGACCTGGCTCTCCGCCGTGGTCATATTTATCACCAGGCCGCAATCCTGCACGGCGACCATCTTATCCACGCGAATCACGCCGGTATCGACATCCACGCTGACTTCGGCCATTTGCACGCCGCCGACACCTGCCGAAATAATGTCGCGAGACATCTGGTTTGTGGCAATGATGGAGGTTCCACCCAGCTTTGCGCAGGCCTGCTTCCAATCCAGGCCCTTTGAAGAATCGTTGATCGCTTGAATGCGCGAATCGGTGGCTTCCAGCCGATCCGCAGCCACGCCCAATACTGGCGCAACCTTCGCGAACAATTGATTGAGCGCATCGGTCGCCGTGATGCGCGTGGAAGAACTCACGCTGCCAACGGTCGTCGAACCCCCTGAAGAGCCCGATGGCGGGTAGCGGGAATCGCCGATATTGACATGCACCATTTCCAACGGCAGCCCCAGGGTCTCCGCCGCGACGATGCCGATCACTGTGCGGTTCCCGGTGCCGAGGTCCTGCGAGCCGAGCGAAACCTCAACCGAGCCGTCGGGATTTATTCTGACCTGGCAGGTGGAGGAACGTCCGCCGCCGCCCCAGGTATGAAGCGCGACGCCCACGCCGCGCTTGATCGGGCCGGGCCGCGTATCCCCGCGCGGGTGCCACTTCGATTTCCAGTCCATCAGCTCCGATGCAATGGTCAACTGCTCGGCGTATTCCTTCACACGCGCGCCAAGAATCGGAAAATTCTTGCGATACATTTCCACCGGATCCATGGGCACTTTCGCGGCCAGGTCGTCGAACGGGCACATGGTCACGTAGCACTGCTGCGGAGCGTTTGGCGCGCGCCAGGCGCGGGTCGGACCGGTGTTGGTGAGCACCGCGGTGAAATTCGCCAGACGGTTCGGCACCCGGAAAAGGTACGGCAAATTCAGCGGCGATTGCGCCTGCGGTCCGCTGGTTCCCCAGGCATCGGATTGCCACGCCGTCAGCGTGCCGTCCTTTTTCCCGGCGATCTTGACCCGCGCATAGAGCGTGGGCCGCGAACCGGCCTCCCGCGGTGAGGGATTTCGCAAACTCCCCGCCAATCCCGCTGACGTTTTGCGTGGTCGCCCACACCGTCAGCTTGTCGCCTTGCCATTCCGCTACCTGGCCGTGCGGCTCCAGACAACAGTGCACGACCTGCGTATTTCCGTAATATCCCTCGTGAACGATGTCTGCCTCTTCAAACGCCTTGGCTGGATCGCCTTCTTTCACTTCCCCGCTCTTCACGAAGTTGGCGCCGGCGCGCTCCGGTGGGACGTCGCTGACCATGTGCGGCAGTACGTCATATTGAATGCGGACCGCGCGCGCGGCGTCGCGCGCCTGCTCTTCCGTTTCCGCCGCGACGGCGACGATCTCCTGCCCCGCCCAGTGCACTTCGGCGCCCACCGGAAATATGATCTGCACGGCCTTGACGCCCGGCATTTTTTCCGCAACGCTTGTGTCAATTCCAGTCACCTTGGCGTGCGCGTATGGCGAGTACGCCAACTTCGCGTGCAGCATGCCCGGCCGGTTCATGTCATAGGTATATTTCGCGCGCCCGGAGGATTTCGCCGGCCCATCGATGCGGGGGATACGCTTGCCAATGAGATTTCGTTTCTCAGCGGGAGGCCACTTATAGTCCGCCATCAGTTGGCTCCTTCCGCGGGGGCGGCGCCGCCGCCGGCCACCACCACGGCTCGGCGCAGGCCTCTATAGGTGCCGCACCGGCAGATATTCCCGCCGCCCAGCCACCGTTCAACTTCCTCGTATGTGGGATGAGGATTCGCATCGAGAAAGGATTTCGACGCCATGACGAACCCCGAGGTGCAGAAGCCGCACTGTTGCGCATCATTAGCGACAAACGCAGCGGAGATCGGATGCAATTGGCCCTCCGGCGCCAGCCCTTCGATGGTGCGAATGTCCGCGCCCATGCCCGCCGCATCGATCGCGAGGACCGTGCAGGAATACACCGCTTTTCCATTCAGCAGGACGGTACAGGCTCCGCAAGTGGCCCGGTCGCAAACTTTCTTCGCGCCGGTCAAATCGAGGTGATTCCGGAGGGCGTCGATCAGAGTGACGCGAGGCTCGACGTTCAACTTGTGCGGCTGTCCATTGATCTTCAGGGTGATCGGGACTGTGCCGGGTCCGACAATCTTCCCGCGCGGCGGGTTGTCTTGCGCCTCAAGCGATGGCGGAGACGCCGAGAGGACGCCCGCCGTCGTGATCGCAACGCCCGTCCCGCCGACGAGCTTTACGAAATCGCGCCGGCCCAGGTCTCGCTTGGGATTTTCTGGAGGCTGAACGGAATCTTGCGGATTATCCTTCTTAGGCATCCCAACCCTCCGAATTCAGGGAAACACAATATCAAGGCCAAGGTGCATTCTATCCTTGCCTGTTCGATGCAGAATACTCCAATCGATCGACTGATCACAACTTGGCAAATCCCTGCTTGGCAAGTCCTGGCAAACACACCCAAGTTCAGGGGCCACCGGAAACAGATGCACGAGTACGCTTAAGATTGAGATAAGGACAGCCTCACTTAATCCTCAGGCATCGGCCGGAATGACATCGAGACGCTGGTTGAAGGCGTAAAGAATCAGTTCGACGCGGCTGGAGACACCCAACTTGTCGAAGATTCGGTACAGGTAGTTCCGGATGGAACGTTCGGAGACTTTTAGTTTCTCGGCAATTTCGCGGTTCTTCATGGCATCAGCAACCAGGCGGACCACATCTTCCTCGCGGCGCGTCAGGAGAGGGGTGCCCTCGGAATTGTTGAAGTGCAGCGGTTCGATATGCGTGAGGGCGTTGATGAGATGTTCGAGGTTTTCGTTGCTCGCCCCGATCTGCCCCTCTTGGGCCGTCTCGATGCACTTGGATAAGGCCTTCAAGGAGTGCGAGCGATAAACGCTTCCATGTCATCCAAGTTAGCCAAGGACAACTAGAACCTGATGCATGGCGCCATCGTCAGCAAGTGAAATATTTGTGAGATCGAGGAGAGTCATTCCATCCAGGCTGATGGAAGAAACACCGTGAGAGACCCCGTTAGGATTGTCTACCCTGATCTCGTAGGTGGATGACCGATACCGAAAATGGATGGAGTAGCCGGGCCAGTTTCGGGGTATGCAAGGATCGATGGAAAGCATCGTGCCACGGACGCGGAAACCGAGAATCCATTCCAAGCCGGCGCGGTAGAGCCAGCCTGCGGAACCACTGTACCAAGTCCATCCGCCTCTCCCCAAATGGGGAGGCTCCGCGTAGACATCGCCCGCGACAACGTAGGGCTCCACTTTGTAGCGCTGCACCGTGGCACGTGAAGAAGTGTGGGGGATTGGATTCAGCATCCGGAATAATTCGCAGGCCTTATCTCCTTCGCCAAGCTCCGCAAATGCAATGACCGCCCACGCGGCGGCGTGCGTGTATTGGCCGCCATTTTCGCGGATGCCCGGCACGTAGGCTTTGATATAGCCGGGATCATGTGATGTGCGATCAAAAGGCGGCGTGAAGAGCAGAACCAATCCTTCGGAACGGCGGATCAACTGCTGGTCCAGAGCGCCCATGGCCCGCGCTGCGCGACCTGGATCGGCGGCACCGCTCATGATTCCCCAGGTCTGCGCGATCGAGTCGATCCTGCATTCCGAATTTTCAGCCGAGCCCAGCGGCGTGCCATCGTCGAAGTAAGCGCGGCGATACCATTCACCATCCCAGCCATCGCGCTCCAGAGCGGCTTTGAGCGCACTGACATGAAGGCGCCAGGTCTCCGCACGCTCGTGTTCCCCGCGTGAATCAGCAACTTTGGCAAATTCCCAAAGAATTGTATGGAGGAACCAGCCGAGCCAGATACTTTCGCCCTTGCCGTGCTCTCCGACGCGATTCATTCCGTCGTTCCAGTCGCCTGTGCCCATCAGGGGGAGGCCGTGGCTGCCAACGGTGAGACTCCGGTCCAAAGCCCGCGCGCAATGTTCAAACAGCGTCGCGTGAATTTCCGATTCGGCGGGTTGGAAATAGGAATCATGCTGGCCTTCGGCCAGGGCTTCTCCCTGCAGGAAAGGTACGGCTTCATCGAGCACGGCAAGCTCCCCAGTGGTTTCCAGGAAATGGATGACGGCGAATGGCAGCCACAGCAGGTCGTCGGAGATGCGCGTGCGCACGCCGCGGCCCGAGGGGGGATGCCACCAGTGTTGCACGTCGCCTTCGATGAACTGGCGAGAGGCTGCACGCAGCAAATTCTCGCGCGCGATCTCGGGATTGGTGACAGTCAAAGCCATCCCGTCCTGGAGTTGGTCGCGGAAGCCGTATGCTCCGCTCAACTGGTAGAACGCGGCTCGCGCCCAGATGCGAGACGCCAGCGTCTGATAGAGGAGCCAGCGGTTCATAAGCATGTCCATGGCCGGCTCGGGTGTGGTGATCTGCACGGTGTTAAGGAGGTTGTCCCACTGGCTGGTCACCTGCGAGAGGATCGCGTTTAAGTTCGCGGAGCGGTATCGACGGAGCAATTCGCGCGCGCGTTCCCTATTGTCGGTTTGGCCCAGGAAAAAAACCATTTCGATGGTTGCGCCGGGCGCCAGCTCGATGGAAGTTTGCAACGCCGCGCACGGGTCGAGACCGGCTCCCACGCTTCCAGAAAGCGGCCCGCCCTTTTCCAGCGCAGCAGGGCGCTCCAGCGTTCCGTTGCGGCCCAGAAATTCCGTGCGGTCGCAGGTGAGCGATGTCTGCCTGCCTGCCAGATCCGCAAACGCGATGCGCTCGCCGAATTCCCCGCCCCACAAGCTCCTCACGAAAATCGCACCTGTGTTGGAATCGAGTTCCGTTACGAGGTAAGGCGCTGAGATGCTGCGTGAACTGCCGAGCAACCATTCGGCGTAGGCAGTAATGGAAAGACGCCTCGGGCGGCCTGATTCATTGCTCAGAGTAAGCCTGGAAATCTTGATGGAATCCTTGGTGGGCACGAATTGCAGCAACTCCGCCAGAATTCCGTGAGATCCGTGTTGAAACCGGCTGTAACCCTGGCCGTGGCGGGCAATATACGGCGCAACCTCGTCTCGGATGGGGAGGGCCGTGGGACTCCAGATTTCACCGGAGATTTCGTCCCGAATATAGATGGCTTCTCCCGGAGGATCGGTGACGGGATCGTTGGACCACGGCGTGATCTGATTTTCATGACTGTTAAGCGACCACGTATGGCCCGAGCCGGATTCCGAAACCAGAAAGCCAAACGAAGGATTAGCAATCACGTTGATCCACGGAGCGGGAGTCCGTAAACCTTCGCCCAGGACCGTCACATACTCACGGCCCTGATCCGCAAATCCACCCAAGCCGTTGAAGAAATCCAGCGATGGCACGGGAATCGGGACGTCCTGGCGTTTAGCCGGACGCCGCACCTTGGAGATGAGAGCCCCTGCAACATCCGCCCTCTGCGATCGAGTAACTTGCTCGGACAAAGTGCCGCGCCGGCTCAGCAGTACGCATCGCGCAACGGTCTGGAGCAACGCACGCTCCTGCGAAGAGATCAGATCCGCCCGCAAGAGGAAAATGCCGCCGCGCATGTTGTGCGTGTCCGGCGAGAGGCGCAACCTGCTGCCGCGCACCAATTCTTCGAGCGAGATCTGCAGATCCTGAGCGTACGAGGCGGACCTTTCATTGATCACGACCAGATCGGCGGAAAGCTGCTTGGTGCGCCAGTATTCGTGGGCCCGCAATAATTGGCGCACAATTTGCAAGTCTTCCGTCTCATCGATGCGCACCAGCACAATGGGCAAATCACCGGAGATTCCATGGGCCCACAAGGCGGAACGCTCCAGCGTGCTGCGGCCGAGGACATCGGAAGACGGGCGCAGCGAACTGTCGGAGAACAGCACGGAATTGGCGAGCCGCTGGAACAAGTGGGCTTCCTCGAGGTCGATCCCGAGGTGATGAAGTTGGACCTGGGCCTGTGTCCAGGCAAGGGCCAGCGTGCGCTCCACGGTGGTAGGGCCGCGATACTTGTCGGCAAGGTCCAGCACGTGTTCCCGGGTCGAGGAGACGATGGTGGAAAATGCGAGGCGCACAGTGGTTCCGGGAGGGATACGGACCGTGCGCCTCAGGCTGATCACGGGGTCAAGAACGGAACCGACGGTACTAGAAAGCGGGCGCCCTTCGAGGATCGACGGAGGGGTTCGCACATTGTGGGCGCGCCCGAGGAAACGCGAGCGGTCGGTGTCATATTGCAATTCACCAACTGTTTCCCCCTCTACCCCGACCACGTGCGCGGCCCACACCGGGGTCTCTTTATCGGATTGTGTGCGGCGCGTGGCCAGCAGCGCGCCAACCTCCGGGACAAATTCGGTTTGAACGAACAAGTTGGAAAATGCAGGATGCGCGACGTCGGCGGCCTGCGATGTCAGGCAAATCTCCGTATAGGAAGTCACTTGAATTTCGCGCGCGCGGATGCCGGAGTTCGTGATGGAGACGCGCCGGATTTCCGCGTCGTCTTCCGGCGACACGACAACTTCGAGCGTGGTGGTCAGCGAGCGGTCACGCCGGATGAATTCCGCGCGGTCCTCGTAGAATGTCACCTCGTAGGCCTCAGGTTCGACGCCGGTTGGCTGGTAGCCTGCCGACCAGACATCGCCCGTCTGCGCGTCGCGTAGGAAAATATAACTGCCGTATTGATCGAGCGTGGCGTCCTCTCGCCACCGGGTAACCGCAATATCCCGCCAACGGCTATAGCCGGAACCCGCCGCGGTCAACATGACGGCGTACTTTCCATTGGACAGCAGATGCGTTCGCGGGACTGGACTGTGCGGAGAGGTAAACCGGCGCAAGACCGGGGGAATGAGTTCGCGAACCTGTGCCGCAGCGGATACTTCTTCGGCGCGCGGCCGCGCGACTTGCACGTCGCGCGGGGTGCGCTCCTGCAGCAAAAGTTCAGTGGCCTGCACCATGGGCTCAGCATGAAAACGCGCGCGCATCGCGCCATCGTTCGTGAGATTCGCGATGGAGACCAATAACATTCCCTGATGGTGGGCAAAGAATGTGCGCACGATGGCAACGCTCTCGCCCTCCGGCAAACGCGTGCTGGTGTAATCGAGAGCTTCGTAAAATCCATACGCGCCGCTTCCGCCGGCGTCTTCCAATCGGCGAAAGTTATCCAAAGCCGCGGATGGATCAATCATGGCCGCGAGCGCGGTCGCATAAGGCGCGATGACGATATCCTCGCTGAGTCCGCGCTTGAGCCCCAGCCCGGGTACACCAAAACTGGAATATTGATAATTGAGGTTGAGGTCGCGCGTATTGTATGCGGATTCCGACACTCCCCAAGGTGTGCCGCGTTCGGCGCCATATTCAATTTGGCGGCGCACCACCAGTTCGTGCGTCTGGCTCAACAAACTTCCTGCCGGAGAACGCATCACCAGCGCGGGCATGAGATATTCAAACATTGAGCCCGACCAGGAGATGAGCGCCGATCCGCGATCCACGGGCGTGAGCGCCCGGCCCAGGTGAAACCAGTGTGAGGCCGGGACTTCGCCCTTGGCGATGGCGATAAAACTCGTCAGGCGCGCTTCCGAGGCCAGCAAGTCATAACAATTCGAGTCCAGGCTTCCGTCCGCCACGCGATAGCCGATCGAGAAGAGCTTGCGAGTACCGTCAAAGAGAAAGGTGAAATCCATCGATTGGAACAATTGCGCCGTCGTCTGAACAATGGCCGAAAGACGGCGGGTAAGCGCGGCGGCATCCGCGGAGGTTCGTTGGAGCGCCTCGGATAACGCGGCCACTCGCGCGAGGGTCGCGAGATCCTGTGCAGGTGCGCTCTTTAAGCGTTCGCGGAGCGTGGAAAGGTCGAGGAGAACGGACTCGAATCGATCCGGCGCATCGCTCAGCCTGGGAACGGCGCGCAGGGATTTTTCAATGGCCGTCCACTCGGGGCCGCTGTCCCGAAGACCTTGGACAAGTTCCAGAATATTTTTCGAGCCCAGGCGCGCCCACGGAATCAGGATTTCCGCATCGCGGATGTGGCTTTCGACGCCAGCCCGGAAGGCGTCAGCCCAGACCCGCAATGCGGGCTCGGGATCTTCTCGATGCTCCTGTGCGAGAGCTTCGGCAATGTCAGCCACGGTCTGAGCGTGAGCTCTCCATTCGTTGAGACGGTTCGCCCAACCCATGGAATCCAGGGGCAAGGAGTCCAGTGAATCCATCATCGCGTCGACCGCGTTGCTGAGTTGCTTGCGCGCGACGATTTGTGTGCGTGGGATGTCGGTGGTCTTGATCAGCGCGGCGCGCAGCAGCAAAAGGGCGTCACGCAATCCGGCGACAATGTGCGGTCCGGCTGATGATTGATCCATCAGTTCCCGGCAACTGTTGCCAAGCGTCAGCAAATGTCCGGCTAGATTTCCGCTGTCCACCGAAGAAACGTACCTGGGCTCCAGCGGATGAAGATCGCGCGAGTCGTACCAGTTGTAGAAATGTCCCCGGAACAATTCCATCCGGCTCATGGTCGCCAGCGTGGCTTCCAGGCGCTCGACGGTTTCCAATGTGCCGATCCATCCGAAGTCTCGCGCGCAAACCGTGGAAAGCAGGTAGAGCCCGATATTTGTGGGCGAAGTGCGGTGAGCGAGGATGGGCTTGGGCGTTTCCTGAAAGTTGTCAGGAGGGAGCGCGTGGTCTTCCTGAGAAATAAAAGTCTCGAAGTAGCGCCATGTGCGGCGGGAAATCAAGCGTAGGGCCTGCGCATCGGCGGCGGACAATGGACCGGCTCCGCGAGACGCTGGCTGGCGGCTGATCCAGAGCGCTACACCTGGTGCCGCAGCCCAGAGGACGAGGAAGGGAGCCGCCGCGATCCAACCTTGGCGGTGTCCAAAAAGCAAAGCTAAAATCGACAAAAGGGTGACGGCAATGCCACCGGCCATGCGCCTGTAAATTGCGGACAGCGTGGAATCGGCCATAAACCTGGACTGCGCTGCCGTCACCCACTCCAGCATATTCCTATGCGTCACGAACAGTCGGCCGAGAGTCCGCAGAATCGCGTCCCCCATCAGCCACGCCTGGTACGTCAAGAATGTGACCACCAGGCCAATCTGACATGCCCCGAGCACCAGGTCGCTGAGCACACCGAGCAGATGGCTCCGCAGGGAAATTCCTTTGCGACGCGGGATGAGCCCGAGAAAGAACGGAAGCAGCGCCGGAATCGCAATGGTTGCGAGAATAAAGAATGTCCATGCCCCGGGTGATGCGGGTCGCAGAACCCATCCTGCAGCCAACATGAGCAACGAAGCTGGCGCGGAAATAGTGCGGCGCAGGTTATCGAGAATCTTCCAGCGGCCGATGATTGGAATCCTAACGCGATTGCCCATCGCCGTTTTGGAGTGGCTGCGCCCGAATAACCAGGGCAGGAGCTGCCAGTCTCCACGGGCCCAGCGATGCTGGCGCGCTGCGATAGCCTCGTATTGCGACGGGAATTCTTCAAACAACTCGATATCGGTGGCCAATGCCACACGCGCGAAAATGCCCTCGAATAAGTCATGGCTGAGCAGTGCGTTTTCCGGAACTTTGTTCGCCAAAGCCGCTTCAAAAGCATCGATGTCGTAAATTCCTTTGCCGGTGTAGGAACCCTCCTGAAATAGATCCTGGTACACATCCGAAACGGCCGATGAGTAGGGATCGATGCCGCCCGGCCCGGAAAACACTTTTTGTGAGAGCGAGCCGGGATGGCCGATCGGCAACGTAGGCGTTATGCGTGGCTGCACGATCGCGTAACCCTCCACGACGCGCCCGTCTCGCTCGCTGAATCTTGGACGATTGAGCGGGTGGGCCATCGTGCCGACCAGACGAACGGCAGCGCCCCGCGGCAGGCGAGTGTCCGCATCGAGCGTGATCACATAGCGCACTCCTGCAAGATTTGCGGGTGGACACTCACCCACCGACACGAAAGTGGTGCTTGTCGAACCGCGTAGGAGCTGATTCAGTTCATGCAGCTTTCCCCGCTTGCGCTCCAAGCCCATCCATTTGGCGTCGCATTCGTTCCATACACGCTTGCGATGCAGGAGGAAAAAACGTTCACCGCCTGATGTTGGACTGTATTTTTTATTCAGGCGGGCGATTCCATCTTTTGCCCTGGCAAGCAGATCTTCGTCGCCTGGCAGAGTTTCACACGGCGCGTCCAGCCAATCCGAAAGTAGCGCGAAGCGCAGCTGGTCGTCGGAATTCGCCAGGTAGTGGACCTCCAGATTTTCGACATGCTCGGCAATTTCCTCCGGAGAGGTCAGCAGCGTCGGCATGACAACGATGGTTCGCAAGTCTTCGGTGATGCCCTGGCGGAGTTCCATGCGGGGCAGCCTGCGCGGCCCCAGTAGACCCATGACCGCCCGGTTGATGAGCGAGATGGCCAGGTCCGATGCCGGGATGACGGCGAGCAGACCAAGCAGAAAGATGCCTGCTGTCGTCATGCCTTCCTGGCGAACTCGCCATAGCGGTAGCGCCATCAGGATTGCAGTTACCACGGTAATGGTGGCCAGATAGCCCGTAACCGCGGTGCGGACATAGAAACGCAGCAGCCAGCGCTTCCAGGAGAGGTGAAAACCGAGATTGTGTTCAAAAGCCGGGCGCCCTCGCGAGATCAGGTGATAGCCGGGCTCAGCCATGCGCTCCGCGCTCACCTCGTCGGAAATCGGCGGGCCTGCCACTGACTCGCAGCTAGCTTGCTGCACGCGGCGGACCACGCGTTTCGCAACTTCCAATTCCGAGTGGCTCGATCCACGCGCAAGATTTTCGATGGCGTGACGGTAGTCGTCCCGCGTGCAAAAATCCATGTCGGCAAAGCGGGTGGTTTCGCGAAGAATTTCATCGACCAGGCTTACGCTCTCAAAAAAAACCGGCCAGTCAAACGCGGAGATCAGTCGCATGCTGGTGATAATGTTGCGCACTGAAACGCTCATCGCACCCTGTTCCTGGTGTTCGGCGCGGACGATTTCATCGGCGCTGGTTCCAGCAAAAGCCAGGCGCTGATCGAGCCAAAGCAGAACGGGGCCGACCTTGGGGTCCAAATCGCGCAACCGCTGGACAAGCTGCACGGCAAACGCCGTGTCCAAGGGAGCTTTCTCAAGCCGGTGAAGGGCGGGAAGAATTGCGGATTCCCCTCCCGGCCCGAGCAAACTGTCGGCCAGCGCGTCCGCTTCGCGCCGAGCCGTGCGGCTGCGCACAATCCGCTCCGCAATCCTGCGCAAATTTTCCACCAGGACCACGCGCAGAGAAATGGCCACCGCCCAAAGCTCGCCGATCGTCAGCGGCTGCACGCGCTGGTAAGCGGCCACGAAACGGCTGAGCGCCTCGGGGTCGAACCGGCTGTCGGTATGCGCCACAAAGGCCCACGCGACTCCGAACACGCGCGGATAGCCTTGCAAGTGGCCCGAGGCAAGCTTGGGCAGTTTGCGGTAGTAGCCCGCGGGCAAATCGTCCTGAATCTCGCGAAGCTGTTCGTCAACAATATGGAAATTGTCCACCAGCCACTCCGCGGCAGGCGTGATTGTGTGCTCCTCCTGAATGGCCCGGGCGATGGCGCGATAGGATTCCAGTAGCACGCGGCCGTTGTCCACGACTCGAGGAATCACCGGGCGGCCCCGCTTGGTTTCCTTTTCCACTACCTGGGCCGCCGCGAGGCTCTCCGCGTGCTGCTCAAGCCGTTCCAGACTGAAGAGTTCCGAGCGTATCGGCTCTTCCGGGTTCGGAAGAAGAATGGTCGAAGATTGCTCGCGATTCGTCATGGAGATCGGGGATTGTAACGCTTGAAGATGCCCGCGCGTTCCGTGGCCATGCCCCAAAAAGGATGGAGGCCTACCCGGCCAAATTTCGAGAAGTAAATGGCAAGTTTAGCAGACGCCCAGGCATGCGTGTGGAATATGAATTTCACCGAGCTGCGTTCTTACCGGTCCCGTCTCGCAGAATGGAGAGAAATCCCAGCTCGGCAAGTGCGGCTATTGATCTGAAGCCTTTGCGGATTCGTTGTGTGGCGTGTTCCTTTCCAAAATGCGAACCAGAAGAAGTCCGCTGCCGGGAAATGCGTCCCTGCAAAGCCTTCCCTGAAAGGACCTCATACTGTGGCTCTGCTACGCCTTTTTCTTTGCACGGATGGCAATCAAATCAGTCCGTCCTGTCAAAGCCAACGCTATCGCCTTTTGCGGAACAGGCCAGATCCAAATTGCGACCTGCTTGCGCGCAAACCACGCAAGACACGCACTCAGGCCGATTAGAGCTATCGAGAAAAAGCCCGCGCTAAATAACAACGGGGAGGCAAGAAGTTCCCGCACATTGCCTCAGGTAGCCGATGCGTTTAATGAAGTCGATTTGTTTAGGGTCAGTGAAGATACCGTGCAAAGTGGCGTTCTTTGCTTTCAAGGAAAATTGGCCGGCTTGCGTGCGATCCGGGACGGCCTGGGCGCTGGCAATAGAGACCCATGCAAATGCCTGAAGGGCCAATCCGAGCAAGGTTCGAGAGCGAGTGGAGTTCCGCACGGATCCGCCAGCAGGCTTCCATCCTCTCTGCACGATTGGAACTTCGCGCCGCCAGGGAAACGGCGGAGGATTTTGCCGACGCCGGCCGTCCCGCTCCCGTACAGCTATCTCGGGACATGGGTACCACCTCCAGCAGAACCGACATGGAAGATAGCTTTTGCGTCTCAATCCGAGACAATGGCTGTCCTACGGGAATTGCGGAACGCATGTTGAGCCGGATTTCAAATGGCCGGTGCAAAACACGGCTTTGGTTGTGGTGATATGTCCGGGCCAGCCCAATTGGAACTTGATGTCTGCCCTCAAAAGCAAGGGGGCCGGCTGCGAACGCCGGCCCCTCATGTTCGACTCCATTGGTGCGACGCTATTCCTTCCAGGCCACACGAAACGGCTGGCCTACGAGCTTCGCCGGGTCGGCGCCGGGTTTCGGCACAAACTTCTGTGGACGGCCGGAATGCACTTCCGCGGTGTACAGATTGCCGTCCTTATCCGTGCCAAACTGGTGCACGCCCCACATCTCGCCGGGTCTGGTGCCGTAGCGGCCCCACTCATACAGCATCTTCCCGTTCAGGTCGTACTTCAGGAACTGGCCCATAACGTCCGACATCCAGATATGCTGTTGATCGGCCTCGATGTACATGTGGTAGATCGTGGCATACGGTCCGAAATACCACTGGTTGAGGAACTTCCCGTTCTCGTCGAAGATTTGCACACGGTGATTGGAGCGGTCATCGACATAGATGTGGCGGTCCTTGTCAATGACGATGCCATGCACGACGTTGAAGTAGTTCGGCCGCGTCTCCTTGCCGCCCAGTTCGCCCATCTCGCCCCAGGCCGTCAGGAAGTTGCCGTTCTTGTCGTATTTCACGACCCGGGTCTCCTCGTACCCGTCGGAGACGAAGAACGTGCCGTCCGGCAGCCACGCGATGTCGGTCTGGCGACCGAAGGTCTTGTCGGATGGACCGGTCTTCTTGGTAAGCGACGGCTTGCCGGTCAGGCCGGTCTTGATGCCGTTCCTCGGGGTGGTGGTGTCATACGTACCGATGGTCTGCAAAAGCTTCTTCCCGTCGTTGCTGAAGATGCGGATCACCTGGTTCCCGTCATCGATCGCCCAAACGCGCTTCTCGGGATCGTAAGGGCTGATCAATATCTTGTGCACACGCCCTCGGGCCGTGGCCGGGATATCTTGCGGCCTGAACAGCGAGTCCCACTGCGTCCACGCCTCTTTCACATTCCCTTTGCTGTCGTATACCGTAATGATGTGCTCCCACCGGAAGTCCTTGCCCTCTGTTCGGCCAGGGTACGGCGCCCATTCTCCGGGGCTGTCGGAAGTAGCGTTCGCCCGCGTGCGCGGGAACTCTACGGCAACCGGGCCGAACATCCCCGTCAGGTGCCCTATGGTCACATCCTGTTCGGAAGGGGGAAGTAACACGGGCAACTCCCCGCGCATCCCGACAAAAATCCTGTCGGAGTTTTGCACGAACATGGCCTGTGTCGATCCCCACGTCCAGCCTTCCTCTTCCGCAAAATTCTGAGACAAAGGCTTCGGCCAGTTCGGGTCCACGTTATACGGCCCAGTAACATCCTGGTCAGACGGGTTATTGCCCGTCTGCTGGGCCGCCACTCGCTTCTCGCTGCGCACCACCATCATTAAACCGATCACAGCGCAGACCATCGCCGCGACAAACATCATTCGACCGACCACTTTCATTGAAGTTCTCCTCTGTTTTGCCTTTCGGCTGTTTGTCCAAAGTATCAGGATATTGCACGAACCGGACACAACGCGTTTCTACCGAACCCGCAATTGACACGGATCACTTAAGCAACCGCGATTTAAATTTTATTCGGAGGCTGCTGCCGTCTCCGAATTGCAGTCAAAAAGTAAGTGCTAATGCTTGACCCGGAATTTCCTTTTTGGTTTCGAAAGTAGCGCCATAATACACCCGTCTCGCTTATTCGCGACACTGTGAAATGATTTTCAACGGGAACACTCCCGACGGCCTGCCATCCACGCCAGCACAGCCCGAAATTGCCCCAGATTCCAGCCCGCTTTTGCAATACCTCTCCTTACCCCAACCCCGCTGTGGACAGATTGCACCGCTGCCTTGGCCATCAGCTTTCTAGAGCGATTAGGGAGATGAGCATCACTCGCTTTTATCTTCTGTGCGAACCCGAAGGAAACCAGTGCATCGCGGATATGAATGAGGCCGCCCCCTACAGCGTCGAGAAAATTCCGTGCCCAATTGAACGTGGCCATGCGAGAGGCAGGCGAAATTCACCATTGGACTTAGTGGTGCCCTGTGATCCAGCTCTCGACGTGGTTTTCACTTGGATGTCTGAGTGCTTGATCCAAGAAAGCGTGCGGCTCATTTTTGAGAGCGAAGGACTAACGGGGTTCTCCACTCTACCGGCAAGGGCCAAGATCAAGAAAACGGGAACGAGCATTCCAGTTCAGGAGTTGGCGGTTACGGGCTGGGGAGGGATGGCTCCTGAAGCCACTGGCATGCGGGAAGTGGAGCGATGCCCCGGTTGTGGCCACCTCGTCTATTCTCGGCTAGAAGCCCCGGAAAAGTTGATCGACATTCACAACTGGGACGGATCAGATTTTTTCATAATATGGCCGCTTCCGCGATTTCGCTTTGTATCCGAAAGAGTAGTTGAAGTATGCAAGAGGCATGCTGTCACAGGCGTAGCTTTTTCACAGAATTGGCCCACGGCCCAAAGGGAAGGCGCTGGCTATTCGCCCGGGCGGCTTTCTTACTACATGTCCCGAGACAGGCCGCGTCTTCTCGGAGCCACGCTTGGGATTGATTGAACACGATAAAAAGCCACATTCCGAGAAGACTTATCGGGACCTTGCCGCTGATGGAAAGATATTTCCGGATCAGGTGATCCGTATCAAATGTCCTCGCCACCAAGTTCGTGGATATACTGTCGAATCCGCCAGACCGGTGATGTTCTGAACCCGCGTGAACTTTGCCTGCGAAGCAGTTTACTCTTTCCACGCTGCGCGGACCGGCAAACCGACAAGTTGGGCCGGGTCCGCATTATGCCTGGGCCGGAACTTCTGCACCCGCCCGTTGTCGACCTCGGCAACGTACAGGTTGCCCTCCTGGTCCGTGTTGAATTGATGCACTCCCCACAGGGCTCCGGGCCAGTCACCCTGCGTACCCCACGAAAACATCATCCTGCCGTCCAGGTCGTACTTCAGAATCTTCCAGTTGATGCTGTCCGCCAGCGACAGGTGGCGATCTGCCGCCATATAAACACTGTACGCTGAAGCGTTGCGGCCAAGGTACCACTGGTCGAGAAACTTGCCGTTCTCGTCGAACACCTGGATACGGCGGTTGGTCCGGCCGTTCACATACACACGCTTCGTCACGGGGTCGACGGCAATACCGTGCACGGTGTTGAAGTAGCCCGGACGCTTCTCGTTGGGGGGATCGCCTTTCTGTCCCCAGGCGAGCAAGAATTTGCCGTCCTTGTCAAATTTCACAACGCGACTGTTGCGGTATCCGTCCGCTACGAACAAGGTGCTGTCCGGGAGCCAGGCGAGAAACGTGGGCCCGCTGAAGTGCTTCTCGTCGGTCCCGTCTTTACCAGGCGTACCCAACGTCAGGACAAGCTCCTTGCCGTCGTTCGTAAACTCGTAAATTGCCGACCCCATATCGTCAACTACCCAAACGTGTTTTTCGGCATCATAAGGGTTTATGTAGACAGAATGCGGCCGTTTCACTATCGAGTTCAATTGCGACCAGTCCTCGACGATGTTGCCTTGCTTATCCACCACAATCAGGATGTGCTCCCAGCGATAGTCAAACCCTGGCTTGCCGAGAGAGTCCGCATCCCCCGCACTGGCCACCGGGCCTATGGAGGCGTTCCGGAAAGGCGCGTGCGTGACGGGGAAGGAGAGGCTCGGGCCGAACTCCGGAATAGCGGAATTTTTTGGTCTTTGCAGCGCCGGCAGTTCGCCGCGCTCAAAAACGAAGACTCGGTTCGGGTTCTCGGCGAAGACGCCTTCGACCGCTCCCCACGTCCACTTTTCGTGTCCAGACAATGAAGTCAGAGGCTTCGGCCAGTTATCGACCACTTCGTAGGGCCCGCTCACTTGTTCGTCACTCTTGTTTTCTTCCGGCAGCCCCTGACCCTGGGCTTGGACGCGCGCCAGCCTGGCACCCAACAGGAAGGCGAATGTGATGATCGCAAGAGTGGCCGCCAGGATTGTTGAGGTAAGTCGACTCATGAATTTCCTCCGAAGTCTCTAAAGAACCGGTGTCGCGATTGTACCCCAATGGGAGTGCGCGGAATTGCGATTGTGGACGGTTGACGGCGTAACTGGAAGTAATCCTCGGTCTGGGCCGGATTCCTCCCGAGAAGCGGGGCGGTCTCAATGGGTCGTTGCAACACTTCCTCAAAGTCTTCTTGAAGGAGCCTACGAGGGTGATTTCGTTCGCGGGCGTCAATTCAAACAAAACAAAGCCCTGTTCAGGTTCCGGTTGAGTACTGCCGTACAGATCGATTCTTGAGGCGCAGTGTCTTATCGGAATGTGGCTGACCGGCGGAATGGAACTGCTCTCAGGCAAAATTTACTGGCGACCGTAAGTGCAAGGTTGGGAAAACTAGCATTCCAGCGGTACAGGCTACGGTTCGGTAGATGTCCTGTAATCGAACTTAGGGTCGAGCACTTTGCGGGCGGTCTCGGCCCCGAAGACTGGAAGCGTCGTATCCGCCAGAAGCCCAATTTGCTTGAGCACGGACGCCTGGTCCCAGTATATGTGCTCATGTGCGAGCTTGCCTTCCCGGAATCGCACAATGGCAACCAGGGGTACTTCGACACGGCGATTCGTGGGAGGAACGCCAGGCAACATCCAAGGAATTTCTTGCGTGTGTGTGAAAGAGAAGATCATTTCATCCACAAGTTGATCCTCACCGATGGTGCGTGAAACAGGCGTGAGAGTTGTGTCAGGCGGCATAGCCGGAATGAAATCCCGCGAATAAAAAATGTGCAGGGCTGTTTTCCCCTGCGCACCCGTCATCACAGGAACGTGGTTGACATAGGCATCGTCGACCATCGTGGCTAGCGTGGATTCGGTATCTCGCGTCACAAATTCGTGTTTTGTATGCTCTTCCCAGAGTCGTGAAAGGTCTTGTTGTGGCATGGAAAGAATTGTATACCCTTCCTATGTCCCGTCGCACAGTTTCACTGGCCCACAAGGTCTCCAATATGTCGTAGCGTGCTACGTCCATTCTGAAGCGAGTTCTTGAAGGAAGCAGCCCTGACTGTCGCCAAGGCTGCTCCTCAGGTCTGTCTTGATGTGTAGGAAAATTAAGACCCATCAACCTTAACATGACGTGAAAACGGCCTGCTTGCAGGCCGATACTTTCGAATCGTCGCGGGAGTCTGAGAACTCCGAGTTAAGATTACAGTTGGTTGATTCAGTGGAATTGAATCGCTGGTGGAAACTATAGGAGATCAACATGTCGAAGTTAACCGGGAAAGTGGCTCTGGTTACCGGTGGTTCGCGGGGAATTGGCGCAGCCATCGCGAAGCGTCTGGCCGCGGATGGAGCGACCTTAGCCATCACCTACGCGAAAGACGCCAGCGCGGCTTCCGCCGTTGTCAAAGCGATTGAACTCGGCGGCGGAAAGGCTGTCGCGATTCAAGCGGACGCTACCAATGTCGAAGCAGTTAAGGGTGCTGTCGAAAAGGTCGTCGCGACCTTTGGCCGGCTGGATGTGCTGGTGAACAATGCCGGCACGGCCATTCCGAAAAAGTTCGAGGAGGCTACGCTGGAAGAATTGGATCGCGTGATCGACATCAACGTTCGCGGCGTATTCATCGCAACGCAGGCGGCGCTAAAGCACATGAAGAGCGGCGGTCGCATCATCATGATCGGTTCGTGCATCGGTGAGCGTAACATGACCCCCGGGTTTGTGCCCTATTCGGCCACGAAGGGAGCTGTGAAGATGTTCACTCAAGGGTTGTCCAGAGAGGTTGGAAGCCGGGGCATCACTGTGAACAACGTCCAGCCGGGTCCGATCGACACGGACATGAATCCCGTCGCTGGCGATTCGGCTGTGCTCCAGAAGGCTGCCACAGCGCTCAACCGCTATGGGCACGTTGATGAGGTCGCCGCGTTGGTGGCGTTCGTCGCCGGACCGGAGTCCTCGTACATTACAGGTGCGAATCTAACCGTTGATGGCGGAACCAATGCCTGAGCCAACGCACGAAGCGTACGGATCTGAAGAAAGAGGCAATCCACTCATTGACTGCAAATTGAAAAAGCAGAAGACCACTCTGTTTCGTGTACGCAAGCCGACGACGCGGTTTAACGCGACTCGATCCGGCCTACGCTAGGGGCCTTACGTTGGCTGACCGCGAGCCGGATCTGCCAAATTTCCACATTCCGATAACCCATGCCGCCCCGGCCATGTCGTATAGACATCGCCGTCTAAGCAGGCTGATGCGCCTTGAGGAAGGAATGGATTTGGCGCACTGCCAGCGGAATCCGCTCTTTGGGCTCTTTCCACGGGAAGATGCTTACTTCGGCTTTCGGCGCGAGCATCACGCACTCCATGGCGACGGCGTAAGGGTGCGGGGGAACGTCGTCGGGCAGGACCAGGATCGGGTTTTGGCAACTGCGCACGAAATCGCGTGTCACGGTAAAAACGAAATCGGGATTGGTTTCAAACATCCTGGTCACGAATTGGTCGGCCGTCTGCGCTGTAATCTCGGGCCGCTTGGCGGTCAGCATCGGACCCCAGGTCGTCCAAAATGCGCCCGGGTACTTACGGTCGTGCATCTCGGGACGCCACCCCACGGGCTGCGCTATCACAGCCGCGACAACACGATCAGGAGCGCGCTTCAAGAGACTCCAGATGAAAGGGCCGCCGATACAGAAGCCCATCACCATGAAC
>JAIQFG010000095.1 GCA_020073375.1 Terriglobia bacterium | reverse complement strand
CTTTGGATAAAGATTTCGGGCGATCCCCGATTGGCCGTCGCCATCCTTGCCGTGGCAGCCCGCGCAGTGATTCGTGAAATCCTCGCGAGCTTGCTGCAATGCTTCAGGAGTGGGTGCCCATGGATTCTTTGCGTCTCGCGCGGTGCCTGGGATTCCCAGATTCCGGACTGTTCGCGCTGCGACGGTCTCGAAGGTGGAAGGCTGATCCACAGCGCTGAATCCCCGCCGGATCACGGCCGCTCCATAGAGCGCCGCGATCACGACGACTGCAATCAGCAACAGCACCACCGCTTTCCATTTATTCATACATTTCTCTGGCGGTCCGCGAATTCCTACTGCGCAATCGGTTGAGAAAACTTATGTTGCGCTCTCCTGCTACCAAATGATCTTCAGCGCAAACTGAATCTGGCGCGACGTTGTCTGGGTCGTGGTAATCAGGCCCACGCTGGAGATGGGCTGGCCGCTCTGGTCAAATGCCGCGAGATTGTCGGTCGGCGAAGCAAAGTTCGCGCGGTTCAGGATGTTGAAAAATTCCGCGCGGAACTGGGCGTTGAAACTTTCCGAGATGCGCTTCACATAATTGTTCTTGAACACGGAAAAATCCAGTTTCGACAGTCCCGGACCGACCAAGGCATTCCGGCCAAGATTTCCGGCCAGATTTGCGCAATGCACGGTGCCGGAGGGCGCGGGCGCGGCGGCTCCGGGAAATGGAGCACACTGCGCGGCGAAGGAACTCGGAGCCGTGGGAAGAGTCAGGCACTGGGCCTTGACATAGTTATTGGGATTGCCGGGATTGATCAGCGTGTCACAACCCGCGGCGGTGACGCGGCTTGGCGTTTCGCCGGTCTCCTCCAGCCTCATGCCGCGCGGATCGCCGCCAAAAATCGGAGTGAAAGGCTGCCCGGTGCTGACCTTGTAGAGCCCCACCAGCTGCCAACCGCTCACCGCCATTTTCGGAAAGGCCGGCAGCGACGAGCCTGCTTTCGGGCCGGGTATTTCCCAGGTCACGCTGAGAACAAATGTCTGCGCCACGTTGAAATCCGAAAGCCCGCGCGTCGTGCGCTGGTCGAAATAGAGCTGGTTGAAAAGCCCGTTGGGAAAAGCGTCGTTGGCTTCGGTGGAGGAAAGCGTGTCGATGCTTTTCCCCCAAGTGTAAGACCCGCTGAACTGGAATCCGTGGCTGACGCGCTTGGTGATGTTCGCCTGCAACGCATCGTAAAAGGAATTTGCCTGCCAGAATGAGCCGCTGATCCGGCCGAAGTTCGGGTTGACGGTAACGCTGGGTTGGGGATTGGCCTGCGTGCCTTGCGGCAAAAATCGTGTAGCGCATGTGGTGCCGGGAGTGCCATCCGGGCCGCAAGGCCACAGGTAACCCGCCGAGGTCAGGGTGGGAAGAACCATGTCGATGTTGTCGACGCGGTAGGGCTGGTGAACTCCCCGCGAACCGACGTAGCCGAGCGTGACGGCCAGCGTCGAAGTCAGCTCCTGCGCCACGCTCAGGTTCCACTGCATCACGTAATTGCGCTTGGGATTGCCCTGCACGTAGACGGAACGCGAAAACCCCGGCACCCCATTTACTTTTGCAAATGCGCTGGTCGCGCAGCCGCCGAACGCCGTACCGCACAGCTGGAAATCGCCCGGGGAAATAGAGTTTGCATACAATTCGTTTACAAAGGGCTGCGCGTGCTGGATGGTGATGGTAAATTCATAAGGCAACGGCAGCACGTCAAACACTCCAAATCCCCCGCGGAAAAGAGTCTTGCCCCCGCGCGGATTCCACGCAAACCCAACGCGCGGCTCGAAATTCCGGAGGGTCGGATTCTTGAAAAAGGGCGGCCCGATCGCGGCCGTCGCATCGGAAAGGTTGCGCAAGTTGGGAAGCAGATTGTGCGCCTCGGTCGGAACCGTGACCATTTCGTAGCGCAGTCCGGCATTGAACGTCAGGTCCTTCACCAGCCGCATGTCATCCTGCACATAGGCGCCGAACAAAGTCTGGCGCATCCCGTAATTGGGGGAAATGATCGAGGAATTTCCCGCGAAGGATTGCGGCACGTTGGTCAGGAAATTCTGCAGGGAATTGAACCGGTACGATCCGTTGGCGTTGCTGCTGATCAACTGGTTGTCCTGCATCCGCTCGACCGTGGCGCCGAATTTCAGGGCGTGGATGCCGCGCGTGAGATAGAGGTCGTCGCTTCCCTGAAACGAATTCCAGGCGATGGATTTACTGGATGGAATAAAACCGCTGGGCAGCGGGGCGCCCAAAAAGCTGGTGAGCCCCGGCACACCCTCGACCGACCCGGCAAAGCCTCCGGGTTCAAAGGCGTAAGAAGCGTCTTTCATGACAGGGTTTAATACACCGCTGACTCTTCCTATCACAGCAACAGCGCGACTGAAACCGAAGCTGGCGGAATTCAGCAGAGTGGGGCTGAAAATGTGCTGCTCGTGCAGCGTGGCCACTTCGCGGGCCGATACGACGGTGGAAAACAGTTCGCCGAAAGTGCCCGGCTGCAGGGTCTGCGACTTATCGCGCATGTAGGTGCCGGAGAAAAAATCCTTGCCCGACAATTTTTGATCCAGGCGCAGGGTGAAGTAATTTTCCGTGGTCACCTGCTGCGCCGCGAACGCATATCTTCCGGTGTCGCCGCTGCCAAGCAGGCCCGCGTTCGGCAGCGGGTAGAATGCAGCGAGAAACGCCGCGACCCTGGGATCGACGCTCACCGCGCCCGAAGAAAGCTGGCCGGTGCGGGCCGTGCTCGATGGCGTGGTATCCACGGTGGTCACGCCCAGCGATTGGCGGAGCCCTTCGTAGTCGCCGAAGACGAATGTGCGGTCCTTACCACAGCGGCATACCTGCGGAGCCTCCGAATTGATTGCGCCGGAAAGGAGGAATGACCGGGCCGTCAAAAAAATTCCTGGCGTCGAGGGCGCTGTTGCGCAGAAATTCGTATACGGTGCCGTGAAAAGCGTTCTTACCGGAGCGAGTCACCGCGTTGATCACGCCGCCGGAAGTCCGCCCATATTCGGCCGGGTAGTTGCTTCCCAGCACGGATACCTGCTCGACGGCGTCAATTCCCAGGTTATCGCCGAGCACGCTTCCGGGGGCGCCGTTGGCATAGTCGTTGATACTGATTCCGTCCAGACGGTAGCTGTTCTGGTCGGGCCTTGAACCGGAGATGCTGATGGCCGCGCCAAATCCGCGGTCGGTGTTTCCGCCGGTGGACTGAACCCCCGTGACGCCGGCCTGCAGCGTGGCCAACTGAGCCCAGTCGCGGCCATTCAAGGGAGTGTCGCGTACCGTGGAAGCGTTGGCGCTTCCGCCGCAGCAGGAAGACGCCTGGCTGATGGGCGCGACCGGGGCCGGCGTCCGAACAACCGTATCCGGGTTCCCCGCTCGCATCACGGGATTGAGCACGCGTTCGCTGCCCACGGCAACGGTGATCGACGTGATGACCTGGGTGACAAATCCCGGAGCCGAAACCTTCATCTCGTAGTTTCCCGGAGGCAGGGCGGGCGCGTTGTAAAATCCGCTGGTGTCGGTGGTGACGGTTCTGGCCACGTTGGAAGTCGCATCAGAGATGGACACGCGAACTTCCGGAATTGCGGCGTTGGATTCACCACGCACCGTGCCGGTGATCGATCCTCCGGCGACTTGCGCACTCGCTGGCCGCGGCGTTGCAAGCGATACCAATAGAGCCAGCGCCGCAAAGAGAATGTGGATTGCATTTCGGCCCCCCCGAGAAGGCCTCGACCAGCTATTCTCGCAGCAGTCCCAGCTCATGACGACGTTGCCTGGTTCTGTCCGCGCAGTTGCACACCCCATACTTCCCCCAGAATGCGGCATCTCACTTGGCCGTGGCCGTTATGCCGGAAAGTTGCTTTCCAGATCGATCGATTGGCCGGCGGCAGCCTATGGGCCAATTGTTTGAAGCAGCGTACTACTTCACCCTGAATGAGACTTGAAGATATCACCGCCCAGTGGCATTTCCAACAGCAGGTCCGTGAAACCTGGTTCTGGATCCGGCACGCTTCTTTCTTTAGCTCTTCAGGCGCTGACGTGAAAAAATTAAAAGATTCGCGTACGTTCGGAAACGGAAACGGATAGAATCCGCGAACAGGAAGGTGTGTTCTTATTCGACTAAAATATTGACCCAGGGCACGCGGAAAGCTGCGCGGGTCCTTCAAGTCGCACGAACTCATTCTGCCGCGGAGGAAACGTGAAAAGAGCCTGCGTCCCATTCTTGATGGTGTTATTGACGTTCGCTGTCCGCGCAGTCGCGCAAGATACACCGTCAAATGACGAGTTCGCTCCACTGATTTTGGTGCGGATCGCACCGATGCCGGAAGTTGAGGGCCGGTTTGACCACATGGCGGTGGACAACCGGAGCGGGCGGGTGTTTGCCGCCGTCTACGGAGATGACTCCGTGCAAGTCGTGGACGTGCAGAGGGGCAGGCGAATTCAGGCCATAAAAGATCCCGGGTTTGGCAGGCCGCAAATGGTGGCTTACATTCCTGAGTCGAACCGGATCGTGGTCTCGAATGAGATCGATGGTTCGTGCCAAATTCTGGACGCCGATACCTACAAACTCATCGACACCGTGAAATTTTCGGAGGATGCGGATCAGCTCCGGTATGACCCGAAAGCCAAGCGCGTATATGTCGCATACGGCGACGATGCCGAAGGCGCGATCGGCATGATCGACACGACCACCAACAAGCGCATTCCGGGCGATTTCGTGGTGGGCGCGCATCCGGAATCGTTTCAACTGGAGGAGAAAGGCCCAAGGATCTTCGTCAACCTGGCCTCGCTCAATCAGATTGCCGTGATCGACCGGAACACGCACAAGATCGAGAAGTGGAAACTTGAGGAGGCCGGAACAAACTTTCCCATGGCTCTCGATGAGGCGCACCGCCGATTGTTCGTCGCGGCCCGCCGGCCCGCGCGCCTGCTGGTGCTGGATATGGACACGGGGAAAACGATTGCCAGCCTCCCGGGCGCGGCCGACACGGACGATATGTGGTACGACGCCGACCGCAAACGAATTTACGTCCCCAGCGGAGAAGGCTTCATTTTTGTGTACCAGCAGATCGATGCGGATAAATATGAACGGATCGCCAAGATCCCCACCGCCATCGGCGCGCGCACCAGTGCGTACTACGGGCAGGTTGGAAAGCACAACTCCCTGTACCTGGCCGTACCGGCTCGCGCTAATCGGGGCGCGGAATTATGGTTTTACGAAACGCGGGAATAAATGTCTGGACCGATTCTTACCCGCCCGTGCAGGGCTTCGGATGCCTTCGGTGTACGGTGGTCCTGAGGATTCAGCCGAAAACGCTGGTCTGCCCTAGTGAGGTGAGAAATGTACAGGCGCATCTCGCTGTTTTTGACGTTGCTATTCGGATTTCTGGCAGGGGCAGAAGGCCAGGCGCCTGCGCCTTTGAAGCTGATCCAGACGATCTCCATGCCGAACGTCAAGGGGCGCATGGACCACATGGATGTGGATATGAAGGGCGGCCGGTTATTCGTCGCCGGGCTGGAAAATGGCACGTTAGAGGTGGTGGACCTGAAAGCGGGAAAATGGTCGCGAAGCGTCCCTGGAATCAAGGCGCCACAAGGAATCGCGTACCTGCCTGCGATGAACAAGCTTTACGTCGCAAATGAAAATGACAATTCGCTGAAAGTACTGCGAGGGGACACCCTCGCTCTTTTGAAAACGATACCCCTGGAACTGGGCTCCAATCGCGTGACTTACGATCCGCGGTCCGGACATCTCTTTGTGGGCAATGGCGGCGCATCGGCCAAGCTGGACCACGGCGAACTTGGAATCATCGACCCCCAAACCGACCGCCTTATCGGGAAGATTCCGATCGGAATCCGGCCAGCCGAAATTTTGATGAACAAGACAGGACAAACACTTTTCGTTTTCGAGTCTCGAGGTAATGTGATCCAGGTGATTGATGCCCGCAAAAGCAAACTCCTGCACGTCTGGCCCGTGAGCAGCCAACGGCCGGGCGACGGGGCGTTTGATGAAGCCAATCACCGCCTTTTCATTGGCACGCGCAATCCTCCGTCGATGGTGGTCATGGACTCCACCAACGGAAAGGAAGTGGCGAGCCTTCCGACAGTTGAGGGCATGGATGGCGTCTATTTCGATGTCTCTACTTAAGCGCGTGTATGTTTCCGGCGGCAGAGACAATGATGTGGGTTACATCTTTGTCTACCAGCAACTGGACGCGGATCAGTACACGCAGATTGGGAAGATTCCTACAAGGTCAGGCGCGGGCACGTCGTTTTGGTCGCCGGAGCTCAATCGGTACTACGTCGCTGCTCCAGCCAATGACAAAGAGCAAGCGGCAATTCTCGTGTTCGAGCCCCAGCCGTGAGAGATGTCTGGCAGAGATACCAGATAAATACGGCAAAAATCGTGAAAATCCACGCATTACCTTTCCCAGGCTGATTTCAGCTTATTTTCAGATTCACATGCTGCAATAGTTGGTGTGAGGGCCTCCCGTGCGGGGACAACCCCATTCGCAAAGAGCGTGATTTTAGCCGCCATTCGGGTTGTAATTGGGACTTAGAGGCTAGTCTCCCATGCGCGTCCTCATCGTCGAAGACGAAAAGAAAATGGCGGCGCTGCTTAAGAAAGGGCTGGAAGAGGAAAACCATTCGGTAAGCGTGGCGCATGACGGGCGCACCGGCTTGGATATCGCCCAGGACTTCGAGTTCGACGCCATCGTCCTGGACTTGATGCTGCCGGACGTGGACGGCTACGAAGTAGCGCGCAGGCTGCGAAAGGGGCGGAACGAAACGCCCATCCTGATGCTTACGGCGCGCGACGCCGTGCCGGACATCGTCAAGGGGCTCGACGCCGGGGCGGACGACTACCTGACCAAGCCGTTTTCGTTCGAGGAATTCCTGGCGCGGCTGCGGTCGATTTCAAGGCGGGGCTCGGCGCCGCGCCCGACGCTGCTGACTGTGGCGGATCTGGTGCTCGATCCGGCGACGCACGTGGTCACGCGCGCGGACGAGGAAATTCACCTCAGCCCGACCGAATTCCGGCTGCTGGAGTTTCTGATGCGGCGCGCGGGGCGCGTGGTCTCGCGGAACACCATCGTGCAGGCCATCTGGAATTTTGACGACGACGTCGAGGAAAATACACTGGACGCCTTTATCAGCCTGCTGCGCAGCAAGATCGACCGGGACCAGCGCGAAAAACTGATCCAGACCGTGCGCGGAATGGGCTACACGATCCGCGAAAGCTCGAAGACATGAAGACGATTTCCATGAGGCTACGGCTGGCATTCTGGTATTCGACGATGCTGGCGCTCGCCCTTACCCTTTTTGGAGTGAGCTCCTACTTCGCCATGCGCCGGAGCATTCGCGTGACCGTGGACGAGGAATTGCAAGCGCGGTCCGAGGGAGTGCAGCACCTGATCGAGCGCGCCTTCCGCGTGGATTACACCGAGAATCTGGAAGACAGCCTTCGCGAACATTCCGAACTGCGCACCGGCGGCGAGTTGCTGCAGGTGTCGGATTCGCAAGGCCACTTCCTGTTCCGATCCGAGCAAATGAGCCGCCTCAACGTTCCCCGGCCCGATCGTCCCAGTGCCCGGGCCTACTCGCTGCCGTTCAAGGAAGATCCTCTGCGCGTTCTGGACCGGGTGGTCACGGCGGGAACGCACTCGTACATGGTGCAAGTGGCCACGGAAATGGACGATTATGCAGAGGCCCTGTATCGCATCCAGGTGTTGCTGCTTGTGTCCATTCCGGTCTTTCTGTTGTGCGCGGCGTTCGGCGGGTACTGGATGAGCCGGCACGCGCTCGATCCCGTCGATCAAATCATCCGCACGGCGAAAAACATCAGCGTTCAAAACTTGTCCAGCCGCCTGGAAGTGCCGCGCACCGGGGACGAACTGCAGCGGTTATCGGAAACGCTTAACGGGATGCTGGAACGGCTGGAAACGGCCTTCAAGAAAATCACGCAGTTCACCGCCGACGCCTCGCACGAATTGCGCACGCCGGTGGCCGTGATGCGCACGCGCGCCGAGCTTTCCTTGCGCCGGGCGCGCTCGGTGGAGGACTATCGCGATACGGTCGCGCAGATTCACTCCGAATTGGAACGCACCACGGAGCTGATCGAGAAGCTGATGTTCCTGGCGCGCACCGATTCCGGCGCCGAATCCATTCCGTTTGAGCGCGTGGACCTGTCGAAAATCGTGCACGAGGTGGACATGCAAGGCAGCGCACTTGCCGAAAACAAACAAGTGGCCTTCCGCGAAAACTTGCCCGGACATCCCGTATGGGTTCAAGGGGACGAACATTTGCTTCGCCGGTTGTTCCTGATCCTGATCGACAACGCGGTGAAGTACACGCCCGCCGAGGGAACCGTGGAAGTTTCGATCCTGCAGAAAAACGGCACCGCCATCGGCCAAATCCGCGACACCGGAATCGGCGTCGCCGCCGCCGACCTGCCCAATATCTTCGAGCGTTTCTACCGCGCCGATAAGGCCCGCTCCCGCGAAACCGGCGGCACGGGCCTGGGACTTTCCATCGGCAAATGGATCGCCGAGGCGCACGCCGGCAGCATTGAAGTGGAGAGCGAGCCCGGGCAAGGCTCCACGTTTCAGGTCCGCCTGCCGATCAGTAAGAATGGCGGGTAGGTTTTGGTAGGACAGGCACTCTTGCCTGTCCTACCAAAACATTTGACATTCGGAAATTGTCTCAGTAGCCTCATTCGATCATGAATCGCGACGTCCAGAAGACCTTGCAGGGTTGTTTCTGTTGTTCCTGCTGTATGTGTGTGTCTTCTGGCGCCGGGAGGCTGACCTTCTAGAAATCGGATCCTAATCCGGGCAATTCTAGAATCCCGCCGCCAGATCGTATCTGGCGGTGGGATTTTTCTTTTTGGGGGCAATTTTCAAGATTGAGGGATTGCGCAACGAGAATGCGCGGAAGCAAACCTGGGGAGCGAGATTCAATGAACCGGCGGGGAATCGGCAAGGGAGTATGGAAGGCGGCACTGAGTTTTTATCTGATTCTGGTTCTTGTGCCGCAAGGCAAGGTCTGGGCGCAGGGAGATGCTTCGATTCACGGAACAGTGAGCGACGAAACCGGAGCCGTCGTCGCGGGCGCGACGGTGAAAGTGATGAACGTGGAAACCGGGGCGCTACGCGCGCTCACGACCGACAGCAACGGGCACTACGACGCGCCCGCGCTCGCCGTCGGAAACTACGAAGTGGACGCGGAACGTATCGGCTTTCGCGCCGAGTCCAGAGCCGGCATCGCGCTCGTCATCGGGCAGCGCGTGGAGATCGATCTGAAGCTGACGCTTGGCGGGATCCAGCAATCCATCAACGTGGAAGACACGGCACTGGAGCTGGCCGTGACCACCGCGGAATTTTCGGGCCTGGTGGGCGAGACGCAGGTGAAAAACCTGCCGCTCAACGGGCGCAGCTACGACCAATTGCTTACGCTCAATCCCGGGATCGTCAACTACACCTCGCAGCGATCCGGCGGCACGGGCACGTCCAATTCGGCGGTCGGCAACATGTTTTCCGCCTCGGGACGCAGGCCGCAGGAGAATCTCTACATTCTCAACGGAGTGGAATTCACCAGCGCCTCGGAAGTCAACAACACTCCGGGCGGAACCAGCGGACAACTGCTGGGCGTGGACGCGGTGCGCGAGTTTTCCGTGGTCAAGGATGCCTACGGCGCTGAATACGGGAAACGTCCCGGCGCGCAGGTGAACATCGTGACCGCTTCCGGAAGCAATGTGTTTCACGGGAACGTGTACGAGTTCCTGCGCAACAGCGCGCTCGACGCGCGAAATCCGTTCGACTCGCCGCAAATTCCCAATTTCGAGCGCAACGTGTTCGGCGGCTCGCTGGGCGGTCCGGTCAAGAAAGACAAATCATTCCTGTTCGGGAACTACGAAGGCTTCCGCCAGGTGCTTGGGCTGAGCGACGTGACGCTGGTACCGGACGGCGACGGTTCGGGCAGTGCGGCCACCGGCGGAGCGCGCGGCGGATTCCTGCCGTGCAGCGCGCTGAGCACTGTGCCGAGTGGTTGCAATGCGTCCTCGCCCCCTAAGAACGTGAGCCTGGCCGGTGGCGTTGCCGGGCTGCTGAATTTGTGGCCCGTCGCAAACGGCCCGGAACTCCTGACGTTTTCCGGCCTGCCGAGCGGCATCGCCGAAAACTTCAGCAGCCCGCTGCAGGGAATCCGCGAGGATTTCGGCACCGCCCGCTTCGACCAGATTTTTTCCGAGCAGGATTCGTTTGCCGGAGTCTACACAGTGGATGATAGCCAGTCGCATTCGCCCACCAGCAATCCTTTGAGCATCGTGGATCTCTCGCTGCGCGAGCAAGTGGCCAGCATCAGCGAAACACACGTTTTTTCGCCGTCCATATTGAATAAAGCAACGTTCGGATTTTCCCGCGGCGCGTTTTATTTCAATAGCGAAGTGACCGGCGCGGCACTCTCCACGCCCACGGCGTGGCTGGACACCACACTTGCTCCCGTGCCCGGCGCCCTTGTGGTCGGCGGCGGCACCACGCTCAACGGGGCGTCCCAGCTCACCAACGGCGGGACCAACGCCGGAAGCAATCTGCGCGCGGTCCGCAATCTTTTCACCGCCGCCGATGAGGTCAGCATCTCGCGCGGCGCGCATCTGCTGAATTTCGGTGTGTGGTTCGAGCGCCTGCAATCGAATGACAGCCTGATTCAGGACCAGTACGCGCAGGCGTCGTTCACGAACCTCGAAACTTTCCTGCAGGGAACGATCAGCACGTACACCTACGCGCCGGCCGCGACGCCTTTGTCCTGGCGCTCGCTGGAAGGCGCGTTTTACGTGGAGGACGCCATCAAGCTGCGGCCCAGCTTCGAGCTGCGACTCGGCTTCCGCGGAGAATTCACGAGTGGCTGGAACGAAGCGTACGGGAGGGCGGCGAATTACACGTTCGATCCGTTGACCAACGTGATCCAGTCGCAGGCTGGCACGGGATTTCCCACGCTGACAGGCAATTCCGCCTTCTCGGTGAACAACGCGCGATTCCTGCCCGCGCCCAGAGCGGGAATCGCGTGGTCGCCGCTGGGGTCGAAGAAAACCGTGATTCGCGCGGGCGCGGGCATGTACTACGCGCTGGTCGATAATCTCAGTTACCGCCTCGATCAGAACGGACCGTACAACGCCGTGTACGCCGCGAAGAACGTCGCGGTTTCCACCATTTTGAACACCCCCGCGACGAATCCGTTCACGCCGATCGCGGGAGCCAAAGTAATTCCCAGCGGCGTGCAGCCAAATTTGCAGACTCCCACGGTCATTTCTTACGATCTAAAAATTGAACGCCAGATTTTCCCGAACACGACGTTGAGCGTGGGCTACATCGGCTCGCACGGTTACCACGAAATTCTTTCCATCGACGCCAACGTCCCAGGCAACGTAGCGATCTGCCCGGCCTCGCCGTGCCCGGCGAATTATCCCACCGGCGCATATTTTTACTACGCCAGTGCGGCAGCGCCGTTTACCGGAACTCCGGCGCTCTCCAATCCCAACGTGGCCAACACCACGCACTGGGTTTCCGAGGGCGTCAGCTCCTACAACGGCCTGGAAGTGGACGTGAATCACACGCTCGGCCATGGCTTGCAGTTTCGGGGCGTCTACACATTTTCCAAGGCGCTCGACGACGGCGACAGCATGAACACCAGCGTGGCGACCAACTCGCCCGCGTTCGCGTCCAATCCGCTGAACCCTCTGCAGGCGGACTACGGCCGCGCTTCGTTCGACATCCGCCACGCGGGAGTCATCAACGCCACCTACGACCTGCCCTTCGGGCGCAAGGGCGCGTCCGGGCAAACGGATTGGATGAGCGCGCTGGCCGGCAACTGGCAAATCAGCGGCATCGAGACGCTGGTTTCCGGTGTGCCGTTCACGCCCCAGCTCGCCTACAACCCCGCGAATGACGGAGACAGCCGCAACCCGGTTCGCCCGTCGCTGAATCCGGCGTTCACCGGGCCGATCATCCTCGGCGGCCCGGGCCGCTATTTCAATCCGAATGCTTTCATCGCTCCGCTGCCCAATACCTACGGCGACGCGCCGCGGAATTTTTTGGCGGGTCCGGGCATGGCCGAAACCGATTTCTCGGTGGTGAAAAAATTCCCGGTGACCGAACGCGTGAACCTGCAATTCCGCGGCGAATTCTTCAACATTTTCAACCGAACGAACTTGAACAATCCGAATCCCGTCGTGTTTACGTCGGCGAATTCAGGGCCTTCGCCCACGGCCGGGGTCATCACCTCGACAACGACCACCTCACGGCAGATCCAGTTTGGATTGAAACTGCTATGGTAGGCATGTTTCCGCTTGCCGCGGATCGAGTTTCCCTTAGGCCGGGGCCCGGCATCGCCAATCGTTGGACGAAAAGCGATGCCGGGGCTGTACTCTGATAGAATTACCGTGGCGGTAGAGATCAGGCGCGGTCGCCAAGTGGTAAGGCAAAGGTCTGCAAAACCTTTATCGGCGGTTCGATCCCGCCCCGCGCCTCCAAAATTTCAAGCCATGAAATCGAAAGCCAAGCGCCCCCATCCCCTGCAGTGGATTTTGGAACCGGTGGAAGCGGAGCCGTCGTTTTTCCAGAAGCACATGTTCGGTTGCCAGGCGGCGTACTTGCACGGAAGGCTGGTTCTAGTGCTGGCGGCGCAGGAAGATCCCTGGAACGGGCTGCTGGTGTGCACGTCTCGCGAATTTCACGCCGCGCTGATTCGCGACTACCCTGCCTTGCAGCCCCATCCGGTCCTGCCCAAGTGGCTTTACCTGGAGCGATCGTGCGATGCATTTGAAGAGACCGCGGAACAACTCGCGCAACAGGTTATAAGAAACGATCCGCGCATCGGCGTTGAACCGTCAGCCCGCACACGCAAGCGCCGCAAATAATTCAGCGATAGACAAACCATATTCGGCCGCCGTGGCGGCTTGTGCCAGTAACACCGGCGTCTCGCCGGCACTACTGCGCCGCGCTGCAGCGACAAAATTGCCGGCGAGACGCCGGCGCTACTCTTCTTGCATACAAATGTGGCGGTCAACGAATTCAGCCCTCCGATTCGCAGCAAACGATTGCCCTCGATTGCTTCCCTGAAATTTTCCTGACGCGGAACAAAAAAAAACGATCTCGCGCGCGACGCTGCGCGAGTACACCAGGCCGATGTTCACCCGGCCAGTAGCATTCCCTGTCCTTCGTTTGATCCAAAGACCAGTAGAGGAGTCTTCCATGTGATTTCTACACTGCAAGAGTAATGAACACCCACACACAAACGAAATTTCCCACGCAACTCCAACGAGCCCAGAATGTGCGGACACCGTTCCGGCTCCTGACCATTTTCCTTGCCATCGTCGCGGCCTTGTCGCTTTCAGGCTGCGTGGGGCTGACCGGCGCGGGCACTCCCGGCGCCCCGAGCAACACCCCGGCCAGCGGAACGCTCGCGGCCAGCGCGACCAGTGTCACGTTCGGCAGCGTGAGCATTGGCGCGACCGTCGGGCAAACGGTGACCCTGACCAACAGCGGCACCGCCGACGTGATGATCTCCCAGGCCACGGTTACGGGTACGGGATTCAGCCTTGTAGGCGGCTCGACGGGCATCGCCGTCCCGGCTGGACAGAGTCATGCGTTTCAAGTGCAGTTTGCCCCGCACGCGGCGGGCAGCGCCACCGGCAGCATGTCTGTGACCAGCGATGCCAGCGATCCTACGCTTTCCATCGCCCTTGCCGGTACGGCCGCTACGTCGCTTGCGATCAACACGCAGCCCGCCAACCAGACCGTGACTGCGGGACAGACGGCAACGTTCAGCGTCGCAGCCACGGGAAACGGAACCCTGACCTATCTCTGGTTTAAGAACGGTGTCGGCATTCCCGGCGGCACCTCCCCGTCCTACACCACTCCGGCGACGGCAGCCGCCGACAATGGCGCGCACTTCACGGTCAATGTCAGCGACAGCGCGGGCACCGTGACCAGCACCTCCGCCACGCTTACGGTCACCGCCGCTGCAGTTGCACCCACGATTTCCGCGCAACCCGCGAGCAAGTCCGTCACCGCGGGACAAACGGCCACCTTCAGCGTTACCGCGGCCGGCACCGCGACATTGACCTATCAATGGAAGAAGAATGGCGCAGCCATTGGCGGCGCGACCTCGGCGTCCTACACCACTCCCGCCACGGTTGCTGCCGATAACGGCGCGCAATTCACCGTCACCGTGACCAACAGCGTCAGCAGCGTGACCAGCACAGCCGCAGTTTTGACGGTCAACGTTTTGCCCTCGATTACCGCGCAACCCGCGAGCAAGTCCGTTACCGCCGGACAAACCGCGACCTTCAGCGTCACCGCGACCGGCACGGGAACATTGTCCTATCTTTGGTTCAAGAACGGAGTCGCCGTCCCCGGCGCCACTTCCACGTCCTATACCACACCGGTAACGGCGACGGGCGATAACGGAGCGACGTTTGCAGTCACCGTCTCCGGCAGCACGGGCAGCGTGACCAGCACGTCCGCTACACTCACGGTCACCGCCGCCCCGGTTGCCCCATCGATCACCGGACAGCCTGCCAGCCGCACGGTTACCGCAGGGCAGACCGCGGCGTTCAGCGTTACCGCAACGGGCACGGCGACCATGACGTATCAGTGGAAGAAGAACGGCGCGGCCATCGGCGGCGCGACTTCCCCGTCCTACACCACACCGGCAACGGTGGCTGGCGACAATAGCGCTCAGTTCACCGTCACGGTTACCAACAGCGTGGGCAGCGCGACCAGCAATGCCGCAATCTTGACGGTTAACGTGCCTCCATCGATTACGGCGCAACCTGCAGGCAAGACCGTGAACGTCGGACAAACGGCGACCTTCAGTGTGACGGCAACGGGAACAGGCACGCTCACCTATCAGTGGAAGAAGAACGGCGCGGCCATCTCCGGCGCGACTTCCGCTTCCTACACCACTCCGGCGGCTACGGCGTCGGACAACGGCGCGCTCTTCACTGTCACGGTGACGGGCTCGGCCAGCTCGGTGACCAGCAGCGCCGCCACCCTTACTGTGAATGCGCCGCCGACGATCTCGGCGCAACCAGCGAGCAAGACCGTCACGACAGGCCAGACGGCGACCTTCTCGGTAACGGCTTCGGGATCGGGCACACTTACCTATCAGTGGAATAAGAACGGCGCGGCCATCTCCGGAGCGACTTCGGCTTCCTACACCACTCCGGCCACGACGTCCGCCGACAACGGCGCGGCGTTCACCGTCATCGTCACGAACGCGGCAGGCAACGCGAACAGCAATTCCGCCACCTTGACCGTGACCACGGCCACGCTCGTCCTGAATGCGAACAAGACCACCCTGGCCTTCGGCAACGTCACCACGAGCACGAACAGCACCCTGACCGTGATCTTCACCAACGCCGGCAACTCGAATATCAACATCTCCAACGTCAGCGTTTCCGGCGCAGGGTTTACCGGCAGCGGCGTCTCCTCCGGGCAAATTCTGACGCCCGGACAAACCGCCACGCTGAGCGTGAAGTTTGCTCCATCCGCTGCAGGAGCCGTGACCGGAACCGCTACGGTTACCAGCAACGCCACCACTTCCCCGGCAACGATCGCTCTGTCTGGAACGGGCGTGGCTCCGGTTGCCCACTCGGTCACATTGGGCTGGAATGCGGGTACTTCCACTGTGGTTGGCTACAACGTGTACCGCGCGTCGGTTTCCGGCGGGCCTTACACCAAGGTGAACTCGACGGTCGACAATTTGACGACCTATGTGGACTCCACTGTCCAATCCGCACAGACGTACTTCTACGTAGCAACCGCCGTGGATTCGGCTGGCGCCGAGAGCACGTTCTCGGCGGAGGTCACCGCGACGATTCCGTAAGGATCAGGCCGGGCCGGTTGCCGGCACGGTTCCGGCATCGTCCCCAACGAAATGAAATACCCCTCTGGGTCAAAACATCAGGACCCAGAGGGGTTTTTCACGAGCAGCAGCGGGGCGAGTCCGCCTGACGCTCCAAGCAAGAGAGATCAGCGCCCCGTTCGTTTCCACGCAACCGCTGTGAAGCGGCCGATCCCCTGGCCGACCAGCGCGGTCAGGGACAACGCCTGTCCTTCATCTGTCCGCGCGTACAGTAGAGCCGTTTTCTTTCCGCCACGCACAATCCACGCGATGGACAAAACATTCAATCGCGTGATGTGTGGCGGCGCGGAAATCCTGGCGCCGCGCGAGACCTCAAACAAGCGAAGCCCGGCGCGCCTGGCCGCGCTGCTTCTCCTGCTTTGTGCCACCCTTTCCATTTCCGGCTGCATTGGATTGACCGGGGCTTCTAAACCGGCCAGCTCCTCGACAACTCCAGCGGCCGCGGAATTATCCGTATCGCCCGCCTCAGTGAATTTTGGATCCGTGGCGATCGGCGGCACCGTTTCTCAATCGGTGACCGTATCCAATCCCGGAGGCGCGGCGCTCAGCGTGACGCAGGCCAGCACCACGGCCAGCGGGTTCTCCATCACCGGCGTCAAGCTCCCCATGACCGTCGCCCCGGGCAAGCAATCCACGTTTACGATTGTGTTCGCTCCCAAAGCGGCGGGGGCCGTCAACGGCAGCGTTTCGGTGATGAGCGACGCCTCAAGCACGCCGAGCGCGGTTTCAATCAGCGGCACGGGCGTTGCCGCCGCCGCGCTGCTCAATTCCAGCGCCTCCAGCCTGAGTTTTGGCAACGTGACCGCCAACACCAGCAGTTCGCAGAGCGTCACGCTCACCAATGCCGGCAATTCCAACGTGACTATTTCCAGCGTCAGCGTTTCGGGCACAAAATTTTCAGCCAGCGGAGTTTCCAGCGGCCTGATTCTCTCGCCCGGCCAACACGCCGTGCTCAACGTGACCTTCTCTCCCTCCGCTTTGGGAGCTTTGTCCGGCAGCGTCACCGTGGCCAGCAATGCCAGCAATTCTCCGGCGGCAATTTCCCTTTCCGGCGCGGGAGTTGCCGCAGCCGTACCGCACTCAGTCGCTCTGGGCTGGACCGCGGACACCACTCCCGTGGCCGGCTACAACGTGCATCGCTCGACCGTTTCCGGCGGGCCGTACACGAAACTCAACGGGGCCCCAGTCACTTCCGCGGCGTACACCGATGCCACCGTCTCCGGCGGACAGACATATTTCTACGTGGTGACGGCCGTTGCCTCGACCGGCGCGGAAAGCCAGAATTCCGCGCAGGCTTCAGCGGTTATTCCGACTCCGTAGGTTCGACTTCTCCTCGGTACTCGAGTAAGAAGATTCAGAGCACCCCGTCTCCCGCAGGGAGACGGGGTTTGGTGGCGCCGGCGCCACAGGGACGCCCTGAGCTGGCAAGCTCGAACTCAGCCAAACAAATGGAACGCTTCCCGAATCGACTCTGGCCCCGATCGAATTGGAGGCACAAGGGCATAATGGGATAATTTTTTTCCACCTTTGCCGGAGTCCATGAATGGATTGCGCTCGCGATCCGAAGCGGCGCTGCAACTAATTGCAAAAAATAGAGTTAGATAGAAACAGGGAAACCTTTCCGGAAGCCTTGGCATTTGACGTGCACTACATTCGCCCGGACCACGTGTGGCTGGTCCCTGATCTTGATTGCGGAAAAGGCGTGGTCGGATGTTTTGCCTGCCGGAAACCAGCGGGCACCGCAGGCAAGGGCGCAATAGGCCAAACTTGAATGGGTGTATAGGAGATTCCATGAAAGGCATCGTACTGGCAGGCGGAACCGGAAGCCGGCTGAATCCTCTGACGCGCGTCACCAACAAGCACCTGCTGCCCATCTATGAAAAACCGATGGTGTATTACCCCATCCAGACCCTGGTGAACGCCGGGATCGAAGAGATCCTGCTGGTGACCGGAGGACGCAACGCCGGAGAATTCCTGCGCCTGCTGGGCAACGGCCGCGACTTCGGCCTGAAGCACATCAATTATACGTATCAGGAAGGCGAAGGCGGCATCGCCGAAGCCCTGGGGCTGGCCGAGTATTTCGCGCTCCGAAATCCAACTACGCCGTCATCGGAATTTACCTGTACGATAAGTCCGTGTTCCAGAAGATCCGCCGGCTGAAGCCCTCCGGCCGCGGCGAACTGGAAATCACCGACGTGAACAATTTCTACATCGAGGAAGGCAAGCTCACGTACGAGGTGCTGGACGGCTGGTGGACCGATGCGGGAACGTTCGAGTCCCTGCTGCGGGCCAACAACCTGGTCGCGGAGACCGGGGCGAACAAAATGCCCGCAAAAAAAAATGAAAAACAGGCCAAGGTGCCCGAGGGAGTCACGCGATGAAAATATTCGTCACGGGTGGAGCGGGATTCATCGGATCGAATTTCATCCGCCACGTCCTGTCGCTCAAGAAAGACTATCAGATTGTCAACTACGACAAGCTGACGTACGCGGGAAACCTCGCCAATCTGGACGGGGTCGCTGAGCATACCAAGTATTCATTCGTGAAGGGCGATATCTGCGACCTGCAGGCCGTCGAGAAAGCCATGAAGGGCTGCCACGCGGTGGTGCACTTTGCCGCGGAATCGCACGTGGACCGCAGCATCTATGAACCCGGCCCGGTGATCGAAACGAACATGACCGGAACCGCCGTGATGCTGCAGGTGGCGCGCAAACTGCAAGTCGAGAAGTTCGTGCACATCTCCACCGACGAAGTGTACGGCGACATGCGTCCCGGCCAGTTCGCGGACGAGGAATCCCAGTTGCAGCCCAGCAGCCCGTACTCGGCTTCCAAGGCGGGTTCCGATCTGCTGGTTCGCTCCTATGTGCGCACGTACGGATTCCCCGCCGTGATCACGCGCTCCTCGAACAACTACGGCCCGTACCAGTTCCCCGAGAAATTCCTTCCGCTGGTCATCACCAACGCCATGGACAACAAGGCGCTGCCGATCTACGGCGACGGCAAGCAGCAGCGCGACTGGCTGCACGTGGAAGACAACTGTCGCGGCGTTCTCGCGGTCCTGGAGCGCGGGCGCGAGGGACAGGTCTACAACCTCGGCGGAATCGACATCGAGGAAAATCTGTCCGTCGTCAAGCATGTCTTGCGCTTGATGGGTAAGCCCGAATCTCTCTTGTCCTATGTGAAGGATCGCCCGGGCCACGACCGGCGCTACGCCCTGCGTTGCGAAAAAATGGAAAAAGAACTGGGCTGGACGCCTTCGATTCCGCTGGAGCAGGGCCTGCTCCAGACCATCGACTGGTACAAGAACAATTCGGCGTGGCTGGCCGGCGTTCGCGGCGGCGATTATCGTTCCTACTACGCGAAATATTACGAAAACCGGGACCACTCGCTGCAGGCGATTTGATCCGCATTTGCCGTAATTCGTAGGGGCACGGTCTGCCGCGGCGGATGCCCCTACAACTTTGTCGCATCCAATGTGCACCGGCGCTCCCGGGAATTTGTTGCCTGGCGGGCGCAAATTCGCGGAAAATCCAGGCGGGCCGGGCTTCCCGGCGGCAACACTGCGTTACGCCGGCCGCTTTCAGCGCAAATTATCTGGTAGTCTGAACACATAAACGCAGGTGCGCGATTGGCGAACCCGATGGCCGATCCGCCGAGGCCATTTTCGCTTTGCAACGACTGGACACATCACTCCCCGGCGTCTGGGAAATCCGCCCGAACATCCTCCGCGATCCCCGCGGCTTTTTCATGGAGACCTACCATCAGGGAAAATTCGCCGCGCTGGGCGTGACCGACACATTTGTCCAGGACAACCACTCCTCTTCCAGCAAGGGCACGTTGCGCGGCCTGCACTATCAGTGGCCGCACGCGCAGGCCAAGCTGTGCCGCGTGATCGAGGGCGAAGCCTGGGACGTGGCCGTCGATATCCGCGCCGGTTCTCCGAATTTCGGAAAGTGGACCGCCGTGACGCTCTCGGCGGAATTACAGAATCAGCTGTATATTCCCGCCGGATTCGCGCACGGGTTTCTGGCGCTCACCGAACGAGTGCAATTCCTGTACAAATGCAGCGATTTCTACAACGCGCAGGACGAGCACGGAATCGTGTGGAACGATCCCGGCATGGGCATCGCCTGGCCGATCGCGAATCCCCTGGTTTCCGATAAGGACTCAAAGCATCCCGGACTTTCCGCCGTGCCCCCCGAATTTCTGCCACAATATCCCGTAAAATGACGCTCAGGATTCTGCTTACCGGAAAGAACGGGCAGGTGGGGCGCGAGCTGATTTCTTCCCTGCGGCCGCTCGGAGAGGTCGTCGCGCTGGCCCACGCGGAATTGGACCTGACCAAGCCGGAAGAAATCCGAAAAATTGTTCGCGAAGTTCGCCCGCAGCTTATCGTGAACGCGGCGGCGTACACGGCCGTGGACCAGGCCGAATCCGATGAGGCGGCCGCGCGGGCAGTGAATGCCGACGCGCCCGGCGTAATGGCCGAAGAGGCGAAAAAAATCGGTGCGGCCCTGGTGCACTATTCCACCGATTACGTTTTCGACGGATCGAAGAGCACGCCGTATCTCGAGACCGATCCGACCAATCCCATCAATGCCTACGGACGGACGAAACTCGCCGGGGAAGAAGCCATCCGGAACTCCGGCGCCGCGCACCTGATTTTCCGCACCGCCTGGGTATACGGAAGAGAAGGCAAGAATTTTCTGGGCACGATTTTGCGGCTGGCCACGCAGCGCGAAGAATTAAGAATCGTAAGCGACCAGACCGGCTCGCCCACATGCAGCGCGGATATCGCACAGGCCACGGCGGAAGCCCTGTCGCGGATTTATTCACAGCAAGACGATAACTCCGCATTTTCCAGAGTGAGCGGAACCTATCACCTGACCGCCGGCGGCGTGACGAGCTGGTACGAATTTACGAAGGCCATTCTGGAAGAAGCTGCCGGCCACGCGGGGGATCCGTGGCTTGCCGCCGCGACCAGCGGGCAGCCGCTGATTGCGCGTTCAGTGGTCCCGATCAAGGCCGCGGAATATCCAACCTCTGCGAAGCGGCCCGCGTATTCGGTACTTTCCAACGATCGTCTGGCGCACGCATTCAGATTTCGCCTGCAGGACTGGCGAGCGCAATTGCAATCGTGTTTCGCGGGGAAGCCTGCCGCGATAATTCAAGTGGAAAAGTAATGACGCAGCCTCGGGGGACGAGCGCGCCCTTCATAGCGCCGGCGTCTCGCCGTCTCTATTGATTTCTCCATGGATGCCGCAAAACTGCCGGCGGGACGCCGGCGCTACAAGAGCTCACATCGCCATCTTGTTAATAAACGGCATCATGTCCCACACGCGCCAGAATTCCTTCATCTCGTCGGGCAGGCCGATCGATACGCGGATGTAGTTTTCCATGGAGGGAAACATCGGGCCGATCAGGATGTTGTTCCGCTTGAAGTGATCGATGAGCTCATCGGCCGTGCGCACGGTTTTGAACATGACGAAATTGGTGTGGGAGTCGAGCGGGCGCATCATGCGGGCGTAAGCCTGATTCAGGAATTCCTGCCGGTTGTCCGAATTTCTTTCGATATTGGCCTGCAGGCTTTGCGTGTCGGCGAGCGCAGCCATGGCTGCGTCTGCTGCGACCACGCTGATATTTTCCTGAAGCGAGCGCGCGCGAAGAGCCTGCGCGGTCTGCGCGCCGGCGAAGGCGTACCCCACGCGCAGCCCGGCAAGGCCGTAGATCTTGGAAAACGTGCGCGTCACGATCATGCGTTCGTCGTCCACCGGGCGGTCGATGAACGAGGCGTAGGAAGAGGAGTTCCCGGCAAAGTGATGATAGGCCTCGTCGATAATCACGCGGACGTTTGCGGGCACCTTCGCGATAAAGGCCTCCAGCTCGCTTCGCGAATTGAGAATGGCGGTGGGATTATTGGGATTGCATATGTAGATCAGTCCGGTGGAGGCATCGACGCGGCCTAATATCCCCTCCAGATCGTTGGACCAGAAGCGGCTGAGCGGAACGGTGACCACGTTTGCCCCGGCGGCCGCCGCTTGCGTGCCGATCACGTCGAACGTGGGCGAGGAAATGATCAGCGTCTTTCCCGGGCCAAGATAAGCATCCACCGCGGACTTGAAAATGTCGGTGGACCCGCAGCCGGCGACAATCTGCTGGGATTTCAACTTGTGAAACGACGCGATATGGCCGGCGAGGTCTGCCGCAGCGTTGCGCGGAAAGCGGTTCGCGCGGGCCAGGCTTTTCCGCATCGCCAGGACGACTTGCTCGGAGGGCCCGTAGGCGTTCTCGTTGCGGTCCAAATAAATCGTGCCGCCATCGCGGTGCGGCGGCATGGGCATGTCCATTGATTGCGCCGCGCGCGCGGAGCCGGCCAGCGCGTTTATCCCGGCGCCTGCAACGGCCGCGGCGCCAAGTTTACCCAGCAGCTTTCTTCGGGAGAGAGACATGCGATTCACCATCGTGTTGGGGGCAGCGGGCCTGGCTCTTGTGCCATCCCGGCGGCTTTCGCGAACGCTCTTGATGGAACGGTCATGGCCGCTGCTGCCTTCGATACGATACTACCGCCAGGGGCGGCGATCATGAGAGGGAAGGTTCTGTTCCTGGTAGCCGAAATGGCACCCACCGGAATTATGGACAAACCCCGCGCGATCACCCTGCGCCAATGCGACAGGTGATCGCGCGGGTAAGATTTATTGTGTTTTCAAACCGAACACCAGGCCGATCCAGTTGTTTGAGCCGTCGCCGTTTGTTCCGGTGGCCGCCTGGGTTCCGGTTTGTGTCACGTTTTTGAATTCCAGCAGCGATGCCGCTTCCTGCCCGGAGATGCTGGTGAATCCGGAGCCGGGAGCGTACAGGGTGGAAAAATTGTCCTCCAGGAAAACGCCCCAGATCATTTCGTTGGGGAAAGAGCTGGCCACACCGGAGGTTCCCGTCGTCATACTTGTGCCGTTTCCGGTTGCGAAATGCGTGACGTTGGGATCGACCGGGGATGTGGGATCGATTCCTTTCAGAGGTATAAGCCAGGTGAGCATTTCCTCTGGGGCCGAGCCGGCATTGAGCGTTACGGTCACCTGGGTCACGCCGGGCCCGCTGCTCTTGGCAATCCATACCTGTCCGCGATTTGCTCCTATCCCGGCGTTCATCGGGCCGGCGATGGAAGTGTACGTGTTGACCCCGTCGCTCACGGTTGCCGTGGTCGACGCGCCTCCCCAGGATGCAATCACCAAGATGGCGTCGCCGGTCGGCACTGTCCCGGGGACATACGCGGGACAGTTGTTCGTCGGCGAGTTGCACGCGGAGACGGTGATAAAACTTTCGTCCACGCTTCCGGGGACACCCGGCCCGCTCACAACCAGCGTCGAGGTTGCCGTGTGAACCAGGCTTCCGCTGGTGCCCGTGATCGTCAGCGTGTAAGTGCCGGTGGGCGTGGTGGCAACGGTCTTCACCGTGAGGGTCGAAGTTCCCGATCCGGTGACTGACGTGGGACTGAATGTCCCGGTAGCGCCGGTCGGCAAACCGCTCACCGTAAATCCGACTACTCCGGTGAATCCTCCGGTGGCGGTAACGGTCGGCGTGTACGTGGTGCTGCCTCCTTGCGTCACGCTCTGTGATGCGGGAGAAGATGTCAGCGTGAAGTTGGGCGGACCGTTGACCACGAGCGTGGTGGTCGCGGTATGGGAAAGGGCTCCGCTGGTGCCCTTGATGGTCAAGGTGTAGGACCCGGTGGGCGTGGTGGCCGCGGTCGTCACCGAGAGCGTCGAGGTTCCCGATCCGGTGACCGACGTGGGATTGAATGTGCCGGTCGCGCCGGTCGGAAGTCCGGTGACCGTAAATGCAACCGAGGCGTTAAATCCGTTCACGGGCGCAACTGTCGATGTGTACGAGGTGCCGGAGCCCTGCACCACGGTTTGCGATGCGGGCGAGGCGGTAAGCGTGAAGTCCGCCCCGGCCGCCGCATTCACCACCAGCGTCGAGGTCGCGGTGTGAGTCAGCGTCCCGCTGGTACCCGTAATGGTCAGCGTGTAGGTTCCGGTGGGCGTGGTGGCCAACGTCGAAACAGTCAGCGTTGAGGTCCCCGATCCAGTGACCGATGTTGGACTAAACGTGCCGGTCGCGCCGGTGGGCAAGCCGCTTACGGTGAAGGAAACCGATCCGCTGAAGCCATTTACGGCCGTAACGGTTTGCGTGTAGGTTGTGCCGCCGGCCTGGGTCACGGTCTGCGATGCCGGCGAAGACGTCAGCGTGAAGTCGGGAGAAGACGCAACGCCGCCCGAAATTTGTTGAATTTCGGCGGCGGACAGGGCGCGGCTGTAGAGCTGCAGATCGTCCATCTGGCCGCCGGAGAACGACGAGGTGCCCGCACGCGAGAATGCATACAACGAGTAGTTTCCGAAATTCCCGGTGTTGTTGTTGTTGAACGTCTGCTTCAACGCCGTCTGCAACACGCCGTCGATGTAGAGATTCACCTCGCTGGCCGCCGCCTGGCTCATGTCATAGACGACCGCAATGTGATGCCACACGCCAGAGGTGGGCTGCGAGTAGCACTTGATGTTGTACCCGGCGTTGCCGTCGATGCCGATTTCCATGGCCGCGACGCCGCAGTCCGGCGCCTCGTCCGGAAAGAAGGCGAAGGCGTCGTTGGCGTTGTTGAAGTTCGGGCTGAATTCAAACAGGGTGTTTCCATTGGTGCCGCCGGTGGTATAGGTGCGGTTCACCCAGGCTGCGACGGTGACTGCGCTGGTCGCGCTCAGATTGATCGCTCCGGTGCTGGCGTATTGATTGGTGGTGTTGGCGGAAATCGCGTTGCCGATCTTCCCCGGCACCCAGGTGACGCCGTTAAACAGAGTGGCGGTGTGGCC
>JAIQFG010000155.1 GCA_020073375.1 Terriglobia bacterium | reverse complement strand
TTGCTCGCAGGCCTGCCGCGCCCCGTCGAGCGTCTCGCGCAGGCGGAATTGGCGCTGCTCGCAAAAAAGGAACTCGACTACACGCGCGCCGCTTCCCTATGGGATCAATTGCGGGAAGCTCCGAAGAAAGCCCGCCCCAGCCAATCCGTTCACTTGGCCGAGGAAGCGAGGAAAAGCGTCGAAGCGGCCATCGCCGCGGCCGAACAGCTGGCCATCTATTACGAGCACCGCGTGAAGCAGCCGCAGCGGGCTGCCGAGTTAGTCCGCGGCGCAATCGCGCAGTTGCGCGACGCGCAGCGCGCCGGCGGGATCGAGCCGGCACTTGCTGTAAAGATGGATGCGCGCCTCGCTCACCGTCTGGCAAGGCTGGAGCGCCACTCCTCCCACGAGAAAAGTGAACGGGAAAAGTCCCGGCGGGTGCCGCACCCTTCACGCCTTTTGTGAAGGGTGCGGGCCCTTCATGCCGAGCCCGATACTTTTAATCACCAACCGCCTACAATCGGATTTCATTTCGGAAATATGCGAAGTTACCGGCAGGAAAATCCGCGCTCTTGAACCCGCAAATATGCGATGTCCGGCGTACACGCTCGGTCTACCCAGTTACTTTCCAACTGTTCAGATACACTTTTTCTACCTCCACGCCGAACATCATTCCCCTCGCACGAGAAATGTACCCCATGAAGGATCTGAATGGTCCGGCGTAGTGTACTTTCCGGAATCTAAATCAATCCTGGTTCCAACTCGGATGTCTGAATCTTCAAGAATGTATCCGCCTTTGTAGTGGAGCAGGTCCCCTTCAGGGACAGTCGGATCCCCTACGAAACCAAAACTAGAGTTACGGTACCACCCGGTTTTTGGATCGGAAAATGTTTCCAGAGGCCCCCCAAGGAGTCGCTGCAATTTCCGTGCAATGAGGGGATTAGCAGACTTTCCCTCAAAATCACCAGCAAAGTCGGCAAAAAAACGATGAAGTTCCTCGGAGGTTGCAACGCGCCAGTTCGCGAATTTACCGTCACCTGAGGTTTGCGCACGAATTTGAGTGAGGGTCAGCCCTGCGGTGAAGCGGAGGCGAAGCCATTCCAGTTGCGTTGCTCGATCAAGCAACGCAGTCTTGTCTCCAAAGGATGTGTCGACAAGGGAAAAGTAATTTTCCCAGGCTGTGAACTCTGGCTCTTTGGGAGAGTCCGGCCCCGTTTCGATCTCGATATAAACAGGATTGGAGACTATTGAAAAAATGGGCTTCGGCGGAGGCGTTTTTGCCTGCGGGGCATGAAGAAGATTACTATCGCAAGTTGGAACGTCAGCCGTGTATGGACTCCAGGTGATGGTAATTTTGTAAGTTCCTGGCTTCCTGGGGAGAAGTCCGCGTTGACGAAGACTGTCTTCCAAAAAATCCGGCTTGCCCTGCGAAAGGGGAGAGGGACAAAGCAGAGGTCCTCCTCCTATTCGCAAAAGCGATTCCGAGGTCAGGGGCCCGTCCGCGTCGAGAACCGCTATACTGACACTGGTAGGTTGGTTGCGATCAAAGAAGCCGCCATGGGGGCGGAAAGGTTCCTCGTAAATAGGCTGTGTTGCCGAAACGTTTTCGAGACCGATGTGAAGCGGGACATCTTCACCGACAGCATAAGTGAGCTTATTCACCGAGAGATTGACATGGACACCATTCGTGGTCGGCCCCCAGCTTCGAGTCGGCTCCGGGGCGCTGGAGGGAGATGAGGACGTTCCCGATGTCTGTGCGCGTGCGACCCCGCAGGAGAAAAAAAGAACGAACAAAGAAATCAGTACATGGTTCATCCAAATGCCCCACTCTTTTATTTTAACATTATTTGGTTGCTTGAAGTCAGGCACTTGCCTTGATGAGACAGTTGAGACCCTAGTTGATGCATAAACCTATATGAACCAGGCCCAACACCCTTGATATAACCTCAAGATTGAAACAACGTGACCCAAACATTCACCCGAATTCAAGTAGAAGCCCCGGAGGCGTTATATGTTCCTCGGACATTTTGGCGTCGCGTTGGCCGCAAAAAAAGCTGCACCCAAGGCTTCCCTCGGCACGCTGGTATTCGCCGCGCAATTTGCGGACCTGCTCTGGCCGCTTCTGCTGCTCGCGGGCTTTGAGCGGGTGAACATCGTGCCGGGACTCCTGGCCGCTTCGCCGTTTGATTTCACGTCGTATCCGATTTCGCACAGCCTGGTTGCGCAACTTGGATGGGGCTCGATTCTTTGCGCCGTTTATTTCTTCGCGAGGCGCGATGCGAAAACCGCGCTCATCGTCGGCGGCCTGGTCCCAACGCACTGGGTGCTCGATTTCATCGCGCACGTGCCGGACATGCCCATCTATCCGGGCGGCACGAAATACGGCCTGGGCATGTGGAATTCCCTGCCTCTAACAATTATTGTGGAATTCGTCGTATTTGCGGCGGGCGTTGCGATGTATCTCAAATGCACCCGCGCGAAAGATCGCACCGGAAATCTGGCGCTGTGGTCGCTGCTTGGATTGCTGGCTGTGCTGTACGTTGGCTCCGAATTCGGCCCGCCGCCTCCCAACGTGAAAATCCTGGCGGAAAGCGCGCTGGCTATCTGGCTGATAGTGCCGTGGGCTGCGTGGGCAGACCGGCACCGGGAACCGCGTATGACGGAAGGCGGAACAGGGTCTCATGGACGTGTGGGTCATTAGGATTGACGGGCACGGCGGGCCCCGCGGGCCATCCCAACTCGGCGGTGAGGCGGTCGAACAACGTCCGCGTTCCACTTTCCAGAATCAGGCAATCGGACCCCATGCAGCGCAGGAAGACGCCGTCTTGCGGCGTATCGAACGAAAAGAAATTGGGCCGCCGCATCAGATTCGTTCGCTGGTCGTACTTTAGTTCGAGCAGTTCGCTGTAAGCGCCGAAAAAGCGCGCCGCCGCGGCGTCGCTCGCAAGCCGAATCTCGAACACCAGCAGCGTGCGCTTATCCTTCTGGTTCTCGAACATCGCGTAGCGGTCCGCCGACCACGATGCCGCCAGTTGCGTGGCGCGATCCTTCGCCAGGAATTGCTTCAGGATTTCCTGCAGCCCGAATTCTCCCATATTATTTTCGTCGAGCTTTTTCCAGTCCGCGGGAAGAGACCGTTTGGCGTCGGGCAGCTTGATCCGCGGAGGCTCGACGTCCTGCAAATACAATTCCGGATGCATGATTTGTTGCGTGGAAGCCGGCGGCCTGGCAAATACCTTGTAAAAATCGGGCCAGCCGCTCGACGCCTTCAGAACGTGCTGCGTGAACCGGATGCCCGCCAGATACGGAAACAGCAGTTCGTCCTGCAGGACCTTCGGCGCTTTGGAAAGTTCCGGGCTGCTGTCCACGTCGCCCATCAAGAGCGACGGATCAAAATCGCCAAGATCGCGGATGCCGCCCTTGCCGCCCAACTGATAATCGACCATGGCGGCCATGGCCGAACCCTCGAGTACGGCGTCGCGCGCCAGCTCCGCGTCGTCGTTCGGCTTGGCCGCGTCGGACCACTTGTCGATGTGAAAATGCTGGTCCTGCAGCGCGTGCGTCAGTTCGTGGGACATCACTGTGCGCTCATCGGCCGGAGTGGTCCAGTCGGCAATGAAAAATTCCTGGCTGTCCGGAT
>JAIQFG010000094.1 GCA_020073375.1 Terriglobia bacterium | reverse complement strand
ATGTCATGGACGTTTCCGTGAGCGTCACGCCCTTCACGCGCGACATTTCCTGGTCCGCCGCCAGCAGCAGATCCAGCTGGCGCTCGATCGGAATTTGAAATGGATCTTTGACGTAGGGATTCTGCCAGGTGTCCTGATAGGTCTCGACCGGAACCATATCCACGTCGCGGCGTTTGGCCAGCGCCGACGCTTTCGCAATCGCCACCGCCTGCGCCGCGCACGCGGCAATTCCCTCCCGCGTCAGCCGGTCGGTGGAAGCAAATCCCCACGCTCCGCGGGCGATCACGCGGATGCCGATGCCGAACGATTCGGACTCGGCGAGGATGCCCACATGCCCGTTTTTCGTGGAAAGATCGCGCAGGCGGATGTCCATGACGCGCACATCCGCGTACGAGGCGCCGCGCAGCTTTGCTGCATCGAGCGCCCAGTTGGCGATGTCGCGCATCATGGGTTCAGGCTTGCTTCAGCGGCTAAAGCCGCCTTAGAGAGGTGTCGGTTAGGCCGGGCTAAAGCCCGGCCCTCCGATAACGGAAAACGAAGAAGAACCTACGTGCCTTCGGACCAGGACGCCAGGTACAGTTCCTGCTCCGGCGTGAGCTTGTCCATCTGCACGCCCATCGATTCCAGCTTGAGTTTGGCGATCTGGCGGTCGATGGCCTCAGGCACCACGTAGACCTGCGCCTTCAGCTCCGAAGCGTGCTTGCGCATGTACTCGGCGGAAAGCGCCTGGTTCGCGAAGCTCATATCCATCACGGCGGCCGGATGCCCCTCCGCCGCGGTTAAGTTGATCAGGCGCCCCTCGCCCAGCAGATAAATCCTGCGGCCGTCCTTCACCGAATATTCCTGCACGTAGGGGCGCGCGATGCGATTGCCGCCGGACATTTTCTCCAGCGCCGGTATGTCGATCTCCACGTTGAAGTGGCCGGAATTGCAGATCACCGCGCCGTCCTTCATGCGCTCGAAATGCTCGCCGGCGAGGACGGACTTGTTTCCCGTGACGGTGATAAAAATGTCGCCGATTTTCGCGGCTTCGGCCATGGGCATCACGCGGAAACCGTCCATCACGGCTTCGATCGCGCGCACGGCGTTCACTTCGGTGACGATCACGTCGGCGCCCAGTCCCTTGGCGCGCATGGCCACGCCCTTGCCGCACCAGCCGTAGCCGGCGACCACGACGCGCATCCCCGCGATCAGCAGGTTTGTCGCGCGAATAATCCCGTCGATGGTCGATTGCCCGGTGCCGTAGCGATTGTCGAAAAAGTGCTTGGTCTCCGCGTCGTTCACGGCAATCACGGGATATTTCAGCGTGCCGTCCTTGGCCATGGCGCGCAGACGGATCACACCGGTCGTCGTTTCTTCGGTGCCTCCAATCACGTCCGGCACCAGATGCGCGTGCTTGGTGAGCAGCAGCGTCACCAGGTCCGCGCCGTCGTCCATGGTCATCTGCGGCTTGTGGTCCACGGCCGCGTTCAGGTGCGCGTAATACGTGGAGTTGTCCTCGCCCTTGATGGCGTAGGTCGGAATCGAATAGTCCTTCACCAGCGACGCGGCCACTTCATCCTGCGTCGAAAGCGGATTGGAAGCACACAGGACCAGGTCGGCGCCGCCATCGCGCAGCGTGATGGCCAGGTTCGCCGTTTCGCTGGTCACGTGCAGGCACGCGGCGATGCGCACGCCCTTCAGCGGCTGTTCCTTGATGAACCGCTTCCGGATCAGCTGCAGAACGGGCATCTGCTGATTGGCCCATTCGATTTTTCGTTTTCCCGGCTCGGCCAAACCCAGGTCTTTGACGTCGCCCGCAACGCTTTGTGCAGTCTTAGTCACTCGAATTTCTCCTGTTCGTCGAATTCCTGTAGCGCCAACTTTTAAGCTGGCATTCCCCGCCATGTAACTGCCCGCCTGAATGCAGGCGCCACACAATCTCTCGCAAAAGCCATCGGCCAGAATCGGCCCGGGTTTAGCGCCGTGCAGCCACTTCCTTGCCCGCAAGCCCCGCCTGGCTGCGAATCGCTCCGGCCTTGTCCGTCAATTCCCACGTGAAGCCCGGACCGGTGCGGCCGAAATGTCCGAACGCAGCGGTGGCCCGGTAAACAGGCCTGCGAAGGTTGAGCGATTCGATGATCCCGCGCGGGGTGAGCTTGAACGTGCCGCGAATCAGATCGGTAATCTGCTCGTCGGGAATCGACCCGGTGCCGAACGTATCGGCCATCACGGAAACCGGTTCGGCAACGCCGATGGCGTACGCCAGTTGCACTTCCACTTTGCGCGCCACGCCCGCGGCCACCAGATTCTTGGCCACGTACCGCGCCATGTAGCAAGCAGAGCGGTCGACCTTCGACGGGTCCTTGCCCGAAAACGCGCCACCGCCATGCCGGCTGTAGCCGCCGTAGGTGTCGACGATAATTTTGCGCCCGGTCAGGCCCGCGTCGCCCATCGGCCCGCCGACAACAAATCGCCCGGTGGGATTGATGTGGAATTTCGTGTCCTTATCCATCAATGCGGCGGGAACGACCTTGCGGATCACTTCCTCGCGCACGGCCTCTTGCAGTTCCGCGTTCGAAACCGATTCGCTGTGCTGCGTCGAGATGACCACGGTATCGACGCGCACGGGCCGGTCGCCCTCATATTGAACCGTTACTTGCGATTTGCCGTCCGGCCGGAAGAAATCGACGATGCCCTGGCGGCGGACTTGCGAAAGCCGCTCGACCAGCTTGTGCGCCAGCGTGATGGGCAGCGGCATCAACTCTTCGGTCTCATCGCAGGCAAAGCCGAACATCAATCCCTGGTCGCCCGCGCCGCCCGTGTCCACGCCCATGGCGATGTCCGGGGACTGGCGCTTGAGCGAAGAAATCACCGCGCAGGTCTCGGCGTCGAAGCCGTACTTGGCGCGCGTGTAGCCGACGTCGCGGATCACGTCGCGCGCAATGTCGGAATAGTCGAGCACGGCCTTGGTGGTGATTTCTCCGGCCACCATCACCAGGCCGGTGGTCACCAGCGTTTCGCAGGCCACGCGCCCGGTCGGGTCTTCCGCCAGGACAGCGTCCAGTACAGCGTCCGACACCTGGTCGGCGATCTTGTCCGGGTGGCCTTCGGTCACCGATTCCGACGTAAACAAAAATTTTCGCTTGTTCTCGCTCAAGCTTGCACCCCTTTATTCTCGCAGGCTCGGCATGGAGCCTGGTCTTAACAAATCCACACGGATCGGCCCATTAAAAATTCCACAAGGCGATCTCTATTTTGCCGAAATGACGCTAACATGCGACCCCAAGGCTGTCAACGAATTGACCCTAAGCGTGTTGAGGCAACGTTAAACGGCGAATTTCAGGGGTTGTGTTGCGGGGAACCAACATTCCCGCAACAATCAAATCCAGCGCGACATTCGCCATTGCATCGAGTGAAGGGTCCCGGTTTTCGTAGCGCCGGCGTCTCGCCGGCTCTTTAATGGTAGCACTGCGCCAAACAAAAGAGCCGGCGGGACGCCGGCGCTACAAAAACCATTCTGAATTTGCGATTCGCATTCATTAGTGTCGATCTGTGTTCATCCGTGGATACGCTTTTACGCATCCTCCCCCGCCTCGGCCGCGCTGCCAAGCGTTCCCTTGCGCCGCGACAGCAAATAATTCCGGATAAACGGATCCAGGTCGCCGTCAAGCACGCGATCGACGTCGCCCATCTCGAATTTCGTACGGTGATCCTTCACCAACCGGTAAGGCTGCAGCGTGTACGTGCGGATCTGGCTGCCGAAACTGATGTCGCGCTTGGTTTCGTCCATCTTCCGGGTTTCGGCCTGGCGCTTTTCGATTTCCGCTTCGTACAGGCGTGAGCGAAGCCATTTCATGGCCAGCTCGCGATTTTTGTGCTGGCTGCGCTCGTTCTGGCATTGCACCACAATGCCCGTGGGCAAATGCGTGATGCGCACGGCGGTTTCCACCTTGTTGACGTTCTGGCCGCCCGCGCCGCCCGCGCGAAACGTATCCACGCGCACCTCCTCCGGCTTTACGACGATGTCGATTTGGTCGTCGATTTCGGGAATCACAAAGACGGAAGCAAATGAGGTGTGGCGCCGCGCGGCCTGATCGAACGGCGAAATCCGGATTAGGCGGTGCACGCCGCTCTCGGTGGAAAGAAATCCGAAGGCGTTTTCGCCCTCGACGCGCACGGTCGCCGATTTCAGCCCCGCGCCTTCGCCCGGCGTCAGGTCCATCACCGTCGCGCGAAATCCTTTTTGCTCGGCCCAGCGGAGATACATGCGCAGGAGCATCTCGGCCCAGTCCTGCGATTCCATCCCGCCCGCGCCGGGCTTGATGGTCATGATGGCGTTCAGGCGGTCGTTATCCCCGGAAAGCAGGGTGAGGGTTTCGAGTTCGGAAACGTAGGTGTCGCTCGAGGCGATTTCGCGTTCGATGTCCTGCAACAGCGCCGACCGCTGCGCGGGATCGGTTTCCTCGTGCGCCATCTGAAAATACGTTGCCACGTCGCTGAGCATCGTCGCCAGCTTGGTGTCCGACGCCACTACTTGTTCGGCGCCCTTGCGCTGTTGCAGGATGCGCTGCGCCTGTTCCTGGTCCTGCCAAAAATCGGGAGCGGAAATTTTCGATTCCAGGGAGGCTAGAATTTCGCGGCTGCGGGAGACGTCAAAGATAGCTCCGCACGAGTTCGATGCGCTTCTGAAGTTCATCCTGCCGTCGCTGCAGATCTTCGATGTCCATGTGCTTCCAGTCGGTTTTCGAGTGCGGATCCTGTCGGGAGCCGCTGAATTTATTTGTCGTCGCGCGCAAACCCTTTGCGCGTGCCAAATAACAGTAGCACGAGAGCGGCCAGCGCGCACAGCCACGGCAGCCAGTCGCCCCAGCGCGCGTAGGGAGTCAGGTCCGTGCGAAAGCCGTAGGGCGCGTCCAATTCGCCGCGAATATCCGGCGCAAGTTGCGCCGCAATGCGCCCGTAGGGATCGACCGAGACGGTGATTCCGTCGTTGGTGTCGCGCAGCAGCCAGCGGCGATTTTCCACCGCGCGCACGCGCGCCATCGCCAGGTGCTGCTCGGGAGCGCCCGACCCGCCGAACCACCCGTCGTCCGAGATGTTGATCAGCACGTCCGCGCCGGCCAGTGTGAAGCGGCGCACTTCATTCGGGAAAATTGCTTCGTAACAAATGAACACGCTGAAAGGCTCGCCCGCCATGCGGCCAACCTTGTATTGCGAGCCGTGCTGAAAATCCCCGATGAGGCTGGTGATGCTTCCAGCGAAGCCAAGATAGCTCCTCCAGGGCACATATTCGCTGAAAGGAACCAGGTGAATCTTGTCGTAGAGGAAATTCTCGGCGCCTGCGGAATCGAGCAGCGCCGCGCTGTTGGATGCTCCAATCTTGCCGTCGGGAAGCGGCTTCCAATCGATGACGCCCACCAGGAATCCATTCCCCGCGCCCCTCGCAATCCGTTGCGCCCTCACCAGAAAATTCGCGTCCTGCAAAGAAAACGGCGCGGGCACCTCGGGCCACACAACAATCCCGGGAATTTTTTGCGCCGCGCCGATGCTGATTTGTTCGAGCTGGTCCATTTCTCCCGCATGCACCGTCATCCAGTTGACGGGATAGCCGTTGGACACCGGAAAATTCGTCTGCACCAGATGCGCCACATGATCGCCCACGGTTTGAGGAACAAACCGCGGCCCCGCGAGGCCGATCACGATCAGCGCGGCCGTCGCGCCGATCCATAATTTTACGCCGCCCAGCTTGCGGTCCCTGAATTGCATTAGCGCCCAGACAGCCATGGCGTTGTAGCCGGCCACCACCAGCGAAAGCCCGAAAATTCCGGTGATCGCCGTCATTTGCACGAACGCCAGGTTTCCCGCGGCCACATATCCGAGAAGGTTCCACGGAAAACCGATGTCCGGCATGTGCGTGATGCCGAATTCCATGGCCACCCAAAGAAAAGGCGCCGCCAGACACGCCCGCGCAGCGCCGCCTCGCCCCAGCCACGCCACGCCCAGCCCAAATACAGCGTGAAACAACGAGAGGACCAGCACCACCAGCAAAAACACTCCGCCCGCCTGCGCCACCGGCAGCGGCCCGTACTGCCGCATCACCGTGTAAAACCAAGGCACGCTGAACCCATAAAACACCAAGCCCTGAAGGAGGCCGAGCAGCAGCGCGAGTCGCGGAGTGGCTCCCAGCACCGCGACAATCAGCATCGCCGGAGCAATCCATCCAAGCAGAGAAAAATGAAACAGCGGAAACGCCAATGCCAGAGCCGCGCCCGAGGCGATCGCAAGCAGCAGCCGTGCCGTCTTCGACAAATTCATGGCGACGGCATTGTAGACCGTTAACCCGCCGGCTGCACGCTGGGAAAACAAAGGCAAAGCGACCTCAGCCTGTCTCATAAAGTTTCTTTGTGGGTCGCGGCTTCAGCCGCGACTTTCAGAAGCCGGAAAAATTGGGGCTTTAGCCCCTGGCGGCTTGCCTGATTGGAAAATCTCTCGTTCATGTGACGGTTTCTGCCCGGATGCGGATGACGCGACAAGCAGACCATACTTTGGCTATACTTTTCGCTTTGGCGCGAGAAATTCGCCACGCGAGGAGTCTATGAAAACCTCGATCCGGCTCTGGCTTGGCATTCTCCTATCAGTCTTGCTGCTCCCAGCGCTCCCGGCCGCAACGCTGGACGACGCCACGCGCCAACTGGCGCGCGACATTTTCAAGCAGCTCATTGAAATCAACACCACCGATTCCGTCGGCAGCACGACCGTCGCGGCGCAAGCCATGGCCAAGCGGCTGCTCGACGCCGGATTTGCACCGGAGGACGTGAAAGTCCTGGGCCCCAACGAGCGCAAGGGCAACCTTGTCGCGCGGATTCACGGCGGCGGCGGGGCGCTCAAGCCGATCCTGATCATTGGTCATCTGGACGTGGTCGAGGCGCTGCGCGCGGACTGGACCAGCGATCCCTTCCAGTTCCTGGAAAAGGACGGCTTTTTCTACGGGCGCGGCACGCAAGATATGAAAGTGAACGACGCAATCCTGATCGCCTCCTTCATCCGTTTTCATCAGGAACGGTACCGCCCCGATCGCGACATCATCCTGGCGCTGACGGCGGACGAAGAGGGCGGGAATTTCAACGGCGTGAATTGGCTGCTGCAAAACCACCGCGATCTGATCGACGCCGCATTCGTCCTCAACGCCGACGCGGGTGGAGTGACCACCGTAAAAGGCAAACTGGTGAACGTGGACGTGGAGGCCGCCGAAAAACTCTACGCCGATTTTCAAGTGAGCGCGACCAACCCCGGCGGCCATAGTTCCCTGCCCGTTCCCAACAACGCCATCTATCACATCGCCGACGCGCTGGGCCGCCTCGAGCATTCTCCGTTTCCATTCGAGCTGACGCCGATCACGCGCGCGTATTTCGAGAAGCGCGCGCCGCTCGAATCCGGCCAGACGGCCGCCGACATGAAGGGGATTCTCCAGACGCCTCCAGACGCGGCGGCCATCGCGCGCATGTCCGCCGACGCGCGCTTCAATTCCCTCATGCGCACCACGTGCGTCGCCACGCGCCTGGCCGCGGGACACGCTAACAACGCCCTGCCGCAACTGGCCCAGGCGAACGTGAATTGCCGCATCCTGCCTGGACATTCCGCCGAAGAGGTCCGGCAGGAACTGGTGCGAATTTTCGCCGACCCAGAGGTCGCCGTGCGGTATGCGACCGGCGGCACGGTTTCCGAAGGCGCCCCGGACGCGAAATCGTTTCCTCCCATTCTTCCTCCGGACGAAGTCCTGAAACCCCTGGCGCGCGTTGCCGGCGAATTGTTTGATGGCATCCCGATAATCCCCGAGATGGAAACCGGCGCGTCCGACAGCATCTACACCATCGCCGCCGGCCTGCCAAGTTACGGCATCAACGGAATTGCCATCGATCAGGACGATGTTCGCATGCATGGCCGCGATGAACGCGTGCGCGTCAGTTCGTATTTTGCGGGAGTGGAATTTTATTACCGGTATCTCAAAGCGCTTACGTCGGGGCAATGAATTTAGTAGGACAGGCTTCAGCCTGTCGGGTTTGGTGAGTGGCAGAGAGAATCAAAACCAGACAGGCTGAAGCCTGTCCTACTGCAACCTCATCGTTTCACGATGGACTTGAATCCCTTGGCTTCCAGATCATGCCGCGCGTTGCTCGCGGCAGGGCCGTCGCCGTAGGGGCCCACCTGCACGCGAAAATACTTGTCGGCGCTGGGAGGAATCACGAACGCGGGGAATTTTTTCTCCTGCAGGGCCTGCGCGAGGGCCAGGGCGTCGCCCTGGCTCTGCACGGCCGCGACCTGCAGCATCACCGCGCCCTTCGGAATCAGCGGCGCGTTCAAGGGAGCGGGGGATTTCGCGGAAGCGGCGGATTTTTCGGGCTTCGCAGGCTGCGCCTGCTTTGCTGGAGCTGAAGCAGCAGCGGCAGGCTTTGGCGCTTCCACCGATTTCGCCGCCGTCACGGATTTTGCGAAGACGGGCGGGCTGCCGGACGGCTGCAAATGATCTTCTCCGGTCTTGGGCTCGCCGGAGTGATAGAAATCCCAGTCGGAACTTTTTTGCGCGGGTAAATTTTCTCCGCCCGCGGGACTCTCCTTCATTTTCGCGGGGGAAGTCGCATCGGGCGAAGCGGCGACGGCGCGCAGCTTGGGATCGTACTGGCTGCGCCCCAGCAAATAGCCGAGCGTGAACACCACGCCGAAAATCACCACCAGCAGCAGAAACAGCCCCGCCAGGTGTTTGCTTTCCAGGACCAGATCGCTGCCGCTTTTTCTCTCGGATGCCATTTATTTTCTCGAGCCTATAGCCTTCACCCATTCATTGATGATGTCAATGGGCAGCGGAAAAATGATCGTCGTGTTTTTCTCCACGCCGATTTCTGTCAAGGTCTGCAAGTACCGGAGCTGAATCGCTGCGGGCTGCGTCGCCAGAACTTGTGCCGCTTCGGCCAGTTTCGCCGACGCCTGGGCTTCGCCCTCGGCATGGATTACTTTAGCACGGCGTTCGCGTTCCGCTTCCGCCTGTCTGCCGATGGCGCGCTGCATCTGCTCTGGTATATCGACTTGTTTGACCTCCACTTTAGTTACCTTAATACCCCAGGGCTCGGTATCCTGGTCAAGAATCGTCTGCAGCTTGGCGTTAACTTTTTCGCGCTCGGCCAGGATTTCGTCGAGCTCGAATTGCCCGACGATGCTGCGCAGCGTGGTCTGCGCCTTTTGCGAAGTGGCGTACATGTAATTCTGCACGCGCGAGACGGCCAGGTTCGCGTCCACCACGGCGAAGTACGCGACCGCGTTCACCTTCACCGAGACGTTGTCCCGCGTGATGATGTCCTGCGACGGCACGTCCAGGGTTTCGATGCGCAGCGAAACGCGCGTGAGCGTCTCGATCGGGTAAAACACCAGGCATAATCCCGGCCCCTTCGCCGCCGGCTTCATCCGCCCCAGGCGCAACACCACGCCGCGCTCCCATTCCTTCAGCACGTAGAGCGAATTCCAGAACCAGATGAAAAACAGGAACGCCGCGATCGAAATGCCGTACAGCGAACTGTCCATCTTGCCTCCTCAACGCCGGCGCGACACAAGGGGGATGCCGCGGTTGTAGGGGCATCCGCCGCGGCGGACCGTGCCCCTACGCCGGATGCCCGGCGTGCCCGGCCGACACCACATGCAGCGTCAGGCCCTCGAAACTGGTCACGCGCACATGCGCGCCCTGCGGAATGGCCTCGCTGGAAACAGCGCGCCATAATGCGCCGTTCATCCGCACCATGCCCTGAAACATTTCCCCGTCCGGCGACGGCACCAGCGGATCGGTCACTTCCGCGGTGGACCCCACGAACTGCTCGCGCCCCATCAGCGGCTTCCACGCGCGCGACTTCAGCACCAGCCGCATCAGCAATACGGTAATGAGCGCGAACGGCAGCGTCACTCCGATGGCCACGCCCAGGCTGACTCCGGCATGTGTCAGCGGCGACTGCACCAGCATCAACGCGCCCAACAGCATGGCCACGATCCCGCCCAGCGCCAGAACGCCGTGGCTGGTGTACTTCGCCTCGAGAATAAACAGGCCCAGCGCGAGAAACACCAGCACGATTCCCGCGGGCGCCACCGGTAGAATATGCATCGCGTACAGAGCCAATACCAGCGAAATCCCGCCAATCACTCCCGGCGCGACCATTCCCGGATGCGTGAACTCCGCGTACAGGCCCAGCACTCCCACAATCAGCAGAATAAAAAATGCGTCCGGTTGCACGATGCGCGAAAGAAACCGCTGCCGGAAGGTCATGCTGAAGGGAGCGATGCGCGGGTTGCGCAGCGCCAGCACCTGCGTCGAGCCGTCAAAGCGCTTGATCGCGCGGCCGTCGAGTTTCGCCAGCAGATCCTCCGGCGAATTCGCGATCAGATCGATCAGCTTGCCGTCGAGCGCTTCGGTCTCGGTCCAGGCCTTGCCGTCGGTGACGGCCGATTCGGCAAGCTCCACGTTGCGCCCACGCTTGGCCGCGTAGCTGCGCAGGAACGCCGTCGCGTCGTTCAAAATCTTTTTCTTCAGCGTCTCGTCGATCTGCAGCGGAAATCCGCCGATCTCCACCAGCGGCGAAGCCGCGCCGGCGTGCGTTCCCGGCGCCATGGCCGCGATGTCCGCCGATTGCAGAATAAAAAATCCGGCGGATGCGCCGCGCGATCCGGCTGGAGAAACATAGACGGCCACCGGCACGGGCGAATCTAGAATGTGCCGGATGATATCTTCCATCGAAGTGGAAAGCCCGCCGGGCGTGTCCATGGTGATCAGAACCAGGTTGGCGTGGCTGCGCGCGGCCTCGGCGATGCCGCTATCCACAAAATCCGCCATCACCGGTTCGATCTCGTCGCCGATGGAAACTTCCACCACCTGCGCGGGTGCGCCCGCAGCCGGGGAATTCGCGGGCGGGTTCTGCGCGGCGAGGCGTGCCGCCAAAGCGACCAGGGTCGCCGCAATCGTAAATGCCAACATCAGCGTTCTGGCCAATTTGCAGAACGACGACGTAGTCGCCCACACATGGCGAACGCCGTTCACCGCCGATCCCCTTTATTTGCATTTGTAGCGGGAGCCTTTCCCGGCGCGGGCTGCGCGTCGGTAGGATCGCCCCCGGGACGCAAGAAGGAACGGTCAAATTTTTTGGACGGCAGCGCAAAACGCGCGAGCGCCGCGGGATTTTGCAGGTTGGGCGGCGCGGTGCGCGGGGCGTTTGCCGGCAATTCCGCGCGAATCGCGGCGGCATCCGAATTGCGCCCCAGCGATTCCAGCAGCGGAATCAGCAGCGTGCGCGCCTCTTTATCGTCCGGATTCAGTTTCCTGGCGCTTTCCAGCGGCGCGACGGCCGCGGCCGGCTGCTTTTCCGCCAGCTTGGCAACGGCCTGATTGACCAGATAATCGGGCTCGCCGGGATCGAGCGCCGCGGCGCGTTCAAATTCCGCTCCCGCTTCGGTCCACTTGCCTTCCAGCAGCCGCGCAACGCCCAGATTATTGCGCGCCTCGGGAAAGTCGGGCAGCTTCTCCCGTGGATCCGCGCTGCGCGAGCGTTCCACCAGGCCGGAGAAAGCCGCGTCGGCGCGCGCGGCGTCGTTGCGAAGCAAATGGCAAACCCCGGTATCGAAACTCGCTTCCGGCCCGTCCGGCCGGTTCGGGGGCACGCGCGAGAACCAGGGCAGGGCCGACTCGCAATCGTGCCGGTCAAAATAAATCAGGCCGAGTTCAAACGGTGGCCGGTCCCAGGCGGGCTCCAGACGCGATGCTTCTCGCAGCGAACGAATGCGCGCGTCGTCGTCGGACCCAGTGAGGCCGCGAATGAGATTCTCAAGCGCGTCCAGCCGCAGCGATGCGGGAGGATCCGAGAAACTAGTTTCGTCCCGGTTCGCTCCGGCCGCCGGACAATTTGCGCTTGCCGGGAATCCGGATTTAGTACCCGCGGTTGTACCGGAATCCATTGCACACAAAATCTGCCAGGTAAGGCGCGCGTGCGCCCGAAGCAAATCCTGCATCGGGCTCGTTTCGGTGAACGGAGCAGAAAGCGACGGCGGGCTGATGCGCAACACGCGCGCCTCCAGCGTCACCGTCTTGCCGTCGGAAACGTACCGCCCGTAAATCACCACGTCCGCGTCGGCCTCTCCGGCGATCTTCACCAGAGTGGCGTGCGAGAATCGGGCCGAATCCGGCAGGCCGATTTTTTCCAGCGTTGCCAGGCGGTCCTGCCGCAGCAGCACATTCGCGCCTCGATCCTGCAAGCGCTCGGTGGTCAGCTCGGACAATCCTTCGCCCAGCCAATTGAGAGTGGCGATGTGGCTTGCGTCTTCAAACGGAAACACCAAAATGGTTGTGGAACGGGATTCGGAGGAGGGCGCGCGGGGCGCCGCGGCTTGCGGCGCGGGAGCCGGAAGCGCTCCGGCGGCCATGGAAAGTCCCGCGCAAATCGCCAAGAGCCCCATGCGAACCCAGGTCGAAGGCATCGTGCCCGTATTGTAACAGAGGCCGCGCAACGCGATTTCCAGTTTGTGCAGTTTACCGATGAAGTTATGCTCCGGGATGCGCCGCGGCGGCTTTCCCCTCGACCGGCGCGATGCGCACCAGCACGGCTTGCACGTCCGGATCGTTCAGCACCTTCTTGAACGAGGGATCGGTTCGCGCCTTGCCCACGTCCTTGTAGCCTTCATCCAGCGATTTTCGCAGGTATTCGGCGCAGTGCGGCGCGTCGTTTTTTTCCGCGTAGACGCGGGCCATGGTGAAAAAGAACAATCCGTGGTTGCCCACCGAGCGGTCCTGCACCATCGTGCCCACGCGATTATTTTGCTCGAAAATGTCCGGCTGAATTTCCAGCGCTTTCTGGAATTCCATCGCCGCTTCCGGCAGCTTGTTCGTGTTGTAGTAGGCAAACCCGAGATTGGCGTGCGTCCCGGCCAGCGAGGGATCGATGGCCACGGCTCTCTGGTACTCGCGAATGGCGCGGCGGAAATTTTTCTGGTGATAGTAGACCATACCCAGATTATTCACGGCGCTTGCATAGTGCTTGTCCATTTTGGCCGAGCGGTCGAAATACTTCTTGGCCTGGTCGTAGCGCGAAAGGTTCAGGTAAGCGATGCCCAGCATATTCAGGACGATCGCGTTTTTCGGGTCTGCCTTCAGTACGTCCTGGTAAATCTGGATGGCGCCCTCGTATTTCTTTTCGGCCATCATGATCCGGGCTTTTTCGATCTCCAGGTCCTTGCCGCTCGTGGCCGAGGGAGTCCCCGGCGCGGATTGCGCTTGCGGCATTCGGGCGGCCCACTCTCCGGCAGGTCGAGCGGCGGCGCCCTGGGGTAAGAACAACAGCATGACCCCGGCCAGCCCTGCCTTCATCCTTGGAGAAAATCTGAAATGCATGATGAACGCCTCCGAACGACGTCGCTTCACCGCTGCGGATCTGGCGTTTGCTGCTGTGGCTTGTCGGCGTCTTTCTTGCCCCCAAAGATACCAAATATGCGCCGCAAGACGCCTTTTTTATTTTCGTCTTCGGGCTGTTGTGCATCAGCGGAAGACGGCGGAGGCCCCGGAGTCTTGGAGGCCATGCCGGCCGCGGGGCTTCCCGGAGCGGACGGTTGATTGGGGTCCGCGCTCTTGTCTTTGTCGCCGCCAAACACCCGCGAAAGCCAGGAAGCCGGAGGCGCGTCGCTGGCCATGTGCCCGCCATGCAAGCTGCAGAATTCGCCGGGCTCGGTGCCGTGAATGTAGACTTCCTCGCGAGTGATGGGGCATTCGGGCGTGGCCAGTTCCAGGGTGTCGGGATCGATGGTCACGCGCGTGACACCCTCGGGCATCACAAACGGCTGGACGTCGCGATAGGCCGGAAGCTGGATGGCGCGATTCATGAACTCCGCCCAGATGGGAGCGGGAGCGGCGCCGCCGGAAAGGCCTAGGTCGCGGTTGTCGTCAAATCCAACCCAGACAATGGCCAGCAAATTCGAGGTGTAGCCCGCGAACCAGCCGTCGCGCGACGTCCCGGTCTTTCCGGCGGCGGGCGCGGTGAAGCCGCGGGCGCGGACCGTCGCTCCGGTACCGTGATCGATGACGTCCTGCATCATGCTGGTGACCAGGTAGGCGACGCGCGGATCGAGTGCGCGCCGCGACCGGATGGCGTTGCGTTCCAGCGATTCCCCACCGGCGTTCACCACGTTGCGAATGAACATGGGCTCGGTGCGCACGCCTTCGTTGGCAAAAATTGTGTAGCCGGAAGCGACCTCCAGCGGCGTCATCTCATACGCGCCCAGAGCCACCGAGGGCGTGGGCTGGATCGAGGGATCGAGGCCAAACTGATGCGCCATGTCCGTGACGCGCGTGTAGCCCACCAGTTCCGCGACCTTCACCGTGGCCACGTTCAGCGAGTCGGTCAGCGCTTCGCGGACCGTCACTTTGCCGTGAAATTTTTCACCGTAGTTGTTGGGCGTGTATTCCTTGCCGTCGAAATCGAATGTTGTCGGCTCGTCCATCACCGTGGTCGCCGGAGTGACGATGGGCTGGACGCCGTCGACCCCGCCCTCGAAGGCCGCCGCGTACACAAACGGCTTGAACGCGGAACCCGGCTGGCGCCGCGCCAGGATGTGGTTCAGTTGGCTTTCGCCGTAATCGCGGCCCCCGACCAGCGCCTTGATTTCTCCCGTGTGCGGGTCCAACACCACGATGCCCACCTGGGCATGGGGCGCGGGTTGCCCTTCCTTGGCCCAGCGCGCATAGCGTTTGGCAAGCTGCGTGTCGATGTTCTTCACGCCGATGTCCACGGCCTCGGAGGCGGCGCGCTGCAGTTCCGGATCGAGCGTGGTGTAAATGCGGAAACTCTGCGAGAGCAGGTCCGCTTCGGAAAAGCGGTCGAGCAGGTGGTCCTTGACCATGTCCACGAAATAAGGCGCGGTGCTGCCTTCCAGGCCCCCGCCGACAATGTGCAGAGGAGTTTTCTTGGCGTCCGCGGCCTGTTCCGCGGTGATTGCGGCGTTTTCGGTCATGGCCAGCAAGGCGCGGTCGCGCGCCTCGACGGCGCGTTCGGGGCGGTGCTCGGCGGTCGAGTAGCGATTGGGAGCATGAATGATCCCTGCCAGGAAAGCGGCCTCCGGCAGGCTTACTTCGCGAACGTCTTTGTTGAAGTACGCCAGCGAAGCCTCGCCAAACCCGTGGATGGCAAAGCTGCCGCGATTTCCCAAATAGATTTCATTGGCATAGAGTTCGAAAATCTGCTGCTTGGTAAAGCGGCGCTCGAGCTCCAGCGCCACCATGGTCTCGGCGACCTTGCGGCGCAACGTGCGGTCCGTGTTGAAGAAAAAGCTACGAGCCACCTGCATGGAGATGGTGCTGCCGCCCTGCACGCGCGCTCCGTGCCGCAAATCCGCCCAGGCCGCGCCAAAAATACGGATGGGATCGAATCCGGGATGCTCGAAGAACCGGCGGTCCTCGACCGACAACACGGCGTCGCGCAAGATCTTCGGAATATCGTCGAAGCTCATGGCGCGCCGCTTTTCGCGGGACGTGTCGAACAGGCTGGTCAGCAATTCCGGCTCGACTTCCACCGTATCCAGCGCCGCACCCGAGTCCATCGAACGGATTTTCTGGATTGCACCGCTGTTGAAATCCACGACGATGCGGTTTTTGGTCCCGAAATAGGATTCGCTCGACGGGCGAATCTCGATTTCATTGCCATGCAGGACGTACCGCCCGGGCGTCCCGGAGACGTCCAGTTCGCTGTACCCGGCGCGTTGCAGGTGATTGGCCAGATCGGCGACCGTGAGCTTTTCGCCCGCGGAAATCCGCATGGGTGCGGCGTAAATCCGCGCCGTCGTCTGCTGGATGTGACCCGAAAGACGCTGGTCGATCATCCGGCCGTAGGAAATCCAATAGTAGGTGACCACGGCCACGGCCGCGAGAATCAGGAAGGTAGCTGTCCCAAGCAAGGCCAGGCCAAACCAGGAGGCCCAAAATCCCCGGCCAATCCGAATACGCACGGTAGTTCTCCGTTCCGCCGCGAAAGAAAACCGATTCCTGCCGACCCCTGAATTCTCCTTCGTACCCCTCAGTACTTAGATGCGCCCCGCAAGAAAGTGTGCCGCCAAGCACACCCAATTCCGCATCTCGCGCAAGAAAACGGCTGGGGAGCGCTATCGCCGGCTGGGGGTGCGATCTGGTGAAATCGATTTTTGGGGCCTGCCGGCAGGCGTACATCCTGCCCGCCTTCGCCTATTAAAACAACGCCCTTTAGAACAATGAATGATTGCTGGCCGTTGGATGAAAATTCAGCGTCCATTGGTACACTTTCAAATCCACCACGGTTGAATAATCGGCGCTGATTTGGATGTTCCCGCCCGCCGCCTCGACATGAATATCTTCCGGCGCAATCAGCAGCTCGTCCTTCTCCGCTTCCTGCAGCACGGACTGGCGAATTTTTTCGGCCGTCGGACGGTTCACGCTGGCCATGCGCGCAATGGTCTGAATTCCGTCCTGGAATTCGTAATTGCTCACCAGCAGCGGCGTCACCTTGAAGCCCACGAAAACCACCGCCACAAGAATCGCGGTCCAGATAATCGCTTTCAGGGATCCGGCGCCTTTTTCTCCCTGGGAGCGCGCAATGGAATTGCGGCTCAGGGCCTGCCCCGAGCGCCCGCAAAACTTCTGCAACTCGCTGGAGCAAGCGCGGGTCCACGTCGGCGATAGGGAAAGATTCATCCTGAAAATGCTAGCACCGGGCTGCTGGAGTGTCGAGCGGGACTCGCCCTGCAGTTGCCCCGCAGTCACGATCCGTAATAAATTGATTTTACAGATGTTAGCGCATGAAAAGAGGCGTCTTCCCGGCTACTAGTAGGCTTTTCCGAAGATCGCCACTTCCCCCGCAGGCTGGCCGCAAAAGATGCAAGGCCCAGTGCCGCCGGGTTGCTCCAGCGGAATGCAGCGCAGCGTGGCTTTCGTGGTTTCCTTGATCTGCTCTTCGCAACGGCTTTGGCCGCACCAGCGCGACTGGGCAAACCCCTGTTCCACCACTTGCTGGAACTCCTGCAGATTTTTGGGTTCAAACGTGCGCGTGTTCCGGAAAACCAGCGCGCGGTCCAGCAGCGATTTCTGAATCGAGACAAGCGCTTCGCGCACCGATTCCACGATGCCTTCCTGCGAAACAAAACTCTTTCCTTCTTTTCCCGGCCTGTCGCGCCGCGCCAGGACCACGCTGCCCTTGGCCACGTCCTTCGGCCCGATTTCCATGCGCAGCGGGACGCCGCGCATTTCCCAGTCGTTGAACTTGAAGCCGGGGCTTTGCCCTTCGCGCTCATCGACCTTCACGCGCACGTCCGCCTTCACCAGTTCTTCGCGGATTTTTTTCGCGGCCTCGAATACCAGCGCCTTTTCCTCGTCGCTTTTAAAAATGGGCACGATCACCACTTGGTAAGGCGCAAGCCGCGGCGGCAAAATCAGGCCCTGATCGTCGCCATGCACCATGATGATCGCGCCGATAAACCGCGTGGAAAGTCCCCACGATGTGGTCCAGCAATGCTGCAGCGCGCCGCCCTGGTCCAGGTAGCGAATCTCGAAGGCCTTGGCGAAATTCTGCCCCAGGTTGTGCGACGTGCCGGCCTGCAATGCCTTGCCGTCACCCATCATCGCTTCGATCGAATAGGTGGCGTCGGCCCCGGCGAAGCGCTCGGATTGCGATTTCTTTCCGGGAATCACGGGGATGGCGGCTTCGTTCACGGCGAAGTCGGTGTAAATGTCGAGCATTTGGCGAGTCTCGAATTCGGCTTCGTCAAAAGTGGCGTGCGCGGTGTGGCCCTCCTGCCAGAAAAATTCCAGCGTGCGTAAAAACAGTTTCGTGCGCAGCTCCCAGCGCACCACGCTGTTCCACTGATTGATCAGCACCGGCAGGTCGCGGTAGGACTGAATCCACTTCGCGTACGCGTGGCCGATGATCGTTTCCGAAGTGGGGCGAATCACCAGCGGCTCTTCCAGTTTTTCTCCGCCTCCGTGCGTGACCACGGCCAGCTCCGGCGAGAATCCCGCAACGTGCGACTGCTCCTTGCTGATAAAACTCTGCGGAATCAGCAGCGGAAACGCGGCGTTCACGTGCCCGGTGGCCTTGAAGCGGCGGTCCAGTTGCGCGGTGATGTTCTCCCAGAGCGCCCAGCCGTAAGGGCGCACGATCATGCAGCCGCGCACCGGCGCGTAGTCGGCCATCTCCGCCCGCAGAACCAACTGGTTATACCATTCCGAGAAATCTTCCGAGCGAGAAGGGAGCTTCATATCCGCCATGCGCGCCAGTCCTTTGTGTCCGGGTGCGAGCTCCAAGTGCAGCCCGCTAGAATTCGGTTGTCTTATTTGGAATGAATCAAAAACGGGTGCGGGCTCTACTTGGAACCCGCCTTAAAAAAGAAGCGTATCCGACGCTGCCGGGAGTGTCAACCGCGCCAGTAGGACAGACACTCTTGTCTGTCCTCTTTAGATTTGGCAATTACGAAAATTTAAACCGGACAGACAAGAGTGTCTGT
>JAIQFG010000154.1 GCA_020073375.1 Terriglobia bacterium | reverse complement strand
AGCCCTGGCTTTTCACGCTTGCCGCGCGCCGCTGCGTGTCTTTGTAATTGCTGTTCCCGCCGTCAATCACGGTATCGTCTTTCGAAAGGTGGGGCAGGAGTGCGGCTATGGTCTCATCCACCGGAGCGCCCGACGGCACCATGATCCATATTGCGCGCGGCTGCTTGAGTTTCGCAGCCAGGCCAGCGAGCGAATCGGCCCCCTCGGCGCCAACCGAGACGACGCGCGCCACGGCAGCTGCAACACGATCGAAACCCACGACGCGATGCCCGCCGCGGACCAGGCGTTCGACCATGAACGCGCCCATCTTGCCGAGTCCTACCATTCCGAGTTCCATGTCCGCCTCCGAACTACTCCGCGGCAACCGCTACGCCGCTCGCTGCCAAATCCCGCCGCAATTGCCCCGCGTCTTGAAAGTGAACCGTACGCATCTTCAATTGCTGCGCGCACTCAAGATTCAACTCCCGGTCGTCAATGAACAAACATTCTTCCGGGTGACGCTGTGTCACTTCAAGCGCCAGACGGTAAATACCCTCGTCGGGCTTCCGGATGCCAAGATAGCACGAACTGAAAAAAGCCTTAAATTCACGCCTCAATTGAAATTGGCGGATTCTGTGCTCATTCAGTTCAAGTCCCTCGTTATTGATCGTGGCGAGCAGATATTTCCCAGATGCCGCCACACGGGAAAGAATTGCTCGCGACTCGGGTAACTCTTCCGATTGAGAAAACATGAAGGCTGTGAATTCGTCCCGAGTAAAATCCCTTTTGCGATAAAAAACGGTGCGAGTGAGGTAGGTATCCAGCGTGATTTCGCCGGTTTCGTATGCAGGGCTAGCCAACTCGTGCCGGTCTTCAAATTCTTCCCAATCCAGACCGAATTTCTTGACCGCCATCGAACGGTCCGGGCGATCCCATCCGTTCGAAAGGATCACACCGCCGACATCCCAGAACAGCGCCGTCACGTCCGACATCGCGTCCCCCTCAGGCCCGCTCGACTGGCGAGATCATTGTAAGCCAATTCTCCCTCGGGTGGTTTTGCTTTAACTCCCGTTTAAAGTGCCCTTTCCATCCCGAAGAACGCGGGCCGGGCACTTTTCTAGATTAGTCCTCCGTTAAAAATTAAATAAAGCGGCATTTTGCGTACGAATTGTGTTGATTTTTGTGCTGAGAGATTGCAAGGTTTTGGCGTGATGAGCGCTGAAATCTTGCAATTTTATTTTGGGGAGGATGGATGAAGCCGAGGCCGAAACCGCAGGACAGCGGGATGGAGGAGCTGTTTCGTTCGAAGCTGAAGAACATTATCAATCTGCGGCATGAACTGGTGCGGCTGGCGGAGTTGATCGACTGGGCGCGGCTGGAAGCGCACTTTGCGCCGTATTACAAGGAAGCGGGGCGACCGGGGTTGCCGATCCGGTTGGTGGTGGGGCTGCATTTGCTCAAGCACATCGAGGGGTTGTCGGACGAAGCGGTGTGCGAGCGGTGGGAGCGGGATCCGTACATGCAATATTTTTGTGGGGAGGAATATTTTCAGCACGCGTTTCCGCTGGAGCGTTCGGGGATGACGCATTTTCGAAATCGGGTGGGCGATCGGGCGCTGGAGACGCTGTTGCAAGAGACGCTTGCGGCGGCGTATCGCGCCGGAGCGCTGAGCGTGCGCGCGACCGAAGCGGTGGCGGTGGACACGACGGTACAGGAAAAAGCGATCGCGCATCCGACCGAGCACGGGCTGATGCTGGCGGCGATCGAGCAGGTGGGCGCGCAAGCGAAAAAGGCCGGGTTGCCTTTGCGGCAGTCGTACGTGCGCGTGGCGCGGCACGCGGCGATGAGAACAGGGCGTTACCTGCACGCTCAGCAAAAGAAACGGGCGCGACGGCAGTTGAAATTTATGCGCGTGCGGCTCAGACGTCTGATCCGCGACGTGCGGCGCAAGATGGAACGGATTCCTGCTTTATCGGAGCGGACGGTGAAACGGCTGGCCAGCGCGATGGACCGCGCTTGGCATATCGCGCACCAGAAGCGCGGCGACAAGGGCTATCTATATTCCTGGCACGCCACCGAAGTGGAATGCATCAGCAAAGGAAAAGCGCGCGCCCCGTACGAATTCGGCTGCAAAGTTTCCATCGCCGCGAATTTGCATCCCGCCAAGGGTGGGCACTTCATCCTGCATGCACGGGCGTTGCACGGCAATCCATACGACGGTCACACGTTGAAAGCGGCTCTGGACGATGTGCGGGATATGGTTGGCCGCAGTCCGTTGCGCGTCGCGGTCGATCAGGGATACAAGGGGCACCGTCTCATCGGTCATCCCCACACCGCCGTGTACATCACGGGCCAGAAACGCGGCGTCACCGACAAGATCAAACGCTGGTTGAAACGTCGCGCAGTCGTCGAACCCATCATCGGACACGCCAAGAACGACGGCCTGCTCGGCCGCAACTGGCTCAAGGGCCGCACCGGTGACCGCTCGAACACGCTGCTGGCCGCCGCAGGCTTCAATCTCCGGCAACTCCTCCGCTTCCTGAAGCGTGTCCCCTATTTTTTGCGGGCGTTTTTCTGCCTGCTCCTGGCCACATTCCACCGTCTTTCGCCGCTCCCAGCCTAGTCTCCCACCAAAAACCAATTCTTAACGGCGGACTACCAACCCCAAAAAGACGGCCCCGGAATTTCTCCGGGGCCGATTGTTTTTCATGTAGAGAGATTCGTTGAAGCGAAAGGCCTAGTCGGCTGGCGCTTTCTTGGCCGGGGCTTTCTTGGCAGGAGCCTTCTTGCCTGGAGCGGCCTTCTCTGCCGGCAGGTCTTCCGAATTAATCTTTGCCTTATCCCACGTCAACAGGAACGGATTTTGCGAATAGGCGGAGAGCGTGCCGGTGAATCGGAACGGATCGCCCTTCTGGATTCGGCCTGCCTCGGGCTGCCCGGCAATTTTCACTTCCATGTTCGGCGTCGTGGCAGCCTCCACTTCCTTTTGGGCCGCTTCGGGATCCACGGTGGAAGGACGGTACACCTTGATGTCCACATTATCCCCATCCACGGTCGCATTATCCATCGCATATACGCCAACATCCGGGTACTCGAGGCCGCAACTCGCGAGCCACATTACTTTGCCGGCATCGCCACCCGCCTGGAGCGCTGGAATGAAATTCGCAGTGTCGTCGCGCGCCTTCTGCAGGTCGGCGGCACTGGGGATGCTCAAGGACGAAGGCATATCCCCGGAACTGGTTGCCAGCGTGATGAGCGAGTTTACCTGGTCATCCACGAGGTTGCTGCAGGCGGCCTGCTGATATCGAGTCAGCTGGCTCTTCATGTAGTCCTGGACTTTCGGGGCATTCGGAACTTTGAGAGCGATGGCCCGGGCAAGTTCCCATAAGCCCTCCGTGGCCGCCGGAGGATTCATCGTGAGATCGGCAACAGCCAAACTGTAATGGGAAGCCGCGGCGGTCGGATCGATCGCCACCAGCGCCTTGTAGTAAGTTGCGGCAGCTGGATAGTCTTTCAAGCCCATGGACGTCATTGCCGCGATTGTAGTAAAGGCGGTTTTGTATGCCTTGATCGCCTGTGCAAATTGCTCCGCAGGCGTGGCATCCGGCTTTTTCACGTCGTCAAGAGTCTTCAAGCCTTGTGCAGCCGCGTCACGAGCCTTCGTCTGCATGTCGGGTGTTTGAAAAGCCTTG
>JAIQFG010000093.1 GCA_020073375.1 Terriglobia bacterium | reverse complement strand
TCAAACATCAAGGTCGTCCCGCCGAGCGACAACGTGCCATAGACCACATAGCTGTGACCGGTCACCCATCCAATATCTGCCGTGCATTTGGGAGCAGCGTAAGTCAGAAGGTGTCCAACTTGCGGGTCTAGATTCTTTTTTGGAATTTGCGCATGGAGCACGGAAAAAAGCGGAAGAAAATTTGAAGGAACTGCAGAGAGACGGCGCAAGTTCATCCATTGATTCGGACCTGCTTGTGCAAATGGTTAAGGAAATTGGGGCTCTTACAGTTGGCAGGTATTATAGGGAACGCACCCTAACTGGGCACTACGCGCAAATACTCTTGGAAAGTTATATGTTCAAGAACGCTTCGGACCGCAGATCACGGGCGGCTTCGGCAATAGCGCAGTTCCTCTTTGGTGCTCCTTCACATGAGTTTCATCTTGATTACCAATTCTGTAAAGATTGGCAGCTAAAAGTTGCTGAGATGTCTACAGAAGAATCCGACCTCGGAAAGTCTGTAGTTTCAGAACTTAAAAACTGTACAAGTGCAGGCTTCATTTGCCAAAAGCTGAGTCCTAAAGTGAGAATGCCTTTTGTACGATACTATCGCCAGACACCGGGCAGTAGGAGGAGTCATGTTAATGCAAGCAGTAGGAAAACACGCGCAAGAGCCAGAAACACTCAAAAGGCATCGGGAAATGTATGAAGAACGGTTGAAATCGCTCCGCCTTACGCAAGGGAAGAGTGAAAAAGAAGTTACCGAGAGAGCGAACAATCCTCGTGTATACAAGACAGACAGCGACACTTCCAATGGCGATGAATCAACATCCATAGAGGAATAGAGATCCCCGGAATATTTGCTTGACTTGCTACAGCTGCTTTAACATAAAGCCGCTCGCGAGAAAGACAGGTCGAGGACAGCGAATTCACGCTCGACGGCTGCTCGCGTAAAGTATTGATTATAAGCTCCTAGCGATCTGGCTGACCTTTGGAAATCTAGCGGGCGCAAAGAGGCGGCTAAGATCGACCATGTTTCAGATGTCAAAATCCGAGCGCTCCCAGGCACTAAGTTAGGCGACTATTCTGGGGCGAGTATCCTTACGGCCAGAGTCTTTCGGTGGCTCAGATTTACAAGAGACTGTTACAAGTTTTGCAACAGTTGCGCCCAAAGCGACACTCGCGCCAACACCGGCAAGTATAGGTGCACCCAACTCAGCGCCGGCCACAAGCAAAGCGATGCTGCCCGCGGCACCTGCCATGATAAGACTGTCTTTCACTGCGCGGCTCATATTTTCCCCTTCATCTTAAGCAGTACAAAGAATCCTAATAGAGCTGCTCCCACTGCATTGGATGCAATTCCAAGTACAAGGATTTGCTTCCATTGTGTGCTACCCGGGCGGTCGCTCCAGTCTTGGTGGAAGGCGACTTGAAGCACAAAAAGCAGAAAACAGGAAATTATGTAGATTGTTGCTGTTACCCCGATATTTGGCTGGGGAATGCTCTTGGGGTCTATCTCCAGCAAATCGGCCACATTCACCGCCGCCGCGGCAAAAGCAGCCAATGTGAGATCGACCCCTAGGAAGAAATGTTCCCATTCGAACCCCGTCTTACGAACGATCTTCTTTGTCAGGGCACTTATGAGTATGAGAACAACAGGGATACTGAAAGCGGTGAAATACCGATATGCGTCCGACAATCAGCATCCTCCGCATCTATTCCAATCTGGGGCAGGGACATCTACATTCTCTACCACTTCACGTAATTGTCAACAAGATTTGTAAAAAGCAGTACGACTAGTACAAATACCGGCCAATCGCCGGTCATGATTCAAAGCAGCCCGCTACCCGGGTGACCTCTCGACTTGACCCCCCACTCTCCCGCCCGTTATGATGTTTGACACAGTTTGTAGCCAAAGCAGCATTGGGCCTGTAGCTCAGGTGGCTAGAGCGCACCCCTGATAAGGGTGAGGTCGGTAGTTCAAGTCTACCCAGGCCCACCAACCTTCCTCGCGAGCGACCCTATTCATGGTAAGATCGTCTTACCATGAGTACCACGACAGTTTCGACAAAGGGGCAAGTGGTCGTCCCAAGTAGCATCCGGCGCAAACTCGGACTGCAGCCGGGCGATTCGCTGGAGGCCAGTCTGGAAGGGCAGCGTATTGTCTTGACTCCGCGAAGAGTTCGTCCGCGAAAGGCACGAATCATTCGAGATCCGGTCACTGGACTGCCCGTTCTAACCGCGGGTCCAAAGACTCCCAAGCTGGCCAGCGCACAGGTGCGCGAAATCCTGGCCGATTTTCCATGAAGTACTTATTGGACGTGAACGCTCTGCTTGCGCTCGCGATATGGGAGCATGAATTCCATGCGCGGGTTGCGAGGTGGGTGGAACGCATTGGCGCAAGGGGCGTGCCGGAGCTGGCGACGTGTTCCATCACCGAATTGGGATTTGTGCGTGTGCTTGGGCAGGCACAACAGTATGGCGCTTCCGTCGCGCAGGCGCGCGAGCTCTTGCTTGAGTTGAAAAATAGCGAGAGAGTTCGCTGGATTTTCATTCCTGACGACCACGATATTTCCCACCTGCCTAAATGGGTCCGAACTCCAAAGCAAACCACCGATGGGCACCTTGCGGGGCTCGCCAAAGCAAACGAGGCAGTCTTGGCCACGCTGGACCGTCGAATCCCCGGTGCGTTTGTCATCCCCGCGAGCCGCCATTCATAAAGAGAGCACGAAGATGCCAGGGCCCCAAATCAACAGTTCAAAAATCGTCCACTAGGGCCCACCATTAATCCCTTAATTCTTTCTTACGTGCCGCGTGGAAGCGCCTGCGCGAATGACGGGGCGTCCTGGGAGATCTTGAGAGATTTTCTAGGACCGGGCGGTGGGACCAGCCAGCGACTCGAGCTTTTTCAGGCGGTCGTCTCCGCCGATCACGATCAGGCAGTCGCCGGCGCGGATCACGGAATCGGCGGCGGGGTTGAAAACCATTTTTCCTTCGGCGTTTTTTACGGCCAGGACAATCACTCCGGCCTGCTGGCGGATCATGGAGTCGGCCAGATTCTTGCCGACCAGCCTGGATTGCTCGGGAATCCGGACTTCGCCGATTTCGATGTCCAGCCGCTCGCTGCCGAAAGCGGTGTCGATAAAATCGAGAACGTTGGGGCGAAGAAACAGGTGCGCGATGCGGCGGCCGACGAAGAAATAAGGCGAAATGACCTGCGTGGCGCCGGCCCGGAGCAGCTTCGAGGTCGCTTCCTCCTCGCTGGCGCGGGCGATGATTTTCAGGTCGGACCGGAAACCGCGGGCCGTCAAAATGATGTAGAGGTTTTCGGCGTCGGAATTGACCGCGGCGACGAACCCTTCGGCCCGGTCGATTTTCGCCTTGGCCAGGACGTCCTCGCTGGAGGCGTTGCCGACGATCACCGGAATTTTTTGTTCCTCGGCCCATCGAGCGCGGACCGGATCTTTTTCGATGATGACGCAGCTCTCGCCGCGGTCGTGGAGTTCGCGGGCGACGGTGCGGCCCACGCGGCCCGCGCCGCAAATAATATAGTGACCCGAAAGTTTGGCCAGTTCGTGTTCCATGCGGCGCCTGCCGAACAGCTTTCCAAACTCAAATTCCAGCAATGCCTGTGAAAACGTGGCAATCGTGAAGCCCGCCCCGATCACCGCAGCCACGATCAGGAAGGAATTAAAAATTCGTCCGGCGTGCGACAACGGATGGATCTCGCCGTAGCCGACGGTGGCCATCGTGGTCAGCGTCATGTAAAACCCGTCGAACCACGTCCAGCCTTCCAGAAAATGAAATCCGGCGGTACCAAACAGGGCCACCGCCACCAGAATGCCGATTGCCAGACGAAGGCGGGCCGCAATGTTCATGCGCAAAGTCCTCGATGGTCCGCCGCGCAATGCCGATGCGCTGCATTCAGGAATTTGACCTGGAACTCGACGGCAAATCGCCGCGGCCGGGCCGCAATTCTACTTGATCGCCATGGGGTTGATGGGCGATCCGACCGCCTTGGTGATGGGCAGCGGCGGGGCGCAGAAAAAGAATTCGTAGACGCGGTCCTGTGCGCAATCTTCGGCCAGTTCCTTCAAGTAGAAAATTTCGCCCATGGTGATGCCGATCATGGGGATGACGACCCAGTGCCAGGGCTGCTGGGCGACGTCGGTTTCGTTGGGGCGGACTTCGCAGCCCCAGGTGTCGGCGCAGATCGCGGCAATGTCCTTGCGGCGAATCCATTCGGCGGTTTCAAAACGCAGGCCGGGGGAGTTGCCGCCCGCGTAGCCCGCCCACGATCCCGCCTTCAGGCAGCGCTCCATGTGCCCGGTGCGGAAGATGACAAAATCGCCTTTGCGAATTTCCACGCCCTGTGCGGCGGCGCATTTGTCGAGCTCTTCGCTGCTAATTCCGTAGCTGTCTTCGAGCGAGTCCACGCCCTTGAAGCGCGCCACGTCCAGCAGGACGCCGCGGCCGACCATTCTGTCCTTCACTTTTTCGATGCCGTTTTTTTGCGCGCCGTTCGAGTCCACCAGGCGCGCGTCATAGCCGTTCCACATTTTCTCGCCGTTAAAAACGTGGCCGAGGGCGTCCCACTGCGTGCCGCACTGCAGAGGCATGGTAACCATGTCGTCGGCGTAGCGAATCTTGATGGATTCCTGTCGGCCGGCGACGGCGTCCGTGCCGGTGGCGATCATGGTGTGAATGGGATTGAAGCGATTGCCCCAGGAGCCGGTCTGCGGGCCGTTGCTGTCGAAGTTCAGGCCCAGTGAGAAAGCCTTTCCCTTGCGGATCAGGCGCCCCGCGTTGACGATATCTTGCGGAGAAACATTATTCAACGTGCCGGCTTCGTCGTCGGCGCCCCAACGGCCCCAGTTCTTCAGGCGTTCCGATGCGTCTTGAATATCCTGGAGCGTTAATTTTTCATTTGCCTTGGTCATGGGCCGCAATCCTCACAGGGAGAGTTAAAATCATCCACGCAAACGAATACAGTACCATGAGAAATTATTCCGGGCAGCAGGGTCTTTATTCCTTCTGACCTGAATATCCTTCGCGACATTCAACAGCGACAAGGCATTCTGCTAAAGTACCGTTTGCAAATTGCTTGCCGGAAAAGCGAGGAGAGCCATGGATTCAAACGCTGTAGGCATGATCGGGCTGGGCATCATGGGATCGGCCATGTCGGCCAATCTGATGAAGGCGGGATTCAAAGTGGTGGGCTATGACGTGGCCGCTCGCGCCGCTGCGAGTCATCGCAAGGCAGGAGGAACAGTGGCGCGAAGCTGCGGAGAAGCGGCCAAGCGCTGCGACATTCTGGTGACTTCCCTGCCGTCGGCGCAGGCGCTGCTGGATACGGCCGCGGAGCTGGCGCAATCGGCGCGGCGCGGCCAGATCGTGATCGAGACCAGCACGCTGCCGATCGCTGCGAAAGAAGAGGCGCGCGACCAGCTTGCGGCGCGCGGCGCGATCCTGCTCGATTGCACGCTGAGCGGCACGGGGGCGCAGGCGCGTGTGAAGGATCTGATCGTATACGCCAGCGGCGACCGGAAATCCTACCGCCGCACTGCCAAAGTGCTGGAGGGGTTTGCCCGCGCGCATTATTACGTCGGCGCGTTTGGCGCTGGCTCCAAAATGAAATTCGTGGCGAATCTGCTGGTGGCCATTCACAACGTGGCCGCCGCCGAAGCCATGGTGCTGGCCATGAAATCGGGACTCGATCCTGCTCTGGTGCTGAAGGTGGTGGCCGACGGAGCGGGCAGCTCGCGCATGTTGCAGGTGCGCGGCCCCATGATGGTGAAGGGAGATTATTCCGAAGCCACCATGAAGGTGCAGACCTGGCAGAAGGACATGACCATCATCGGAGACTATGCTCGAAAGATCGATTGCCCGACGCCGCTGCTGTCGGCCAGCGCGCCCATCTATACGGCAGCGATGGCCATGGGATTGGGCGCGGAAGATACCGGGGCGGTCTGCGCCGTCCTGGAAAAGATGGCCAATAATCCGCGACGGAAGTAGGTTTTGGTAGGACAGGCTTCAAAGCCTGTCGGGTTTGATTTTTCTACGTAACGGAATGCTGCCAGGACGAAAAGCAGACAGGCTGAAGTGCGGACGATTACCAAGAATCAGCGGCGATCTTCAGCCTTTGCAGGTTGAACAGCCGAGGGGCGCGCGGCGTCCAGGGCCTGCTCGATGGTTTCCAGCGACTGGCCTTTGGTTTCCATGCCGATGAAAATGTAAGCGAACCCAGCCATGGCGAAAAAACCCGCCAGGTAGGTAAAGGCCGGCAAAAGCGCATCAACTGACGCTTTTGGCGTAATGATATTGGATGACCCCACGATAAGCGCCAACCCCAGCGGACCGATCACTTTCCCTAGGCCGCCAAAACCGTAGGCGGAGCCCATGCCCGTCGTGCGCAAGGCTACGGGCCAGACTTCGGCGGAATACGGGCCAACGATGGCGAATCCGCCGTCCGCAAAGGCATTGTTTACGATGAGAATCAGCCAGAATAGGGATATGCCACCGACGAAAACGCTGTGGTAGACCGCGGCCAGGACCATCAGGATCGCGGCACCGAAACTAGCGATGGCTCCGGAGGGCTTGCGGCCAATGGCGTCAGAGAGGTAAGAGAGACCGATACGCCCAAATAATCCTGCAAAATTAACAAAAATAAGGAGATACGATGCTCTGGCAGGTGTTATGCCCAGAAGTTGCACCAGCAGCGTCGGAACCCACAACGTAAGCCCGTAATAGCCCGTTTGCGCCCCTAGATTGGCTATCCAGGAGACGGCCAGGCTCCTGGGGTACCGGAAGATATCCGACAATCGGGACATCGGAAGCTTCTGCCCCTCCGGCGTGCTCATTGGGAGAGCGTCCGGCGGCATTTCCAGGGCCCAGGCCAGCGATTTGCGAGCTTCGTCCACGCGGCCCATCTGGATCAGCCAGCGGGGGGATTCCGGCACCCAGGCTCGAATTATAAGGGTAAGCAGACCGGGCACCATGCCGATGGCGAATAGCCCTCGCCAGCCAACATACGGCGTGGCGTAGGCGCCCAGCGCCGCGCCCAGGAGAACTCCGATGGGTACGGCGGCGGTGACCAGGCCTCCGACCATGCCGCGCTTGGAGGCCGGGACGAATTCCTGCACCAGGGGAAGGTCAACGCAATACAGGCCGCCGACGCCGAATCCGATCAGGAAGCGGAAAACGGAGAGAAAAATCCAGGCGTTGTCCGGCGTGAAAGTCAGGATGCCAGTGGCAATCGAGAAATTGATTACCGTCATGAGAAAGACTTTGCGGCGGCCGATCTTGTCCGCCAGCCAGCCGTAAAAAACGGCGCCGCCCATGGCGCCGAAACCCGATGACAACAGGATGACGGCCGATTCGCCGAAGGTGAGTTTCCAGGGACCGGCAATGAAGGCCACCACGTAGCCGATGAGGAAGTAGTCGAAGAACTCGAGCATGTCGCCCAGTACGGCGGCGGCGATAATCCGGCGTTGGTTGCCGGTCAGGGTGGTCTGACGTTCGAGGTAATTTAGCATTCTAATTTTTAAATTATTGGTCGAAGGATCATACACTACGCGCGGGCGGGAATCACGGGTTGTCCTACGAGAACCACCCGGATGCTGAGCATTTGGTTTTTGCATGGTCAATCGGCGGGGGCTTCGCTATGATTCGCTGGAGAGCGGACGATAGAAAATGCACCTGACGCCACGGGAAATCGACAAACTGATGATCGCCACGGCGGCGGAACTGGCGCGCCGGCGCCGGGCGCGCGGCCTGCGGCTGAATTATCCCGAAGCGCTGGCGCTGATCACCGCGGAAATTCTGGAGGGGATTCGCGACGGACGCTCGGTTTCCGACCTGATGGAATTTGGGGCGACGATTCTCAAGCAGGAGGAGGTCATGGAAGGCGTCCCGGAGATGATCGACGAAGTGCAGGTGGAGGGAACGTTTCCGGATGGCACCAAGCTAGTGACGGTGCACCATCCGATTCGTTGAAAAGTTGAACCCGCTTTTCACCCTGAGCCCGCGAAGGGCAGCCTGTTGGTTTTGGGCCGCGGAAATTCAAAAGCGACAGGCTGAAGCCTGTCCTACTGGCTGGGCGAGATCATGATTCCCGGTGAATACATTTTGGCGGATGGCGACGTGATCGCGAACGAAGGGCGCCGCGAAATCGAGGTCGAGATCGCCAACTCGGGCGACCGGCCCATTCAAGTGGGATCCCATTTTCATTTTTTTGAGGTGAACCGGGCGCTGCGGTTTGACCGGGGCGCCGCGTTTGGCATGAGGCTCAATATACCGGCGGGAACCGCGGTGCGGTTCGAGCCTGGGGACACGAAGAAGGTACGGCTGGTTGAAATCGGCGGAACCAAAGTCGTGCACGGGTTGAATGGGCTGACCAACGGCCATGCGGACGATTCCACCAAGGCGCGCGCGCTGAAGCGTGCCGCCGAACAGGGTTTCTAGAATCCGTGCCCGGGCCGGATTCTGGTTTGTGTAGCGCCCGCCTTCAGGCGGGCAATTTGAGGGCCGCGCGGATGCCCGCCTGAAGGCGGGCGCTACATTTTCGGAGCATGGGCACGGTCCGCCGCGGCGGATGCCCCTAACTGGATGCGGCGAACAAATTAGATTCTGACTGACCAATTAAATTGCGACTAACCAACCCATGAGCCTGAAAATTCCACGCCGGCAGTACGCCGACCTTTATGGGCCGACCACGGGCGACCGCGTGCGGCTGGCCGACACCGAATTATTCATTGAAATCGAAAAAGATCTGACCACGCCCGGCGACGAAGCCAAATTCGGCGGCGGCAAATCGATTCGCGACGGCATGGGGCAATCGTCTACGGCGGTGGCCGCGGACGGCGTGCTTGATCTGGTGATCACGAACGCGATGATCGTGGATCACAGCGGCGTCTACAAGGCGGACATCGGCATTCGCAACGGGCGAATCACGGGCATCGGCAAGGCGGGCAATCCCGACGTGATGAACGGCGTGACGCAGGGAATGATCGTCGGTGCGGGCACCGAAGTGATTGCCGGCGAAGGAAAAATTGTCACCGCAGGCGGTATCGATTCGCACGTGCATTTTATTTGCCCGCAACTGATCGAGACCGCGCTTTCCGGAGGGCTCACAACCCTGATCGGCGGCGGCACCGGGCCGGCCACCGGCACCGACGCCACCACGTGCACTCCGGGCGCGTGGAACATGCATCGCATGTTGGAATCGGCCGACGGGTTCGCGATGAATCTTGGATTTCTGGCAAAAGGAAATTCTTCATCGCCCGCGCCGCTGCGCGAGCAGATCGAGGCCGGCGCGATTGGACTGAAACTGCATGAGGACTGGGGCACGACGCCGGCGGCCATAGACTGCGCGCTTTCCGTGGCGGAAGAACACGACGTGCAAGTCGCGATTCATACGGACACGATCAACGAAGCGGGGTTCGTGCAGGATTCGATTCGCGCGTTCAAGGGACGCACGATTCACACGTATCACACCGAGGGCGCCGGAGGAGGGCACGCACCGGACATTATCAAAGTTTGCGGCGAAGTGAATTGCCTGCCTTCGTCGACCAATCCCACGATGCCGTTCACGGTGAATACGCTCAACGAGCATCTGGACATGCTGATGGTGTGCCACCACCTGAGCCCGTCGATTCCGGAGGACGTGGCGTTCGCCGAATCGCGCATCCGCGCCGAAACGATTGCGGCCGAGGACGTCCTCCACGATCTGGGCGCGATCAGCATGATGTCGTCGGACTCGCAGGCCATGGGGCGCATCGGCGAAGTGATCACGCGCACCTGGCAAACCGCTGACAAAATGAAACGGCAGCGCGGCGCGCTCGCCGGCGACAAATCCGGAAGCGACAATGCGCGCGTGAAACGGTACGTGGCGAAATACACGATCAATCCGGCCATCGCGCACGGCATCGCGCACGAAGTCGGCTCGGTGGAAACCGGAAAGCTCGCGGACCTGGTGCTGTGGAAGCCCGCGTTTTTCGGCGTGAAGCCCGAAATGATCGTGAAGGGCGGGATGATCGCGTGGTCGGTAATGGGCGACGCCAACGCTTCGATTCCCACGCCGCAGCCGGTGATTTACCGGCCCATGTTCGGCAGCTACGGCGGAGCGCTGCGTTCCACTTCGCTGACATTTTTGTCCAAGGCCGCGGTGAATTCGGGATTGCCGGCGATGCTCGGATTAAAAAAGAAAACCGTGGCGGTGAACCGCTGCCGCGGGCTTACCAAGCGCGACATGATCCACAACGACGCGCTGCCGAAAATCGAAGTCGATCCGGACACCTACGAAGTGCGCGCGGATGGAGTTCCGCTTACGTGCGAGCCGGCGCAAGTGCTGGCCATGGCGCAGCGGTATTTTTTGTTTTAGTGGCACAGGCTTCAGCCTGTGCTACTAAAACCATGGCACTTTCACCAATCCGGGAATGAGGATCGGACCTGCGAAGTGGATGGCGCAAACTAAATCATGTGGGGCGACGCGCTCATCATCGACCGCCTGGCATCCCCGGCAAACCCAGACGATTTGCAGGCGAAGCTGGAGGACAAGCTCGTTCTTGCTTGGGAGCAGAGACGCTGGGCCCGCGGAAGATTCACTACAACGATGGGGAGAAAAATCGGAATCGCGCTGCCGACGGGAACTGCTTTGGCGCCCGGCGCCATTTTGTGGATCGGCACAGACTGGTACCTGAAACTGGAAGCGGCCGCGGAACCGGTGCTCGAAATTTTTCCGGCGGATTATGAACATGCGGTGCGGATCGCGTTTGAGGTCGGCAACCTGCATTTTCCACTCGCCCTACGAGACAATCATTTCCTGGTGCCGGACGAAAAGGCCATGATCCGGTTGATGGAGCGCCTGGGCGCGCTATGGGAACGAAAGCAGGCGGTGTTCGATCCCATTGGGAGTTCAAGGCTGGAAGCACATGGATAATTTTCTCAGCCTGTTGCAATTTTCGGACGGACTTTTTCCGGCGGGGGCCTACGCGCACTCGTTCGGGCTGGAATCCTGCGTGCAATCAGGAGCCGTGGCCGACGCGGAAGGGGTGGAACAATTCCTTCGCGCGTATCTGGCCGGCTCGGCGGCTCCCACCGATCTGGTCGCCATGCTTTGCGCGCGCAAGGATGCCCGCGCAGCAGACCTCGCCGCCTGCATTTCCATGGATGAAACACTCGACGCGATGAAGTCGGCGAGCGAATTGCGCGACGCCAGCCGGCAGATGGGCCGGCAGACGCTACGCGTGGCGACTCGCCTAACCAGCGACCCAATGTTGGCCGAATACGCCGCGGCCGTGGCAGCGGAACTTTCGCCATGCCACCATGCGATTGTTTTCGGAATCATTGGAGCTGCGATGGGATGGCCCGCGCCAGAAATGGCCGGCGCGTATTTATATTCAGCAAGCGCGGCGATGGCAGGCGCGGCGCTTCGCTTGCTGCCGCTGGGGCAGCTCGCCGGGCAGCGCATTTTGTGGAATATGCGTCCGTTCTGGCGGTGATCACCAACGATATTTACACGCGCGAGGACGCGGAATTTCTCACGCGGCGCGGCGTGCTTTCTCCCGACCGGATTCTGGGCGTGGAAACCGGGGGTTGCCCGCACACGGCCATCCGCGAAGACGCTTCGGTGAACCTGGAAGCTTCCGCCGAATTGACGCGGCGATTTCCGGATCTGGATATTTTGTTCATCGAGAGCGGAGGCGACAACCTGGCCGCCACCTTCAGCCCGGAACTGGTGGACGCCACGATCTACGTGATCGATGTGGCCGAGGGCGACAAAATTCCGCGCAAGGGCGGGCCCGGAATCATGAACTCCGGAATTTTGGCGATCAACAAGATCGATCTTGCGCCGTACGTGGGCGCGGACCTGGCGGTGATGGATCGCGACGCCAAAAAGATGCGCGGAGAGAGGCCTTACGTCTTCACCAATCTCAAAACCGGTACCGGAGTGGACACGATCATCGAATGGATCCGCCATTCCCTGCTGTTTGAATAGGGATCCGAACCCTGAGCGTGTGGGCCGCGACGGATTCCTGCGCCTGCAGTTCGAGCGGCGCGGGGCGCGCACGATTCTGAGTCAGTCGCGCTTTTCGCTTCCGCTGCAGGCGATGACGCCTACCGCGCTGGCCGACGGCACTGCGTACCTGATGCTGCTCAATCCCACCGGGGGCGTGCTGGGCGGCGATCATCTGGCCACGGAAATTAATCAGCACGCCGGGACGCGCGTGTGCCTGACGACGCCTTCGGCCACTCGCATTTACCGGACCGCCGGGCGGCCCGCGAACCTCGAAACAGCGATCCGCCTGGGCGAAGGCGCCACGCTGGAGTATTTGCCCGATCACGTAATTCCGCACGAGCATTCCGCGCTGCGGCAATCGCTGCGCGTGGAAATGGCCGAGGGGAGCCGGGCGATTATTTTGGATTCGATGGCGTCGGGCCGCGTGGCGCACGGCGAGCGGTGGAGTTTTACGGAAGTGGATTCGCGAATGGAAGTGTTTCAATGCGGCAAACCGGTATTTTTGAACCGGACGAAAATTACACCCGCTGCGCGGAATCCGCGCGAGATTGGGCTGATGGAAGAATTCGATTACCTGGTGTGCCTGGGCCTGTTTGCCGATGGGATGGAGGACTGGCTTCCAGTGACGGCCGCGATGAATGCGGAACTGGAACGCGAGCAGCGCGTTTCGGGCGGGGTGAGTTTGCTGGCGCGTGGCGGGTGCGTGGTGCGCTTTCTGGCGCGGTCGGCATCGGATATGACTTCGATGAACCGGAAATTGTGGGATGCGGCGCGCGAGCTTGTGGTGCGGGCTCCCGCATTCGATCATCGGAAATATTGAATGTATAAGAGGCCTGAGGGATAGCGGCTTCTTGATGTGCCAAAACGCGAGGATCGGGCGGAGGTTGGGTAGCACAGCCACTCCTGGCTGTGTGCATTTTGCGATCGCGGCTCATCCGGCGACGCCCCTGTGCGCCGAAAAAGCAGACAGCCAGGAGTGGCTGTGCTACTACAACGTGAACTTGAGGCGGTGGAGCGTCCATTACAGCTGCCATAATTGCTCCTGATCGGGCACGCGGATTCATTCCATGATCACTTTGCTCTCCATTTCGGTGCTGGGATTTTTTCTGGGCATGCGCCATGCCACCGATCCCGACCATGTCATCGCCGTAACCACCATCGTCAGCCGCGAGCGGAACATTTTTCACGCCGCGCTTATCGGCGTGTTTTGGGGATTGGGGCACACGTTTACGATCTTGCTGGTGGGCTCCGCGATCATTCTGTTCAAGCTGACGATTCCGGCGCGGTTGGGGCTGAGCATGGAACTTTCGGTGGGATTCATGCTGATCGTGCTGGGCGCGCTGAACCTGACGGGCGCGATGCAGCGCGCGATGGGTTGGATCACGGCTCGGGGAATGGCCGGCGACGCGCACTCGCACTGGTTTTTCGGCCGCCAGATCGTGCATGCCCACGAGGAATCCGGCGGGCCGGTTTCCAATGAGGCGTTTTCGCTGGCGGGCTGGACCGTGGTGGAGGGCGAGCTTTCGGCAGCGCGGCAGGATGTGCAGGAAGGACTTGAACCATTTCCGCCGGGATTCCAAGTTGAGCGCGAATCCGATTCCAGCGATGCAGTGGTAGAGCCCGCAGCCGGATGGCGGCCAAAATTGAGTTTGTTTCACATTGTGCGGCCATTACTGGTTGGAATCGTGCATGGCCTGGCGGGATCGGCGGCCGTGGCTCTGCTTGTGCTCGCGACGATCAGCCGCGCGGGGTGGGCAATCGGCTATCTGCTGATTTTCGGATTGGGGACCGTGGCGGGAATGATGCTGATCACCGCGGCCATCGCGATTCCGTTCGCGTATTCGATGCGGCGTTTTGCGCGGCTGAATCGGGGGCTCGCGTTGGCTTCGGGATTTTTGAGTGTCGCGTTCGGAATTTTTTTGTGTTACCAGATTGGATTTGTTGAAGGGTTGTTTACCGGACATGCGAACTGGATTCCGCGGTAGATCGCTCTTGGTAGGACAGGCTTCAGCCTGCCGGGTTTGGATTTTCCTCGATTCAAATCAAAAGCGACGGGCTGAAGCCTGTCCTACTGGGCCGGCTGTCTACGCAAGCGGGGCACGGATAACCGGCGCAGCCACATCGCCAGGCGCTCGAAGAATCCTTTTCGCAGCGCAACTTCCAGAAGATTCAGAACCAGCGCAAGAATCAGCCAGTAAGGCCAGAGCGGCTTTCGTTCGCGCACCAGGCTCCCTTTGTCGGTGAGCAATTCCTCAAGCGACGGGTGCATGCGGCCGCCGGTCACGCGGCTGATTTCGCCGAGCAGCGCCGTGTTGATTGCTTGCGGCTTGGTCTCGTCAGACTCGTGATAAAAACCGGCTTCCGGCAAAACCAGTTCCGAACTTCCGGAAACGATGCGGTAGAGGCCTCCCTGATCGGCGGGAATGCGCGCCTCGAAATGGCCTGGAGCGGTTTGCTCCAGCGGAATCGAGCGCGGAGATTGGCCGGGCGACTCGACCAGAATGTGCGGGGCGGCGGCTCCGGTAAGGGTTTCTGCCGCGGGATTTCCCGCATCGGCGAGCACGTCGTAGAACACCACCGCTTCTCCTTCGCGGGCGCCGGGGCGGACGCCGGCGCGCACGGTGCGGTCGCGATGAGAAACGTCGCGTACCATTTGCGGCCAGAGTGTTCCGAACGATTGCCAGCGCACCCAAGGCTCGGCCCACCGGCTCTTGGCGTCGGACATGAACGCGGTCACGCGGCCCAGGCCGTAGCGCCAGCGCACCAAGAGCGGCTTTTTCCCGTCCACGCGCAGAATGGTTTCCGAATTTTCCTTGGCCTCGGCCTGCACGAATCCGAGCAGGCGCGGCGCCTTCGTAAAATCGATGCCGTCGGTAAATTCCACCGGACGCACGCGGACGGCGCGCACGGGGCGCTCCTGAATGGCCAGGTCTTCGTTGGACTTCACCTCGGCGTTGATGATTTGCGGAATGGATTCGGGGTTTTCGACGAAATGTGATTTTCCCTTGGTCTTGCGGGCGAGTTCGTCGAGCAATTCCCGGTTAATGTAATCGCCGACTCCGATGGTGGAGATAATGACGTGCTTGGCGAGCGCGTCGCGCTCGAGCTTCGGAAAATCCTCCTGCGTGCCGGGCGTGGAGACGCCGTCGGTGAGCAGGATGATGTGCTTGTGGGTGGCTTTCTGGTCCACGATGGCGTCGAAGGCGGATTGCACGGCCTGATAAATTTTCGTGCCGCCGTTGGCTGTGATCTGGTTGATCAGGTTGCTCTTGTCCTCAAGCGAGCCGGCCGGACCCATGGGGATCACCCAGTTAAACGTTTCGTCGAAGGAAACGACGCCGATCAGATCGATGGACCGAAGCGTCTTGATGCTGGCGCGGGCAGCGTCGCGGGCCATTTCGATTTTCGGGCCGCTCATGCTGCCGGACTTGTCCAGCACCAGGGCCACGGCGGTGGGTTTTTCCGGCGGGGGCTGCGCGCGGACGGGCAGCATTTTCTCGAATGGTGTTTTAGGCTCGGTGGCTAGCTTGGCGTTGCTATCGCCGGCGATGAAGACCAGCCCTCCGCCGGCATACACGTATCGTTCCAGGGCGAAATCTTCGTCGGGCGCGAGATCGTGGTCGGGATAATTGTCCAGGATCACCGCATCCCAATCGCGGGCCGGATGAAGGACCGGGAAAGCGGTGGCCTGCTCGACGTCGACGTCGGCGCGCTTCAGCGTGTCCAGCAGCGGCGCGGAAGTTTCGCGGCCGCCCGAAATGTAGAGAACCCGCGGGCGGCGCACCGTCACCGCCTGCGAGACCAGCGCCTGCTCGGCGCCCGCGCTGGAGATGTGCACCTGCATCAGGCTCACGCCGCTGGCCGAGATTCGCGTGCCCACGTCCACCTGGTTGCTGCCGGGATGCAAATCCGCAGTTGTCGACCCGATTTCCTGGCCCTGCGTGGTGATCCAGACGCGCGCTTTGATTTCTCCGCCGCTTTCCATGCGCAGCGAAATCGTGAAATGCTCGCCCGAAAAAACATCCTGCGGAGACGCGACGCTTTCCACCTTCACGGGAAGCGGCGCGGTGCCTCCGGCGGGCACTGTATAGACGGTGACGCCGCGCTCGCGCACGCGCAGCGCTTCGTTCAGTGCGTGGCCGCGATTTTCGTTGCCGTCGCTGATCAGCAGGATTCGGCGCGCGCCCTGCGGCGGAAAGGTGCTGACCGCGAGCTGCAGCGCGTCCTCCACGTTCGTGGCCATGCCCTCTTTCGGATCGACGCCCTGCGGAATGCGCACCTGGTCTGCCTGTGCGGGAACTTCGCGGAGGGTGGGATGTCCGGCGAAGGTGATGAGGCGCAATTCCGCGCCCTTATTCTTGCGAACCAGATCGCGCAACATGGCCTCTCCGCGCTGCACCGATTCCAGCGGCATGCTGGCGGAAGTATCCATGAGCACGGTGACCGCCAGATGCTCGACGCGCAGCGGCGCCCAGGGATCGGCCAGCGCAATCGCCAGCACGGCGAACACGGCGCATTTCAGCGCCAGGCACACGTGCGAAGCGCCCGGCAGGCGCCGCATCCAGATCCACAGGACGGGCAGCAGCGCGAGCAGCAGGAGAAAAATGGGATGGTCGAAGGTCATGGTGTCGCCGTTCCCTCGCCAGCCATGCCGAATTTGCGGGCGGCGTTCATCGATAGGAAATCCCGGACGTGGCTTTCGAGCTGCGAATTTCCGATTCCTCGCGCTCGTCCAATTCCAGGTCCGATTTTAGCAGCGCGGTATCCGCCGGCGTTTCGCGGATCTCCGCGTTTCGCTGGCGTTCGCGCGAGGTGTAATACAGCCACCACTCCAGCCACAGCGCGACCACGGCCAGCAGCACCAGCCAGCGCCACATGTCCCAACTCACGGGCGGAAGCGGTTCCCTCTCAACACCTGCGGCTTCCACAGGCGCGGCCGACATCCGCTGCTCGGGCAACAACGGGGCGTTGACGGCAAGGCTCGTTTCTCCGCCAGGGCCGGTGACGCGGTAAATCCCCGTTTCCATTGCGAGAAGATGCGCGTCCGAACCCTTGCGCGCGAACGCCACGTCCCGGCCTGACGGCGAAATGATTCGCATTACGGGCCCCGGCACGTCGAGCTCTCCGGTCGATAGCGAATCCGCGGCTTCCTCCACCGAATGCGTCAACCATTCCATGCCGCCGGCCATGAACAGAGGGAACGCGGATTCCTGCGGGAAATTGGAGTCCTGAGGATCGAAACCGACGATGAGTATTCTGCGCCCGTTTTGCTCACGGGCCAGGATCAGCGGCGCGGGCGGATTTTCATCGGACCAGGCCAGCACGGCATCGGTCGGTAGCGGGGTGAGCGTGGCCGTGTTGTGCACGCTCACGTCCTGCGTGCGGACCCAGCGCGTCACGGGGTGCCGCGCGCTCCACTGGGTCACGCGCATGGATTTGGAATTGGCGGCAGAAGGGCCGCTGAGAAACCAGATGGAATTGGACGCGGGCTCGGGCGGCAGGCTTGTGCCGCGATAAATGGCCACGTCGGGCGAAACGCTTGCGGCCATTCCCGGCGGGAAAATCTGCAGCTGCACGTAGGGATTGCCGGACAGCACCGAGAGCAGGCTGGAGGCGAAGGCGGAACCAGGGTTGGCAAAAACCGCGACGCGCACGGTGCGGAACGTGGGAAGCGCGACGACGGCGCGATTGTCCGCGTCCAGCTCGTCGGCCGGTGAAATTTCCGCCTGCAGCAATCCGCCCTGATCCCAGATAAATTCATTTTCGGTGTTGGCCAGTTCACGCGGAGTGAGCGTGACCGGCCGCTGGCCAAGCGGCTGCCCATTCACCGAAAGCTTCAGCACGAGGTCCGCCCTGGCGTCGCTGTAATTTTTCAGCTGGGTGAGCAAGTGCCAGCGATCGGGCTGCGCGGCGTCGCGCCGCAGGGAGAGGCGCGTGATGCCGCGATTTTCTAGGGCGGAACTATCGTCCGCAAGCCGCACGAGAAATTGCGGAGAGACACTGGAATCGGCGGGCGTTTCCAGGGCTGCGCGAAATTCCGCGAGGCTCAGCGCCTGCTCGTCATCGATCATCCCCGGGCCGACATAGGCCAGCAGCCCGCGGCGCGAACCCGCCAGGGCCGCCTTGCCCATTCCCAGGGCGCGCGGAATATCGGCGACGCCGCTCGACGGTTGCGCCGTCTCGATGGCGCGCCGCAACTCCGCGTGATCGTTGGTGAAGGGGAGAATCGGCGGCGCATCGGGCTCGGCGCGAACCAGCAAGACGCGATCGTTCGATGGCAGTGAATCCACCAGGCGCAGGGCTTCATCGCGCTCGCGGTCGATCCAGGAAGATCCGCCCGCGGGATGCGCCTGCGACCAGACGGAAGCGTCAAACACAATGACCACGGCCCGGCCCTCGTACACGGCTCCCCACCGCGGATTGGCCAGAGCCAGTACAAGCAGAAGCAAAAATAAAACCTGCGCGACGAGCGCCCAAGGCTCGCGCAACTGCCGGCGGCGCGGCTGCGAAACCGGCTGCACGCTGGCCCAGAATCGCAGCGTGGAAACCTTGCGGTGCTGCGGCCGCCGGTGGTGCAAATAGAGCCACAGCGCAAGCCCGGCGAGGGCCGCCCACGCGCCGGCGATTTGCAGCGGATTGAGCGCCAGCCAGTTCATGCCAGCACCTGCCCGCTGCGCAGGCTGCGCAGGACGAAATCCTGGTAGGCGATGCTGGTGAGGGCGCGGGCGTAGCGTCCGCCGTTGCGCAACGCCAGGCGGCGCAAGCGCGCGGAAAATTCCAGGAACCTGCGTTCATAGAGCGCCGTATTTTGCGGCGAGCATTCCACAGTGCGCTGCGCCCCGGTTTCCGCGTCTTCCAGAATCAGTTCGCCGGACGCGGTGGGCCGCTGTTCCTCGGCGCTGTGCACCTGCAGCAGGACAAAATCGTGGCCCGCCGAGCGCAGCATTTCGACGGCGCGTTCGCAGCCCTGCTCATCGAAGAAATCGGATATCAGGATGACGATCCCGCGCGAAGAGAACGCGCCCATGAATTCCTTTACCGCGCCAAACAGGTCGGTGCCGCCACCGCAACTCTGTTCGCCGAGAAATTCGAGCACGGGCCACAGGCGGTCGCGCCCGCCGGAGACGATCAGCGGCTTCTGCAGCCGCGCGGCGAACGGAATGACGGCTGTGGTGTCCAGGTGCAGCAGCGCGAGGTAGGCGAAGGTGGCCGCGAGGCGCTGGGCGTACAGGAATTTCGATTCGCCGGAAGTTTCGCAGTCCATGGACTGGCTGCGATCCAGCAGGATGCGCACGGGAATGTGCTGCTCGGTTTCGTAAATCTTCAGGAAGAGTTTTCCAAAGCGAAGGTAGGCGCTCCAATCGAGCGAGCGCGGGTCGTCACCAAAGCTGTAACGGCGGTAATCGGCGAACTCCATGCCTGGCCCGCGCGTGCGCGAGCGGTGCTCGGGGCCCACCGCGCCGGCCAGGTTGGCGCGGCACAAGAGCGTGACCTGTTCGAGCGTTTTCAGAAATTCGCGATCCAGCAGCAGTGGCGAACTCATGGCAATTTGGCGAATCCGAAAAAAACTTTCCCACGGCCCGGCGCCCCAGGACGCCACGCCGCCTTACTCCCATGGACAATCGGTCGTCAGTTGGAAGTGATCTTGCCGGCGATCTCTTCGAGCAGATCGTCGGGCGTGCGGCCATCCGCCTGGGCTTCAAAATTCAGGATGATGCGATGGCGCAGCGCGGGCAACAGCAGGGCGCGAATGTCCTCGAGGCTGACGTTGAAGCGCCCATCGAGCAGGGCGCGCACTTTGCCGCCTAGGATCAAGGTCTGCGCGCCGCGCGGCGAACTGCCGTAGCGGATATATTTCGCGGCCAGAGCGTTCTCCCGGCCCTCCGGGTGCGTGGCCAGCGTGAGCTTCACCACGTATTCCTGCACATGCGGAGCGAGGGGCACCATGCGCACCACCTGTCGCATGTCCAGAATTTGCGGGCCGTTGACCACCGGCCGCACGACGGCCGTCGAACCTTGCGTGGTGCGCTCCAGAATATCGTGCAATTCCTCGCGCCCCGGGAAGGGCACGCGCAGCTTGAACAGAAACCTGTCCAGCTGCGCTTCGGGCAGCGGATAGGTGCCTTCCATCTCGAGCGGATTCTGCGTGGCCATCACGAAAAAAGGTTCCTCGAGCTGGTGCGAGGTGTGCGCCACGGTGACTTGCTTTTCCTGCATGGCCTCGAGCAGCGCCGATTGTGTTTTCGGCGTGGCGCGGTTGATTTCATCGGCCAGCAGCAGATTCGTGAAGATCGGGCCGGGCTGAAATCCCAGCGATTTTCTGCCCTCTCCGTTTTCCTGAACCACGGACGTGCCGATGACGTCGGCGGGCATCAAGTCGGGCGTGAATTGAATGCGCGAATATTTCAGGGCCACGGCCTGCGCGAGGGTGCGAACCAGCATGGTTTTTCCCAGACCCGGCGCGCCTTCGAGCAGCACGTGTCCTCCGGCAAGCAGCGCGATGAGCACGCCATCGACCACTTCCGACTGGCCCACGATGGCCTTGGAAATTTCATTGCGGACCTCGCCAATTTTTTCGGCAAGAAATTCCGCCTGCTGGCCGAGGGGCTGGTCGCTCATCGGGCCTTGCGTTCCCACCGGACTGGTCATGAATTCATCCTTGGATTTGGCATCCGACTGTTCCGAAATTCTATTCCGAAAACTGGTTACCGAAAACCCGGATTAGGGCTTGGAACTATCCGCGTGTTCAAAATAACGCTGCACGTAGAGACGGTATCGCGCGGGAATGTTTTCCTGCTCCGCGCCGTTGATGACGGCCTGGGCCTGGGGCGAGGCGTCGCGCAGGGCCAATTGCGCCGCGCCGGTCTCGGTGTCAATGCGCATGCGCGTCTGGTCCTTGAAGCCGCTGGCCTCAAGCGCCACGCGATCGGGCACGGCGTTCACCGGATGCGAATCCAGTTCCTTGCGCATATCCTTCAAGCCCGCCTGGCTTCCGGCGCCGTTGCTGGCGCTCTGTGTGGCCTTCTGCTTGGCGTCGGAGCTGCCCCGCGAATCTCCCTTTTTGTCGCTTTCGGAGTTCCCGGGCTGGTGGGAATCTCCGGATTGCGGAGCGCCTTGCGAGTTCGGCTGCTGCTGTTGGCCTTTGCTGTCACTCGATTTCTGGTTCGGCGAATTCGACATCATGTTCTTCAAGGCCTGCAGGAGCGACTGGCTCAGCGATTCCTTGGAGTTTTGCGAGCCCTGCGAGCCCGATTTCTGCGAGTTGTTTCCGCCGGTATCGCCCGACTTGCCGTCCTTGGCTTGCGGGCTGTCCATGCCCTGTTGCTCGGATTCCGAGGGCGACCCATTTTGATCGTTGGGAGACTGCATCTGGTCCTGGGGCGACGCACCGTCGGCGGTTTCGAGCGCGTCCTGTTGCCCTTCCTGCGCATCGGTTCCCTTGTCGTTGGTCGATTGCCAGAGATCGTCGCCGGAAAGCGCCGCGTCCGGGGGGCGGGTTTCGTCGGACAAAGCGTCCGGCTTGGAGGAAACCAGCGCGAGCGTCCTTTGCAGATCCTTCTCCATGGCGTTCACCAGCGGCGAAACAATGGACTGGACCAGCGGCGAGCGCGCCGTGGATTGCAGCAGCGCCACCAGCGGAGGCTTGTGATGCAGGCGATAGACGTAAAGGCCGGCAACGACCAGGACGAGGATCGCGGCGCGCCGAGCGGCGACCGGCGCCCGCAACGGAAAAAATCCCCGCGCGTCCAGCTTCGCAATTCGCGCCAATGCGTCCCCGCGCTGTCGCTCGATCATCCCGCCGGGATTCGTCGCGTCGCCCAGGTACACGGCCGTGGACACGCGGTCCTGCAGCCCGGCCGCGGAATCGAGCCGGCACGCGGTCTGATAGGTAGAAAGGCGCGTGCGCCAGGTCCAGAGCAGAATGACGCCGGCGCCGGCCGCGGCCAGGAATGCCGCCAGGATCATGGCCAGCGCGAGCTTCGGGCTGACCGACAAGACCACGATCAAGCCGATCAAAATCCAGGCGGCCCAGGCCGTCCAGCCTCCAAGAAAATTATTTGCCAGGATTCGCTGGCGAATGGATTGCAGCATGTCGAGCAGCCCTCGCAGTTCGGGACTGCAACTCTGTTTGGGAAAGTCCTGGCTCAGGGAAATGTGTTCCGGGCGGGCCGATGAGAACTGGCCGTGAAAAATTCCGGTCCAGAGGCGCGTCCAGGCAGAGAAGAACACGGGCGCGGAAAACCGGCCAGGCGCTGTCGATTGCATCTTCTCTTGAAAGGACAAGATAAGCCTCCCCCACGGGTTAGGCTAAGGAATCTACTACTACCAATCTACCCCAAGATTCTCGCTTTCCAAACTAAAACCATGAGGGCGAAGCTGCCGCTCCCGAAGGCGTCGGACGGCGGGCCGGGCGCGGGGGCATCCGCCGGGGCGGACCGTGCCCCTGCCTTTAGAGCAAGGCGATCAGGTCGATTTCGACACGGACGTTGCGCGGGAGGCGCGAGGCTTCGATAGTCGACCGCGCGGGAGGATTGCTCGTGAAATAGCGGGAGTAAACTTCGTTCATGGCGCCGAATTCGGTCATATCCGCAAGGAACACGGTGGTCTTGACCACCTGGTCCAGGGAGGATCCCGCGGCGTCCAGAATGGCCTTCAGATTTTCAAACACGCGCTCGGTCTGGTACGAGATGCCGCCTTCGACAATCTGCTGCGTCTTGGGATCGAGAGCGATCTGGCCCGAAAGAAATACGAATCCATTCGCCCGCACGGCTTGCGAATATGGCCCGATGGCTTTTGGTCCCTTGTCGGTGGCGACCGTATCGATCATGCGATCCTCCTGGTGCGATTTTTTTCAACCTGCTTCGTAAAACCGTTCCCGTGTCCGGAAAAATTCAACGTGGACTCCGGGTAGCGTAGACTTCAGTCTGCGCGGTTTGATTTGCGCATACGTAAGCTCTAAACCGCGCAGACTGAAGTCTACGCTACTCAAAATCAGTTCCGGCCATAGCGGGCGCGAAATTCGTCCGGGATGCCGGGCTGGTTCAGCCAGCGGCGAAAAACATCGGCAAGGTTGCGCCCTGATGCCGATTCGGCGGCTGCGCGCAACTCTTGGTATCCCGCTTCGTCCCCTGAGCGGGAGCGAACAATGTTGCGAAAAGCCTGGCGCAATGCATCGTGCCCGCAAAGGTCCTCGAGTGCAACAAGAAGCAGCGCGGCGCGATAGCCGCTCGAAATGCGTTCGGCCCGCGAGTAGCCGACGGGCTGCTCCATCAGGCGCCTGTCCGGAGCGATGGCCCGCGCCCGGTCATAACGCTCAACGAGCGACGCGATCATGCGGGTACGCTCGTCCGGCCCGCGAGACTCGGCGGCAACAACCAGGCCGAATAGCCCCACACCGCGGCCCATCAAGATTTGCGCTTCCGGCGTGGACCGAACGCGCCAGCCGAACCAGGTTCGGGTCAACTCGTATTCCGCGAGCTGCAACACGGCTTCGCCGTCAATTCCCTGCGCGAAGGCGCGCGAATCGAGCAACACTCCTCCCGGAAACGAGTTTGCGCCATGCGCGGAGTCCGCAATTGCGCCGGGGTCCGTGGGTGAAGCGGGAAGCTCATCGGGTGAAACATTTTCCACGCCCTCGAACTCTATGGGCATATCGGCAGGAGATTCGACAATGTGAACCGATGGTTTCCCGTTCGTTAAGGGGCCAAAATAATCCGACAGCGCGCGCATGGAGGAGGCCATCCGCGCCGCCGCCGTTTTTGCGGCTTGCGGGTCCAGCGGCCGGAAAGTCCAAAAGGTCACCGAGTCATCCCGCTCGCGGAGCGGCAATTCCTGGTAGCGCCCGGCGATCACATAGGGCAAGAAATCTCTGTCCGGCCGAATGCGAAAACTCTGCGGCGCCAGATTGCCCGGACCGCTTTTCCCGCGCTTCAGGGCCTTGCCCGGAGCAAGGATGCGAAAATCCGGCGGAGCAAATACGGTCAACAATTCGCGGTCAGGACTGGGCGTGCCCACTGAAAAAATCCCAGGCGGTGTCTGCCAGATTGGCAGCGCGGTTTCATCCGCGATGTAAAATCCCTCGGCGGTGGCCGCAACGGATCCGCGCGCGGGAGATTTCGGAGCCAGGTCCCATTCGGTGACGATCAAACTGCGTTGCCTTTGTTCCCATGGGGATACGAACGCCGCGCGCATCATGCGCTGATCGACGGTCGAACTTTGTTGGGGCTGAATTTCCTTGCCTTCGACGGCGACTCGCAGATTCCGGGTTCCAAAGGCAGGCCCTTGCGGCAGGCGGACCTCCAGCGAATCGAGCTTGCGGTCGCCGGCATTCACGAGGTGATCGACGACGCGGACATGAAGCGTGCCGGGCTCGCCCGCGGGGCGAATTTCCGTTTGGCGGCCGGCAAACTGGTAGCCGGGACCCAGCGGCACTGTGCAGCCCGCCAGGAATCCACATGCGCATAAAATCGTGGGAAGCAGGCGCCGTTTGGAGCCCGCCGAAGGAAAAGGCCGAAGCCGCGTTGCCCCCGTCAAAGTGAAACGATTCTACCGGGGCGGGCGGCGCGGGTCAAAGTGTAGTGCGGCAATGTGAACAATACACTTGATATAAAACCCAGAAATCGTCATTCCCGGCGAGGCGGGGAATCCCTCTGTTGATTGGTCAAGACCGAAGAGAGATTCCTCGCGGAGTTTATCCCGGTTTCTACGGGGGGCTCGGAATGAAGACTAGATCCACTTTCGGCAACCTTAAGAAAGTCCGCGCGGAAAGCTCATCGGTCCGCGCGACAAATAGGACTCCCGCCGAAACGCGGGGGCCCTTGCCGAACGAGGGCGAGCGACTACTGTTTGCGCCCGTTGTGTTTCTTCGCGTAAATCTGGCGGGAGAGCTTGTTCTGCTGGTGATCGAGCCTGGCGCGGTCGGCGGCGGTCAGGTGGCCATTGTCGTCGGCGCGCATGTGGTGCTCTTCCTTGTTGAGGGCGGATTCCTTGGTCTCCACGTTGGCGGTTTCGCGCGCGGTGAGCTGGCCGGTGTTGACGCCGTTGGCGATGCGGTCTTGCTGATTTTCCTTGCGCTCGTTGATGGTTGCGCCCTGACCCGCGAATGCCGGCGACGCCAGGCCGATCAGAACCGCGCAATGCAGGATGACTTTTGAAAGTTTCATGATTTTTTCCTCCCTTGTGGGCCATACATATTATTTCTTCGCTCGCGTATTTTCGTTCGAGCACGCACACCAGTGGAAACACCCGTTGCGCGCGAAAGTTGCGCTCGCTCGCGGTTCCGCAAACAAATGTGTCGTATGAATTAGAAGTGCGGACTTTTTGCGGGCAAAGTGGAAATGTTTTTCACCGCAGGTGGTTGAAATCCACCGCTCCGGGATCGATTCTACCCGCCTAAACAGCGCCTAAATCAAGATTTTTGCGAATCTCAACGATGGGCTTGGCCTTCCAGAATTCCGCCCAATTATCGGCCGACGTAAACGTCTTGGTGTACATGCGGTCGATGTACAGGCCCCCGCGCAAGTGATCGATTTCATGCTGCAGAATTCGCGCGTACCATCCGGAAGCTTCCATGATTTTTTGATTGCCGTGCTCGTCCAGGCACTCGACGCGGACACGGCGCGCGCGCGGCACCAACGCCGAAAAGCCCGCCAGGCTCAGGCAGCCCTCGAAAAATTCCACTTTCTCGCCGTCCAGCTCCGTGAGCGCCGGATTGATGATGACGTGAAACGGCACGGGGCGCCGCTCGCGCTCGCGCAGATATTCGGCCGTGGCCTCCTTCAAATATTCCTCGCGGTCTTCGATCACCGCGAGTTGCAGCGGCAATCCCACTTGCGGCGCGGCGAGGCCCACGCCAGGCGCCTCCCTCATGCATTCGCGCATGGCTTCGATCAGGTTCTGAATCTGTTTGCCGGGGATTTCCGCCGGGGTCAGAGGGCGGGCGCGTTGCCGCAAAACCGGATTTCCCGCCTGCACGATTTCCAGTTTCACAGGGCACTCGATTTCCGCGCGAGGGCGCGTTTTGGGAATTTGCTTTTTCTTTTTCGGGAGCCGATTGCGGGGAATTTCAGGCCGCGGTCTAATTTCGCCATCATCCCAGTTTTTTGCGGCCGTGCTGGTAGACAAAATGGTGGCCGCCGGCGGCGCGTTCGCGTTCCGCGATGTATGCGGAAACGTCTTTCTCCGAGGTTCCCTTCTGGACCATGTCCAGAATCACGGCGTCACTGACGCCGGCATTCTTCAACTCTCCGAGCTTCTCTCCCGAAAGCACGGGCAGGCCTTTTGAACGGCGCTCGGCTACCGCCAGAATGGTTTTGTCCGTGATGCCGGCCAGGCGAAGCACTCGAGCTTGCCCGGCCCACAGGCCCAGTTGGTCCATGCGCGCAAGCTGCAGGGCGGTTTGTTCCGAGGACCCCGCGGCGAGCAAATCCGCGATCGATTGTCCGTCGGTAAAAGGCTTGTGGCGGTCGCGCGCAAGCCGGATCAGGGCGACGGCGGAAGAGTCGGTGAGGCCTGCATCGTGCACCTTCTGGAGCTCGGCGATTTCGGCGTTGGAGACATCGAGCGGCTTCAGTTCCGGAACATTGTCCATCCACATCTGCATCTGGTCCTGCTGCGTGGTATCCGGCTTTTGCGCGGGCTTGCAGGCGGAGAGCAACAGGAGCGCGGCGAGCAGCGATCCGAGCGGCGCGCTGCGGCGAAAACCCGTTGAGCCGGGAGAGGGCATTGTTTAATTGTAGCTGAGCGCGCGGGGAGTGGAACGGTGTGTGCCTCGAAGATAACCGGTAGGACAGGCTTCAGCCTTTCGGGTTTCGGCGGGTGGATTTCGATGGATGAATCTTGATGGGCGAGAAAAAAAGGCGACAGGCTGAAGCCTGTCCTACTTAAACCTTGTACAGGCGTTCCACGCCGAATATGCCGGAAATTTTCCGGATGTTGGCGATGATGCGTTCGAGCTGTTTGCGGTCGGTGATTTCCAGGGTGAGGTCGATGCGGGCGTGGAGATTATCGGGGTGGCTGCCGAGGGTGCGGATGTTCGAGCCGGTTTCGCTGATGACGCTGGTGATGTCGGCCAACATGCCGGGGCGGTCCTGCGCGCGGATGAGCAGCGTGACGGGATAAACGGCTCCGGCGGCGCCGCCCCATTCCACCTCGATGCGGCGCTCGACCTGGTACAGCAAATTCTGCACGTTGGGGCAGGATTTGGAGTGCACGGCGACGCCGCGGCCTCGCGTCACGTAACCCACGATCTCGTCTCCCGGGATCGGGTTGCAGCACTTGGCGCGAAACACCATCAGGTCGTCCTGCCCGCCCACTTGCAGGGCCGTATCGCCCACGCGCAACATGCGCTTGACGGTTGAGACCAAATTCGTGGGAGATTCTTCGGCGGGAGCCTCGGGCTTTGCCGGGGGAACGACCTCCCCCAATGCATTGGAAATAATCTGCCGCGCGGAAAATTTTCCGTAACCCAGGTCGGCGAACAAGTCTTCCAGCTTCGCGCACCCGTATTCGCCGGCAACGCGCAGCAGGTCCGCCTCGGGAATTTTCTTCAGACTGCGCCCGGCCTGGCGCGCTTCGCGCTCGAGCAAACGCCGCCCGACTTCGGTGGCCTGGCTGCGTTCGATGAAATTGATGTGGTGGCGGATTTTGCTGCGGGCGCGCGAAGTGCGCACGAAATTCAGCCAGTCGCGACTGGGGACGTGGCCCTTTTGGGTGAGCACCTCGACCACGTCGCCGTTGGTGAGGCGATGCCGCAGCGGCACGATCTGGCCGTTCACTTTCGCTCCGATGCACTGGTTGCCGACTTCGGTGTGCACGGCGTAGGCGAAATCCACGGGCGTCGCGCCCCGAGGCAGCGCCAGGACTTTCCCCTTTGGCGTGAACGCGTACACTTCCTCCGGGTACAGGTCCACCTTCAGCGTGGACATGAACTCGGAAGGCTCCTGCATTTCCTTGACCCACTCGATCAACTGGCGCATCCACAAAATGCGCTGGTCGTCCGCATCGGAAACGTCCTTGCCGTCCTTGTATCGCCAGTGCGCGGCGACGCCCTGCTCGGCGATGCGGTGCATTTCCTGCGTGCGGATTTGCACTTCAAAGGTCTGCCCCGCGTGAATCACAGTGGTGTGCAGCGACTGGTACAGATTCGGGCGCGGCATGGCGATGTAATCCTTGAACCGGCCGGGAACCGGGCGCCAAACCTGATGGATCACGCCGAGCGCCGCGTAGCAGTTGCGGATGGTGTCGGTAATCACGCGCACGGCCAGCAGGTCATAGATCTGGTCAATGGTGCGGTGCTGGCGGAGGCTTTTCTGGTGAATGGAATAGAGGCGCTTGACGCGGCCGTCGACTTCGGCGTTGATCCCGTTTTCGGCGAGCTGCTTGCGGATGGTGTCCTGCAATTCGTTCAGAAAAGTTTCAAATTCCTTGCGTTTGGAAACGACGGTCTTCTGCAGTTCCTGAAAAGCTTCCGGCTCGAGGTAGCTGAAGGCGAGGTCCTCGAGTTCGCCGCGGATCAGGCCCATTCCCAGGCGGTGCGCGATGGGCGCGTAGATGTCGAGCGTTTCGCGCGCGATGCGCTGCTGTTTTTCCGCAGCAAGAAATCCCAGCGTGCGCATGTTGTGCAGACGGTCGGCCAGCTTCACGACCACCACGCGAACGTCATTAACCATGGCCAGGAGCATTTTGCGGACGTTTTCCGCCTGGCGCGCCTCGGGAGCAAGCAGGTCTAGGCGATTGATCTTCGTGACGCCTTCGACCAGGCGCGCGATGTCAGGCCCGAAGCGCTCGGAGATGCGCTGCGTGGTGATGCGCGTGTCCTCGACCACGTCATGCAGCAGAGCGGCGCAGAGCGTGGTGATATCCAGCTTCATATCCGCCAGGATGTGCGCGACTTCCAGAGGATGGGACAGGTAGGGGTCGCCGGACTTGCGTAGCTGAGTTTTGTGTTGTTCGGCGGCGAAATCGAACGCCCGCCGCAGCAACTCAATATCGCTTGCCGGACGCGTCTGGCGGACTTTTTCGACCAGCTCGATAAACCGCGCCTGTAGCGCGCGGGTCGTGCGCTCGGTCCTGGCGCCAACGCCAACCAGCGAAGACAGTCCTGCCGGCTTTTCGAGCGAAGACATGGGTTTCTATTTTATGTCTATTTGATGCCGCGGGGGAGAAAAGAGTTCCGGAGGTGCTTTAGGCGTGCCGAACCGGCAATGGAAGGGGTTTGGTGGCGCCGGCGCCACCAAGACAGCCGGTCCTCGGTAAACTGAAGCCTGCATGGATCGGGTGCGGCAGGCGCCATCTAGCCCTTCTGCGAATGTTCAAGACTTGCGCTTTGCGCCGAACTGTCGTGAATCGACATCGCTCCGGCGGGAATGGCCGAAACTTCCTCGTGCGGCTCGATGCTCCAGCTCTTGGCCATGCGGTTTCCGCCGGCGGTAAAGCAGAAGAAGGCGGAGAGCTCGATGATTTCGGCGTTAGTGTAGAACTTGCGGAGTTCCTCGTAAACTTCGGCGTCCCGGCCGTCGTCCAGGGTCAGCGTGCGGGCGTAGTGCAGCGCCGCGCGGGTTTTGGGATCCGGGTGCTCCCAGTTGGGCAGCGCGCAACTCATTTTCTCCGCCTGAGTGATCGAGGAAGCGAGCGGCGAGACTTGCCGCGCGCAGAACTCGCAGCCGACCATCTGCGCGATCTGGATGCGCGCGAGTTCCTTGATTTCGTGCGGCACGGTGCCGCCGCGATGCAGCATTTCCCAGTACGCGGCAAACGCCGCGGCCACTTCCGGGTTGTGCGCCATGGTGCGGTACCACGCCACCGGCGGGCTCTTGGTGACCACGGCTTTCTCAATCACCGCGCGCAACTTCGGGTGGGCGATTTCCTCGGTGGGAACTTGCGGGACGTGCGGGACGTGATTGGATGCCGACATAAAAACTCCTTGCTTAGCGAGTGAAAGACAAAAAGGCGGCCCTCCTGAGGGCCGCCTTTTTAAAACACGATGCCGAACACTTTCCGGGGGCCGGTTAGGTTTTGGCCGGCGCTTCCATTTTCTTCTGCTTGATTTCCTTGGCCCTGTCGACCAGCGAGTCGGCTTCCTTGAGCAGCGAGGCGCGCTCGTCGGGAGTGGCCGCTTCGTCGGCCTTGCGGCGGAGCAGGAGGTTCAGGTAGGCCATGGCGTCGTCATAATCGGGGCGCAGCTCGATGGCTTTTCTGAGGTTGGTAATGCCCTCGTCGATCATCTGGCCGTTTTCCTTGATGTAATCCTCGCGAACGTCGGGCGGCATCGGATCGTCATCTTTCAGAGTCTTTGCCGTCAGGTGCCCCAGGCGCCACTTGCCGCGCATCTCCAGGTTCGAGCGGTAGGAGAGCGTCCAATCGATGACGCCGATCCAGTAGTAGGGCTCGGGATCCTCGGGCTTCAGCGCGATGTGCTTCATGTGGTAGGTCTTGGATTGCTCGAACATCTCGCGGCTGTAGGGAGTCCCGGCCATGTTGTAGAGAATGGAGCCGATGCCGTCGATGGCCGAGATATTGTTGGGATCGGCGCTGAGCACGTCCTGAAACTCGGTGACCGCCGACTTGCCCATGCGGATGTTCTCGTCCGAGGGCGCGCCGGGAATATATTGCGTGGCGTAGGCCGTGGCGAGATAGAGGCGCGCGTTGGTCAGTGTCGGGTCAAGGTCCTTGGCGCCCTTGAAGTCCTCGATGGACTGATCGAACTTGCCGTCGCGATAGGCGGCGACGCCCTTGTTCAGCAGGTCGCGGGCTTTGAGCTTGTCGCAACCCGAGGC
>JAIQFG010000153.1 GCA_020073375.1 Terriglobia bacterium | reverse complement strand
GGTACAAGATGACGGTGATGCTCGAATCGGGCCTGGATATTTCTCCGGTGATCACCAATCGTTTCTCCTGGCGCGATTACGAAAAAGGTTTTGAGGTCATGCGCACGGGCGAAGCCGGAAAAGTGATTCTGGATTGGAGCGACGCAAGCTAGATCGCCGGTTCTAGTAGGACAGGCACTCTTGCCTGTCCCTGCGTGCAACGAAAATATCCCGCCGAATCAACCCATCATGACTTGTCAATCACGCCTCTCGCAACACCCCCGCTTATGACGCGCCAGACCCCGCTATAATTAATCCGCATGATCCCCGCTACCTACAAACCGGGCAAGAAATTCATGGACCTGGCAATCGCCGAGGCGAAACTCGCCGGCGACCGCGGCGACTATCCCATCGGCGCGGTCATCACACGTTTGTTGGGGAAAAGAGAAGTGGTCGTCGCCAGCGCGGGCAATCGCGTAAAAACATCTGGCTCCAGCATCAAGCATGTCGAACTCGAAACGCTCAAGTACGTTTCGAGTGGCTACGGCCGTTACCTGCCGGATTTCGTTCTCTACTCGACGCATGAGCCCTGCGCTATGTGCGCCGGCGCCTGCGTGTGGTCCAGAATTGGTGCAGTCGTCTACGGCGTTTCGCAGGAAGACATCGACGCTTACGGCAGCAAGTGCGGCACCGAGGATTACAAATGGCGCGCCTGCCTGATCTCCTGCCGCACGGTCCTCGAGAAGGGCAATCACCCCGTCCCCGTCATCGGCGGTTTTCAGCGAAAGACCTGCCAGAAGCTGTTCAGCTACAGGCCTGCGTAGCGGCCAAAGATATTCCCTGACCACTTTTGCGTCGGGAAATTCCGCAAACGTATTCCAACTTGGTTCGCTTAATGGCTGGTCGCGCCGCTATCGTTGCTGACCATGATGCTGGAAACATTCACGGGTTCAAACTCCGACAAGGTCAAACTCCGCAGGCACGCCAGATCGGTATCGTTCCAGCGCGCGTCCGGAGTGCCAATCAACCCTCCGCTCATCCCATTGTCAGCAAGAATGATTCCATAATTTCGGAATGCCGTGATGATGATGCCCGCCTGCGGGCTTGTGGACGCGCAAGAGGGAGTCGCGACAGAGGCCTTGAGCCGGTAAATCTCGCCCGCTGCCCCGGACATGGTGCAGCTTGCGGGGGGAGCAGATTGCGAAATCAGCGAAGCCGTGGGAATGGAACTCCCTCCCGTCGCCGTGCAACTCCCCACTCCTGCGGTTTCCGTCGCGGGCCAGACCCAGTAATTCAGCATGTGGTTGAGCGTAAACCGGATCGGATGTTGAATCGTGCCGTTGGGCGCGCTGGGTGTCCCGGTGCCGATGACTTCATCGGCATTGGCAAGCAGGGGCGCGATGGGCAACCCGGCCGCGTCGGATGTTCCGTTCCCCTGCGTCGTCAGCCCATTGGAAGATACGTCGGGCCAGAGTGCGTTCGATGAATCGGTCCACGGACCGCCCAGATAAATTCCCTGCCACATTTCATATAAGGCGGGTTTCTTGCCGCCACCAGCCTGCAGATAGACGAGCACGTGCCGGTCTCCCGTGTCGTTGCTGGTGCCCTCCACCGGTGCATAAGCCGGAATGGGGCCGGAGGTGAAATAGGACTGATACACGGTGGTAGCGACCGCGACGTTCGCCTGATTGGCGGGAACTTCAATCGCCGGTATCCCATTCGGAAATGGAGAATTGGAATTGTTTCCGAAAAACGGCTTGATCGTTTCGGATAAGTAGCCGCTATACATGGGCGCCGCCGGAGAAGTATCCACGGGCAAGTGGGTGGTGGTAGCGTCCACTCGATGATGAAAAATCGAAGTGGACGGAAAAATATTCGCGATAAACGCATTATTGCCGTTGATGGCCAGGCTGATGTCCCGCGTGGCCTGCGCATTCGCCGAATCCGTGACCACAAATTCGGGTGTGTACGTCCCCTGGCCGCCGATCAGCGCACTGCTGATGATCCCCGTGGAGGAATTCAGGGACATTCCCTCCGGCAATGGCGCAAATCCGGCACCGCCGCGTACCGAAAACGCGTAGGGCGGGGATCCCCCGGTCGCGGCGATCGTGCATCCCGCATACGTCGCGCCCTGTGTTCCGCCCGCGCACGAAATAGTCGAGATCGAGAGTGGCCCGCCTGTTGCAACGATCGTAACTTTCGTCGTGGATGTGTTCGAGCCGGCGGCATTGGTTGCCGTCAGCGTGTAAGTCGTCGTCGACGTCGGGCTTACGTTTGTCGAACCGCTCGCCGACGTGGACGTGAATGTTCCCGGCGTGATCGCAAGACTGGCCGCGCCGCTGGTCGCCCAACTCAGCGTGCTGCTGGCACCCGAATTGATGCTTGCGGGATTCGCGCTGAACGAACCGATCGCCGGCTTGCCTGCCGCGTTGACGGTAATGGTCACCGTCGAAGTCGAGGAGCCGTTGGCATTAGTTGCAGTCAGCGTATAGGTGGTTGTCGCCGATGGACTCAGGATGGTAGAACCGCTGGCCGTTGTGGACGTGAATGTCCCCGGCTTAATCGCAATGCTCGTTGCGCCCGTCGCCACCCAACTCACCGTGCTGTTCGCACCCGAGTTGACGCTGGCCGGATTGGCCGAAAAGGAGGTGATGCTCGGCGCCGCGCCGTTTCCAGTGGGGGAATTCGACAATGTTGCCGCGGCGCATCCCGCCAGACCGGCGCAAAGAATCAGGGCAATAAACAGAGAGCGAATATCCCGCATTAAGAAGCAAAATGTGCCTGCCCCGTGCTTATTTCTTAGAACACTGTTGGAGGAGTCCATGCGAATTGCCCGCATTACAGGAGGCCGAATCAGTCTACTAGCCCAGGATTGGGGCAGCCTACTGGCCGCAAGTACAGAATCGGACTGCTGGTCCTCACCCTCCGGAAGACAATTCGGGGGCGTCTTTGGAGGACTAGGGGGGGGGTACGGTTTGCGAGTCTGCTTTTTCTTGCCGGATTCTTTGGCGCGGACTTGCCCTACTACTTTATCGATAATACGTTGCAACTCGTTAAGGTCGGTTTCAGCGTTGCGTTTCCGGATGTCCCGGATTTTGCGATGAAATGCGCTCCAGCGGAGAGTTCTTCTTAGCATAATGGCACCTGGACATTTAAGCGGATAAAATGCATATGGCCGCTTCAGACAGGGTAAGGCCAAAAGGGAAGCGTGAGTCACACCGATATCCCCCATAATTGCCTTCCAGTAAGAAGCAGCCCGAAATCCCAATACAGAACCTTGACTGGCAATTTTTCCATTCCATTTGGCCCCCTCGGCAACCGACCCTTTATTTCGTTTCTCCTGTATAATATTTCCCTATACTATTGCGGAGATGGCCTGGGGATGGGCCTGCCTCGGCAATTTCTATTTTCGGATCTGGGCGGAAAATCTTATGATTAAAACGGGCGCGCAAATTCTGTGGGAATGTCTGGAACAGCAAGGGGTTACGACCGTATTCGGATACCCCGGCGGAGCGATTCTGCCCGCCTATGACGCGCTGAAGTACAGCAACATTCATCACGTCCTGGTGCGGCACGAGCAGGGCGCCACGCACATGGCCGATGGCTATGCGCGCGCTTCCGGGCGCGTCGGTGTGGCCGTGGCCACTTCCGGCCCGGGCGCGACGAACATGGTTACCGGCATCGCCACCGCGATGCTTGATTCGTCCCCCATCGTCTGTATTACCGGCCAGGTGGGCAGCAAGCTGATCGGCTCGGACGCGTTTCAAGAGACC
>JAIQFG010000092.1 GCA_020073375.1 Terriglobia bacterium | reverse complement strand
GACGTTTCCGGCAGCACGCTGAAATCCGTCAAATAAGCCGCCGCCCCGAACCGGAATCCCAGCACGCCCATGTCCCCGTGCTGCGCCGGAATCGGCGTCACGCGCACCCCGATCACCTCAAACGGCCCCTCAATCTCGTGCAACACAACCTGCGGAATCGTACTGATCGCCGGAAGCCCGTCAAACACATACGCAAATGTCCGCTTCAGCGTCGCCAGCGTTTCGGCCGACGCGTACACCGGCATCGCCGCTCTCTGCCGCATGTTGAACGGCCGTATGTCGTCGAATCCCAGAATGTGATCCGCATGAGCGTGCGTGAACAGCACCGCGTCCAGCCGTTCCAGCCCCACGCGCAGCGCCTGCGTGCGGAAATCCGGCGTCGTGTCGATCACCGCCGTTCCGCCGCCGTGCGCCAGCAGCAGGGAAGGGCGCAATCGATTGTCTCGCGGGTCCCGCGAACTGCACACGCGGCAATGGCAGGTCAGCGTCGGCACTCCCATCGAAGTGCCGGACCCGAGCACGGTAACTTCCAGTACGGAATGGGATGATGCGGGCAGGAGAGACCCTCAGTTACGGCCGGGACTTGGCCTGTTCTTTCAGTGCGGCGGCCGTGGCGGCCTTGGTCATTTCCATAAAAGCCAGTTTCAGATTTCCCAGCACATCGATCAGTAGTGTGTCTTCTTCCGGAGCCAGGTTCCCCATCGTCTTCTCGCGCAGCGTATCGAGCATATCGATCATCTCGCGCGCCCCTTCCAGATCAAGCATCGGTTGCCCGGTCCGCGGATCCGCATACCCGCCCAGCAGCATCGCCGCATTCTGCCCCAGCGACCGCACCAGATTCTCAAACGCCGCCGACCGTTTCGGCGCGTCCGCTTGCGCCATTTCCGTTTCCTGCGCCCCCGTCCCCGCGCTCCCACCCACAAGCTTCGGCCCCGGCGCAGCCGAACCCGCCGCCGCAGCAGCAGGCCGCGCAGCCGGCGCCGCCGCATGGGCCGCCGCCTCATGCTCCCGATCCTGTTGCTCGGCCACTTCCTTCCGCAACTCCCCATCCGCCGTAAACAGCCGCCGGTCCACTACCTTAAACGTTTCATCGTGTTTTGATTCGGACAACGGGATCTCCCTCATCTCACGCTAATTTCCTTAGTGTTCAACGTATAGTTTAGCACCCCGCCGCGCGCCCTCACAAGCTCTTGGTGTCGCCGACGCTGTCCTACTTTGATTTTTCTGTGGGAAGTCGGAAGCCCGACCTCAGCTCGGACATTTCTGCCTGGTATGTGGTGGGCTTTAGAGTGTGTGTGTGAACCTCGGAATCCTTGTGGGTCGTGGCTTTAGCCAAGACGTAAATACATGCAGTTGAATCCGGCTTCAGCCGCTGGCGCCTTGGAATCGCGGTCTTCAAGCACACTCTTTAGCCCCTGAATCACCCTGGCCTGGACCCTCTTTCAAGTCCCAAATGTGAAATCCACCTTCCCCCTTGTGTCCCCCGCGCCAGTACCGTAAAGTTTTTCCTTCACACGCGATTCAAATCCAGGATCAAAATAAAATTCCCGTGCCCCCTCGAAAAACAAATTCAAAATCCCCCCGCGTCAAGCCCCCCAAACAAAAAAAACCAATTCCCGCGTCCCGCCCAACCCGCAAGCCCGCCGGCCCCATCTTCCAATCCTTGGTCAACATCCAGGCCCGCCTCCGCGCCCCCGGCGGCTGTCCCTGGGACCGCCAGCAAACCCACGCAACCCTAAAAACATTCCTGATCGAGGAAACCTACGAAGTCCTCGACGCACTGGAATCCGGCAATTCACAAGAACTAGCCGAGGAACTCGGCGACCTCCTCCTCCAGATCCTCTTCCACGCTGACCTCGCCCTCGAAGCCGGCTCCTTCGACATCTCCGACGTCATCACCGGCATCACCGAAAAAATGATTCGCCGCCACCCCCACGTCTTCGGCAACGTAATAGCCGACACCCCCGCCGAAGTCCTGAAAAACTGGGCCCAGCTAAAAGCCCAGGAAAAATTGGCGGCCTCCGCAGGAGGCCCAGCCGCGGAATCGCCCGCAGCCCCCTCCGCACTCGACGGCGTCCCCCGCTCCCTCCCTGCCTTGCTCGAAGCCTATCAACTCACCCGCCGCGCCGCCCAGGTCGGCTTCGACTGGGAAACCGTCGCCGGCATTTTCGACAAGCTGCAGGAGGAAACTTCCGAGCTTCAAGCGGCACTTCAACTTTCCGCTGCGCCCAATGCCAGCGCGGCAAGCAGGGAACACACCGAAGAAGAAATCGGCGACATCCTCTTCGTCGCCGTCAATCTCTCAAGATTTCTCGGATTCGATCCTGAAGTAGCACTTAAGAAATCCAATAAAAAGTTCAAGTCCCGCTTTCAATTCATGGAGAACGCGGCCCTGCAAACCGGCGTCCGCCTCAGCGATCTTTCTAAGGTAGAACTTGGAGCCCTCTGGGAGTCCGCAAAAATTAAATCGAAGTCTCCCACCGAGCCAGTGAGCCCGTCATGAAGCCGCGCCGCCCGAAAAAATCGAATCGCACATCGAACTCCGCAGGCGAACTGCGCGACGGAATCCTCATCCGCCTCTGCCACGGCATCGAGGAATTCGAAGCCTGCGTCCAGGTCGAGCGCAACGTCTGGCAATCGGCCGACGTCGATGTCGTTCCCATCCCATTGTTCGTTGTCGCCGCCGAAACCGGCGGCCAGGTCATCGGTGCGTTTCACGAAAACGAACTGATCGGCTTCACCATGGCCATCGCCGGATGGCGTAACCGAAAGCCTTTCCTGCACTCGCACATGACCGCTGTCCTCGCCGCCTACTGGGACCGCGGCATTGGCCGCCGCCTCAAACGTTTTCAGCGCGAGGACGCCCTCTCCCGCGGCATCCAGCGCATCGAGTGGACCTTCGATCCGCTCATTACCAAGAACGCCTACTTCAATTTTATGCGCCTGGGCGCCATCGCCCGCCGTTATCTGCCAAACGCCTACGGCATCACCACGAGCCCTCTGCACGCGGGCCTTCCCACCGATCGCCTCGTTGCCGAATGGCATCTCCGCTCCCCGCGCGTGTTGCGCGTGATCGCAGGGAAGCGCGCCACGCCTGCGTTCCAAAAAAAAACCGCGCGCATCACGATTCCATCGTCGCTCGAAGAATTGAAGGGTAGCGATCCCGGCGCCGCCGCAAGAATTCAGTCCAAAATTCGCGCCGAGTTCCAGCACTGGCTCGGAAAAGGATACGCCGCCACCGCCGTCGCTCCCGGAAAATCCGGCGTCGATTACATTCTCGAACCGTGGAAGGCCTCGTGAAAATTCACTCCATCACGCTGCGCGAAATTCGCATGTCGCTGGTCACTCCGTTTGAAACCAGTTTTGGTCGGCTCGCCGACCGCCGCATTCTTCTCCTCGAACTGAATTCCGACGGCGTCTGCGGCTGGGGCGAATCCGTCGCCGGCGAAGGCCCTTTCTACGCGCCTGAAACCGTCGAGACCGCCTGGCACATTCTCCGCGATTTCATCTGGCCCCTGATCAAAGACCGCGAATTTAATTCCGCAGCCGACCTCTGGCAAATTCTCTCGCCCATTCGCGGCCACAACATGGCCAAGGCCGCCATCGAATCCGCCGCGTGGGACGCCGAAGCCAAACAAAAAAATCTTCCACTCTGGAAACTCATCGGCGGCGTGCGCCATGAAATTCCCTGCGGCGTTTCCATCGGCATTAAACCAACGCTTGAAGAATTAATTTCCACCGTCGAGCGCGAACTTGCCGCCGGATACCAGCGAATCAAAATAAAAATCAAACCCGGCAAGGACATCGAACCCGTCGAAGCCCTGCGCCAGCGTTTTCCCCGCATCCGCCTGATGGTTGACGCCAACTCCGCCTATCGCCTCGAAGACTGGCCGCACTTGAAGCGTCTCGAAGCATACTATCTAATGATGATCGAGCAGCCCCTCGGATGGGACGACCTCTACAGCCACGCCGAACTCCAACGCAAACTCGAAACCCCCATCTGCCTCGACGAATGCATCCACACCCTCGAACACGCCCTCGCCGCCATCGACCTCGGCGCCTGCCGCATCATCAACATCAAACTCGGCCGCGTCGGCGGCTTTACTCCCTCCATCCAGATTCACGATCTCTGCCGTTCCCGCCAGATCCCCGTCTGGTGCGGCGGCATGCTCGAATCCGGCATCGGTCGCGCCCACAACATCGCCCTCTCCACCCTCGAAAATTTCACCCTGCCCGGCGACGTAACCGCCAGCCGCCGCTACTGGACCGAAGATATAATTGAACCAGAGGTTGAAGTTTCTTCCCAAGGCACGATTCGCGTTCTGGACCGCCCAGGCATCGGCTACACCCCTCGTGTAGACCGCATCGAACGCCTCACGGCTAGAAAAGAATTCTTAAAGTAATACATGAATTTGATTGCGGGGACGGTTCCAGTAGGACAGACACTCTTGTCTGTCCGCTTTTCCACCACTATGCCGCGAATCGACCCCGGACAGACAAGAGTTTCTGTCCTACAACCCCTCTTCGTCCGCGTTGACCGCGCCCGTAGGCCGTGTTAGCGTTGCGCCCGAATCCATATGCCGGAACCTGAACTCCCGCAAAAATCAAAACGCATCGCCGTAATCCCCGGCGACGGCATCGGCGTCGAAGTCACCCGCGAGGCCGTAAGAATCCTCCGCGCCGCCACTTCCAAGAGCGCAACACAACTCCATTTCACCGATTTCGACTGGGGCGCCGACCGGTACCTCCGCGACGGCACCTCGCTCCCCGGCGGCGCCGTCGAAATGTTCCGTCGCGATTTCGACGCCATCCTGTTCGGCGCCGTGGGCGACCCCCGCGTCCCGGGCAATCAACACGCCGCCGACATTCTCCTCGGCCTGCGCTCCAAACTCGACCTCTACGTGAACCTCCGCCCCGTCGAACTTCTCGACGACGCCCTCACCCCGCTGCGCGATCGCGCCGCGAAAGACGTCCGCTTCACCGTCGTCCGCGAAAACACCGAAGGCCTTTACGTCGGCACCGGCGGACATTTCCAGCGCGGCACCCCGCACGAAGTTGCCATTCAGGAGGACGTGAACACCCGCCGCGGCGTCGAGCGCATTCAGCGCTACGCCTTCGAGTTCGCCCGCGCCCGCAACCTGCGCCGCGTCTGCATGAGCGACAAATCCAACGCCCTCACCTTCGGCCACGAACTCTGGCTGCGCATATTCAAGGAAATAAGAGGGGATTACCCGGACATCGAATCGCGCCACCTCTACGTCGACGCACTGGCCATGGAACTGGTCCGCGACCCGTCCCAGTTCGACGTCATCGTCACGTGCAATTTATTCGGAGATATTCTGAGCGATCTGGGATCCCAACTCGCCGGCGGCCTCGGCCTCGCTCCCTCGGGCAACATCCACCCCGGCCAAGTCTCGCTGTTTGAGCCCGTGCACGGCTCGGCCCCCAACATCGCCGGAAAAAATATCGCCAACCCCGCCGGATCGGTCCTCTCCTCGGCCCTCATGCTCGATCATCTGGGATTGCACGCCCCTGCAAACCTGCTGCGCGAAGCCGTCCGAGCCTCAGTCAAAGAGAAGAAAACCACGCGTGATATTGGTGGGAATCTAGGAACAAAGGAAGCCGGCGATTGGCTCGTCGAATACATCGCCGCCCGCGCCTGAATCAAGCACGCCCCAGGTGGCACAGGCTTCCGCCTGTGCGGTTTAGATTCCACTTCACTGAAATTGCCCGCAGGCTAAAGCCGTCCCACTAACCCCGCGTCACCCTGATTGGAATTCAACCGTAAGCCGCAGTTCTTCTTTTCGTTCGCTCCCCCACAACCAGAAGCGCCCCCAGCAAAAATCCCCCCACATGCGCCCACCACGCCACTCCCCCCTGATCGGTCATCCCCAGCGACGCCACCCCGCTGAAAAACTGAATGAAAAACCAGTACCCCAGCATCAAGAACGCCGGAATGCGAATCGTAAAAAATAGGAACAGCGCCGGAATCAGCGTGGTCACCCGCGACCTCGGATACAGCACAATGAACGCCCCCATGATCCCCGAAATCGCTCCGCTCGCCCCCACCGTGGGAATCTTTGAGCCCCAGTTGAACGCCGTATGCACCACGGCCGAGCCGATCCCGCATATAAAGTAGAAGATGAGATATTGAAAATGCCCCAGCGCCTCCTCCACGCTCCCGCCAAACACCCACAGGAACAGCATGTTCCCCAGCAGATGCATCCACCCGCCGTGCAGAAACATGCTGGTGAAAAGTGGAAGTATGGTTGGCCCCAGGGAAGTGCCATGCCCGGTGAAGAACAACTCCACGTGCGACGGCGTCAGCCCGAACGTGAAAATAAACTTGCTTCCAGCCTTGGGCGAAAGCGTCAGCTCATAGAAGAACGCCAGCGTGTTAGCCAGAATCAGCAGAACGGTGATGACCGCCGCCCGCATCCTTATGATGTCCACGCGAAGTGGAATCACCGGACTCTCCTTGCGGCCGCGATCAGCTGAACCTCGCTGAATGCGTGCGGCCGGCGCGCTCCTGCGTGCGCGAACTGCTCGATCTTCTTCAGCGGCGCGATCCCGCCGCGCGCGCCGGGCCCCAGGCACGCCAGCCCCGCCGCAGCGCAGCAAAAAATCAGCAGTTCGGGCAGCGGAATGCCGCGCACCACGCCATAAGCAAACGCGCCGTGAAAAATATCCCCCGCCCCGGTCGTGTCCACCGGCTTGACCTCAAAGGAGGGGGAGTAGTGGAACTTCGCCCCGTCCCAGGCCAGCACGCCGTCCTCTCCCAGCGTAGCCGCCGCCATCCGGCACCCAAACCGCACCGCCAGCTTAGGAAGGGTCACAAACAGATCGCTCTCCCCGAACAGCCGAGCGGGGAAATCCCGGGACGTGATGGCGTAATCCACATGTTCAAGTAACGCTTCCACTCCTGGATAGAGATTGTCGAGGTCAACCGTTACTGGAACTTTTGCCTGCCGGGCCCACTGGGCAGCCGTGACCGCAGCGCGGCAGTCGTGGCCATCCACATGAAGCAGTCTGGACCGGACGATCCACTCCTTCCGGAGTTCCCGGGGCAGCAGTTCCAGGCGCGCATCCCGCTTCCACAGGACGGTACGCTCCCCGGTTTGCTCGTCCACCAGAATGAAAGAGGACTGGCTCTGGCACTCTCGCACCGCGCTCCAGTGCGCCTCGACCCCGGCTCGCTTCATCTCCCGGCGCTGCAAGTCCGCCGCAGCGTCGTCGCCGATCTTCCCGGCGTAGCGAGCCTTCAGGCCCCAGCGCGCGCAGGCGATCACGGCGCTGGCCACCTGGCCTCCGGGCAAAACTTCCGAAATGCGGAACTCGACCTTGGAATTGAACGCGGGGAAGTGCGGCAGGCGGATGACCGTGTCGGTGGCATTCAATCCGACGCCGGCGATATCGACGAGAGGGAGAAGTTTCTGCACCCGGACACTGTACGAAAAAATAGCAAGGACGCAAGGAAAATGAGACGCGCTTGCGTCCGATAATTTTTCAAGGCCGGCGCGCGAGTAAACATATCGCGGAGGCGCCTGCAAGCCTGCATTTATGCAGGGCTTGGCGCCCGGAAAAATGAGGCGGTGATGGATTGACGGGAAATGCGGAATTTTTCACGCTTCTTAATTGATTCGCTTCGGCGGGTGTGGTAAGTAACGAATTCAAGATTTTTGTTGCGCGATTCTGCTCGCGCGGATTTCCGGCCGGTCGGCGCGCCGACACACACAGATGCCAGTCAAGGAGTCGGAAGCGATTGTCTTGCGCAGTTTTCCGCTGGGAGAAGGCGACCGCGTGGTCAGTTTTCTTGACCGCCAGTCCGGCCGCGTCAAGGGCGTGGCCAGGGGAGCGCGGCTCACCAAGAGTCGCTTCGGCTCGACGCTTGAGCTGCTTTCCTACGTCCGCATCTGGTATTTCGAGCGCGAAAACCGCGACCTGGTCCGCATCAACCAGTGCGAGCTGATCGAGTCCTTCATGGACGTGCAGGTCGACTACGCCTCTGGCGTGGCCATGGCACTGGTCAGCGAGATTACCGAGGGCGTCCTCGGCGAGAAAGAACCGGCCGATCCGCAGTTCCGCCTGATCCTGCTGACTGCTCGCGCCATTCGCGCCCATGGGCCGTCGCCGGCCGTGCTGGCTTATTTCAGTTTGTGGACGGCCCGCCTAGGCGGCTGGCTCGGGCCGCTCGATCGCTGCTCGCGGTGCGGACGGCTGGTCGAGCAGGAGAGTCTGTTCACAGTTCAAGGAAACCCTGAGCTTTGTTGCTCGGATTGCCGTGATGGTTGGATGAAGCAAATATCTAAAGAATCACTTCTAATTGGAAGGACGGCGCTTTCCGGAACTCTAGAGCGATTGTTGAAGGAAAATCCGCCAGCGAAAGCGTCCAAGGAAATCTTAAGTTATGGTTTAGATGTGCTGGAGCACCACATCGAGAAGAAGCTGATCTCAAGGAAAATCTTATATTCGGAAGAGAGTGGATCCCATAACGCAGATGACGCAGAATCTAAAGCATAACATTAAGAATCCTCCAAAGGGCCCGACGTTTCAAAACCTCATCCTTCAGTTGCAAAAATATTGGGGCGACCGGGGCTGCGTGATCCAGCAGCCGTACGATGTGGAGGTGGGCGCGGGCACCATGCATCCGGAAACGTTCCTTCGGGTTCTTGGACCGAAGCCGTACCGTGTGGCCTACGTACAGCCGTCTCGTCGGCCCGCCGACGGTCGCTATGGCGAAAATCCCAATCGCCTCTTTAAGCACCACCAACTCCAGGTCATCTTGAAGCCCGCCCCGGCCGACGTCCAGGACCTTTACCTGCAGAGCCTGGCGGCGATCGGCCTGCGCCTGGCGGATCACGACGTGCGCTTTGAGGAAGACAACTGGGAGTCGCCCACGCTTGGCGCCTGGGGCATCGGCTGGCAAGTGCTGCTGGACGGCCTGGAAATCACCCAGTTCACTTACTTCCAACAGAGCGGCGGCATTGACCTCGATCCAGTGCCGGTGGAATTAACCTATGGACTGGACCGCATCTGCGCCTACCTGCAGGGCGTGGACAGCGTGTACGATGTGCGCTGGTCGGATGACCGCTCCTACGGTGATGTTCGGCTGCTCGAAGAGCAGGAATTTTCGGCCTACAACTTCGAGTACGCCGATCCGGTGGTGACGCGCAAGCTGTTTGAACTCCATGAAAAGGAGGCCACGCAGCTGCTGGACGTCTATAAAGGGCAGGGAGATACGCGCGATCCGCGCTTTCCGCTGCTCGCGGCCTACGACCATTGCCTGAAATGCTCGCACCTGTTCAATCTGCTCGATTCCCGGGGCGTGATCTCCACCACCGAGCGCGCCCAGCTGATCGGCCGCGTGCGCCAGATTGCCTGCCGCACCGCCTCCGGGTTCCTCGCGCAGCAGGAGCAGGCGGCGTCGCAAGGGGAAACAACCACGGAAACGACAGGGGCCAGCCGATGAAGGGCGCGATGGATTTTCTGTTTGAGATCGGTTGCGAGGAAATCCCGGCAGGGATGCTCCCCGGAGCCGTTAAAGAACTTCAAGCAATACTTGAGAAGTATTTGAAGACATCTAATCTATTACTTGAGGCTCCGGTGGAGACTTTAGGAGCGCCCCGGCGGCTGGCGGCATCGTGCGCGAGCATTCGGGAGCGGCAGCCGGATGAAGTCCGGGAACTCACGGGGCCGCCAAAGTCGGTGGCTTATGACGCTGCGGGGAAGCCGACGCGCGCTGCCGAAAGCTTCGCCCAAAAGGTGGGCATCCCCGTTGCGAAATTGACGATGGTGACTACGCCCAAGGGCGAATACCTTTCCGCTAAGCAAGTCATCAAGGGCAAGCCGGCGACGGAAATTTTGGAAGATTTTCTGCCGCGCGCAGTGGCCGAGATTACCTGGCCGCGGAGCATGTACTGGACCGGGGCGGACGGCCTGCGTTTTATCCGCCCGATTCGATGGGTGGTGGCCCTGCTGGGCGGAAAGCCCTTGAAATTCACTCTGGGGGACGCCAAAGCGGGGAATTCGACGGCAGGGCACCGTTTTCTGGGGAAATCGAAGATCCCGGTGACCTCGGCCAAGGATTACGTTCAAAAGTTGCGCGCAAATTTCGTGCTGGTGAAGGCCGAGGACCGCCGCAAGAAGATCGATGCAGAGCTTGGAAAGCTGGCCGCGGGCAAGGGACTGCGCATCCACGCAGATGCGCATTTGCTGGACCTGGTGACGTACTTGAACGAGTTTCCTTCGGCGATTATGGGCGGATTCGACCCGGCGTACCTGGAATTGCCGGACGAAATCCTGTTGACGGTGATGCGGGGGCACCAGAAGTACTTTGGCCTGGAAAAGAAGAATGGGTCGCTGGCGCCGCACTTCCTTGCGGTCATTAATTTGGATAAGGACCGCGCCGGGTTGATCCGGGCGGGGCACGAGCGCGTGCTGCGGGCGAGATTTGCGGATGCGCGGTTCTTCTGGGAGACGGACCAGAAGTGTCGGCTCGCCGACTACCTGCCCAAACTCGCGGCCGTCACTTACCAGGCCAAGCTCGGAAGCTATGGCGAAAAAGTAGAACGCGTGCGGGCCCTCGCCCGGTGGCTCGCCGAGCAGTGGTTTGCCAGCGGCATCCCGCAAGCCAGCGTGGGCGCAGCCGACCGCGCCGCTGAACTTGCCAAGTGCGATCTGGTCACGGACATGGTTCGCGAGTTCACCGAACTGCAAGGAGTGGTGGGAGGCCTGTACGCAAAAGCTCAAGGAGAACCTGAAGAAGTGGCCTGGGCCGTTTACGACCAGTACAAGCCGGCGGGACTTGACGATCCTATTCCGCGAAACCTGACCGGGCAGGCGCTGGCCCTGGCCGACAAAATGGATTCGCTGGTCGGCTGCTTTGCCGTGGGTTTGGTGCCGTCGGGTTCAAGCGATCCTTTCGCTTTGCGCCGGGCGGCTATGGGTATTGTTAAAGTATTGGTTGAATCCAAACTGCCCGTGTCGCTTTCGATGATGATTGCGAAGTCAGCGCGCACGCTGGAAAGCTCGCCGCGAAAAATTCAAGTGTCACCGGAAGTTGAGAAGCAGGTGCTGGATTTCCTGCTCGACCGGGCGAGATTTGTGCTGAAGGAGCGCGGCGGCCTGGCTTACGACGAGATCAATGCGGGCCTCGCGGCGGGAGCGGACGACCTGGTGGATGCGGTGCGGCGGATCGAAGCCGTGAAGGCCATTCGCAAGACGAAGAATTTTGAGCCCCTGGCAATTTCCTTCAAGCGCATTCGTAAGATCCTGGACAAGGCCGGGCCGGAAGCGGGGTGGAAGCTGCCCGCCGTGCGCGCCGAGCTGTTTACCGAGGACGCCGAACTGGATCTCTACCAGCGGGCCGCGGAAGTTGCCAAGGAGGCGGACCGGCAGAAGCGGGATAGCCGTTACCGGGAGGCGCTGCAGAAAATAGCGGGGCTGAGGCCGGAAGTAGATAAATTCTTTGAAGAAGTAATGGTGATGGCCGAAGAGGAAGATGTGCGCAAGAACCGGCTGACGCTGCTGGCGGGATTGCTGGCGGAATTTTCGACGATCGCTGATTTTTCGGAGATCGTGGCGGCGGAGTCGGGGAAGTGAATATCAAGTGTTGGTTGAGGTATGAATTGGAAGAGTTTTGTCGGCGGGCCGACAATTTAGAGCGGTGCTCGAACATCGAAGGAAGTTCAAGGAGACGACAGTCGTGAAATACGTATACTTTTTTGGCGCGGGGAAAGCGGAAGGCGACGGCCAGATGAAGGAAATCCTGGGAGGCAAGGGCGCGGGCTTGGCGGAAATGACCCGCATCGGCCTGCCGGTGCCAGCCGGATTCACGATTTCGACCGAATGCTGCGACTACTACCTGCAGCACAAGCAGACTTATCCGAAGTCCCTGGCGGCAGACGTTAAAAAGAATCTGGCGCGGCTGGAAAAGGTCACCGGAAAGAAGCTGGGCGACGCCAAGGACCCGCTGCTGGTGAGCGTGCGGTCGGGCTCGGCGCGGTCCATGCCGGGGATGATGGAAACGATCCTGAACCTGGGCCTGAACAGCAAGTCGGTCGAGGCGCTGGCGCGCAACTCGAAAAACGACAGGTTCGCCTGGGATGCCTACCGGCGGTTTGTGCAGATGTATTCGACCGTGGTGATCGGGCTATCTAAAGAAGAACTTGAAGAAAAATTGCGAGCCATGAAGACGCGCCGCGGCGTGAAGGACGATACCCAGGTTCCGGCGGACGGCTGGCGCGAACTGGTCGGCGAGTACAAGGAACACTTTAAGAAAAAGACGGGCAAGGAATTTCCGGAGGATCCGGAGGAGCAACTGTGGGGCGCGATCGGCGCGGTGTTCGGTTCGTGGATGGCGGAAAAGGCGGTGACCTACCGGCGCGTGGAGCGCATTACCGGGCTGCTGGGGACGGCCGTGAACGTCGTGCAGATGGTGTTCGGCAACCTGGGGGAGACTTCCGGCACGGGCGTGTGCTTTACGCGCGACCCGTCGACCGGCGGAAAAACTTTTTATGGCGATTTCCTGATCAACGCGCAGGGAGAAGACGTGGTCGCGGGGATCCGCACGCCGATGCACCTGGACGAGATGGCCAAGCACATGCCGAAGGTGTACCCGCAGCTGGAAAAAGTCCGCAAGCTGCTGGAAAAACACTACCGCGACATGCAGGACATGGAGTTCACGGTCGAGGAAGGCACGCTATACATGCTGCAAACGCGCGTGGGCAAGCGCACGCCGGCGGCCACGTTCCAGATTGCCGTGGACATGGCCAATGAAGGCCTGATTACGAAGGAGGAAGCGATCGACCGAATCAAGGAAGAGGATATCGACCGGCTGTTTTTCCCGATCGTCGATCCCTCGGTGCCGAAGGGCGATCTGGCGAAGCGAAAGATTGCCTCGGGCATCAACGCTGTGCCGGGCGCGGCATACGGGAAGGCTGTCTTTACGGCGGAAGAGGCCGAAGCCATGGCCGCCAAGGGCGAAAAAGTGATTTTGATCCGGCGCGAAACCAGCCCGGAAGACGTGGGCGGGATGTTCGTGGCGCAGGGCATCGTGACCGCGACGGGCGGCAAGACCAGTCATGCGGCGGTAGTGGCGCGCGGCTGGGGGAAATGCTGCATCGTCGGATGCGAGAATCTGGATGTGGAATACGAGTCGAAGGTCGCGCACGCCAACGGCAAGACCATTCGCGAAGGCGACTGGGTGACGCTAGACGGCAACGAGGGGATCGTCTACGAAGGTCAAGTAAAGCTGATCAGTCCGGAGTTGCCCAAGGCGTTTTCCACGCTCATGGGTTGGGCGGACAAAGTGCGCAAGATCGGTGTGCGCACCAACGCAGACACGCCGCACGACGCAGTGAAGGCGCGTGAGATGGGCGCCGAGGGCATCGGGCTCACGCGGACCGAGCACATGTTCTTCAAGGACTTTGAGTTTCCTGAGAAGAGCGTCGAGCGGCAACTGGCGATCCAGGAAATGATCATCGCCGAAACGCAGGCGGCCAGGAGAAAGGCTCTGGACAAACTGCTGCCGTACCAGCGGCGGGATTTTTCGGGAATCTTCAAGGCCATGGACGGGTTCCCGGTGACCATCCGCCTGATCGATCCTCCGCTGCACGAGTTTGTGCCGCACGACATCGAGAAGCAGCAGGAACTGGCTAGAAAGATCGGGGTCGACGTGGAGGTGGTGATCCGAAGAGTTGAACAATTACATGAAGCCAACCCGATGCTTGGGCACAGGGGATGCCGGCTGGCGATCACCTATCCGGAAATACTTGAGATGCAAGTTCGAGCGATACTTGAAGCGGCAGTGGAATGCAAAAAGAAAGGAATTAAAGTAATACCTGAGATTATGATTCCACTGGCCATGGACCGGAAGGAACTTAAACTGTTGGTGGATGCCACTAACCGGGTGGCGCAACGGGTGATTCAAGAAACTAAAGTAAAGGTTGAATATCTGGTTGGGACCATGATCGAAATTCCGCGGGCGGCGTTGCTGGCGGATGAGATCGCGGAGGTGGCCGAATTCTTTTCGTTCGGAACCAACGACCTGACGCAGATGACGATGGGGCTGTCGAGGGACGATGCGGGAAGATTTCTGCCGGACTACGTCGACGAAAAGAAGGCGGGAATTTTCGCGAACGATCCCTTCCAGACGCTGGACGAAAAAGGCGTTGGGATGCTGATCCGGATGGGAATCGAGAAGGGGCGGAAGACGAGGCCGAAATTGAAGATCGGGATCTGCGGGGAGCATGGAGGGGATGCGGCGAGCGTGAAGTTCTGTCATAGGGTGGGGATGAATTACGTAAGCGCGTCGCCGTTCCGTGTGCCGGTGGCGCGACTGGCGGCGGCGCAGGCGGTGATCGAGGAGAAAGCGAAGAAGGGGAAGAAAAAATAGCCGCCGGCGAAGGGAAAGCGCGGGTGAGTGGCGAGTGGCGAGGGGCTAAAGCCCCTTTGATGCGACGTGTGAATGTCGCGGCTGAAGCCGCGACCCACAAAGCGCCGGACACGCGACGCACAAATCGAGGCACAAAGATTAAAGTTTTAGCTGAACATGGGCAGCGCGTGGATGATTGCTTGGATGATTTAAAGCATGGGTTGAGATTTTAATTTTGGATTCCGCGCGAATTCTAAAAAGTCGGCCCGCCGACAAAACTTTTTGAAAACAATTTACGGGACGCAGTTCCGAGGTGTGTGTGGCGCAGGGGCTGGTGATCGGAATTTGCGGGGGGACGGGATCGGGGAAGACGACGATCGCCGAGCGGATTGTTTCCGCGCTGCCCGCGGGCAACGTTTTGGTGCTGCAGCAGGAGCACTACTACAAGGATTTTGAAAACCTTCCGCGGGACGCTCGAGGACAGAAAAACTTCGATCATCCGGAATCGTTCGATACGCGTTTGCTGATCCAGAACGTGCGCGATCTGCGCGCAGGGATGGCGGTCGAACGGCCCGTGTACGATTTTTCGCAGCACAAGCGACAGGCGTTTACCGCGCGGCTGGAGCCGCATCCGGCGATTATTGTCGAGGGAATTCTGATTTTCGAGTCGCCAGCGCTGCGCGAATTGATGGACATTAAAATTTTCGTGGATACCGAGGCGGACGTGCGGTTCATTCGGCGGATGCAGCGGGACATGCGCGAACGCGGCAGGACCGTGGATTCGGTGGTGGAGCAGTACCTTGCCGCGGTGCGGCCCATGCACCAGGAATTTATCGAGCCTTGCAAACGGTACGCCGACGTTATCCTCTCCGGGGGCGCGGACAATGGCGTGGGGATCGACCTGGTGATTTACAAAATCAGGGCGATGGTCACGGCCCTGGAAGGCCGGGACTGAAATTTTTTCCGCCGAAATTCCGTCCGCGGTATATCTGTGTCAGAAAGTTTTGAAATTCAGCGCACAATTTCTCCGTACATCATCCGCATTGCACAGGATCGGGTTAGAATCAGCCGGTCATTCATCCACGTTCCGGTCTGGAGAGAATACGAAACGATTTTTTCATGGAAGGGCGACTGCGGCGGCGATTCTGCTGGTGTTTGCGTTGTTGCCGGCTCTGCAGGCCGCGGGGAATACGAGAATCATATCGATCCGAGGGAAGTTTCCTGCCGAGAGAGGGTACTTCTCGCCGATTCCGATCGAAGAGAAATTCCTCACCCGCTGGAGCGGGTTCGGATCGACAAATTGTGGGTGGGGGCGGGCGGAGGGTGGAGGGGGTTGCTCCGGAGTGGTCTTCTCTGCAATGAAGATTGATGCCGCCGCCTCGGGCAAGTCGACGGCTGCGGCGCAATCGGCCGGAGGAACGGCGGAGCTGCGGGGGCAGGTGTTGGATGAGAACGGGCAGCCGGTGGCGCGCGTGGAGCTGGTGTTTGCGATGGATTCGGGGAGTTCGGTCACGGTGTTCAGCGATGCGGCGGGGCGGTTTGAGATTGGCAAGATCAGCGGGCTGAAGGTGGTGATGTCGGTGTCGAAGCCGGGATTTTTCCGGATCACGGGGCGGGAAATAGAACTGTCGGCGGGAAGCAACGAGATTTCTGTAACGGTGAACCACGAGACGGAAATTAAAGAGCAGGTTGATGTGCAGTCGTCGCCGGTGGAGATCGATCCGGAGACGACGAGTCACCAGGAATCTCTAGTACAGCATGAGATATTGAATGCTCCGGTGGCGGCGACCCATGATCTCCAGCAAAGCTTGAGGATTATTCCGCAGGTGGTGGCGGATTCTAATGGAAAACTTCATGTGGCCGGGGCGCGTCAGGGGCAAACGGAAGTATTACTGGATGGTTTTGAGATCAACGATCCGGCGACGGGGGCGTTCAATTCGAGGGTGAATGTGGATGCGGTGCGGGCGGTGACAATCGAGACCGGGGGATACGGGGCGCAATACGCCCATGCGGGGGCGGGAATCATTTCGCTGGACACGCAATCGGGGGACGACCGGGTGCGGTTCGGGATCACGAACTTTATTCCGGATTTCAGTTTGCAGCAGGGGACGCATTTTGGGAACTGGTACCCGCGGGTGACGATTTCCGGGCCGATCAAGAAGGGGAAAATCTGGTTTTCGGATGCACTGACGATCGAGCATACGTTCCGTCTGGTGCAAGAACTTCCGCGGGGAGAGAACACGGACTCGCAGTGGTCGGGGGACAACCTGATCCGGATGCAGGCGAACCTTTCGGCGAATAATATATTGCAGGGGAGCTTTTTGTTTAACCAGCTGAGCGATCCGGCGCTGGGGCTGGGGCCGCTGACGCCGCTATCGACGACAACGAACAACCAGTCGCGGCGGTATTTTGCGTCGGTGAAGGATCAGATCTGGGCGGGGAGGACGCTGTTTACACTGGGGGCGGCGCTGGACACGGGGCACAACAATACGAATCCGCTGGGGACGGCGCCGTACGCGGTACAGCCTTCGTCGGAGTCGGGAAATTATTTTCAAACGCTGGCGCAGAAGTCGCGGCGGGTGCAGTTGATCGGGGACATGACGACGAGGCCGCTGGAGGGGTTGGGAACGCACACGATTTCGGCGGGATGGAACGTGGCGATCGTGGATTTTTCGCAGCAGGCGGCGAGGAGCGAGATCGATTATCAAAGGGCGGATGGGACGCTTTCGGACCGGGCGAGGTTCAGCGGGAACGCGGCGTTTGACGAGACGAATGCGCAGGCGGGGGGTTACGCGCAGGACTTGTGGAGGCCGGTGAAGGAAATTGCGCTTTCGGCGGGCGTGCGGGCGGACTGGGACCGGCTGATTCATAAAACGATTTTCGAGCCGCGCGTCGCGATGAACTGGGTGCCGCGAGGGGACGGGCGGACGAAATTCACGCTGGCGTGGGGGGAACACTACCAGCCGATCAATCTGGCGATTCTTGCGCTGGGGCAGGACCAATCGCGGAGCGACACGTTTTACGATGCGACAGGACTGGTGGCGCTGGGGCCGGCGACGGTGTCGACGTTCGTGACGCCGCTTGGGGGGCTGGCGGAGCCGCGGACGTATAACGCGACGGCCGAGTGGGACGAAAAAATTCAGGATCAGACATTTTTCGGGGCGTCTTTTTTGTTGCGGGAATCGCGGGACGGGTTTGCGTGGGAGACGGTGAGTTCGCCGTCGCAGGTGACGCTGCTGCTGCAGAACAATCGCGACGACCGGTACATCGCGGGGGAAGCGTGGGTGCGGCGGGCATTTGGAGAGAAGGCGCAGATTGAATTGGATTACACGCGCTCGCGGGCGAGCTCGAATGAAGTGCTGGATCCGAACCTGGCGCAACTGATTCTGGCGCCGCAACAGGGCGGGCCGCTGCTTTGGGACGCGCCGAACCGGTTTGTGTCGTCGGGGTGGACGCCGGTGCCGTTCTGGGGATTGCTGCTGAGCGGGTTTGTGGAGTATCGGACGGGGTTTCCGTTCAGCGTGGTGAACGAGCAGCAGCAACTCGTGGGTGCGCCGAATCGGATGAGGTTTCCGGGATATTTCAGCTTGAACCTGGGTTTGGAGAAACGGTTCAAGTTCAGGGGGCACGAGTGGGCGGCGCGGCTGACGGCAGTGAATGCGACGGGGCACAACAATCCGGACACGGTGGTGAATGTTGAGGAGGCGCCGAATTTTTTGGCGATGTCGGGGGGGCAGCATCGGGCGTTTACGGTTAGGGTGCGGCTGGTGACGCAGAAGTGAGCGGGGGGAGAGTTGAGAATTCAGCAGTGAGAGTTGGACCTCGCGCTTCGTTGGGGTCCCTGCGCCCTTTCAGGGCGCAAGATGATTGGTGTGTTCCGATACCCAGGGCGTTGCCCTGGGCTAGTCACCTACGGCGCTTTCAGCGCCTGAAATCATCGAGGGGCACGGGTGGGCGGCGCGGCTGACGGCGGTAAATACTACGGGGCACGATAATCCGGATACCGTGGGAGTGGACGATAGATCAAAAAAAAACCGCGTGTCACGCGGCGTGACAGATGGGGTATATTGAAAGTCCAAAGCCAAGACTTGGCCCCCGCCCAGAGAACGAACTATTGCAAAGGGATGAAGTAGAGGAGAGCACCAAGCACTATCGCGGTTAGCATAATCCCGCCCAAGATGAGCAATCCTCGATTTCCCACACCGGAAGGGATTTTATCGAGCTCGATATATGGATGCCGAGCTGACTGGAGAGGCATGTTTAAGCTCAGTAGGAAAGCGACAATCCACAGGGCGAAAAACACCCGGCGAACCAATACTGTTGCTGGATTAAAAAGGCTGGCCACGAGAAGGCCGGGCGCGAACCACGAAACTACCGAGATCGCCATGTGAACCGTGGCTATTCCAATCACAAATCGCTCCGTGAAACATCTGAGAACCATCCACAATATGGGTGCGTAGATTAGGATAATGAGAACGTTGAACGGAAGCTCTGTAAGGTGGGGTCTCGAAATGGGTTTATCCAAGGCCCTCCAGCTGTTGAAAACCTGCAATGCGCAGAACGCGACAAAAAACCATGCGACGCGAATATGCGTGAACGCGCACCAAAAGCGTTCATGCCTTTGCTCGTTTGATAGCTTTTCGGTCATTGGTAAGCAGTGTGCTTCGCTTGATTCTCACAATCGATCAGGAAGGTTACTCCGGGACCGCGACTACGCCAAGCCCTTCTGTGAGAAGGCCGGTCAGGGGCAAGTGCTGCTGCCTGAGAATGGGCCTTGGCTTCCGAACATGCGTGGGGAGTTGGGCCAGCGACAAAACCGCCGGCGGGACGCCGGCGCCACGAGGGGGCGGTTGGCCGGCAAGTGGGAGATTGCGATGCCACGGTGCTATTCTTCTTCCGCGATTTATACACAATATTTGTTGATCAGATCTTGTTCCTCGCCTTTGGCGCGGGCTTTTTTGGCGATTCCTTTCAGGATGGGGGACATTAGCGCGAAGGATAGGCCGGCCATTTTGCCTTCGGCCATACTCAACAGTATGGCGGCATGTTTGATGCTCTTCGGTCTGGATTGACTGTCGGTCAAACCGTCGGCGGCCATTCCGTAGAGGATGCGAAGAAAATATTCCAATTTTTCGTTGGCCGGCTCTACTTTTACTGCAAAGCGGATTTCGCGGTCCGTGGGATTGAAGAAACAATGCCAGGCCATTGACTCCACG
>JAIQFG010000152.1 GCA_020073375.1 Terriglobia bacterium | reverse complement strand
GTCACTCCCTCCTTCAAACTTTCCGCGGGAGTCGAACCCGGCGCTTCGCGGTCGTAGTTGCTCACGGTGCGCAGGATGAGCACGCGTTTCAAATCCGCGCGGCCGGCCTGATCAAGGAACGTGAGCGCCTGGAGCGTGCCGGTGTCCTCCATCGCCGAAATCATGTAGTTCCCCTTGCCGCCGGTGTAATACCTGGTCCACGCATTGGCCCAGGCATCCATTCGAGTCCCGTGCCAAAACGTGCCGCTCGACATCGTATCGCCTCGCGTTACAAACGGGGGCTTCAGGGCATTCGGGAAACCTGTGAAAGCGGCGCGTGCCGCGCGTAAATTATCGGAATCGGCCAATGCCACGCCTTTCGTGAGTTGAAATGCCCAGCCGACCAGGTCCCGATTGAGCGTGTAGATCTGGCCTTCCAGTTCGCTGCCCACTGGTTGCTCGTAAGGCGTTGCTTTACGTAGCGGCACAAAACCGGTCGGCCAGTCCTTGGGAATTTCGCGCGCGTCAATCTCATATCCGATGTCCCCGTCAACCACGTGGTTCGCCCACACGGCCGAGCCGAGGGAGACGTCCGCCGGATCGCCTCCGCCAATTCCCGCGATCACCCAGTAGGCCTTGGTGAGGTCGAAGCGCGGGTCGAGTCCCAGCGCCATTACCGAGGCCGCTGCTTTGGCCGTGGCGACTCCCGTCAGCACGCCGAGCACGCCGTCCTTATTCATCCGCACATGGTGATAACCCGCGGGGAGCGGAAAGATTTGATCGAGGTGTTCGCGCTCCACCCATAGTTGGTATTCGCCGGGGTCGTCGCCGGTGTCCTCTCCCCGCTCGAACATGGCAACCACAACAACTTTGACGTGAATCGGCGTTTTTGGCGCGGACGCTGGTGAAGCGGCCTGAGCATGAAGCAAGCCCGCGCAGCAGGCGGACAAGATCAGTGCTCGAAACGCCGTTTGGATAAATCTCTGAATTGGCGACACGAGAGATTGATTCACAAATCCCTCCTCCCGAAGCTGCCAGAATCGGAAAAACAAGAAAGTGAGTTTACATCACCGCCCAACCTGGAGGACCTCGACATGCATTCTAAATAGCGATCATAGCTATTTTGCAGGGTGAGGAGAAAAGTGAACAAATTGAATTCAGAGAGGACTAGGAGAGATAGACGTCGAATGGGCATTTAGTTCTGCCTTGCGGATGACAGTATGCGAAGCCATGATAACGCTTCCGTAAGTCAACGCCGAGTGACTGGTTTAGCTTTTCCGGGTGGCCGTCAATAAGAACGAAGGCGTTGTCAAGGCACAAAACTCCTCTGCAGTGGTTTCGCACCGCGTAGGTGCCAGAGTCAGGCGGAGGACCGAAGCTCTGAAACTCTCACGGTGAATCAACTTTCGGCGAATCGTTCCGCCAACCATCGATACGACGTAAACATCAGCCATGATTCTGCTATCCGAATCCCGGTCTGCACCGGGACGAGAGCGCCCAATCAATCCTTCGGTCTAGCTTGCGCCGACCACGGCCACCCGCGGGCTGCTCTCGACACGAACGACTTCTGGATAGCCTCGATTGGTGCGTAGCATCCAGTAGAGTCGAATCGCCAACTTCCTCGCTGCCGCCACCTTCGCGACTCCCTTTGCTTTCTTGTGGCAGCGATGCAAATACTCCGAACGCATCTGCGGATCGCAGCGCACCGCTACCTGCGCCGCCTCCACCAGCAGCATCCTCAGGAATCCGTTCCCCTGTTTGCTAATCGGGCCGAATCGCTGATGGCCGCCCGAGCTGTACTCCCGCGGAATCAATCCCAGATAACTGGCCACCTGCTTGCCGCGCGGAAAACGAGACACATCCCCCATCGTCAACACAAAGGCCATCGAAGTAATCGGTCCCACGCCTGGCTGCGTCATCAGCAGCCGCGCCTTTTCATTTTTCTGCGCGACTTCCACCACGGCTTGATCCAGCAGATCAATCTGCCCGTTCAGCATCTCTCTTACCTTAAACAGGTCTTGTCGCCGCCGGCTGGCCCACGGCTTCAGCGGCAACTCGCACAGCACCTTCTCGCCCGCCTTGCTCCACAATTTCCCCGCCTTGGTCACTCCCTGGTTCATCGCCAAGTGCTGCAGTTCGTTTTTCACTTGGACGCGAATCCGCACCAGCTTGTGTCGATGAATCAGCAGTTGCCGCAGATCCTTTTCTTCACCCGATGGCGTCCAGATTCGCGGAAACCGTCCTTCCAACAGCAGTTTCAAAATCAGCGCCGCGTCGCGACGGTCGTGTTTCTGCTTCCGTACTTCGCTGGCACGGATCTTCGCGGCGTCGCCGATCCACACCTCGTGCCCCGCCGTCGTGGCCATTTCCACAAACCACTGGCAGTTCCCGGTGGATTCCATTCCGATCAGAGCAGGCCCCGGAAGCTGGCGATAAAACTTCTCCGCTTCTCCCGACGCATGATCCAACTTCCTCTCTTCCGTCTCCCCAGTCACAGTGTCCACCCAACTAATTTGCTGCCAACTGGGATGGTAATCACATCCTATAATCCTCATCGAAGGCTCCTTCCTACCGATTGCTTCGGTCCTCCAACCAGAAGCATACTCGGCCCGGCAACGGAGCCTTCGTTCTTATGCAATCAGTCTTTGGTCTTTGGCGTGTATCCGTCTCGCTGTTAACGGGTAGGCTCCGCTGCCTTGTTCGCGCTTTTCTCCCTTGTTACTCTGAAAATGCAGCATCTGCGGACTACTATGGTTGAGCGCACATCCATGCTCTCGGCGGGAAACCCTGCACGAGTGAACCTGAAGCCCTATTCGGCTGAGCTCCCCTTGGGGAGCCTGGCCGTTGGCGTGGATAACATCCATCATGATGTTTTTCTGAGTCCCGGATTTGTCGAGTCGAGTGGGGCATACCTGCTGGAATTTATCCGGCAGAGCGCAAATCTCACTTTTCTTTCGCAGACCGATCGTACCCAGCCTGACCGCAGGCAGATTCACCGCCGGGATGCCGACCGCCGCGTTGTGCGTCCGCCGGAGCCGACCGCCTGGAAACGCCAGCTTGCCGACCTTTTGCACGGCGGACTCTAGCATGCAAAATTCGAGAAAAATATCGAGATTGACCTGCTGCTTCGCGTCGCCGTTTTGAAGTTCCTGACGCAGGAGATCAGCGCGCAATTCGCGAATCTCATGCTCGAAGCCAAGGAGTGGATCCGCGGGCGCGGAGGGCACTTCGAGCATACCGAGCAGGTGCATGTGATCAAAGCGCGGCTCGCCGAATTGCAGGCCGACCGCCGGAACGTGTTCCGCGTGGCGGGGCAGCACGTTTTCCAGGCCATCCTGGATATCGAGGAAAACAGTTTGGCTCGGGCCAGGAAAGCGCTCTTCGGTGAAGAAGCCTCCGCGGCCTACGACATCTTGAATAATCGCCTCGCTTTTGTGGAATCCGGCAAGGACGATGTTCTTTTTCTGGAGCAGTACGTCCTGCTGGGAAACTATTTGAAAGATCAGGACCGATTTGAGACGTTCGATACGCTCCTGCTCGATTTCCTTCGGGAATCGGTCATCACCGGAAACAAGGGAGGCGAGCTTACCGGAGCCCTTGAGGAGCATCAGAAGCTGGTTGATGCCGTAACGTCCAACCGGGCGGAAATCGCCAGACTCGAGGAAGAACGCACAGGGTTCCTGCGGCGGCTGGAACGTGCGGGCAGCCTGCTTGGACGCGTGGGTTTCGGGTCCGATCCGGCAAGCCTGCGCACGGCGATGGCCGACATCGACAAGCGGCTGCGTCAGGCCAAATTTAAAGTGGAA
>JAIQFG010000091.1 GCA_020073375.1 Terriglobia bacterium | reverse complement strand
ATTCGCTGGATGACATCCTGAACAACATTCGCGAGGTTGGAAACGCCATCGATCGCCGCTCGGAGGCGGAATCCGCGGTTGCTTCCCTGCAGTCGCGAATCGATGCGGTACGGGACAAAACCAGGAACCTCGCCTGCAAGCCCCGCGTGTTTTGCATGGAGTGGGTGAATCCGGTTTTTTGCGGCGGCCACTGGATGAAAGAACTGGTGGAGATCGCGGGAGGGCGCGACAATCTGGCCAATCATCATCGGCCTTCGCACCGAATCGAATGGAATCGAGTGCTTGCGTTTGCCCCAGAGGTGATCGTCCTCACATGTTGCGGTTTCGATCTGCTGCGCTGCAAACAAGAAGCGGAACTTCTCGCGGCGTTCGAGGGCGCCCTCGATTTACCGGCGGCAAAAACCGGCCGCATTTTTGCAACCGACGGTTCGGCGTACTTCAGCCGGCCCGGGCCGCGCATTGTGGACAGCCTGGAAATTCTCGCACACTTGATTCAGCCAGGGATTTTTCCGCCGCCGGCACTCACCGGGGCGTTTTCTTGCGTCGACCACGCGCGCGTGGGGACGATTCGCCCGTGAACTTCGCCGGAATCGTCGAAATCATCGCACGTTCATCCCGGCTGCTGTAGCCCGCCTCTGAAGAGGCGGGCTACAGCAGCCGCGCCGCGCGGGACGCAAATCTGGCTAGTCTCTCCAGGATGTCAACTGAGCCAATCGGGTTGAAATTATTTGGGCGCTGCAATCCCGCGATATTTCAGCATGGGGTCGATCTTTGGTTCCCCGCCAAGCCACGCGGCGAACATTTTGGCGAGATCCTCGGTGTTCCCGCGGGACAGCACCATCTGACGGAAGCGGTCGCCGTTGGCGCGCGTTAAGCCGCCATGATCCTCGAACCACTGGAACGCATTGTCGTCCAGCATCTCGCTCCACAAATACGCGTAGTAGCCCGCCGAATATTCGTTTCCCCAGATGTGCAGGAAGTAGCTGGAGCGGTAACGCGGCGGCACGTAGCTGAGGGCAAGCTTGGTTTTTTCCAGCACGCCGGTTTCAAACGCATCTGGATTTTCCAGGGGAGCGCCAGGCGGGAGAATGTGCCACTGCATGTCGAGTTCGGCCGCGGCAACCAGCTCGGTGAATTCGTAGCCCTGATTGAAGGTCGCGGCCTTCTTGATTTTAGCGGCGAGCTCGGCCGGCATGGGCGCGCCCGTTTGGTAATGCTTCGTGTAGTGATCCATCACGGCTGGAAAGGTGGCCCAGTGCTCGTTGAACTGCGAGGGGAACTCGACGAAGTCGCGCGGCGTGGCGGTGCCGGAAAGCGTCGGATACCTGGCATCGGAGAACATGCCGTGCAGCGCGTGGCCGAATTCGTGGAACATGGTGGTAACGTCGTCGAAGGTGAGCAAGGCGGGCTGTCCCTCGGTGGGCTTGCTGAAATTTCCAACGTTGTAGACCACCGGCAGCGTGCCGAGCAGTTTGGACTGCTGCACAAAATTGTCCATCCAGGCGCCGCCGTTTTTATTGTCGCGCTTGAAATAATCGCAGTACCACAGCGCCAGCGGTTTGCCGCCGGAATCGGACACTTCAAAGACGCGCACGTCCGGGTGGTACACGGGAATATCCTTGTGCTCATGGAACGTGATGCCGTAGAGCTGATTGGCCGCATAGAACAGGCCGTTCTCGAGCACGTTGTTCAGTTCGAGGTACGGTTTGATCTCGGCTTCGTTCAGGTCGTATTTGGCCTTGCGGACCTGCTCGGAATAAAACTCCCAATCCCAGGGCTGCAGTTGGAAGCCGCCCTTCTGCGCGTCGATCAGGGACTGGATATCGCCGGCTTCGCTGACGGCTCTCGCGGTGGCGCCCGGCACGAGCGCGTCGATGAATTTCAGCGCGGCCTCCGGCGTCTTGGCCATCTGATCCTCGAGCTTCCACGCGGCATAGTTCGGGAAGCCGAGCAGCTTGGCCTTTTCGGCGCGAAGCTGAGCCATGCGGGCGATGGTGTCTCGGGTGTCGTTGGGCGCGCCGCGTTCGGCGCGGTTCCAGGAATTTTCAAAGATCGCCTGGCGCGTCGAGCGCTGTGTGAGTTCGGAAAGATCGGGCTGCTGCGTGGTGTTTTGCAGGGGAATCAGATAGCCGTTCAACTTGCGTTCCCGCGCCGCCTGTGCGGCCGCCTTGAGTTGCGCGTCGCTCAGGCCCGCGAGCGCGTCTTTGTCTTCGGTAAGGAATGCGGCTGCCTTGGTTGCGGCCAGCAGCTTGGATTCAAACGCCGTGGAAAGGGTCGCTTCCTCCTGATTCAGTTTTTTCAGCTTCGCTTTTTCGGCGGGCGGAAGGTTGGCGCCGGAATGGACAAATTTATCGTAATCGTATACCACCAGGCGCAGCGATTCGGGATCGAGATTCAGGGATTGGCGCTGCTTGTAGACGGCTTCGACGCGCGCGAAAAGTTTCGGGTCGAGGAATATCGCATCGGTGTGCGCGGCCAGCTTGGGCGCCTCGGCATCCTTCACTTTCTGCAGCGCGGGGTTCAGGTTCGCACCGGTCACGCCTTCAAACGCCGCCATGACGCGATCGAAGAGCTGCCCTGTTTTTTCCATGGCCACAATCGTGTTCTCGAACGTCGGAGGCGCGGGGTTGTCGGCGATCACCCGAATTTCCTTGCGCTGCTCGGCCATTCCGGCTTCGATGGCGGGCAGGTAATCGGCGTCCTTGATCTTGTCGAACGGCGGCGCTTGAAACGGCAGCTTGCTGGGCGCGTAGAACGGGTTGCTCGGGCCAAAGGGCGTATCGGCGGTCAAGGCGGGCCTCGCGGTAATGCCGGAGAATATCGCGCCGGCGACGATCAGGGTGGCGATCGGCGTACGTGAAAGCAGCGGCTGGCGCGGCGGATTGGTGGTCATCGCTGGTCCTTTATGCTTCACTGGCTCGTCATATTGTAAAGGAAATAGCGGGCGGGAGCGATTGTTCGCTGTGGATACCGGCGGATCCTTTACTGTCATGCTTTGGCGGGCCGATCAGCCCGGTGCGAGCCGCGGGCGCGATTCAATTTGCAACCCCACGTTGGTCGCAGCCCTGGGTCGCGGTATAATTGCCGGATGCCAACGAGCAGGAATTCCCCGCGGATGCATGGCACAACCGTGTTGTGCGTGCGCCGCGACAATAAAGTGGTGATCGCCGCCGACGGCCAGGTGACCATGGGCGAGCATGTGATGAAGCATACGGCGCGCAAAACGCGGCGGCTGTTTGGCGACAAGATTCTTGCCGGATTTGCGGGATCGACGGCGGACGCGCTTTCGCTTTTCGAGCGCTTCGAGGGTAAGCTGCAGGAGCATCAGGGGAACCTGGCGAAATCGGCGGTGGAGCTGGCCAAGGAGTGGCGCAAAGATCGCGCGCTGCGCCATCTTGAGGCGCTGCTCGTGGTTGCCGACCCGAAGTCGACGTTTCTAGTGTCCGGCAACGGCGACGTAATCGAGCCCGATGACGGGATCTGCGCCATCGGTTCGGGCGGCCCGTACGCCCTGGCCGCGGCCCGCGCGCTGGCCAAGCACACCAAGCTCTCGGCCAAGGATATCGCCATGGAAGCCATGCGCATCGCGAGCGATATCTGCATTTTCACGAACGCGAATTTCACGGTTGAGGAACTGTAGAACAGGTTTTAGTGGCACAGGCTTCAGCCTTTGGGGTTTTGCCTCCACTGGCCCAAACCCCACAGGCTGAAGCCTGTGCTACTGGAGTTCGGAAGGCGGAACGCATCATGGTGATCTATCTTCCCGGAGAACAACGCGAGCCGCAGGTCGCGCCGGAGCCGTCGTTTGACGAGCTGACACCGCGGGAAATCGTCATCGAACTGGACAAGTACATCGTCGGGCAGGCCGCGGCAAAGCGCGCGGTGGCCGTGGCGCTGCGCAACCGCGTGCGCCGGCAAAAACTCACGCCGGAAATGGCCGAAGACGTCCTGCCGAAAAACATCCTGATGATCGGCCCCACCGGAGTGGGCAAGACCGAAATCGCGCGCCGCCTGGCGCGCCTCGCGGGCTGCCCGTTCGTCAAGGTCGAGGCTTCCAAATACACGGAAGTGGGCTACGTGGGGCGCGACGTCGAGTCCATGGTGCGCGACCTGGTGGAAACCTCCATTGACATGGTGCGCGAGGAAAAGCTGGACGAAGTAGCCGAGCGTGCCGAGCAAGCCGCGGAAGAGCGCGTCCTAGACCTGCTCCTTCCGGCCTCTCCGCCGGCTCACACCGAACCCGGGAGTTTTCCCGCCCTGCAGGCCGACCCGGGCCGCCGGGACCAGGCCGACCGCACCCGCGAAAAGCTCCGAGCGCAGTTGCGCGACGGCAAACTCGACCAGCGCCTGGTGGAAGTCGAAGTCCGCGAACGCTCCATGCCCTCGTTCGAGATCATTTCCAATCAGGGCGTCGAGGAAATGGACGTCAACATCAAGGACATGCTCTCGGGGATGTTCGGCCAGCAGAAAAAACGCCGCAAGATGACGGTGGCGGAGGCCTTCGATTACCTGATCCAGGAAGAAGAGAACAAGCTGATCGACATGGACCAGGTGACGCGATTGGCCGTCGAGCGCGCCGAACAAATGGGAATCATCTTCATCGATGAAATCGACAAGATCGCCGGACGCGAAAGCGGCCACGGCCCCGATGTGTCCCGCGAAGGCGTGCAGCGCGACATCCTGCCGATCGTTGAAGGCACCACGGTCAATTCGCGCTACGGCATGATCCGCACCGATCACATTCTGTTTATCGCCGCAGGCGCGTTCCACATCAGCAAGCCGTCCGATCTGATTCCGGAGCTTCAGGGGCGCCTGCCCATTCGCGTGGAGCTGACCGCGCTCACCGAAGCCGACTTCGTGCGCATCCTCACCGAACCCAAGAATGCGCTGATCAAGCAGTACGTGGCGCTGCTGGACACCGAAAGCGTGAAACTGAATTTCACCGAAGACGCCATCGCAACCATCGCGCGCTTTGCCGTGACCGTGAACGAACAGACCGAAAACATCGGCGCGCGCCGCCTCCACACGATCCTTGAAAAAGTGCTGGACGAAATTTCCTTCGAGGCGCCGGACTTGAAAAAGAAAAACGTGAAGGTAGACGGCGCCTATGTCACCAAGCAGCTTGCCGACATCGTGAAGAATCAGGACCTCAGCCGGTACATTCTCTAAAGCCATGAACAGGCGATGACGAAGTGACCAGCCGCGCCTCCGCATCCCTTGGGTTTGCGCTCGCTGCCTGGATGAGCGCGTTTGCCGCCGGATGCGCTGCGCCCGGCGAACCCACCGCGCGGCATCCCGTGGTTCCAGCTCCCGTCGCAGACTTGGCGGCTCGGCAGGTTGGCAGCGAAATCGTCCTGACATTCACGCTTCCTGCGCGGTCCACCGACGGCGAAGCGCTTGCCGAGCGGCCATCCATCGAGGTCTACCGCGCCGAGCTTGCCCCGGGAGCCGCCGTGGACCGCAAGACTCCCTGGAATTTGACCTTTACAATTCCTCCGGAACGAGTGGAAGCTTACTTGAAAAACAATCGCGCCGAGTTTCACGATCCACTCGCGTCCGAGGTTCTTGCGGGTCCGGCTGGTTCCCACCTTGCGTACCTGGTGCGCGCGCGCGCGGCCAGGGCGCGCGCTTCGGCCGAATCCAATGTGGTCGTTCTGCTCACGTATCCTCCGCCGGCGGCTCCGGGAAATGTGCGAGCGAATGTTGCGGAATCCGCCATCACAATTCGCTGGGACGAAAGTGGAGCGCCACCGGGCGCCCAATTCATCGGCTACCATGTGTACCGCGCCCGCGTGGAACCGGCGCAGGCCGGCGCAGCGCCGGACGCTTCACCGGTCAAAGCGAAATCGCCGCAGGAATTGCTGGGCGCCACTACTTCGCCCGAATATCAGGATTCGCATTTTGAATTTGGCGCGACGTACGCGTACGCGGTTCGCAGCGTCGCCGAATTCGGGGCGGACGTGGTGGAATCGGCCGACTCGGTTCCGGAGAGTGTCACGCCCCGCGACATTTTCCCGCCTGCCGCGCCGATGGGCCTGGAAGCGGCCATCGTCCCGGCAACCCCGCAGGGGGGTGCCTACGTCGAACTATCGTGGGCCATCAGCGCGGAGCCCGATTTGGGTGGATATCGCGTTTACCGCAGCGACCGGGAAGACGCGGCAGGGGAACGGCTGAATGGCGAAATGTTGCCGAGTCCCGCATTTCGTGATATGTCCGTGGTGCAGGGAGTGCGATACTTCTACCGCGTGTCCGCGGTGGACCGGTCTGGCAACGAAAGCCTCATGAGTTCGGCCGTTCCCGCCGAGGTTCAGTAATTAAGGTCCATTAGTAAGGTTCCGTAAAAGGCCCCGAACGAGGTTCTGTAACAGGTTCCGTGAGAAGCGCGCAGGGATTTCCGGCCCAAAGTTCCGAAGACGATCTGCAAGCGGAAACGACAAGGAAGGATCCGATGGCAGCCCGACCCCAGCTTCCGGGCATGCGATGGCTTTTTTGGCTGCGTAACCACGCGCTGCGCGTCGGCGTGCTCACCGGAATTTATCTCTCTTGCATGTTCATGGTCTGGCTGCTGGTGGCCAATCACGTCACGGCGCTCGAACCCTACGCCGGTCTGCGCAACGTGGTGGCCGGGGCGGCGATGATTGCGCTGGCGGCAATTCCGGTCTTGCGCTTCCGCCAGGAACCCGCGAAAATGTTTGCTTCCGGCTTGGCCGCATGGACACTTCTGACATTCACCTATCTCGCCGCGGAAATGCACTACACGCTGCTCGCCAGCCGCATGGGAGCAGTGCAACTCTTCGTTCTTGGCGGCATGTCGTACGGCTTTGTCGCGGTATTCAGCTGGGTTTTTCTGATGTGCGCGGAGGCTCGCCAGCGGCATATCGCGCAAATCCACCAGATGGCCGCTTCCGGCAGCAGGACCCGCGCGCGTTAATCTTTCCCATTCCACAAAAAGGACAAAGCACTCGATGAAACTCTGCCGTTTTCAGCCGCAAACCGTGCCCTCGGAAAAACTGGGCGCCCCTGTGCACCCGGAGGTATTGCAAGGCGTCATTTCCGGAGAGACCGTGCGGGAAGTCTCGGGCGATATTCTGGGGAAGTGGGAGGCGACTTCGCGCTCCTGGCCGCTCAGCGAAGTGAAACTGTTGCCTCCGGTGAATCCCAGCAAAATCGTGGCGGTCGGACGGAATTATGCGGACCACGCGGCCGAATTCAATAACCCCGCGCCCGAGCAGCCCATTATTTTTCTGAAGCCGCCCTCGTCGCTCTTGCCGCCGGAAGACGCCATCGTTCTGGCCCCGAACGTAAAGCGCACGGATTTTGAGGGAGAACTCGCGGTAGTGATCGCGCGGCAGTGTTCGCAGTTGCCCGACGGCGCCGACCTGAAGCCGTACATCGCGGGGTACACCTGCCTGAATGACGTGAGTGCGCGCGATTACCAGCAGATTGACAAACAGTGGACCAGGGCGAAGGCCTTTGACACTTTCTGCCCGATGGGCCCGGTGCTGGAGACGGACTTTGACCTGGCTCACGGAAAGATCGAGACTCGCCTAAACGGCGTGCGGAAACAGTACGCCCCGTTCACGGATATGCTCTTCCCTGTTAATGTTATAATTCCCTGGGTTTCGCGGGTGATGACGCTTTTGCCGGGAGACGTGATCGCCACCGGCACTCCCGCCGGTGTGGGCCCGATCAAAGCAGGCGACGTCGTTGAAATCATCATCGAAGGGATCGGCACGCTGCGGAATCCGGTGGTCGACAGGCAAGGTTGAAATTGGAAATCGAATTTTGAGGTTTGAACACGCAAATTTGAGATTCAACATGTGAAACGGCAAGGCTGATATCTCAAGTTGGAAGTTTTGATTCTGAAATCTCAAATTTTAAATCTGAAATTTGAGATTTGAAATTCACGGCGCCCCTCCCCGCCCTCTGGGCCAGGATCCAGGAGGTTACGGTCATGAAATTCTTTCTCGACACGGCGAATCTGGATGAAATCCGGCAGGGCGTATCGTTCGGAGTGATTGACGGCATCACCACGAATCCCACGCTGGTGGCCAAGGAAAAGCGGCCCTTCCGCGAGCACGTCATTGAAATCTGCAACATCGTGAAGAACGGCGAGGTTAGCGCAGAAGTCGTGGCCACGGACACCGCCGGGATCCTCCGCCAGGCGCGTGAGATCGCCACGTGGCACCCTAATGTGATCGTCAAAGTTCCCACGATCCCGGACGGCGTGCGCGCGCTCAGCGTCCTCTCGAAGGAAGGCATTCGAGTCAACATGACGCTGGTATTTTCCGCGCCGCAGGCCTTGCTGGTGGCTAAGGCCGGAGCGTACTTTGTCAGCCCGTTCCTTGGGCGCCTGGACGATATTGCCTCCGACGGCCTGGTCCTGCTGCGCGAAATCATGGACATCTACAAGGCCTACAATTATCCGACGCAGGTGCTGGCCGCGAGCTTGCGGCACCCGCTGCACGTGGTGTCCGCTGCGCGTATGGGCGCGCACATCGGCACCATGCCGTACAAAGTATTTGAACAGCTCTTCAAGCACCCGTTGACCGACCGCGGGCTGGAAGGGTTTTTGAAAGACTGGGAGAAGGCGCGCGAGACTCTGGGCGATGTGTTTGAGCCGGCGCCCGCGCGCAATCCGACCCGTTGAGGCACTTGGCAATCGATTGGCGAATCGTCGGGGGCGCCGCGGCCGTGGTCGCGGTCGTTGCCGTTGTGTTGTTGCAGCGAATTTTTCGCAAGCCGGATGACCCGGAAGCGGAAGAACGCCGCCGCAGGTTCCAGCTGAATCAGGTCGGGCGCATCGTGGAAGGCCTGGTTGTCGAACTGGTCGAGGCTCCGGCCAGCGCTCCTCCTGCGGCTGCGCCGGGATTGTTTTCCAAGCAGCCCTCCGCTCCCGTGAACGACGGAGCGGGCCGGCTGCGGCGCCTCATCCGGTACAGCTATTCCATTTCCGGCGTCACGTATGAAACCGCGCAGGACGTCACAGGCCTGGAAGAGCGCCTCTGCCTGGAGCGCCTGGCGGCGGGCCAGCCGGCCAGCGTGAAATATGATCCATCCAATCCCAGCAACTCCATCCTTGTGGCCGATGACTGGTCCGGCATCGGGTAGGCCGCGTTTTTCGCGGCGATCTGCGATGCGGAAGAGAAAAAACCGTGTTCAATTCGAGAATCTGGTTTTTGTAGCGCCGGCGTCTCGCCGGCTTTCTTGCGTTATGTACGAAAGACGAAAGACTGCCGGCGGGACGTCGGCGCTACGAAAACCTGGAGCCGTGGCGTGACCGGGAAAATTCTTGCAGGCGTCGTGGCCGTGGCGTGTTCCGCCGCGCTTACGCTGGCCACCATGATCGCCCTGGTGCAGGGAACGATTGCGGCGGTCTCTCTTGCCGATTTGCCGTTGCGCGCCCTGGCCGTTGCCGCGGACCTGGTGATCGGGACGGTGCTTCTTCTGGGTTGCATTTATCTCGCGACGCATCTGGCCGTTCGTATATTGGGTGTCGGCAACGCTGAATTTCCGCCGCTTCCAGATGCCGGCCCGCTTGGCGAATCGAGTCTCGGCAATCCTCCAAAAAATTAGTGGCATCCGCGTTCGCGCCTGTGCGAAAGTCACGAGGGCCTCGCGCCACAAATTCAACCCATGACCAAGGATCCCAAATCCGCCGAACTCATCGCCGGCCTGCGGCGCCGCAGCGCCGCTGCGGAAGCAGGCGGCGGCCCGGAACGCCGCGAGCGCGAGCACAAGGCCGGAAAATTGACGGCGCGTGAGCGAATCGCACTGCTGCTCGATGAAGGCACGTTTGAAGAGCTCGACAAATTCGTCACGCACCGCTCGGATGAATTCGGGATGGAGGAACAACGCCCGCCAGGCGACGGTTTCGTCACCGGATACGGGCGCATGGATGGGCGGCTGGTGTACGTATTCGCCCAGGATTTCACCGTCTTCGGCGGTTCGCTTTCGGAAACCAACGCGCTGAAAATCTGCAAGATCATGGACCTGGCCATGCGCAACGGCGCGCCCGTCATTGGATTGAACGATTCCGGCGGCGCCCGCATTCAGGAGGGCGTGCGATCGCTCGCGGGGTACGCGGATATTTTCCTGCGCAACACGCTGGCGAGCGGCGTGGTGCCGCAGATCAGCGCGATCATGGGGCCCTGCGCGGGCGGGGCCGTCTATTCTCCCGCCATCACCGATTTTATTTTCATGACTCGCGACACTTCCTACATGTTCATCACCGGGCCCGATGTCATCAAGACGGTAACGCACGAGGATGTCTCCAAGCAGGATCTGGGTGGAGCCATGACGCACAACGCCACCAGCGGCGTTGCTCATTTTGTGGCCAGGGACGACGCCGAATGCCTGGCCATGATTCGCGAGCTGATGAGTTTTCTTCCGCTTAACAATCTGGACGACGCCCCGCGCCGCGCCACCTCCGACCCCGCCGACCGCGCCGATGCGGCCCTGGACTCAATGGTCCCCGCCGACCCCATGCAGCCCTACGACATCAAGGACGTGATTCACGCGGTGGCCGATGACAACTATTTATTCGAGGTGCACGAGCACTTCGCGAAAAATATCGTGGTGGGCTTCGCGCGCCTGGGCGGGCAGCCCGTGGGCGTGGTTGCCAACCAACCGGCGTTTCTGGCGGGCGTGCTGGACATCAACGCATCGGTAAAAGGCGCGCGGTTCGTGCGTTTCTGCGACGCGTTCAATATTCCGCTGATTACGTTTGAGGACGTGCCGGGGTTTTTGCCGGGCACGCAGCAGGAATGGAACGGCATCATCAAGCACGGCGCGAAATTGCTGTACGCATTCGCCGAGGCGACCGTTCCGAAGCTTACCGTGATTACGCGCAAGGCATACGGCGGCGCGTACTGCGTCATGTCCAGCAAGCATATCCGCACGGACGCGAACTTCGCCTGGCCGACAGCGGAAATCGCGGTCATGGGGCCGGAGGGCGCGGTGAACATCGTGTACAAGCGCGAACTCGATCGCGCGCCGGAAGCCGACCGCGAGCGCCTGCGCCGCGAAAAAATCGCCGAGTTCCGCGAACGCTTCGCCAATCCCTACGTTGCCGCCGAACGCGGCTACATCGACGCCGTCATCGAGCCTTCCCAGACTCGCGCGAAACTCATCACCGCCCTGCGCTCCCTCGAGACTAAGCGCGACACCAACCCCAGGAAAAAACACGGCAATATCCCGCTGTAACAAAAAAGAGGAGTAAACTGGCACTAGCCTCATCTGCGGGAGAACGCAATGAAGAATCTGGTGTTCGGCATAGCATTATTCTTATTGGTTCCCGGCCTGCGGGCGCAGCAAGCCGACACGAAGGACGCCACGCCCTCGTCGGAGGCGCAGCCTGCGCCACAAGCCTCCGAGCAAGTTCCGAATCCCGCCGACAGCCTGCCTGCGGCGATCCGCCCGGGGCATCCGCTGGATCCTGCCGATGTCGATATTCTGACGGGAAAACGGGACCGGGAGATGGAACTTTCCCGCAGGGTCGCAGCGCCAATAATGGACGCGGGCTACATTCCGTACGGGGACATTTATGGGATGCAGCTTGGCCGCGGCGCCGCATTTGACGTTCCATTCCTGCCGCTGGGGCGTTTCAACAATCCGTTTTTCTTCAGCTTGTTATCGCCGGGCGGGTTCGGGCGAGGCTTTGGCCGCGGCGGTTTGCGCGGCGGCCGCCGATAATCTTCTATTTTCTTCCGCGCTTTCTCTTACTGCGTCACTGTCTTAGCCACGTCGCCAATCTTGAATCCGGTGCCATTAACAGGTTTGCAGACTGCGGAAATCTCGTCCACGTCGGTCACTTCCAGTTCGCCCAGCTTGGTGGTCATTTTGCGGAGCACGGCGCCGGTGGTCGGGTCCTTGATTGTGCTGGTGACGCGCTCCACGGACATGTGGTCGCCGACCTTAATGCCTGTTTTCGAGCCGATGTTCAGCACGATTTGCCCGCCATCGACCGCCGCAACCACTCCTTCGACTTTGATGACGCGCGCTTGGAGCTTCGGCGCCGCGGCGATCACGCCCGCAGTCATTTCATCGGTCGCCGCTTTCACAGCCTCTCCGATGATGGTCTGTTGAAAGTCACTGGAACCAAAATCCGCGCTGCCCCCACCAAATCCGTGCCAGTTTCCGCCGCCGCCCAGCAGACTGGTGCTGCTGCGTTTGGATTGGCCCTTGCCTTCCGCCACACCCAGAATCTCCGCCGTGTCGATATCCACCAGGCGCGCATCCAGCTGGACGTTGGCTTTGGAGTCCTTATGCCCAAACCCGCCGATGCCGAACCCGCCCAGGCCTCCGCCACCGCCACCGAGCTTCGTATTCTTGGTCTCATTGCCGAACTCAGTGATGCTGCCCACGATGATGGCGTCGAGGCCGAGAATCTTGCCGATCTTCGCGGCAGAGGCAGGATTCGCGCGGTCGCTGTTGGAAAAGTTTTGTTCGGCGAGGATCTTGTCGAGCGCCTTGCGCTCAATCACGCTGTAAGTCCCGTCGGTCACCAGGTTCTTCACCAGCAGGTCGGCGATTCCCTTGCCAACGTCGATGTCCGTCCCGAACAATGCCGCCGTGCTGGTCCTGACCGTGGCGTAATCGAAATCGAAGACCGCCACGCGCTTCTTGCGCCCCTGCGCGGGAGCCGACCCGCTCGGCGCGCTCGCCGTCGGTTGCGCAGCCGGAGCGCTGTTTTGCGCGCGCGCGGCCACAGGCAAGCAGAGAAGAGTGAGTACAAAGAGAGCGGCAAGACGTTTCATGGCAAGCTCCTGTTCCGATGTGACTCAGCGTGAATTGATTTTGACTTGACCGACCAGTCGCATGATTCTAGTTTCGGGCAAAAGCAGATGTCAACCACCGCTTTGTAAGGGTGATGTTAGCTAGGCACTTCCGAAGCCCTCAAGTCCGCGACTGGCGCCGGGCCAGAATTCGGCTTGCGGCCCAAACCCCCGGGATCACGGAAAAACCCAGAAACAGGACCACGGTCAAGACCAGGTCCTTAAACCCCGGTGCAAAATCGCCACCGTGGCGCGCGGCAAGGATCGCGATGTAGTACGCCGTGGGCGCGGCCAGGAGAATTTCCGAGATCAGATACATTTTCAGTAATCTTCCCCGGAAGAAAATCATCGCCGCCATGGCCACCAGCCATGTGGCTGTGACCCACTCCACCGGGTAAATCACCTTGTTGTCGAACCCAAAATGATTGATCAGCAGGATGGGAATTCCCGCACGCGGGTCGAGAACGAACGGCGGCCCACCCGGCCAGCGATAAATGGCGATTTGATAGAGGCAGAGGGCGAAAAGATATCCGCCTAAAAGACGCTCCGGCTGAGATTCGGAAAGGCGCACGGTTCCATTGTATTCCGGCCGAAAGAATAGCAGAGGCATTTTTCCAATCTTATGAACACGCGCATGGATCCGGTTTGGCGCGTGCTAAAATGCGCGTCGAGCGTAATAACGCGAGATGCTCAAAAAAATCCTCATCGCCAATCGCGGGGAAATCGCCGTGCGCATCGCGCGGGCCTGCCGCGAACTGGGCGTGCGCTCGGTTGCGGTGTATAGCGATGCCGACCGCGCTTCGCTTCACGTCCGCGTGGCGGACGAAGCCTATGCCGTGGGTCCGGCGCCCTCGCGCGAAAGTTATTTGCGGATCGACAAGCTGATGGACGCTGCGCGGCGCGCCGGGTGCGACGCCTTGCATCCCGGCTACGGATTTCTGGCGGAAAATCCGGAGCTGCCGCGGGCCTGCGCCGCAAACGGCATTGCCTTCATCGGGCCTTCCCCTGAAGCGATGGAGCTTCTTGGATCGAAGACCGCCGCGCGGCAGCTTGCCGCGCGGGCAGGCGTTCCCATGGTGCCTGGCGTGCAGGATCCCATCGAGAATTTGCAGGACGCCGAACGCATTGCGCGCGAGCTTGGTTATCCTGTGCTGCTGAAGGCGGTGGCGGGGGGCGGCGGGAAAGGAATGAGGCTGGTGAACGCCGCCGGCGAAATGCCCGCGGCCTGGCGCGACGCATCCTCGGAGGCGCTCAACGCGTTTGGTGACGGACGTGTCTATCTGGAGCGGTATCTCGACCGCCCGCGGCACATCGAAATCCAGATTCTTGCCGACCACCACGGCAATACCGTGTATCTAGGCGAGCGCGAGTGCTCGGTCCAGCGGCGTCATCAGAAAGTGATCGAGGAGTCGCCTTCACCTTTCATGACGCCGGAGTTGCGGCGGTCGATGGGCGAGGCCGCCGTGAGGCTGGCGCGGGAAGCGCGCTATACGAATGCGGGCACGGTGGAGTTCCTGGTGGATGCGGACCGGAATTTTTATTTTTTGGAAGTAAACACACGCCTGCAGGTGGAGCACCCCGTTACGGAAATGGTGACGGGCCTCGACCTGGTCAAGCTGCAAATCCGCATTGCGGGCGGGGAATCGCTCCCTTTCGCCCAGGAAAATATAGTTCTCCGCGGCCACGCCATCGAATGCCGCCTTTACGCCGAAGATCCTGTGAACAATTTTTTCCCGTCCCCGGGTACGATCGTGTCGTACCGCGCGCCTTCGGGCCCCGGAATCCGGCTTGACGACGGCGTTTATCCGGGATTTACGGTGCCCACCGAATACGATCCGATGCTGGGAAAATTAATCGCCGCGGGCCAGGACCGCGCCGAAGCCGTCGCGCGGCTGGAGCGGGCGCTGGAAGAGTTCAGCATTACCGGCATCAAAACCAATGCGCAGCTCTTCGTCCGCATACTCCGCGACCCTGAATTTGTTCGCGGCGAACTCTTTACCCGATGGCTCGACGAGCGGCTTCCGCAACTGATCGCCGGCGGATATACAACAGAGGAGGGAGCCGCCGAGGACGCGGCTATACTCGCCGGCATGCTTCATCATTTTTCCGCCGCGCGGGCGGATCACGCAAACGGCGCCGATGGTCAAACTCAATCCGCCTGGAAGCGCGACGCCCGGCGCGAACAACTGGACCGGAGCCCGCAGCCACGCCGATGAAACTCGACTTAAGAATCAACGGAGCAAAGCGCAGCGTCGAGTTCGACACCGCCAGGCGCGAGGTCACGATCGACGGTCGCAAGATGGTCGCCGACGCTGCGGAAATTTCATCCGGCGCGTACTCGATTCTTCTCGACGGCCAATCCTTTGAGGTTTCCGTGGAAGCGTCCGGCGGCGGCCTGTTGGTGCGAGCAGGTGACCGCGAATTTCAGATGCAGATCTTCGACCCGCGTTCGTGGCGGCGCGGGCGCTCGGGAAGCATTGAACTCGAGGGACGCCAGGAAATCGTGGCGCCAATGCCCGGGAAAATCGTGCGCGTGCTGGCCACGCCGGGTGAAAAAGTGGAGGCTGGCCAGGGCTTGCTGGTCATCGAAGCCATGAAGATGCAGAACGAAATTCGCTCGCCCAAATCCGGGACGCTGGAGCGCCTCGCGCGGGAAGGGAACACCGTCCGAGCGGGAGAAATTCTGGCGGTAGTGACATAGCGCGGGTTTAGGTGGCGCAGGCTTCAACCTGCGGGAGTTAGTTGCCGCAGGATCAATGGCGCGTGGACTAAGCCCCACAGGCTTCAGCCTGCGCCACTTTCTTATTTCCTGCGTAGCAGTGGAGTTGAACTATTTCTGTGGAGCGGGAGCCGGCTCTGCCGCGGCGGATTTTTGCGGCACAACGACGGGAAGCTTGCCGGCCGATTCCACAATCTGCTGCGCGAGATAGTTGGTGAGTTTCGCGTCATTGCGCGCGGTGGCCAGATAGGCCGCGCGCAGCAGCTGTTCCTTGCGGTTGTGGATGTTGTCGCGAATCGATTGCTGCACGGACGGGTCGGAAAGTTCGCGTTGCCCGGGTGCTTCCCTGGCCACCAGTTTCAGGATGCGGTAGGAATCGCGCAGGGCGATGACGCCGCTGACCTGGCCGGGCTTCAGTGACAGCACCATCTTCTTCAGCGCTGGATCGCTCTGTGAAAGCGAGGATTCCGGCACGTATCCCAGGTCGCCGCCCGATCCGGAAGTCGCCGGATCCTCGGAATAATCCATGGCGATTTGCGCGAAATCGGCGCCGGTGCTGAGCTGCTGATCAAGCGCGGCGGCCTTGCGCTTGGCTTCCGCGTCGGTGGTGGCGTCGTCGTTCTTGCGGTTGCGCAGGCCCGGATCCTTGTGCGGCGTGATCACGATCTGCGCCAGGCGGTATTGCGGTTCGGCCACGTTGAACTGCGCGCGATTCTGGTTGTAAAAATCCTGGACGTCCTGATCGGTCACCGCGATCTTGGCCACTACTTCGTGATTGATCACTTTCTGGATGGAAAGCTGCTGCCGGATGTCGGCGCGAAGGTCGTCCACGGTATAGCCGCGCGCCTTGAGCTGGCGCTGAAATTCGTCCTCGGTGAAGGGGCTCTTGAATTCAGTGAACTTATCCTCGACTTCGCCGTCGGCGGCCTCGAGGCCCATCTTCTTCGAGCGCTGCAGCAGGATCTGGTTGTTGATCAGTTCGTCGAGGATATTCAGTTTGAGCGAAAGCGCTTCATCCTGGGATGGCTGGGGAGCGTCGGGATTCAATTGCGTCCGGTAGTATTTGTCGACTTGAGTGCTGGTGATATCCTGGCCGTTCACCGTGGCCCACACACCGGCCGCGGGCTGCGACGGCTTCTGGCAGCCGGACACCACGGCCAGGGCCGCGGCCAGCACGAACGTTCCTCGCCATCGTCGGTTCACGCAATCTCCTCGAAATCCCGGGGCTGTTTTCGCAAAAATAATCAGAGCCCGCGCGCGTTTGAATAGCTCGGATGCGGAAAAGTGCCGGTTAGGCTGCCTTGGTGACGCGGCCCGAACGGATGCAGGAAGTGCAAACGCGAATATGCGAGCGCACGCCGTCGATCAAGGCGTGGACGCGTTGAAGGTTCGGATTCCAGCGGCGGCGGCGCGTGTTGTTCGCGTGGCTGACCACGTTGCCGAACGACGGCCCCTTGCCGCAAATCTTGCATTTCTGTGCCATGACTGCTCCTCACAATGTCTTCGATTGACAGGCGAAGCGGGTAGTTTAACAGAGTTTGCGGGGTTATGCACCATTTGGTTGTTGTTGGAGCAGCTTGCATCTTTAGGGCCTGATGTCCACAGGTGTTCCCGTGGGCACAAGCCGAAAAATCTCCTCGATTTCTTCGTTCGTCACCGCGATGCACCCATCCGTCCAATCGGAGAGCCGATGCCCCGCCCCGATCCACCCGTACTTCTTTCCAAGGCCGTGGATTTCGACGTCGCCGCCAGGACTTACACCCAGTTTTCGTGCCTGCGTCCTGTCTTCCGAGTTCGGGTAAGACAAATGCAATGCCTCATAAAACTGGCTGTGGGGGTTTTTCGCATCGATAATATAAACGCCTTCCGGAGTCTTGTGGTCTCCTTGCTGTTTTTTCGCGCCGACCGGTTGACCTCCCAAGGCCACTTTATACGTCTTGAGCGGCTGCCCGCTGTTTTCCAAGGTCATTGTATGAGCGGATTTCAGGATCAAGATGCGGTCCACACGCGTATTCTTATCGGCCGATTGCGCAAAGGCTCCGCATGCAATAAGAATTATCCCAATGAAAGCTGTTGGGTTCGATCTCACGTGGCTCTTTCTTGTGGATTGCGGGGACTCCGCTCCCGCCGCCAGCGGCCTTAGTGGCAATGATTTTGCGTCCCCTACAAAGCTTCCGAGGCTCACAAAGGTTCCAAAGCCCTGACCTCCGAAATCCGATCGTTTTCCAACCTAGCCTACTTTCTTTTCCTGCTGTCTTTGCTTTCGGTCTGCTTCCTCCTCCGCCAGCCATAACGGTGATTCAATATCGCCGACGATTTTCATTTTTCCACTAAGGGCACCGAAAAATCTCTTTCGGGGGACCCGGTAGGGAGTCACCTTGGCTAGGATTGTTTTCCCCTGGCAGATGAACACGGGTTCCCGAGTTTCTCGGATCTCCTTTAATATACCGGCACAATTTGTCTTGAATTTACTCACGATCACTTTCTTCATGCATATCTCCTTGAAACACGTCAAGAAAGTCTAATGCGGCCGCGCGACCTCCACTGGGAGGCTCGCAACCGCGGGCTTCACCCGCCGCAACACCTCGCTGGCCCACAGCTTGTCGGTGAGCAGCGTCAAGAATCCATTTTCAAAATCGCATACCGCGCAAAAGAAATAGTTCTTATACGTAGTGTGATAGGCGTCCACGCCCCGCCGCGCCAGCTCGTTCTCGACGGCGGCGTCACCCGAGGCCGCCAGCGCTCCCGCGCGCGCGCCGAACGTCTCTCCGGCGAATCGCTCGGCAAGCCCAACCAGTGCGGGCAGGGAAGGCGCGGGGATAATCAAGGAATGGCCGGAGGCTTTTTCCTCACAGGCGATGCCGTGCAGGCCGCAATACTCGCGCACGCGATCGAGGTGAGCGAAAAAATCAAGGGTCCACGGTTCGGTTCCCGGCAGCGCCGCCAGAGTGGCGGCCCAGATGCGGGCGGCGTCTCCGCCGCGGGCGGGCTCGCGGCTCTCAACTTCCATCAGGTCGAAGCCCACGGCTTTCACGTCCGCGCCGAGGTCGAGCGGCTCGACTTCCATCACGTAATGCAGGTCGGCCACGGCGCGCTCAGTTGTCCGCCGACATGCTTTTGGCGAAGCGCCGTTGGAAATCGGGAGAGGATTTGCGGACTTCGAGCCAGTCGAAAAACGCGTCGGGAGTGTCGAGCCAAACTTTGAACCACTGCATAATTTCTTCTTTTTCGGCGCGCTTTTCCGGCTCGACTTTATGGTTGCGTGCGATCATCTCCGCGCGGCGGCGGCCCATGCGCGCGACTTCCAGGACGCGCTCGACCGCGGCGCGTTCGTCCTCTTCCTTGAATTTCCGGTAGAGCTCGTCCAGGCGCATGATGCACATTTCGGCGTCATCAAGCGTGGCAAAGTGCAGCAGGTCCTGAAATTCCTCTTCGTACTGCCCCTCGGTATCGGCCTTGGTGGACCACACGATGCGCATCCCCGCGGTTTCCAGCACGCCGGCGATGTAATCGGGGGAGGTTTTTCCGCTGGGGCCCAGGCGCGCCACAAGCTGGCGGCGGATCTGCTCGACTTCGGCGGGCGTGAAGCGCGGCACGGCAAGCTCGCGCGCGATTTCCAGGATCTTTTCCTTTTTCGTCGGGTGATCCGGATGTGTCATTGCATCCTCGCGGGCTTGAATTGTTTCACAGCCTGCGCTGGAGAGGAAGTCCCGTTTGCCCCGGCCTGCTCCTGCTGCAACAGGCGGCGGTAGCGCGCGACGTTCTGATTATGCTCCTTCAGGGTCTTGCTGAAGAAGTGGCCGCCTTCGGTATTAGCGACAAAATAAAGATCGTCAGTCGGCGGGGGATCGAGCGCCGCGCGCAGCGCCGCTTCTCCCGGGTTGGCGATGGGCCCCGGCGGCAGGCCTCTGTTCCGGTAAGTGTTATAAGGCGACTCATAGTGGAGATCGCCGCCGTCGAGCTTGCCGCTATACAGGCCCGCAAGCGTAAGCGCATAAGCGACAGTGGGATCGCATTGCAGTGGCTGGCCGATGCGCAAGCGGTTGGTAAAGACTCCGGCCACGTGAGGGCGCTCTTCGGGGCGGGGCGTTTCGCGCTCCACCAGCGACGCGAGAGTCACCACAGCCTGCACATGAATCTGCGCGGGCGGGCCCGCGGCTTGCAACGCGGCCCACTCCTGGCGGAATTTTTTCACCATCGTTTCCGTCATGTCCTTGCCCGTCATGTGGCGAGGAAATTCATAGGTTGCGGGAAACAAAA
>JAIQFG010000151.1 GCA_020073375.1 Terriglobia bacterium | reverse complement strand
AGCAGAACATCGTCGCGCTCGTAGAGCAGGGGCACTTTGTCGCGCACCTTCTCCAGTTGCAACGCGATGGTCTGCGCGTTGTTTTGTGCTGCCATTATGAGTTCTCCGTTTCTATGAAGTAGTGATTATGAGTGCAGATTAAAACCGTGAATTGCTTCAAGTAGGACAGGCTTCAGCCTGTCTGCTTTTGACTTCCATCAATAATCTCAACCAAATAGCAACACCAGATAGGCTAAAGTCTGTTCTACATGATGCTCAGGATGTCATCATCGCTTACCGACGCGTGCTTCACCTCGTCCGCAGCTTTCGGCCGCGCCGTTCCATCCCCGCGTTATCGAATCAGCGATCGCAGATAGTGTAGGATTCCCTGCGACCTTTCCCTGAGGTTCAACATGACCGACTATGCGGGCCAGTGGGCGCGCTTCACACGGCTCCGGAGCGCTTGGCTGGTATTTGCGCTTCTCGAATTCAGCCCGTTTGACAATTGGGTGCAGCCGCTATTGCACAGACTTCTGCCCTCGGCTAGCGCGGCAGTTATTGGAATTGGACCAGACTTCCTTATCCTTCTGGGAATAACGTTCATCGGCCGCGACTTGTTCCAATGAAAGTGTCCGCGATGCGCGAAGCCTTTCGCCGGAGGCCGCAAAATGATGGACAGTGTAAAGACGTGCTTTGATTGGTTGTTACTTCCGAAGAAGTGTATCTCATGTGGTTTGCCAAAATATGCGACGGACCCTTCGAGAGAAGCTATAACACCCTCGCAGGGCTGACGCTGTTCTTCCTATTTCCACACACAACGATCCCTCACCTACGAAAGATTCAAAATCTCATCGTCGCTCATGGACGCATAATTTACCTCGCGCGGAGACATCGCGCGCAGCGGCATCGAATCCAGCGATCCGCCCGGCGCCGCGATATCCACGCGCGCCGCGGCCGCCGCCTGCCTCGCCGCCTTGGTCCGAGCAGTTCCCAGGACTGAGCTGGTCCATTCGCCGATCACGCGCCGCGCCACGCTGGGCACAAGCTGTTTGGCGCGCTCCGCCAGCAGCGAAGCTACACGCTGCTGCTCGCCGCCGCCAAATCGCCGGTCGCGCAACACTTCCCCCACTTGCTCGGACAGCGATCGATCCGCGGCCAGCGCCTGATGCACTTCGTTGAAAATATCCTCGCCAATTCGCCGAGCCGCCCCGTTGGCCACTCCCTCCGGAAGCACGCGCAACAGCGTGTCGCTGATCGACCCGCGCACGTCCCGCGCAACCACTTCATTGGTCGCCCGCTCAAAAGTTGCATACGCGGCGGGGTCGAACCCCGGTGAATGGCCTGCCCTTTGTCCGGTCTGCGCAGAAGGTTGATTCTGGTTCTGATTTTGGTTCTGGTTCTGAATTTGATTCTTGTATTGATTTTGGTTCTGGTTTTGATTTTGAATTTGGTTCTGGGTGCCCCATCCTTCGCGGTTTTCGCGAAGGGTGGGTCCGGCCGCCAAATCATTTTCATTGGCTCTGTCGAAATTTCCGTTTCCCTGCCCCCCGCCTCCTGCTTCCCTGCCTCCAGCCCCCATCCCCGCCAGCACTTTCGCCGCTTCCGCAAACATCGACCGAAACGCCGCCGGATTCGCACGCGCCATTTCCGCCACCACTTCCGACTGCGCCCGCGCATCCCCCGAAAAAATTGCCGCGTCAATCCGGTCCACCGACTGCGCCGCTTCCCGCATCGACGCCGCGCTCTGCCGCAACGAATCCACTTCCTGCGCGATCTGCCGCAACGCCTGCACCTCTTGCGCGCCCCCCGGCAACAATTCCTTCACCGCCCGCGCTTCCTCCGCCGAAGAAAACGCCGCGCGAAACGCCTGATGCTCTTGCCAAAGCTGCTGCGCCTCGCCCGCATGTTTCGGATCCGCCGCCACCGCCTGCATCCAGGCCGGCATCTGTTGTAGGACAGACACTCCTGTCTGTCCCTGCGGCGCAGCCGCAGCGTCTATCTCGTTTCCGAAAGCATCCTTCGCCCCGCCGCCCGCCGCCGCACTTTCAGGGACAGACAAGAGTGTCTGCCCTACCGAATCCATCCCCAGAATATCCTCGTCCGTCATCCGCGTGGTCGACGCCGATGACGCCCCCGCACCAGCTGCGCCAGACACGTTCCCTTCCATCTCAGGCGCACCGTCCGGCCCCGCATCCATTCCCGCCCAATCCAAATCCACCTGCGCTCCACTGCTCATTGATGAACTCCAGTGGCACAGGCTTCTGCCTGTGCGATTTGCTGACACTGCCAAGAAAAGCCCGGATAGCGCCTGCCTTACTCGGCTTTACTCGTTACCTGCATCGGCGCTGACGCCGACTGCGCATTTCCGCGAGCGACGGCCTCAGCATTCGCCGTCGCGAGCCCAATCGCCCGCAAATGCGCCTCCGCATGTGCCCGCACATTCGCAAACCCCGCCGGATTTTCCAGATGCGCCACCTGCCCCGCATCCGAATTCGCCCATCGCCTGCACTCCTCGAGTTCCACCACGTGATTGTCGAAGAGCAGATCGATGGGAACAGAGGGCTGTAGGTTGTAGGTAGTAGGTTGCGGGTTTTCCCCTACCACCTGCCCCCTACCACCTGCTACCTGCGCCTCAACGGGCGCCCCATGCAGCAGCAAATCAATCTCCCGCAGCTGCTTGTTCCGCGAATCCTCCCCCGGCACCACCAGATCCGAAAGCCCCAGCAGCGATTTCACAAACCCCACATTTGCCGGATCCGAAAGCGCCTGCTGGATCAGCGGATCCGACGACGCCATCAACTGCTGCACCACCGCGCGCTGCTGCGATTTCAATCGCGGGAATGTCTCATCGCTCTCCGGATACGCCTGAATGTTGCCCTTCAAATCCGCCAGACGAATCCAGCGCGACTCGAATTCCCCGCCCGGTCCGAGCACCGGGATCTCCGCGTCCTCGGGGCGATTTTTCCGAAAGCAATCGACCGACAGCAGCATCACGTCCGCATAAAACGTTTTCAGCCGGCGCCACACCAATCCCAGCCGTCCAAGCGCCTGGTCGCGCGCCATCGCGTATCCCGACGCCGTCTTCACATTTTCCATTTCGCCGCCAAACACGGCCGGGAAAAGTCCGGTCAAAAATTGCGACACCGGCCCCATCAATTCCTGCTGGTGCCGCACCAGATCCGGAGGCACTTGCGCCGGTGCGGGCTGAAAGAATCCCGCGGCCAGTGGCTGTCCGGGCCGGGAGCGCGCCGGATAATGCGCGGCAGGCTCCGCAGTTTGATTCGCCAGCGCATCGAAGTCGAGCACCTGCGGATCCGCATAGATCGGTGGGATCCCGTACTCGTAGGTTTCGGCCTGAATATTTGAGAGAGTGTTATACCGCTCCTGAATCTGCACCAGCGAGTCGCCCACCGACGGCCGGTTCTGCCCGTCGCCGGGCAACGCGTGCATCACGCGCCAGCGGTCGTCCATCGATTCGTTGCGCGATTCGCAATACGTGTCCCCCGCAAACGCCACGTAGCAGCCGTCGGGAAACAGCGCCAGCAGCGCGTCGCGCACCGATTTGTCCTCGATCGAGTAAAACGCCCACGGACGAATCCACGTCCGCGAAAATGTAATCAAATTAAACAGCGCGTCTCCCGGATGCGTCGTCGGCAATCCTTGCGACACAGCCACGCGCGTCGCCCGCGCATAAATTTCATCCGCCGATTGCGGCCCGCCCATCTGAATCTTGTCCGCCGCCAGCGGATAGCTCGCCTTCAGCTTCGCGCGGTGCACTTCCATCGACCACTGGAGGTACGGATACTCGTGCATTTCATTGGCCCACACCGGCGTGTTCAGCTCGAGCCCGCCAACCACGGAAATCACTTCTTGCCCGTTGGCCACGCGCCGC
>JAIQFG010000007.1 GCA_020073375.1 Terriglobia bacterium | reverse complement strand
TGCTTCGCGTTTCCTCCATACAACTTTGCCCATGAACGAGCGGCTACTTTTCTGGAGATCCCGCTCGCCATCATCGAACAGGGACTGGTCACATCGGGCCTGCCGGAAGACAAGTGGTATGAAGACTGCGCGCGCTTGCTTTCGAGCAGTAGGCGTTACGGCTGGGGAGGCATATCGCTGCTTTGGCATCCCACCGCATTCGGCGCCAGCCAGCTTTCGCCCGAAATCGAACGAATTTATTGGAAATTAATCGAGAACAAACGCGAATGCAACGATACCTGGACCAGCGCGCTCGATTTTGTGCAAAGCATATCGGAAAGATACATCCGCGCAGGCCTGCTTCCGCAGGGATACGGTTCTGAAATTCCAAAAGAGGCGGTGCTTTCGCATGGATAACCTGCCTTTGGTCTCGATTGTGGTTCTCTGCCGCAATGAAGAGGAATTCATTGGAAGGTGCCTGGATTCTCTTCTGGCAAACGACTATCCGAAGGACCGCCTTGAAGTATTTGTCGCGGACGGAATGAGCCAGGATGGAACACGAGGCATCGTGGAATCCTATTCGGAAAAACATCCATTCGTGAAACTGCTGGATAACCCCAAGAGAATTCCGGCGACAGCAGCGAATCAGGGAATCAAAGCGGCCAAAGGCGATCTAGTGATGATTGCCGGGGCCCATGCTCTGTACCCAACGGACTATGTTTCAAAGTGCGCTGCATACTCACAGAAATATCCCGCTGCGGACAACGTTGGAGGGGTGCGCTTGACGGAGGCGCGAGACAACACCACCCTCGGAAGATCGATTGCGTACGTGTCCTCGCATCGGTTTGGGGCCGGAACGGCAACGTATCACCGTGGGGGGACCTCTCCAAGCTGGGTGGATTCAGTCTGGGGCGGGTGTTACCGGAAAGAAGTATTTGAGAGACTGGGGCTGTATAACGAATCGCTCACCGTGGGCGAGGATCGGGAATTCAATCTCCGTCTGCGTGGGTTTGGCGGGAAAATCCTGCAAGTCCCGGAGATTACGTGCACGTACTACGCTCGCAGCAAATTCCGCGATTTTTGCCGATGGGCGTTTCGCATGGGCTTCTGGCCTTTCTATGCGGACAAATTGCTGGCGCGCCGGCTTCTTGCGCCGCGTAACCTTGCACCCCTTGCTTTTATTGTGAGCTTGTTTCTTTCGTTGGGGATCTCGGCGTACTTTACCGCAGGGCGGTATCTATTGGGCGGAATTCTTTCCGCATACTTGGCGGGAGCCGTGGCAAGTTCGCTGCCACTCCTGTTGAGAGAACGAAAGCTGCGCTACCTGGCGGCGACCCCTTTCATTTTTGCCGTCACACATGCTTTCTATGCGGTAGGGTCCATTTACGGCATCCTGAAGCCAGTGCCAGCGCTTCGAATTGAAACCCAATAGGCCCCGGTGCCAAGCTCGATTTCGCGAAACCTTGATTCGAGAAGCTCAACACTCAGTGCCCTCCGTCTCCCCAACTTCATTGCGAAATAATACAAAAATAATCGGGCGCAACTTCCTTTTCATGGGGCTGGAAGTCCTGATCACGCTGGCCGTTACCTTGTTGACAAGCGTATTTATTGCGCGCGTCATTGGGCCGACACGCCTGGGTTACTTCAATCTGGTGATGTGGCTGACCAGCATCGCGTGCTCGCTGGGTTCGCTTGGCATTCCACTCACGACATTCAAGTACATGGGAGAATTTCTGGGCAGCGGGCAAAAAGAGCTTGCGCGTGCGGTCTTCTCCTACAATCTGCGCGCCCTAGCGGCGATTGCGACCATAGTCATGGTGATCAGCATGATCGCCGTATTCGCCTTCGTGGACCGTCAATATCGAGTCTGTTCAGCTCTTCTGGTGTTGAGCATGCTGCCCAGCATGATCACGTTCGTTCCCTCTCAGGCAAACACCGCCGCGGAAAATTCAGCACTGAACACGCGAGGCGCTTTGGCCGGAGCCGTCGTGTATGTGCTCATCGTGACCGCAAGCCTGCTGCTTGGGTGGAATCTGGTCGGCATCGCCACGGGCATACTCCTCTCCCGCTGTCTTGAGCTGGCGGTGAAGATCATACCGGTCCTGAGGTCGATGGCGGCAGTACCTCGGGTTCCACTTCCCGCTGAGATCCGCAAGCGGATCGTTAATTTCTCGGGGATGACGACCGTGTTGTTGCTCGTGCAGACGGTTGTCTGGGACCGATCCGACGTCATTTTTCTCAAATTGTTGCAATCCGATATCCGGCAACTCGCTTTTTTCTCCGTTTGCTTCAGTATTGCGGACCGCCTGGTGTTGCCGGCGCAGGCCTTTGCCAGCGCTTTGTCGGCCACGCAAATGTCTGAGTGTGGCCGCGATAAGACCAGCTTGTATAAGCTTACGTCCGACTCCTTCATTTACCTGCTGACGGGCGCGCTCCCAATCATGATTGGGGTTGCTTGCATCGGCGGCCCTTTTATCCGGACGGTCTACGGGCCGCAATACCTGCCCGCCATACCGGTCTTTATTGTTGTCGCATTTCTCAGTATTCCCAAAGCAGTGCTGACTCCAGCGCAAACCCTGTTGTATTCGGCCGAGGATATGGGGTTTGTCTTGAAGTGGGGAGTGGCAGCCAGCCTGACAAACATCCTGCTGGATGTCATTTTGATTCCGCGGTACGGCGCAACAGGCGCGGCCCTGGCCAATGGACTCACGCAATCGTTTGCCGTAGTCGCCATTTGGAGGCATATCCTCACCCGCTACCCGGTCAGGCTCGATACCTCCGTTCTGTTGAGGCTTTCCGCGGCGACCGTGGCAATGGCTATTGTCGTACTCGCGATTGTGGCGCTCCCCTTGAGCCCTCTCATGAAGCTTGCCGCCGCCATCCCGGCGGGCGCCATTGTTTTTCTATTAACAGCCCGGTCCTTGCAATTGTGGCAGAAGGAAGATCGACGACGTCTGCTGTTGCTCTCTACCTTGGTACCCACACCAGCCCGGCGCTGGTACGAGCGACTGGTCGATTTCCTCGTGTCCCGGTCGCCTGCCCTCGAAATTACGAGATGAGAGGCAGCTTCTCTTTGTGAACGGATGACCCGCAAACTCAAGATCGCCGTTGCCACTCATTTTTTTCCGAGTAGCAGCCAGCCGAATCGTGGCCGTCCGGTGTATGAAATAACAAAAGCGCTCGCCAGGATCGCGGACGTCCGCGTGTTTTGTGTCGATTCCGCGTATCCTAGATATAGGTTCTTGCAACCGCGATCGTTTCTCTACCGCGATAACGAGCCCTCCCACAGCATGTCCGATGTAAAGGTGGAATATCTGCAATATACGGCCCTGCCGGTCATCACTCGCCCGCTGAACGGTCACAATTGCGGGCGCGCCCTGGTCGGGCGCTTGCGACAATTTCAGCCCGACCTCGTCATTGGCTACAACGTTTACCCCGAGGGGTTTGGAGCTGTCGCTGCGGCGAGGGATCTTGGGATTCCAGCGGTGATTGGCGCACTGGGCTCGGATATTCTCCGCATTCCCGGTTACGTTGTGGGGCAGTTGGTCGCGCAGACGCTCAGGAAAGCGTCGTTTGTCGTGACAGTCAGCAACGCCCTTCGGGAAAGGGCAATTCGATTTGGCACCCCGCCGGAGAAATGCCGCACGATTCACAATGGATGTGATTTTGAGGTTTTCAGGCCCGCCAGCCGCGCTGCCGCTCGTCTCGAATTGAGCATCGATCTTGGGGCCGAGGTTGTCGTGTTTGTCGGAAGGCTCGTTGCCTTGAAAGGATTGCGGGATCTGATGGAAGCCGCCGCAATACTCAAGGCATCCCGTCCACGTCTACGCTTGGTTTGCATTGGGGATGGCCCGATGGGGCCGGAATTGCTTCAACGTTCCTCCCGGCCGGACCTCAAAGGCCTGGTTCAATTCGTGGGCAGCGCAAATCCGAAGGAAATTGCGCGATGGCTCGCGGCATCGAATGTTCTCTGCTTGCCTAGCCATTCGGAAGGTTGCCCGAACGTGGTGATCGAAGCAATCTCGTGCGGCCGGCCGGTGGTAGCCAGCAGCGTGGGCGGCATACCTGAATTGTTGAATCCAAATTGTGGGATGCTGGTGCCGCCGAAAAACGCGCGGGAACTTGCGCGAACTCTGTCCCGCGCTCTGGATCACCCTTGGAATGAAGAACAAATCGCCAACAGTTCCCGCCGAAGTTGGGACGAAGTGGCCCGGGAAACATATCAAGCTTGCTGCGCGGCTGTTGGCAATTCCAGCCTAATAGGGGAAGTCGTTTGAGGCGGCCCTCGCTTTCCGTGTCTCCCATGAATGGCCGAGTAGCAGCCATGTGGGATGAACCTGGGTCAGACCGGGAACGACAAGATGTCGTGGGTGAAGGATATGGAGGCATAGGCCTCCTGCTCACCGTTGTCTTTGTTTTCCTGACAATCATTTCTCCGGAGCAGTTCGGAAATGAGTGGGCCAACTATCACTCGCTTACAATCCTCGGGGGAATTATTTTCCTCATTTCCTTACGCGGGGTTTTTACCGCCTTGTGCTTCAGAGCATCGACGCAGACCTTACTGTTGCTCGGTTTCATCGTTGCCATAGGGCTTTCTGAAATCGCAAATGGATGGTTTGGCGGAGTGATTGTGAGCTGGAAATCGTTCCTGCCGAGCGCCGTCGTATTCTTCTTCATTGTTGCGAACGTCACGACGACGCGCGCGCTGAAGATGCTTTCGCTGGCCATTGTTGCGTCCTGTCTGGTGGTTGTTGTCGAGGCGTTGTGCGGATACTATTTTGGATATCGCGGCGAGACGTTTCTGGTAAGCCAGACGCTTTTTTCCCAGCGGCTGGTTGTGGGCGAATTTGTCCGCATCCGGGGAGCTGGGTTTCTGAGCGATCCCAATGATTTCGCTCAAATTCTTCTGGTCGCTTTGCCCCTCACGTTTGTCGCCTGGCGGCCCGGGCGGTCGACGCACAACTGGCTGATTGTATTAACGCCCGCTGTTTTGCTTCTGTGGGCTATTTATCTGACGCATTCGCGCGGCGCCCTGGTCGGATTGGTGATACTTGCATGGATGATCGCCCGAAAGAAAATCGGGACCACCGCATCAGTGATCATCACGATTCTGCTCGGCACCGGCCTGCTGGCCCTGAATTTTACCGGCGGCCGCATGATCTCGGTGGATGCAGGCGCGGACAGGCTTTCGCTCTGGGCCAGCGGGCTGCAGATGTTCAAGAGTGCGCCTTTCTTCGGAGTTGGCTTTGGCAAATTTGCCGACTTCGCAGACATCACCGCTCACAATTCTTTCGTCTTGTGCCTCGCGGAACTTGGATCGGTTGGGTGCACGTTCTGGGTCGCATTGATCGTCACCACGGTTATGGGTTTGAATACGATCATCCGGATACGGGAAAAGGCGCAGGTTGGCTTGGCTCCTGCGGCGGATGACACGCAGAAGGAACAGCCCTCTTTCTCAAGACCTCGTTCGCGCGCTGTTGAAAAGCATTCGGCGAACTCAAACGCGACATTCGGCTCTACAAATGTTTCATCCGAAAATCAAACTGCGATCGAGTGCGCCGTGCCTGCCCAATGGGTCGTGGCCATACGCCTGGCCCTGATTTCGTTTATCGCGACGGGTTGGTTTCTTTCGCGTACTTACCAGTCAACCGTGTACCTGGTTCTGGGGCTGGCCACTGCAACTATCGCGTTGCACCAATATAGCGATGAATCGCCCGCCCCACTTCGCTGGGTGCCCTATACACTGGCGGTCGAAGCCTTCGCAATCATCTTCATATACGAAATTGTCCGGCTCCGCTTTTGAGCGATTCGTTGACACCGGAACATGCTTTGGGAGAACAAATGACCCTGAATATCGGCATAGTCGGCTGCGGGAAAATCGCCGACAGCCACGCCGAGGAAATCCAGAAGATTTCCTGCGCCCGTCTGGTCGCGGTTTGCGATCTGGAATCGATCCTTGCCGAACAGATCGCACTTCGCTACTCCATCCCGCATTGGTACGCGGATTTTGACCGCATGCTCTCGGAACAACGGTTGGACGTAATTCACATCGCCACTCCTCCGGATTCGCACCTTGCTCTGGCACGAAAGGCGGCTCAATCCGGATGCCATGTTTTTCTTGAGAAGCCGCTGGCGATGAACGCGAAAGACGGCAGGCGCCTGATCGAATGCGTTCAACAGGCGGGGCGAAAAATGACGATCAACCATTGGTACAACTTTGAAGCGCCGGCCCTGGCACTTAAGGAGTTCGTTGCCCGGGGGCAACTAGGAGAACCGGTGCATATCGAAAGCTTTTACGGGTACGATCTGGCGGACGGATTTGGCCAGGCACTGCTCTCCGATGACCGCCATTGGGTGCATCGATTGCCGGGCAAGCTGTTCCAGAACAATCTCGACCACGCGATCAACAAGGTCACGCCATTCCTTCCTGACGAACCCCTGGAGATTGTCGCGCGCGCATACCGCCGGCGGCAGTCAAATGATGACAACACGGATGGCGTGATGGACGAATTGCGCGTGATGATTCTTGGCGCTCGCGTATCGGCATACGTGACGTTCAGCTCACATGCGCGGCCGGCTGGCCATTTCATGCGCGTGTATGGCACCAAGAATACCGCCCATGTCGATTTCGCGTTTCGGACCATGTTGGTTGAAGGAAGACAATCGGTCCCGAGCGCTCTCGGCCGGTTGTTGCCCCCGTTTCAATCCAGCTGGCAAAATGTGCGGCAAGCGGCACGCAACGTCCAGGAATTCGCGGGTTCACGGGCTCATTATTTCGCGGGATTGAACCGGTTGCTCTCGCAGTTTTACGACAGCATTCTGCACGAAACGCAAGTTCCGATCGCATACTCGGATATATTGCGCGTGTCGGAAATCACGGATGAAATCTCCGCGCAGGTCTATGCGGTGAGCATGGTATGAAATTGCTCGTTACAGGCGCCGCAGGATTTCTTGGGGGGGCGGTTGTCGAGCGTCTCCTGGCTCATGGCTATACGGATCTCCGTTGCAATTTGCGGCGGCGCACGGACATTCGCAAGTTTGATGCGCTGTCGAGACGATATCCCCACGCGAGCATAGATTATTGCGTCGGAAACTTGAAATACCGAGAGGATGCTGCTCGGGCAGTAGACGGTGCGGAGCTGATTTTCCATCTCGCCGCTCGTAAGAAGGGCGTTGCCGCCGATCTCTTTCTGGATTCCGTAGTTGGTTCCAGAAATTTGTTGGAGGCTATTGGCGATCGCAGGCCCATGCGCATCGTCCTGGCAAGTTCCTTCGGCGTGTATGGAGTCGCGGGGCTTAGCCGGGGCGCAAAGGTCGATGAACAAACTCCGCTCGAGCCTCGGCCTGAGTGGCGCGATCCCTACTCGCACGCCAAACTACGTCAAGAGGAACTGTTCTGGACATACCAGCGGCAGAATAACTTCGACCTAGTAGTAGTGCGGCCAGGGGTCATCTACGGCCCAGGCAGCGGCCATTTTTCCGATCGAATTGGCCTGACGATTGGCGGGTGGCAGTTGCAGGTCGGAGGAGGCAATCCGCTTCCCTTGACATTTGTCGAAAATTGCGCGGAAGCCATGGTAGTTGCCGGCACTCATCCCGATGGGGCGGGTCAAGTCTACAACGTGCATGACGACGACCTGCCAACGTGCCGTGAATATCTACGTGCCTACAAAAAGAGCGTCGCAAATGTTCAGTCCGTTCGGGTGCCCTACTTTGGTATGCAAATACTTTCAAGAATGCTCGTGAAATACCATAGGTACTCGCGTGGCCAGTTGCCGGCGATCCTCACCCCCTATAAGGTGCGGAATCTGTGGGGTGGAAATCGGTTTGACAATTCGAAGTTGCACTCCATCGGGTGGAAACAGTTGGTGCCGACCGCCGAGGCGCTGCGCAGGTCGTTTGCGGCGTTCCGAGATGAATTGGACGAGGTCACGTCCAGAATGCAAATTACCGCTACCGTGATCACCGACCCAGGGAAAGGTCCGGCCGCCCAATTTCGGAGCAGCGTCTAGTGCCCGCCGCATACCCAATTACAATTGCGTATGGCAGCCCACCGTTCTTCTCTTGCGGCCAATCAAGTAACCAGCCATTGCCAAAGTCTGGAGAGAAAAACATGGCAAAGACTTCGATGGCCGGTCCCATATTCAGATAGAGGCCTAACAATGCACGAAGATCTGAACAGGAAGCCGGTGATCACGGTGTCCTCAGACCGGACGTTCGGTTTTGTATGGACGGTTTTTCTGGTTCTCTTTTCACTGGCGCCTCTTCGACATGCTCGCGGGGTCCGAGTTTGGCCGATGGCTCTAGCTGGCGTGCTGCTGCTTCTCTCCTTATTCTTGCCGCGAGCGCTTCACAGGCCGAATCTTTTGTCGGGAAAGATCGGGTTGCTGCTCAGTCGCGTTGTGAATCCGATTGTGATGGGGCTCATATTCTACGGATGCTTCGTTCCTGTGGGCCTGCTGAATCGGTTGAGGAAGAAGGACCCGCTCCATATGCAGCTTAATCCATCGGCATCCACATACTGGATCACGCGGGAACCATCCGATTCGTCCCGAGCGAGCATGATCAACCAGTTCTAGGAAACCAGAGGTTTCGAGTTCAGGAATATTCCAGCGGTGAGGTGAATGATGACGTTTCTATGCGAAATTTGGGGTTTTATGCGAGTCCGAAAGAAATTCTGGCTCCTGCCAATGCTTGCCGTCTTGTTAATCCTCGGGGGGCTGCTGATTCTCGCGCAGACCTCTGCCATAGCTCCGTTCATCTACTCGCTCTTCTAGCAAGTACCATGGAGATTCTTGGGATCTCGGCCTTCTATCATGACAGCGCGGCAGCGCTTGTCCGCGACGGAAAGATCATCGCCGCGGCACAGGAGGAGCGGTTCACCCGAAAGAAACACGATTCCGACTTCCCGCGCAACGCGGTGCAGTTCTGCATGGATGCCTGCAAGAAAGGCAGCCCCGGCCCGGATTACGTGGTCTTTTACGAGAAACCGTTCATCAAATTTGAGCGGCTCCTGGAAACCTATTTTGCCTTCGCCCCTAACGGCCTAGAGTCATTCAGGATGGCGATCCCGCTTTGGATTCGCGAAAAGCTCTTCCAGCGCTCGCTTCTGAATCGTGAACTGACCAAGCTCCGGCCTCACACAAAGTGGGATAAGAAAATACTTTTTTCCGAACATCATTTGAGTCATGCGGCCAGTGCCTTTTACCCGTCCCCCTTTGGGGAAGCGGCAGTGCTGACCACGGACGGCGTCGGGGAATGGGCCACAACTTCGATCGCGATCGGCAACAACAAGAATCTGCAGATTGTCAAAGAGCTGCATTTTCCGCATTCCCTTGGCTTGCTTTATTCCGCGTTCACATATCACGCAGGATTTAAAGTAAATTCCGGGGAATACAAGTTGATGGGGCTGGCCCCCTATGGCGAGCCCAAATACGCACAACGAATCTTCGACAAACTGCTGGATCTGAAATCCGATGGTTCGTTCCGGCTGGACGTATCGTACTTCAACTATTGCGCGGGCCTTACGATGACGAACAGCAAGTTTGATGAGCTTTTCGGATGCCCGCCCCGCAAACCTAGCGAATCGTTGACGCAAAAGCACATGGACATCGCCGCCTCCATCCAGGTGGTACTCGAAGAGATCATGTTGCGGATGACCCGCTTCGCATCTCGCGAAACGGGTCTTCGCAATCTTTGCTTGGCCGGTGGTTGCGCTTTGAACTGCGTTGCAAATGGCAAGGTGATGCGCGACGGACATTTTGATGGGATTTGGATTCAGCCGGCTTCGGGAGATGCGGGTGGCGCTTTAGGGGCAGCGCTGGCAGCGTATCATATTCATTTTGATCGCGACCGTGAACTCAGCAGTCCCGAGGACGCGATGCGGGGCTCCTATTTGGGCCCGGACCATTCGCAAATTGAAATAGAACAGCGCCTCGAAGCGGCAGGGGCGGTCTTTCACGTCCTTGGCGATAACTGCTTGATAACGGAATGCGTGAACGCCCTGGAATCAGGACAGGCCCTGGGTTGGTTTCAGGGCAGGATGGAGTTCGGACCACGTGCATTGGGTGGCCGGTCCATTCTGGCCGACGCCCGTTCGCCCTCCATGCAGTCCGTATTGAACCTGAAAGTCAAGTATCGGGAGTCGTTTCGACCATTCGCGCCTTCTGTTTTACGGGAGGACGTATCCGATTGGTTCGATCTTGATGCGGATAGCCCCTACATGTTGCTAGTCGCGGCAGTCGCCCCGTCCAAACAGACTCGGATGACCACTGAAGACCAGAAGCGCTTTGGAATCGACAAGCTTAACGTTCCGCGCTCCGCCATCCCGGCCGTGACGCACGTTGATTATTCGGCCCGCATTCAGACCGTGCACGCCGAAACAAACCCGCGCTATGCGCAACTGTTGAAGGCGTTCAAGCAGCGCACGGGCTGTCCAGTCCTGGTCAATACGAGTTTCAATGTTCGCGGTGAGCCGATCGTCGGAACACCTGAAGAAGCCTTCCAATGTTTTATGGGTACCCAGATTGACGCGCTGGCAATCGGAAATTGCTTTCTCCGCAAAGGGGAACAGCGTCCAGAGCTGGCGAACAACTACGCTTCTACGCTGGAAATGGACTGAGTCTCTGTATGAATACCCTTGCCTTGCATGGCTCTAGAAAGCAGCCATTGTTTAAATGGCGAAATCTGGTTTTGAACGGGTGCCTGATACTTCTTGGAATCCTGGTGCCGCTCTCTGTCGGTGAACTGGCGCTTCGGTTGTTGCACTATCAGGTTACCTCGTTCGACGACCGTTCGTTTCGCCGATCCGCTTGGTCGTTCCGCCCGAGCTCCCATCAAGACTCCTATATTGGCGTTCCCGTGACGATCAATAATCTGGGTTTGCGCGGCCCTGATACGACACTTGAAAAGCCTCCCGGTGTGTTTCGCATCATTGGAGTCGGGGACTCCATTACCTTTGGCTACGGTGTACGCGTTGAAGATACTTTTCTTAAAGTCCTGGAGCGGAATTTGAATGAGTCTGCCCCCGCCAATTTGCGGTATGAGGTTATCAACGCGGGCATTCCTGCTACTGGCCTCGAGTATTACACCCACTTCATTGAAAATGATGCGCCAGCTATGCACCCGGATCTTCTAGTGGTCTGCATGGCGTTAAACGACATCGATCCGCAACTCGATCCCGAACCTAGAGAGCCTCATATCCAACCGACTGTTTTTCGCTCCATCAATGGGTTTTTCCTTACGCACTCCTCGCTTTACACCATTCTCTACGTGCACGCGAAATCAATTTTGTACAGGCTAGATATCCTCCACCTGGAAGACAACGAAGGGTTTGGTTTCTTGTCGATCGAGCCGCGCTCCCCTGCCCAGGACAAGGCGCGCGAGGGAGTGGATCGATACATCCGGCGAATTGCGAATTTCGCTCAGGCCCACAAGGAACGGCTGGCGATCGTAGTCTTCCCGGTGGAGCCCCAGCTCTCCGAGCGCGCTTTGCGGCTATACGCCCAACAGCTGCATCTCTACTTCAGGTCCGAGGTACTGCGCGGCCAACCCCAGAGATGGATTCAAGAGATCGGCGCTACTTACGGCGTGCCAGTGCTGGATTTACTGCCAGCGATGCGAGCGGGGGACGATGGCCAGCGATTTTTGCGCAACCGATCAATCAGCGTTGATCCGGTCCATCCCTCGGCTGCTGGACATCACTTAGCGGGCGATGAGATCGCTCGCTTTCTGAAAAGCCCCGGTGTCGCGTTGATTCCGTAAGTAATGAACAGGGCAGCCATCCATTAGGCTAAGTCCCGATTTTCCCTGAAGCCGGCCACTCGGAACGTCATGCCTCGCCAACTCCTATTGTTTGTCGCTTACCACTTACCCCACGCAAATTGGAGGATACAATTCCCCGGCCTCCTGATTTTCAGTTTCGCATTGAGTTACCTACTGGGATTGTTCCTGCGGAGCAACCAGTTGCGGGCTATGCTCTGGCGCGGTCTCGTTTTGAGCATCGGATTACTAGTCATCTCCACGGTTCTGCCGTTGATAATTCCATTTCCTCCGCGAGCAACGATGAGCGCGGCCTTGGTAGACGCACCGCAGATCCAGAGTTCCCCAGCCCATGCGGATCCTCTCGACCCTTTCTATCGCCCCAAGATCAATACCAATCCGCACGATTATCCCAGCAATGTATGGGTTAGCGATTCCATGCAAAAGGTGCATCAAGATACTGGATCTCCCGATGCAGTTCACTGGGCGATTCTTTCAGCGGCCAAGAACGAGTTCGGTGATTTTCAGGTCCACGTGCAAGCAGGAGATACCCCGATATCGCTGGGCGTCACAGTAAGCGACCTCGTGAACAATCAAACCGGCACCCATATCTCACATCTCACAAACATCATTGTGTACCGCGAAGCGTACATGAATATCACCACGCGCTCGAATGCCAGCGGAACTCTCGGCCTCACTCCCGACATCCTCATTCCTGCGATCGACCCGTACTATCGTCAGGCCCGGAACGCCTTTCCGTTTACAATTGCCGCGCACAGGAATCAGAGTGCTTGGATTGACGTACTGGTTCCGGCCAATGCTCCGTCCGGATACTACTTGGGGGCGGTCACCGTTACCGACGGCGACAAGACGATTGCCACGCTTCCTGTCATGCTGGAAGTATGGAACTTTGCTCTTCCATCAACACCCACTTTGAAATCAGCGTTCAGGCTAACGGGATATGGCCTATGCGTTCAGGCCTATGGCAGCGAAACCAACTGCGGATCCTACCCGGGAGCCCATGGGAAATGGGACACCGGCGTTGATTTGTCCCACGTGGATCAGGCTGTAATGTTTCTGGACCACCGCGTGTCTCTCGCGAACCTCGTGTTCACCACGCCGTACGACAATCATTGGGCTTCTTTCAATAACCTCTATGGCCCGCTCCTGAACGGAACAATCGCGAACACAAAGACAATGCTGGCAGGCGCGCAATTAACGACCATTGAATTTAACGGTGGCGGGAACGCGACTCGACAACAGTGGGCAAGTAACTTTCAGCGCCAGGGATGGACGCCCAGGCTGTATGACTATACATGCGATGAGCCGCCGGAGAACTGCAGTTGGGCTGACATTATTCCCAAAGCAACTGCGGCTCACGCAGTCGTTCCCCCAATGCAGGCGCTGGTCACAACAAGCATTCGCAAGGCAACCGCCCAGGACGTGCTGTCTTCAATTGACATTCTTTCACCTGTCGTTGATCAAATGGACGGCTTATCCGGAACAAATCAAAGACCTACATACGACAAATGGCTTGCCGCACCAGGCCATCACCTTTGGTGGTATCAGTCTTGCGATGAAGCCAGTACCTGTGACAATGGAAAACCGGGCGGCACCAACCAAACATACGGTAGCTATATGATTGATGCCACAGCCGTCCGTAATCGCGTCTTCCAATGGTTGGCATACCTGTATGGCATCGAGACCGAACTCTACTATTTCACCGACTTCTGCTGGAGCACTCCCTGTGGCTACCCCATGACTTCGGCCGACCCTTGGAAAAGCGTCTACATCTTTGGTGGCAACGGGGATGGCACTTTGGAGTATCCAGGAACCCCGGAGAAGATCGGAGGCACGTCCCCCATTCCTCTTCCCAGTATCCGGCTCAAACATATCCGTGATGGAATGCAGGACTACGAGTACTTGGCCGCTTTGGATAAGGCAGGATATGCAACTTTCGCCAGAACAACGGCCGAATCATTTATCACCAATCCATACACATTTAACGGTAATGCCCAGGCGATGATCGACGCGCGTAGAGCTCTTGGCGTCAAGCTGCACCTTCTCGCTGCTCAGTCCAGGACCGCTCTCCAACCAACTCGGGCGAGAGTTGTTGTGCAATAAAACTATCTGGATTGTCGTCGATATTCTGTGCCGCGGGCAGAACTTTACTTTGGCAGGTGCATATTGCCATATACAATTCACGCCTTGCGCAACGAAGCACTCCCCGAGCGCCTTCCATTGCCGTTTACGCTTCCGTAGATTCCCTCGATACGCTGACCCGCTCTTTACTTATCCGCTTAAAAGCTTCCCGGTACTGACAATCACCATACTTACGCTCCGACGACCCTGTCATGCCTCAGTGTACGTTTTTGTCGAGCCAGCTCATGAAGAACTTGGCGATTCCGGCGCTGTTCTTTTCGGACATGAACTGGTGGCCATTGCCGGTGAGTCCCACTGTCTCAAGCCCAACGAACGTCGTCTTGACTCCAGCCTGATTGAGCCATTTGGCTACGCAATGTGCCCACGGGCGATGATAGCTGCCCTCGCCCGCGACATCGAGAACGGGAATGTTCGCCAGGTTGGTCAGCTTGTGAGCGGGTTCCTTCTGCACCCAGCAAGGGACCAATTCTGGCCCGTCGGCCTTGTCTTCGCGAACGGGATTCAATGCCGCGGGATCCGTGATCGCGGGCTCATAGTGTAACGGAGCGTTGCTCAGTCCCCACACCAGCCCTGGGCCGGATGAACCACGCTCCGCGTTTTGAACTGGCGGCCCAACTGGCTCGGCCGCAACGATGGCTTTCACGAGCTGCGATCGGCCGTCGGCCACCCTCCAGCCAGTGGATGCCGTACCGGAGTGGAAGACGAGGATCACTGGCTGAGCGATGGCGTCCAACAGTTGCTCGATGGAATCCACCGTAACGTTCTGATCTACTGCGGCGCTCTGGAGCTCGGTCTTGGCGAAATAATCGAAAACGGGATCGCCCATTTTGCCTTTGTTCGGACCCTCTCCGGGCCATTGCGTTTGCTTCTTGTACTGCGGCCATTCCGCACCGGCCTGGTCCCGGTGTTCCTGAATATGTAACTGTTTGGCCCACTCCGATGCCGGGGAGCGCCCGGCGGACCAGACCTCTTCCATCAGCGGGCCCGACCGAGGCGGCGTGACCTTGCCGTCAACGCCGACAACGTAGGCCGAACGACCGTTACCCGGGTAATCCATCATGTACACCGTGTAGCCCTGATTGACAAAATCATATGCCCAGCCCGGCCGTCCGTCCGGGGTCTGGATGAGTGCGTAAGCTCCCTGGCCGCCTCCTCCAGTTACGAACACGACGGGATAGGGATGCCGGATGTTTTTCGGTACCCAGGTTTCCACGTACATGGCGCCGTGCATCGTCTCGTTGCCGGGCTCCCCAACATATTTGCCGCCGATGTAGAAGTGGCCTTGGCGCCCAATCTCCGCGGTGGAAAATGTTGGAATCGATGCGCCAGGAGCAGCGCCGACAGGATACGACCTCATTGCAAAGTAGCCGACGACAAGAGCCCCAGCCACTACTGAGAGTGCCACCGTCAAAGTCTTTCTGTTCATGACATCTCCTCTCGGGGTATCCGTTCGTTCTCCAAATTCTTCACGTGCTGGGAGGATGCGAGATTGCATCGAGTCTATAGAACGTTCATCCCGCTCACTGGACGTTCTTGTCGAGCCAGCCCATGAAGTACCTCGCAATTTCCGCGCTGTTCTTTTCCGACATCATCTGGTGCCCGTTACCGGACAATCCAACGTCTTCGAGTTTCACAAACGTGGTCTTTACGCCCGCCTGATTGAGCCACTTGGCTTCACAGTGAGCGTAAGGGCGGTGGTAACTCGCCTCCCCGGTAACGTTCAACACTTGGATCGCCTTCAGATTGGCGAGCTTATGCGCGGGTTCGCTCTGCACCCAACACGGAAGAAGGTCCGGGCCGTCCGCTATCTCCTGGCGAACAGGGAGCAATTCCGAAGCTTCAGTGATTGGAGGATCATAGTGAATGAACGTCCGCGTCAAGCCCCACACATTTCCCGGCCCCGCCACACCCCGCTCTGCGTTCATGATCGGAGGCGAGTTCGGTTCCGCCGCGATGATCGCTTTGACGAGTTGCGGCCGCGAGTCCGCTACCAGCCAACCCACCGCGGAACCTGAGTGGAGCAACAGGACGACCGGTGTGCCGATCATGTCCAGGAGCTGAACGAGGTCGTCGCGTGTATCTTTGCCTTCCAAATCGAACTTAGACACGCCGTTCACTTCCATTTTGGCGTAGTAGTCGAAGGCCGGTTCGCCCTTTTTTCCTTTACCCGACTCCCCTGGCCACTGCGTTTCCTTTTTCCATTGCGGCCAGTCTGCGAATTCTTGTACTCGCTTCTCGCGGACATGCTGTTCTTTACTCCACTCCGAAGCGGGTGATCGCCCGCCGGTCCAGATCTCCTCGATCAGATTGGTGGAGCGCTGGGGCGTAGGCTCGCCGTCCACGCCGGGAATAAATCCCGCGCGCCCCAGCCCCGGAAAATCCATCATGTAAATAGTGTAGCCCTGATTCACAAAGTCGTATGCCCAGCCCGGCCGGCCGTCAGGCGTTTGCATAAATTCATACTCGTCCTGTCCCACACTGAAGCCGATAATTACGATCGGATAGGGATGCCGGACTTTCTTGGGTACCCACGTTTCCACGTACATGGCGCCGTGCATCGTTTCGTTGCCCTGCTCGCCCACGTAATGGCCGCCTACATAGAAATGCCCTTCCCTCCCGATTTCAGCAGTGGAGAATGTGGGGATCGATGATCCGGGAACAGCGCCGACGGCATGAGATCTCATGGCAAACCAGACGCCCGCAAGAACCACAGCCAGCGCTGAGAGTACAGGGGTCAGTCTCTTCCAGGTCATGAAATCCCCTTTCCTCGTGTCTCTTGATTTTTCATATTGAGATTCCGTGCAAACCATACGTAAGAGATCTAATACAGCGCGAAATGCTAAGCATTCTAGTTCGCGGCAGGTGGGAGTGCGTTCGCTCCCGCGCCCTCAGGGGTAGCCACGTCCGACCGGATTAATGGCATCGTCCCCGCCAATTGCTACCCTCGCCGCCGATCGTGCAGCCATGGAGACTTCCGGTGGGGAGAATTTTCCTGTCGCCCCAGGAATTGACCACAGTGCCTTGGGGATCGAATTCGATGATCGCGGGTGACGGCCGCGAATTTCTCAATTCGTCCGGTGTCAAATTGTTTCGATTCACGATGAACACATGGTCCTGAGCGTCCACGCAAGTGCCGGCCACTTCGCCCGTTACCCACATGTTCCCGAGCGGCTTGGGCCAAAAAGGATCAACCTCGAACTTCGGCACATTGGCTTGCGGTCTCGGGGCAGCTTCCGCCTCCCTTAGCTGCTGTAAATACCCAATCCTGCGAATCTAAGATCGGTCCCGCGCCGCTGTAAGTGGTGCACTGCATCGTATGGGTAGTCGCTAGCAGGTACGGGACGAACCATTGCCACCGGAGCAAACTGCCCCTTATAAGCAAGAGAAACACCAATACCGGATTTTACGTTATGCGCCTCGCTTAATTCGAATTTACTTCGATGGTGCACGAGGAGATGAAGCACCGACCGCAGGTCTCCACTCCCCGTTTTTCTTAACAAATACGCGGGCGTAAGTAACTTCCCGTACCACGGCCAGCTTGCCGCTTTCATCTAGGAACCAGTGGCCGGTTTTATTAGTTGGGGACACATGTTCGAAGTCAGGTTGTCCTTGTGCGTTCAAGCGTATTTTGAATGAGGTGTGATCGACCGCCATCGCGAAGGTTCCGTTGTTGTAGACCGCCATTAACGTAAACTCAGTTGGATTCGGTCCCTCACCACGCACGACGTCTGGGTAAGTCTTGGCGCCCGCGGTTTGCCCCTCGACCATCTGTGCTTTGGTTTGCGTGCCGCTGGCCCCCGGGTTCATCTCGAAGAATTGATCGTCCCAATACTTGGCCCGCAAATCCACGCAATCTTGTCTTTTCGGCTTATAGTACTTCCCCTGGCACAGCCATTTGAGATTAGCGTCTCTAAGCGTCGCTTCCAATTCTGTCCAAGCTTTGTCGCCTTTCTTCATAGTTTCTTGAGCCGAGGCCATGCATGAAATGGCCATAAGCCCAATTATTAACGCCACGCGAACCTTTATCATTGAGTGTCGCCTCCAAGAAGTGGACTTGTACTACTTGCCCTCTACCGCGTTTTGAGCCGCTGCAGGTGAGAGTCTTAGATGTTTGTCATCTCCTCAGTGAACGTTCTTATCGAGCCAGCTCATGAAATACTTCGAGATACCAGCGCTGTTCTTTTCGGACATCATTTGATGGCCGTTGCCTGATAGGCCAACATCCTCGAGCCTCACATAAGTGGTCTTTACACCTGCCTGATTGAGCCACTTGGCTACGCAATGGGAGTACGGACGGTGGTAGCTTGCCTCCCCGGACACTTCGAGGACAGGGATACCCTGCAAGTTTACGAGCTTGTGTGCGGGTTCCTGCTGAATCCAGCATGGAATGAGGTCTGGCCCATCCGCTTTCTCTTCACGAACAGGCCGCAATTCGGATGGCTCCTTGATGGGAGGATCGTAATGGATCGGAAGAGAGGTCACGCCCCAAAGACGTCCCGGCCCTGTCGATCCCCTCTCCGCGTTCTCGACTGGCGGGGCGACAGGTTCGACAGCGAGGATGCCCTTGACCAGTTTCGGCCGGGCATCTGCGGCCACCCATCCGGAAGATGCGACCCCAGAGTTGACCATCAGGACGACTGGCTGGCCGATCAGATCCAATAATTGCACAACAGTGTCTGTAATAATCTGTGCGTTATTTGGACTGGCCACCGCCTGGAGTTCGGTCTTCGCGAAATAGTCGAACACCGGGTCGCCCATTTTCCCCTTATTCGGCGCATCGCTAGGCCACTGGGTATACTTTTTTGCCTGAGGCCAACTGCTCTGCGGAGTTGCGGCCGGACGGCCACCCGACCAGACCTCCTCCATCAGTGGACCTGAACGTGGAGGTGTCACCGTGCCGTCAACTCCGGGAACATACGCCGAACGCCCTGTCCCTGGATAGTCCATCAAATACACGGTATAGCCTTGGTTGACGAAATCATAGGCCCAACCCGGACGCCCGTCCGGCGTTTGAATCATGCTATACGCACCTTGCCCCCCTCCGCCGGTTACGAACACGATCGGATAGGGATGTCCGATATCCTTCGGCACCCATACTTCAACATACATCGCACCATCCATGGTTTCCTTGCCAGGCTCCCCCACCCACTTGCCTCCCACATAAAAATGGCCTTGGCGCCCGATGTTGGCGGTGGAAAAAGTCGGGACCGATTTCAGGGGAATGGCTACAGCGCCATTCTGGGCGTTCGATCTAAACCAGACGCCGACAAGAACTGCTGCCAGCGCCGAGAGTAGCGCCGCCGATTTCCTCATGTTCATGGCATCTTCTCCCTGCCAATTGTTCCCGCAAATCCACGTTGGAATATTGTGTTAGCCCCGAAAGTAACTCAATTCAAGGACCAGGCCATGGCGGGGGCCAGCGCCATTACGGTTTCACGGGCACTAGTGCGGCGCCTGCAGGCACCCACTTGCCGTTCAGCTTGACGAACATTCGGAGCACCGTTGCCTCGTCCCTTACCGATATCTTGCCGCTGTCGTCGGCGGCTTTGAAAACGGTGCGATCCGTCGCGAGTGCGACGTTCCCGTAGACCGCCATCAACTTGAAGTCCTGAGGATTTGGCCCGGCGTCACCGGGAGAAACCGGATGAGCCGTGGCGGTCGCGGTCTGCCGCTTCACCATTTCTTGCTTGTCGGTGACTTCCCCTTGCATGCTGATTTCAAAGAATGCAGCGGGCCAAATCGCATTTTTGGCGTCGACGCAATCCTGGGCGTGATTCTTGTGGTACTTGTGGGCGCAGACCCAATAGTCGTTGACGTCCGCGAGTTGCTTTTCCAAATCCGTCCAGGCCTTGTCGCCCTTCTTCATCGAATCCTGTGCGTGGGCGAACGACGCCACGGCCATCAGGGCCACCACAAACAGCACGCGAAATTTTGTCATTACAAAATCCTCCATGGGACTAGAAATCTTTAGCCGGCGGAATTCCTGCCTATTTCTTCGTCGGCCACAGAACGCCTTGATCTTCCTTGGTGACCGGCCCCAATCCCTTGTAAACGAATTTCTGAACGCGCTGCCCGCGATACGTCTCCGTTACGTAGATGTTGCCTTTGGAATCGGTGGCGATGCTGTGCGGGCCGTAGAATTCTCCCGGCTGGCGTCCGCCCTCACCGAAAGTCGTCAATACTTCGAGCGTATCGCGCAGCAGGATGTGGATGCGATCGTTCTCTCCATCGGTCAGGTAGATGTATTTTTGCTGTGGGTCCTTGGAGAACGCAATGTCCCACGCTGAACCCGAGCCCAGCGTGCGCTTGGCGATGAATCCTTCCTTTACGAAGGTTCCGTCGGTTTTGAACACCTGGATGCGGTCGTTCACGCGATCACAGACATACACCAGGCGATCGACCGAAAGATCGGCGCAATGCACCGGGTTGCGGAACTGCTGGGCCGGCGGCGCATCCGGATTGTAATTGCCGAGGTCAGTATCATCGGGCTTGTGGCCATAGGCGCCCCAGTGCCGCTTGTAGGCGCCGGTGTCCGCGTCGAACACGATCACGCGATGATTGCCGTAACCGTCGGCGACGTACACTTCATTGGTCTGCTTGTCGATGAACGTTTTGGCAGGCAGACGAAGATTTTCGATATCGTTGCTGCCCTTGCTGCTGTGGGGCTTGCCGATTTGCATCAGGAAGTTGCCGTCTTGCGTAAATTTCAAAACCTGATTGTCGAGGTAAGACTGGGTTGCGGACGCTGCGGATTCGTCGGGCGCTCCGCCCGCGGGCCGTGCGGCCTGACGGCCCCGGCCGTTGCCGCCAATCCAGACGTTGCCTTTGTAATCGATGGTAATTCCGTGGTTTGAATCCGGCCAATCGTAGCCGTTTCCGGGTCCGCCCCAGTGGTGGAGCAGGTTTCCCGCCGGATCAAACTCCAGAACCGGCGGAGCTGCCATGCAACATTGAGCTAGCGGCGGGTTCGTGGCGGCGTGCAGCTCGCCTGGTTCCAGCGAACCCTGGCGGTGAACGATCCAGACGTTGTCCTGCGCGTCAACGGACACGCCGATGGTCATTCCGATGAGCCAATGGTTCGGCAACGGCTTTGGCCACAGCGGATCGACTTCAAACATCGGCGCCTGAACCGCGGCGGCCTCGACAGCGGCTCGCTTCTGAAGCAGAGTCGATCCCACTCCAAGCGCAGCCAAGAGCCCCAGAAATATCGCTCCAACATATAGATTTCGCTTCATGAGCCCGCTCCTCCTTCAATGTCGTCAATTTCGGTTCTGCTATCGGAGTACTATCTACGTTTTGCAGAATTAATTGTTCCAGGCATACCTTCGAAAATGCATATACTTCGAGCACTCCTCTGGACAATTCTGTTCGCTCGCCTGCCAAATCATCAAGAATTCCCCGGAGGTGGTATCCCCGGGATCTTCAGGCGAATCCGATAAAGCCCAGTTCGAGCTGTGAGAAAGAGAGTTTTGTTATCCGTTTCACCGAATGCCAGATTCGCTGGGAGTTCGGTAGTCATGATCGTTCCCAGGTGTTTTCCATCTGGCGCCATAATCCACACTCCCCCCGGACCTGTGGAATAGACGTTGCCTCTTTGATCCACTTTTATGCCATCTGGCCCTCCCGGCGACTTATCAGAGGTCATGTCAACAAAAAGTTGGCCGTTGGTGAGGGTATCATCCGGCTGCATTTCGAAACGGCGAAGGGCCTTCTTGCCGTCTGTTCCATCTACCAGATATATATATTTTTCGTCAGGCGAGAAGGCGAGACCGTTCGGCCGCAGATCTTTGCTGATCAATTGGAGTTTGCCGCCCTTCAGCATGAATATCCCCGTGAATGGCAATTCCTTCTTCGAGTCTTTATCTCCGTCGCGAAAACCTGCTGGGGGATCAGTAAAGTAAAGAGTTCCATCGGATTTGTAAATGAGGTCGTTAGGACTGTTGAGTCGTTTCCCCTCGAATTCACTTGCCAAAACCGTACGGCGACCGTCCGCCTCCAATCGCACGACCTGATGATCTCCGTGAGCGCAATAAACAATTCGCCCCTGCGGATCCACTGTCACTGCATTGGAGCCAAGCAGTGTGACCATTGCGCGTCCATTGTTAAGCTGCATGCCGACATTCGTGTCGTCTGTCCCGGTAAACCCGCTGTAGGGAAGGAAAATTGAGACTTTTCCATCATTGGGACTCCACTTGTAAATTACATTTGCCGGGATATCGCTAAAAAGAAGGTACCCACCCTTGCGGACCCAAACAGGCCCTTCGAGGAAGCCAAAACTATCGGCCAGTTTCTCTACTTTCGCATCGGCGGGAACAATTTCATCTAAAGCGGGATTTAGTCGAGCAATAAAATTCCAGTCCTGCCCGTGAGCTACGGTCAAGAAAAACGTGAGGATTGACAACGCAATCAGCAAGCGTCTCGCCATCTTAATCACCTCTTATCTTCGAGTTCCCAAGGCCGCCTTGCCTCGCCCTATTTGGGCTTTTCGATACCAACCAATGCCGCCGAGGCAGGCCTCCACTTCCCGTTTTCCTTCACGAATATCCTGAGAACCCGCGCTTCCGAAGTCACCGCGAGGTTTCCGCCGGAGTCGATCGATTTAAAAATAGTGTGATCGGTCGCCAGCGCAACGTTGCCGTACACTGCCATCAATTTGAATTCCTGCGGATTAGGCCCCGTACCGGGGGCGGAATCAGGGTGAGCAGAGGCGCCGGCCGATTGCGAAGCAACCATTTCTGCCTTGGTTTGAATTTGTCCTGAAGGATAGATCTCGAAAAATTCATCGGCCCAATACTGGGCGCGGAAATTTACGCACTCTTGTGCCTTGTTCTTGTGATACGACGCCGCACATAGCCACTGATTATTAACGTCATCGAGAACTTTTTCCAAAGCGGCCCAGTTCTTGTCGCCCTTAGTCACTTTCTCTTGAGCCATGGCTGGAATGGAGAGGGCGGAAAGCGCAATTAAGACCGCAATCAAAACATTTCTCATCCAGAAACTCCTCTCGGTTTGGCTACATGAGGCTGATGTCTGGCACAGTGCAGTCGTAGTGCACTTCGTACCTGGTTTTACAACCTAGGGCGCGGCGACTGGCACCAATCCTGCCCCAGCTACTCTCCACTTTCCCTTATCCTTTACAAACATCCGAAGCACATTCATTTCTCTCACGGGAACGATTTTGCCGTTGGCGTCCAGTCCCTTGATCGTCGTGTGATCGGTTGCCAATACAACGTTGCCGTAAATTGCGCGTATCTTGAAATCAACTGGAAAGGCCCCGGTTCCCGGCTTGGGATCCGCCTTGGCCATCATGTCCATCATTTCTTGCTTATTGACTACGCGTCCTCCAGAGAGCACATCGAAGAAATCATCCATCCACAACTCTCCCATGCTATCCGGACCGCTCATTTTCTTATCGTGCTCCGCCTGCATCCATTTCAGTTCAACTGCGTAGAGTTCCTTCTCCAACGCCGCATTTCTCGTGCTGTTGGGGGCCTTCTCCTGAGCGTGGACCGGCAGAGTAAAACTTCCAAGAACACACAGAATCAGCACCCATGCGAATTTCATACGGCACTTCCTCCTTGGCCGATAAGAATCGATTCTCTGCTGTGAGGCACACTGGAATTCTGGTGCATAAGTCCAGTTCGCGATAGACGACTGCAACTCGATCCTCACAAACAGTGCCTTGATTGCATTGTCAGGACCGGCGCGAGTTTATTTCTTGATCGGTATCAGCACTGCCCCCGCGGGCCTCCATTTCCCATTCTCCTTCACAAACATTCTAAGAACATTGGCTTCTGACGTGACCGATACGTTGCTGCTGGCGTCGGCAGTTTTGAATACAGTGTGGTCCGTCGCGAGCGCGATGTCACCATAGACCGACATCAGCTTGAATTCCTGTGGATTAGGTCCGGTGTCGCGGACGACGTCCGGACTCTTCGCAGCAGCGGCCGATTGCGATGCGACCATCTCTGCCTTGGTCTGAGTCTTCCCGGTTTGGCCTACCTCGAAAAATTGATCGGGCCAAAAGTTGGCCCTGAAATCCACACAATCCTGCCTCTTGGCCTTGTAATACTTCCCGGCACACAGCCACTGATTGTTAACGTCATCCAGAACTTTCTCCAGGGCGACCCAGTCCTTATCGCCCATTTTCATCGATTGTTGAGAAAAGGCGGGCGCTGGAAAACTCGAAAGCACGAGCAGCGAAAGCACAATTGCATATCTCATCCGAAAACTCCTCTCACCTTAGAATCAATCGGCCGTTCGATGGCCGTTTCATTCGCCCCTACGGAGTCAGGATTGGAGTAAGCGACGCCCCGGCGGATTTCCATTCACCGTTCTGTTTCACAAAAACCAAGAGAGTCCGGTGAGGGGTTTTCACGAGGTGGCCCTTTTCGTCCGTCCAAGTTCTGGTTCTGCGGTCGCTCGCGAGCGCCACGTCTCCGAAAACGGCTTGCAGTTGAAATTGATCTGCAACGACGCCCTCACCGGGCTTGTTAGTACCAGCCAATTTCGGCAGGACCTCTAACACCGTGGACTTAGTAGTAGTTCTGGTGGGGTCCCAGCCGAGAATCTCGAACCACTGGTCGGTAAATAATTTATTGATATAGGCGAGCCTCTTGTCTAGATCGCTGGAATCCATCCAGGCGCGATCGGCCTCTGCGAGTACCTTTTCCAGTTGCTCATCCGGACTCTTGTGTGGAGTAGCGGAATGCTTATTCGGACGCGCAGTAGTCGGCGGAGAAATTATCGGGACCAACCCTGCCGCGGCAGGTCTCCAGGCCCCATTCTCTTTTACGAATAACCTGAGCACTTTGGAATTCGATGTAAAGGTGAGCTTCCCATTTTTGTCGGCAGTCTTGAAATTCGTATGATCCGTGGCCATCGCGAAGTCGCCGTACACCGCCCTCAATTTGAACGCGTCGGGATATGGTCCGGTCCCCGGCGCCGGGTTGGACGGAATAGCGGCCGTTTGTGTGGCAACCATCTCTTCCTTGTTCAACAGGTCCCCAGTGGATACAACCTCAAAGAATTGATCGACCCAGTACTTACTACGAAATTCGACACAATCTTTATATGGTTTCTGATAGGGTCCGCTGCACAGCCATTGGTGATTGACGTCCTCAAGCACTTTCTCCAAATCCGCGTTGTCGTTGCTCGCCGTTTGAGTCGCCGCCGGCGGCGCGTTGCCGGCCGGCCCACAGCCTGCGAACAGAATTAGAATCAGCGCCCATGACATTTTCATATCGGAACTCCATCCAGACAAATTGACTTGCCAATACCGAAGCGAGGAAGGACGCGATGTCCTCCCTCGCTACCCGCAAAGCGAATGCGAAGCTTAAAAAATCAACTTCAACGCAAACTGCAATTGCCGCGCTGTGGTTGTCGTTTCCTGTATTCGGCCCGCGCCGGCAATTGCTCCACCGGTCGCTTCAAAGAGTTGCTCGTCATCCGGGACCGGCGCCAGGAAATTGGGACGGTTAAAGACGTTGAAGGCTTCGAATCGGAACTGCAGATTCGCCGTCTCCGAGATTCTGTGGATGTAGTTGTTCTTGAACAGGGAGAAGTTGACGGTCATCAGCCCCGGGCCGTTGATTGAATTGCGACCCAGGTTGCCGGTGCGCAGCCAGGTGCTGCCATTGTATGAAACCGTTCCGGGAAACGCATAGCAGGCGGTATTGATGTAATTGAGCCTGTCGCCGGAATGGTTGACGAGGTCTGATTTTGAACAACCCTTAGCAAGATCCGGCCAATTGATCGCATCCGTGCCGCCCATGCCGACGGAGTCCGCCCCATTTCCACCGACTCGGGGCGTAAACGGCAGGCCGGTCTGGGCTGTGATGATCGCTCCCGTCTGCCAGCCGCCGGCAACGGCTTTCAAGACCCCTCCGGCCACGTCTGCCGATGGGTCGGGAAAGTTGTAGGTATAGCTGATCACCAGGTTATGCCTCATGTCCGTGTCCGCCCGGGCGCGCCGCAGTCCCGGATCCCAATAGTACACGGTGTTTACCAATGCATTAACATAAGGGTCGGTTATGCCTGCCCCGGAACCTGTGTCGATGTTCTTGGAAAAGGTGTAAGACCCCTTAACCATCAGGCCATGGCTCACATTTTTTGTGACGCCCACTTGCAAGCCATCGTAGAGGGCGTTCGAGTTATAGTTTTGCATCGGCATTCGACCAACGTGCAAATTGCTCGGGGGTGTGCTGGCGAATAATGGGCAATCGGCTTGGGGGTTGACCACGACGATGGCGCCGGGCCCGCACGGCCACAGGGGTTGTCCCGACACCAGATTTGGTAATCGCATGTTGCCGTCATTCATTTGATTTACGTTGTGGATGGTCCTTGTCCCCACGTAACCGACCTGGACCGACAGGGTATTGGTAATTTCCTGTTGGATGTTGAGGTTCCATTGCATCGCGTAGCTCGTTGGAGGATTTTGTTCCGTGAAATCGACACGCTTCGTATTCAGCACGGCCGGATCCAATGGATTGCCGCCAGCAAAGCCCCCACCCTTTGGCCAGGACGCCGCCGGGACTGTGCCGCTGTTATTGGACTGCAGGCCCGGCCAGGTGCTGGCAAGGGCGCTGCCGTAATTGGGGAATTGGATAAGGACGTCGTAGATCCCATAGGCGGCGCGTATGGCAGTTTTTCCATTGCCAAACGGGTCCCACGCAAGACCAACGCGCGGCGCCCAGTTCCAGCGGGATGGATGAATGATGGGCCCGTAGACTTGATTCGGGTTCGCTGCCGCCACCAGCGCGGCCAATACGGGGTTTGCAGTGATCGGGCTATCGATGATCGGAAATTCGCAGGAGAGACACTGAAGACTCGAGATCGATCCCGTACCCTTAGAGTGTACGGTCGTCGCATACTCGTAGCGCAACCCAGCGTTCAACGTAAGGCGCGGCGTCAGGTGGATGTCGTCTTGCACGTATGCCCCATATACCCACTGACTCAAATGGCCCGAGAGATCCCCGCCTCCTGCATTGAAGATCAGGGAACTCGGACTGCCCTGCATGAAGTTGGTAAAGTTGGAAAAAATAGACCTGCCGCCGGCAAATCCACCGGGGCCTTTCGTGTTCCGCTGGTCTTTTTCCAGGGCAACTCCAAATTTAATGGCGTGAATACCCCTGGTAATAAAGAGGTCGTCATACACCTGATACGAGTTCCAGATAATCGTATTCGGCTGATAGAGGGCAGTTCCCCCGGCAAAGGTTTCAAGTCCAGGGACCTCGATTCTCCCAATACTCTGGTTGGGCAAAAGCCCCAACGTGGTGTCCCCCGCAATCGGGTTCAGTGCATCTGCGCCGCTGGGATTATCGATGCCTTGCCGGTGGAAACCTACCCGGAAGACGTTGATGATGGCTGGCGAGATCACGTGGCTTTCTTCTACGGTGTAGGTCTGCCGGAACATCTGCCGTCTGGTAGCCAGCGCGGACAGGTTGTCTTGCGCACCTTGAGACTGGCGGTCGCGCACGTACGTGCCGAACAGACTGTCATTCGAACCGAACTTTCGATCCACTCGAACCGTAAAGTAATTCTCGCTTGTGCGTCCCGGGAGCACGACGGAGGTTGTACCGGTGTTACCCGAGTTTGGGGCACAGGGCGCATAACCTGTGGGGCAGATAAGCGTAGTGGGCGATGGCCACAAATTCACATAGGGTAAGCCAGGAAGACTGGTTAACACCGGGCCGCCAACAGGTTGTATTAACGGGATTGGCGTGGTCGTGGCGCAATGATCGTTTGCTGCCGGGGTACCCGAGCATAGCCGGCCCTGGCGCGCCGTAGCCGAGGGCACTTTAATGGTTTTCGCGCCGGACAAAGCTTCGCGTAATCCCTCGTAATTGGCAAAAACGAACATCTTGTCCTTCTGGATGGGACCTCCTGCCGCGGCCCCAAACTGATTTCGGACGAAAGGCGGGATGGGTTTGCCAGGCGCAACAAAGAAGTCCTTGGCATCAAGAACTTTGTTGCGCATGAACTCAAAAATAGTCCCATGAATTTCATTGGTCCCCGATCGGGTGATGGCGTTGATCACCCCGCCTGAAGACTTCCCATATTCAGCGGAAAAATTCCCCGTTAATACGGAAAACTCGCCAATGGCATCCACGCCCAGATTCCCGGTCGTAAAGCTGCCCGGCGCTGCGTTAAAGGAGTCGTTGAGGCTGATTCCGTTGAGGCGATAATTATTCGATGTGCCGCGCCCTCCGGAGATGGACAAGATCGCTCCCCAACCACGCGACGCCCGGTCCGTGGAAGTCGCAGGCGGCTGAGTGGTAACGTTGTTGAGGCCCGGTTGAAGTTGCGCCAGGTCCGTCCAGGAACGGCCGTTTAGCGGCAATTCGCGAACCGTCGGCCCAGTTACCACGGCGCTGATGGATGATGACACCAGGTCGATCGTAACCGCGGATGCGCTCACTTCCACCTGTTGCGAGGTTTCTCCCACTTTCAATGAGATGTTCACTGCTTGTTGCGCGCCGACGGTCAAGGTGACGCCGTTCACGATCGCGGTGGAAAAACCTGCATTCTTGGCAGTGACCTGATAAGGCCCGGGCAAGAGGTTCGGCACCGAATAAAAGCCCTCGGCGCTCGTCGTAGCCGTCGAGACCACGCCTGTGGCCGTATTGAGAATGGAGATTTCCACCATGGGAATTGCCCCGCCCGACGCATCGGTAACGGTGCCCGAAATGGTTCCTCCCGTGACTTGCGCGGACAAACGTGGTGCTACACAAAAAGTGAGGAACGCCGCGAACATCAAGAGTTTGAGTGCCCACACCCATTTCCTATACGAGAGAAAATTCATAACCTCGCCTCCGATCTTCCTGATCTGCGCCACCCCCAACCTAAATCAGCTTCCTCGCCTGGAATTCCCTGCTTGAACTAGTGTCGTGTTCTTGTTTCACTCGTCAGTTTCACTCGTGCCTGGCTAAGAGACTGACTTGCTTGCCTTGTGGTATTGGGCCGCGACTACCCCGACGCGGCGTGGACGCGCAGTTGATGGGGGGACTTTCGGCTTAGGGGAAGCCGAAGTCAAATAAAAACGCCTGATTTACGGATAAAAAAAAACTGACAATGGCTATCAGCCAAATATATGAAGGACTTGCGATGAGCGCGTAGCAAAATGAAATTCAAGCGAATGCGCGGTCAAAACATCGCGGTGAGCTGAAAATCGATGGATTATCCTTGAACGCTACACAATTGGCGAGAGAATAGATATTCCGAATTGCCCGTCCCGCTGATCATACGCACCAACCACTCACGAAGAACCTGACCACCTGTCTTTCCGTCAAACTTGGAAAAGCAGCCTATTCCTCTCACTCACACGGTAGCTACGGGGCGTCCGTTGGGTAGGGCCGCCTGCAGCCCCATTCGATTCAACAAACCTTGGAAACGCGGATCAAACCGGAGGTTGTCCAGTTGCGGGTCCCATTTGAGCCAGAGCAATCCGGGATCATGGACTTCGCAGGCTCGGTTGAGAAAGTCGAACGCCAAATCCACCTCGCCCATTCCGGCGTAGATGGCAGCGCAGGCGTAACAGGAAGCGTAGTCGGTTCGAAGCAGCCGCTTTAATTCTCTTAGAATTTCCTTTGCGCAGTGTTTCTCGCCTGCCGCCGCATAAATGTATCCCAATGTGTTGAGGGCAATCCGTGTTCCGCCGCTGGAGGTGACCTTGCCACAATGTTCGATTGCAGTTCGATATCGCTTCTTTTGGGCGTAGTCCAATCCAAGCATCACGTGAGTCAAACCAAATTTCGGGTCGTCCTTCAGAATGTTATGGTGTTGTCGAAGCGCCCGGTCATAGTTCCGGTTTCCGTAGTAGGCCCATCCGACTATGTTGCCCAGAAAATTTGCGAGCGGTCGAGCCGACCGGATTCGCTCGATCTCTTTGATGGCTTCGTCCGGCTCGCCTGCAGCCATCAGGAATTCGACGTAGTGGCAAGGGTTCCCTACCGTTAAATTTGGGTCCAGCTGCAGGGCTTGCCTGAACTCCTGGGCAGCAGCCTTCCAATTCCATTCCACCATATACGTGTGGGCCAGCGCAGCGTGGGCTTCGGTCAGGGAATCGTCAATCTCCATGGCTCTTTTTGCCGCTTCTTGCGCTTCACCCAGGGCATCCTTCGCATGCAATAGCCCTGTCATGCCCAGCATGTTGTAGGACTCGGCCAGGCCGGCGAAAGCCTGGGCATAATCGGGATCGTGATGGATGGCTTCCTTCCAATACCGGCGCGCATTCCAGAATCCTTCGTTGGTAAAGGCGTTAAACGTTTGGTGCGCCTTTAGATGCGCGTCGTGGGCGATGGGTATCGGCGGGACATACGATGGCCGGCTTTCCCGGGTCGGAACCAATTTGGCGGCCACGTGCGTAGAAATCCTGCCGGCCACATCCATTTGGAAGTCCAGGATGTCACCGGAGCTAAAAATATAGCTCTCCGCCCACAGGTGCTCTTCTGTCGCGACGCGAAGGAGTTGAACTGTTACGCGCAACCGGCCGTCAAAATACGCGACCGAACCCTGCAGCACCGCGTCCACTTTTAGTTTTCTGCCCGTCGCGGCAAGTCCCATACGCAATTGCTTGTAGCCCATCACAAGGCATCGCGGCTTGACGGAGAGTGCCGGGATTTTGGCGAGCGCCGTAATCACGGCATCCGTCAGACTGTCGGCGAAGTATTTTTTTTCGGAATTGCCTGACAAATGGTCGAATGGCAAAGCAGCCAAGCGGCATCTCCCCAGCTCAGGCGCGTTTTCGCGAAGTGACGGAATTGTATTCGGCTTCGCCCCCGGCTCAACAAAGCGATACCCGCGCCCGGGCACCGTCTCGATAAGCAGAGGGGCCCCGACCATGCCTTCCAGGTATTGCCGCAACCTTCTGATAGCCGTATTGATACTGTCATCTACGTTATTGACGAGGTTCTCAGACCAAAGGCTCCTTCGAATCTCTTCCCGTGTCACAATGTCACCCACACGCGCTCCTAAGAGAGCCAGGAGACGAAACAATTGTTCGGGCAGGTTGATCTTGAATCCGTTTTTCAGCACTTCTCCCGTGCGGCCGTCGAGTGCAATTCCACCGGGTAGAGTTTGCAACGATAGTTCAGAAGTGGACATTCCGACTCTCCGATTGTCCTGAAAAGTAGCACTCGGAAGTGCCGTAGTCAATCCTCGTGACATTCGTGCTTGGTGGCTCTTTAGGAATATTCGCTTCAGGAAGCTTTCGTCGGCTTAGCTCTATTTCGAGTTGCGGACGAAGCATAGGCCGCGAATTGAAGTAGCGAAATGGTTGTCCGCGCCGAATGAGGTTGCGAGTTTTCAAAAGCCAGAAGCTTGTCCGCCCGGAGCACGAGTGTTGACCTTGCGCGCAAGACGTAGTAAAAAGCAGGCAACTGCACGCGGAGGGTTCAATGACAACATTTCGTGTATTACTTCTGGCGTCTCTCATGACCGCATCCTCATTGGCTCTTGGACAAGAAACCATGAAGAAAGGCGGCAAAAAGTGGGCCGATTTGGAAAAAATACTCTGGGACGCCGATCAGCAGTGGCTGTGCAGTTCCGGCGCCGGTCCCTATCATAAGGACATTAAGGATTGCGTGGAATTCCGCAGCAAGTATTGGGCCGACCAGTTTTTCGAGGTCGGTGCGACTGGAAAGATTTCTACCAAAGCAGAGATGGTCGCTTCGCAAACCGCGGGGATACCTACACACGTTCCCGGCGTCGGACCTTATCCGGACAATTTTAAGTTAATGGCAGTCTACGGAAACTTCGCAATGGCGACGGATCACACGCGTTTCAAGAGCGTCGATGCCAATGGCAAGGTCACCTTCACGTCGGAAGTCACCTTCCTCCGGCTGTTTGTGAAGGAGAACGGGAAGTGGAGACCTGCTGCCGGAGCGGCGGTTCCCATCGTTGCGCCGAAGTAAACGCAAGAAATGCGAACCGAATCCTGCGACGTGGAGCGCGGGTGCATTTCTGAGATGTCGTCAAGAACGCTTGGGGCGGAATCGAGTTTAAGCGTTGATCTCGATGTTTTTACTTATTGGAAATCGTAAGAGTCTTCCGATGCCGATAGTTCGACAGGGGCCGTAGCCTGGCCCGAGGAGTTGTGATGCGCTTATCAATCGCGTTTCTATTGAGTCTCTGTCTCGCCGGGGCCCTTCCGACAGTACAAGCGCAAACACGCAAGACATTGGACATCTACGTGATGGACGTGGAGGGTGGCAACGCCACTTTATTCGTCGCACCGTCGGGCGAATCCGTTCTTATCGACACGGGAAACGGCGGCCCGGCGGCGGCAAGAGATGCGAGCCGAATTATGGCCGCCGTCAAAGATGCCGGCCTCACGCAGATCGACAACCTGATTACCACGCATTGGCATGGCGACCATTTTGGAGGTATGGCAGAATTCGCCGGGCGTATTCCAATCCAGAAGTTCATCGACCATGGCCCAAATGTTCAGCCCAACGCAATTGCCGATGCGTTTCTGCAGACAACATATCCCGAGCTTTACGGCAAGGCAAAGCATATGGTCGCAAAACCGGGGGACAAGCTCCCCGTTACTGGTCTGGACTGGCGTCTGGTCAGCTCCGCGGGAGAGGTGATCACCGAGTCTCTCCCTGGCGCGGGTAAACCGAACCCATACTGCGCGGACTTCAAGCCCAAAGATAAGAATGATGATGGCGGCGTTGAGAACACTATGTCTGTCGGAAGCGTCGTCACCTTTGGGAAGTTTCGGGTTGCACATTTGGGTGACCTGACCTGGAATAAAGAATTCAACATGATGTGCCCGGTCAATCGCATTGGGACCTTTGATCTTTGGGTCGTCTCACATCATGGGCAGCCCATGTCGAATTCGGATGTGCTTGTGCATGCAATCCAACCTCGCGTGGCCATCCTAAATAACGGCACTCGCAAGGGTGGGCAACCTAGCGCGATGAAGATTATTTATTCCGCTCCGGGTCTTGAGGATCTATGGCAGCTTCACTTCTCCTTACTCAGCGGCCAGGAGTACACTGCGCCCGGAATGTTCATCGCCAACACTATTGACGACCAGCAGGACACCATGCCCGTGGCTCCCATGCCCGCTCCGCAACCGGGGCCCGGCGTGCCGCCACCTCCAGCGCACAACGGAACGGCATATTGGGTTAAGGTCTCGGCGCAAATGGATGGCTCCTTTACGGTCACAAACGCCAGAAACGGTTTCACCAAGACTTACAGAGCAAGACCCGGGCAAAACAATTGACGCTTGAAGCGCTCTAGAATGCACGCCCTGAGATTTGTTGAGAATATTAAATTTATATTTGATTAATTCCGGCCAAGTAGAAAAGAAGACATGGCCCGGGTACAACTTTGGCGGGCTATTCCGCCTGCGCGCTGAGAAGCCTTTCTTTGTCGGAATTCCAGTTATTTTATTGCGTTGCGTTCTTCTGGCTGTCGCCACCAACCTCAAGACGGCGAGAAACTGCGAATGTTGGGTGCCGCTCTGATTTCAGCGCGCCCCAGCCGTCGGGCCATTCGGAGAGACGGACTTTTGTCCACGCACACAGACCACCGCGCCAATAGGTTCACCACACAATTTTGCAAAACGAACTCAGACAAACCGCGTGCAATCTGCAAGTTATCCCTATAGGGAAATGCTCACATGCTGTTGTTGAGGTCTACAAGGAAGACATTATTTGGACGGTTTTGCATATCGCAGCCGAAACCGAACTGGCGGGGGTGAGCTCTTGACCGGGCGCTGACTCAACTCGATGGCGGTTGGAGAACACGCAAAGGGCACCCGCCGCCGCCCCAGTTGGACGTCAAGATTTCCCGATCTCGGGGCAAGGAATTAACGATTCCGCTTCCGTGGGGTAATTTCATGGACCGTATGAAGGGGTTCAGGATGAAAATCCAATGTACGTTTAGTTCTAACCCCGGGAAGCACCGAGAATTTGTATTGGTGCATGAAATCAGTCAGAGTTTCACTCGTTTTCAAAATCCAGGCAGCAGAACTGCTGTTCTGACAATTTGCGACATGCATTTGTGACATTCTTTGGCCATCATCTTCCATCGAGCACACAAATCGACCCGTTAAAACAAGCACCGGGCTTTAATGTGCGTGCTAATTCCCCTATCTACAGTGACGTGCAGTTCTGATCGAAAATCAACCTACCGTTGCCAAGACTGGTCATCGATGTGCACGTGTCAGTGAGAGACGTGAGGGGGAGACACCATGCAAGGAGCTTATGCTTTGTGGATAGGGCAATCGGTGACTCTGGAGGTGGCGGCTGAGGAATTGCGCGTGCCGCTGCGTGGTGTGATTGTTGGGGAATCGGATTGCATGGTGCGCCTTCGAGTTGGAGAGGGCTGGGACATAGACATCTACAAGCACATGGTTCTCGCCATTGAGCTGGACAACTGGGCTGATGTTCTGGTGAATTAGGCAGAGCTTCTACGACCAACGGGCCGGATCGAAAACAAATTGGCGGAGATCGCGCCAAAGTTCTGCTCGGTTTAACCCGCGAGCAAATGAGACTGCTGTGCGAACAGGCCAGCCTCGAACATGGAACACCGGAAGATTGTCTTGAGCAGAGATTGTTTTCATGCCACAAATTGAGCCGGTTTTGCGGCTGAGTAGCCCGGTCAGTAGTTTAGTTCCAAGAAAAAGCGAATTTACTTCGAACCTTCTTCTATCTCACCCCCGGTCCCGGGTTTGCATCCCCCTGACGAACCCGGGACCTTCCTCTTTCAAGATCATTCCCCTTTGAATCAAACCCAACAACCCTGTCCTCTAGACCAGTAGAATTACCATAATAAGGTTGCGTAAATTGAACCTAATTCTAAGGCTCATTGGTCGTCATTATCTTGAAACTGACCGGTAGAAGGACAGGAAGGGACAATGGCGGAAGATTCTGCTCTTGCCGAGTTCAAACATGGAATTACCCTCTTGCGAAACGGGCATTCAGCCAAGGCCCTTGAATACCTGCGGCACGCTGCCGAGTTGGAACAACAAAATCCTTATTATCTTTCCTTTCTTGGGGTGTCTGTTGCCCGCGCCCAACGGAAGTGGGCCGCTGCCGTGGAACTGTGTGAGAAGGCCGTTGCTTTGAGACGCAGTGAAGCGCAGCTCTTTTTGAACTTGGCGGAGGTCTACGTATCTGCAGGACGGCGTGACGACGCAATTGCGGTTCTTGATAGAGGGTTGATTTACTTCAGATTGGACCCTCGAATCAGACGAGCGCGTGCCAATCTAGGAAGGCGATGCCCGCTACTCCTGCCGTTTCTTGAGCGCGGACATTTCTTGAACCGGAGTCTTGGGAGGCTACGACATCGTTTGTCGGGCCGCCAAGGGAAGCCAGAAAACTAGATTTATGATCTCCAAAGCCGCAGTCAAGTGCTGTGAGGTCTTGTTGTCGGAATAAGAAGCAGCAGAGCGTTGTGTTAAATATTTAGAAGCTTGATCGGGCCCGCTGTGTGCACTGTTCCTAGCTGGAAGATCGGGGGAACCTATGAACAAACAGTGGTTATGTGTCAGCTGCCTGATGCAAATTGAGTTAGACATCCACGGTCGGTGTAGCACCTGCGGGTCGGATGCGGTAGATAGGATCTCGCGTGGTGCCCTTCTAATGATCCAGCAAGAGCACACCCATGTCCGCCCTGTGACTCATAGGGGACCAATGCTACCGACAAGATAGATTTTCCTTTAGGGTCTGCTCAATCCGCTCAGTATAGCTTGAAGAGTCATTTCAATTGTCGCGAGTCTTTCCCGGGGTAACCACTATCCTATTGAATATAGCATAATAGAGCGACACTTCTCAGGGTATCGTGCATCTAACCTGGTATGGGAAACCCTGCTGGAGTGAAACGCGATTTCGATGCTCTGGAACGGCGAAGGTTCCAGGCCTTGCGGCTGTTGCGGCAAGGGCTGAACCAATCCGAAGTGGCGCGGCGGCTGCGCGTCGTGCGCCAAAGCGTGGCGCGCTGGGCGGCCCTGGATCGCCACAGCGGCGAGCGCGCTTTGCGCCAGGCCGGTCGCGCCGGACGCAAGCCGCGCTTAACCGAGCGGCAGAAGACCGCGCTCGAACAACGGCTGCTGGCTGGCCCCGAGCGGCTGGGCTACGACACCAGCTTGTGGAGTTCGGAGCGCGTGGCGCATCTGATCGAACGGGAATTTGGCGTGCGCTATCATCCGGGCCACGTGTGGAAGCTGCTGGTATCGCTGGGCTGGAGCTGCCAGCGGCCCGTGGGCCGGGCGCTGGAACGCAACGAGCGAGCCATCCGCCATTGGAAGAAGGTCGCTTGGCCGGACATTAAAAAAAAGCCCAAAAAGAGCGGCGAACGGTCGTCTTTCTCGACGAGAGTGGACTGAGCCAGCGACCGCACCGCTGCCGCACCTGGTCGCGACGAGGCCACACGCCGGTGCTGCAATATCACTTTAACTGGAAGACGCTTTCGGTCATCGCGGGCATCACGCTGCGGAATTTCTACTTCCGGTTGTATCCCGGAGCGATCCGCGCGCCGCAAGTGGTGGCATTTCTCAAACACCTGCTGCGGCACATTCCCGGGAAGCTGCTGTTGGTGTGGGACCGGCTGCCCGCGCATCGCAGCAGGCTGGTACAGGAGTTCGTGGCCTCGCAGAACGTCCGCATCCGCATCCAGTACCTGCCCGCCTACGCTCCGGAACTGAATCCCACCGAATACATCTGGGGCCACGCCAAGCACCACAAACTTCCCAACGCCTGCCCCAAGGACTTCGCCGAGTTGAAACACGGAGCCCGCCGCGCACTTCGCAACATGCGCCGCCGCCCCACCCTCATTACCGCCTTCTGGAAACAGGCTTCCTTGTGGTCAGAATGACCCTATATTATGCGGGAATCAGCAAGGAAGGCATCACACGGACGGTTCTGCATATCGCAGCCGAAACCTCACCGGCCGGGCGTGAGGTCTTGACCGAGCACTGAATCAACTTGAGGGTCGGCGAAGAAAGCGCAAAGCGCAACCGCTGCCAACCCAGTTTGACATCAAGAATTCCCGATATCAGGAACAAGGAATCAACGAGCCCCTTTCCGCAAATGAGTGTATTTTCTACGGCGGAAGAACGGAGGGGTCAAACCAAAGAATATTGTCCCAGCTCAGCACTTTCTCGCTGCCATTGAAGAGATTGGAATAGCTGCCACCCGATCCCTGGAATCAGAAATCCCTCGCTCGGTCGGGAGGAGTCGTCGTACCATTCCGCAGGTGGTGAGACGCTGTGGACAAGCAATGATCGGGAGTGAAAGATGAAAATTCCCTCTGCAATTCTTATAGTAGTGTTGGTCGGGTCAACCTTGTGGGGCTTCGTGGGCGCAACAACGGTCGCCGCCCCCGCGCCATCCGCCAAAGATCAACTCGTTGGCACGTGGAGACTCGTTTCACGAGTCGTCAAGCACGCGGACGGAACTTCGAACCCCGACCCCGCATACGGACCAGAATATCCCGTCGGCTATATCATGTACGATCGAACGGGGCACATGGCGGTTCAATTCATGGGGCTTCATCGCCCTAATAGCCACTCTTCGCTGGCTTACGATGCCTACTTCGGGACGTATTCGGTCAACGAAAAAAGCGTACCCCCCACGGTGACGCATCACCTTGAAGGCAGTTTGAATCCGGAAAGCGTGGGCAAGGACATAGTCAGGGATTTGATACTCGATGGTGACAGGCTGGAGCTCATTGTCCACACCACTACGCCAGATGTAAATATCAACTCCTTCGCGCGGGTGGAATAAGCGGTGGAGATCATTCATTGCCCACCGGGTATTTCTGCTGGGCGCCAGGGCACGCTCTTACTCAAGTGAGGCATCAAAGGGCACGCCTGCAATGGATAAAATGATCTCGCTATGATCGGCAAAACCATTTCGCAATATCGTATTCTCTCTCAGCTTGGTGGCGGCGGGATGGGTGTAGTGTAGGAAGCCGAAGACCTCAAGCTGCATCAGCATTTCGCTGTGATCTAACAATGCGAGAGCCTTCAGAATTACGGGAGGATTGATGATGAACATCCCATCTACGCGCCGGGGCTGGAGGCTATCCCTCCTCAAGATCGCAGCTTTCAGTTCGCTTGTGGCAGCGATTGGTCAAAGTCAAACTAGTTTTGATAGCAAGTCAGCTGGCAAAACAGTGGGATCGGGTAAAGTGGTGCTGTACGCAGCTGTAGGAACCGAACTCACGCAATATGACATGGACCTGGATGGTGCGGCCCTGGTTAAGCGAGGTTCCGTCATTCTTCCGGCAAATGTTCAGGAAGCATCGCTTCATCCCACCAAGCGGTACCTTTATGTAGCATGGAGCAATGGTGGCCCTAGCAATCTCCCTCCAGGCAGCGCCGCGCCGAGCGGCAACCAACATGGTCTGACCGCGTTCCGGATCGATCCGGCCTCTGGGGCCTTGGTTCCCCACGGTCAGCCCGCATCGCTGCCATCACGCCCGATTCATGTGACCACTGACATTCCTGGCACGCATGTGCTCACCGCATATAACGATCCTAGCGGCGTAACGGTTCATCGAATCGAACCGGATGGGACCGTTGGTTCGCAAGTAAAACAACGGCAACCGCTGGACGTGGGAATTTACGGGCATCAGGTCCGTGTAGATCCTTCCAACGAAATGGTGATTCTCGTGACCCGGGGTAATGGGCCAACTCCCACCAAGCCGGAAGACCCGGGCGCGCTAAAACTATTCGATTACAAAGACGGCGCGCTGACGAATCGCCTTTCGATCGCTCCAGCAGGGGGCTTCAATTTTCAAGTTCGGCATCTGGATTTTCACCCGTCCCGACGGTGGGTATTTGTTTCGCTGGAGCGCCAAAACAAACTCGAGGTTTACGAGAAACTGAAGGATGGGACACTGAGCAGGAATCCTTTGTTTGCCAAGGACACCTTGGTTGATCCCGGCAACATGCGGCTGGGGCAGGAATTGGGCACAATCCACATGCATCCTAACGGCAGATTCGTGTACTTGGCTAACCGGGCCAGCGGCACCGTGGATTTCGAGGGGAAGCCCGTTTTCGCTGGCGGAGAGAACAGTATCGCCGTTTTCGCGATCAACCAGGAGACCGGCGAACCAACGCTAATCCAGAATATTGATACGCACGGAATTCACCCGCGCACCTTCGCCCTCGACCCGAGCGGCAGAATTCTCGTAGCGGGCAACATGATCCAGCTCTCCGTGCACGACAAGGAAGGGGTGAGCACCCTTCCGGCCAGCTTGGCCGTATTCCGCGTGCGAAGCGACGGGAAACTCGATTTCGCACGCAAGTATGACCTTAACGTGGGTCACCGCAATTTGTTCTGGATGGGGATTGTGCCGCTACCGCGAGAATCGAGCGCCGCTGGAAAAAACAACGAGGGCCTGAGTGCATACGCGCACGCGTGCTGCAATACTTGCGTCAACGCGAAGCTTCCTTTTTTACGGATGTTGTGCGGGGCACGGGAATGACTAAGGTTGGGGCGGAAACCGCGCTATGGGAATTGGTGACCGCGTGATTTATCACCGCCGACGGCTTTGACAATCTGCGGGCCATGATCGATCCCCGCCGGCGGTCTGGAAGCAGACAGAAGGCACCGTACCTGCAGCGGGGTGGCATTGTGGTTGCATCACGAAAATAAGCGGCCAGGGCCGCGAAATCGACCGCGAACGCATGAACATTTCCAGGAGAGCGAAAATGAGGACGCACGCGATCTCCCGTAGAGAGCTTCTGAAAAACTCAGGCGCGCTTGTCGTAAGCTTCAGCTTGTTCGGGCCGCCCGTCCGTGCGCTTGCGCAACAAGTTGTAAGTCTGCCCACGCCCCCGGGCTCGAATCCTTACAACAATCCGGATTATCTCGACCCAACTTCGCTCGATTCCTGGCTGGCGGTGATGCAGGACGGCAGCGTCACGGTTTTCACCGGCAAGGTGGATCTCGGCACCGGCGTCGAGACCGCGCTGGCGCAGATTGCTGCGGACGAGCTTGATGTGAGGTTTGACCAGATCCGCATGGCGATGGGCGACACAGCGAAAACAGTGGATCAAGGGCGCACGGCGGGAAGCAACACCATCATGCGCGCCGGTCCGCAACTGCGGCACGCGGCCGCGGCGGGACGCGCGGAATTGTTGAAGCTCGCGGCGGCGCGCCTGGAAGCGCCTGCCGAACAACTCGTGGTCGCCGAAGGCGTTGTCAGCGTGGATGGGAGCCCGGCGAGGAAAGTTTCCTACGGGGAGCTGCTTGGAGGGAAACGCTTCAACTTGAAGGTCACGGCAAAGGGAATTCAAGCGGGGTTAGACGTCGCGCCCGAATCCCGCGTCAAGAATTACAAGCAGTACAAAGTCGTTGGCCAGTCGGAACCTCGCGTGGACCTGCTGCAAAAGCTGACCGCAGAATTCCAATATACGCCCGATTTCCGCCTGCCCGGCATGCTGCATGGGCGCGTCGTGCGTCCCGCGACTGTGCTTTCGAAACCCGTGAGCGTGGACGAATCCTTTATTACTGGCATTCCCGGCATCGTGAAAGTCGTGCAGGAAGGAAGCTTCGTGGGAGTGGTCGCTGAAACCGAATGGGCCGCCATCCAGGCATCACGAGCGCTCAAGGTCACGTGGTCCGCACCCACAGCGAAGATGCCCGCCGGAGCGGGTGAGGTGGACGCATATCTGACCAACACAAAAAGTTTTGTGGACACGGTCATCGCTGACAAAGGGAACGCGGACGCGGCAATTTCCGCGGCCAGCAAAACATTTCAAGCCACCTACCACTGGCCATTCCAGAACCACGGCATGATGGGACCCTCTTGCGCCGTAGCGGATTTTCGTCGAGACAAAGTGACGATCTGGACGGGCTCACAAGGCCCTTTCACCACGCGCGACCGCGTTGCGTCAATGCTGGGATTCCCCAAAAGAAATGTGGAGGTGAATTTCGTCGAAGGTTCCGGCTGCTACGGACGCCTTACGTCGGACGATGCGGCGGAGGACGCCGTGCTGATGTCGCGAGCGGTTGGCAAGCCGGTACGTGTCCAATGGATGCGCGCCGACGAGCACGCCTGGGAACCCAAAGGGCCACAGCAATTAATGACTGCTCGCGCCGCGGTGGATGCTCAAGGACACATCATCGCGTGGGACTTCGTCGGCCGCACTTTTCCCTGGACCGAGGCGCAGGGCACACCACAATTGGGCGAAAGGCAAATCGGACAGAAATCCACGGCACCGCTCCCGGGAAACCCGGTTGGCGGCGGCGCCATCGAGCAGATCTACGATTTCGACAGCCAGAAAGTAGTGGGCTCTTACGTGGATTGGCCGCAGGACGAACCAACCCCGCTCCGAACCAATCCCCTGCGCTCTCCCGGAGAACCCGCAGGGTTTTTCGCGAGCGAGTCTTTTGTGGACGAAATTGCCGCAGCTCTGCGCGTGGATGCGGTTCAGTTCCGGTTGCAGCACCTGACGGGCAATCCACGCGCCGCGGAAGTCCTGCTCGCAGCGGCCAAGAAAGCCGGATGGAAAGAACAATCGTCCGCTACAGAGACGGCAATGGGCCCAAAGGCCTCGGGCAGAGGCGTGGCACTGGCAATTCGCGGCGGCACTTTGATCGCTGCCGTCGCTGAAGTGGAAGTGGACAGGACGACAGGCAGCGTCACCGTCAAACGAATGACCATCGCGCACGACTGTGGTCTGATCATCAACCCGGATGGACTGAAGTTTCAGATCGAAGGGAACGTCATTCAGGGCACCAGCCGCGCATTGATGGAAGAAGTGAAATTCGATGCCGGTGGAGTGAAGAGTCTTGATTGGAATAGCTATCCCGTCATCCGGTTCAAGGACATCCCGGAAGTCGATATCGTTCTGATTAACCGGCCGGAGAATCCGGCCCTTGGCGCCGGCGAGCCATCTATTGTTCCCGTCCCTGGCGCTATCGCGAATGCAATCTTCGATGCGGTTGGGGTGCGTCTACGCGAAGTGCCGTTCACTCCGCAGCGCCTGCTCAAAGCCCTGAAGGCCAAAGGTAGTAGCTCTGGCTAGGTCAAACTCTAGGAATCACGGGCAACTTCCGCAGTTCCAGTTCGACATCAAGATTCCCTGATCTCGGAGACAAAGAATCACCGCTTCCGATTTTATGGTGGCGTGCGGTCCTTTTGTTTCGATGTGGCGCACCGTGCTCTACCCTTCGCTTCCCGATTGCGAATGCAGCCCGTGCATTGCTGTGCCTACTGAGTTCATTCCCAGGTTCCGTTCAACCCTATTTTCCTTCAATAAGCACAAACTTCTGAACGCGCTTACCGGTTTCTACTTCCCCCTCGTACAAATTTCCGAAGGAATCCGAAACCAGTTGATGGATGGCGTGAAACTGTCCCGCATTGCGGCCGTTGTGTCCGAACATACCCATGACAGTTCCGTCGCTGCGGCGCAGCGTCCAGATCACGTTATCCGTGTCATCTGCCACTAAGATATATTCCTGTCCCGGATCATGCGAAAAGACAATGTCACAAACGGTTCCGGGCTCCAGAGTTTCCGGATGCACGAAGAATTCCTTCAAGAATTTTCCCTGCTTGGTAAATACTTGCACTCGATCATTGCCGCGATCGCAAACGTAAGCAAGTCCGTCGACCGAGATGTGAGCACAATGGACCGGGGACCGGAACTGCGGATCAACGGGAGCGTTTCCTTTGCCCTTGTACGGTCCGGGATCGGCGTCGTTCGTGGCATTCCCGTATGCGCCCCACATGCGCTTGAATGCCAAGGTGTCCGTATCGTAGACGATCACGCGCTTGTTGATGTATCCATCCGAGATGTAGAGCTCGCGGGCGGCCTCATCGATTTCCAGCCCGGCGGGACGCCCAAGGATCGTCGTATCGGCGCTGTTCACCGGTTCTTTGGATGGATGGCCCAACTGCTTGAGAAATTTTCCATCATTGGTGAACTTCAATACCTGGCGATCGGTCGGACCGTTGCCGCCTATCCAGACATTTCCCGCCTTGTCGACATAAATCCCATGTTCCACAGTCGGCCAATCGTATCCCGTGCCGGGACCGCCCCAGGATTTTAAGAGGTTCCCTTCCGCGTCAAATTCGAGGACAGGCGGCGCGGGAAAACAGCACATGGCATGCCGGGGGGAACTGGGGTCCGCGCTGATCTCATCCGGCGTGTTGCTTCCAGGGCGCTGCAAAACCCAAATATGATTCTGGCTGTCGACGCTCATTCCGCCGACCTGGCCCATGACCCAATTGTTGGGCAATTCCTTGGGCCAATACGGATCGACTTTGAACAGCGGCGGCGCGACTTGTGCCGAGGCGGTTGGAGAAATAGGGCCGGCACTCAAACATAGCGTGATAAATAGCGCGGCAGTCCCAGACATCAGGCTCTTTCCCAGATTCGACATGAAGTTTATTTGAATCCTCCTTTCCGGACCTGGATCAGCGATTTGACCGTATGAGCCTTCCATACAGAAGGCAAATGGCAAGAGATGGTTTCCGCTAGACGCGCGGGACTCGCTTGCCGGCGAGCACGGTCGCACTCGGGAAGAGCCGCTGATGGCCGGTGATTTTGTTCTTAAAGTTGTCGAGAAATTCGAAATTTCCCTTGCGCAGTTCCAGCACAGCCACATCGGCGGGCGCGCCCACGTTCAAAGTTCCCCGATCGTTGAACACCGGGAAAATACGCGCCGCATTGACGGTGGCTCTTGCGATCGCTTCATCCAGCGTCATGCCGTAACCGAACAGCTTCGACATGCAGTTCGGAAGGTCGATGACCCCGGTCTCATGGCTGTTTGCCGTCCAGTCGGTGGAGAAGGTATCGGGCCAGAAACCGGTTCTCATGATCGCCGCAATGGTGTCCCACCGCATGTGTCCGGTTTGCCCGTTGCCGACGTCGAACCAGACGCCGCGTCGCCGCGCCGCCAGCACTTCAGGCAAAATGTGGCCGGTGTCGTCGATGATGCTGTTGGGCGGCGGCGCAAACATGTGGGTGACGATGTCGCCTCGCTTCAACAGGTCGACCAGCCTGGCAAACGGCGAAATCGTCTGCCCCATATGAATCATCACCGGCAGGCCGAATGAGCTGGCTACTTCCTGCGCGCGCCGAAGCACTTCGTAATCGTTTTCGCCCGCGACATCCCGGGACAACCGCGCCTTGACGCCAGCAATGAATTCCCGATTCTTGGCAATCGCGTCGCGCGCCGCTTCGACGTCGGCGCGCTTCAGATCCATCGTGTCGCCTTCGGGCAAGATGCCGGCGCGCCCGATGTTGATCAGCACACGCCCCTGCTGGGGAGACGACTGCGCGACGGCGATCGTCTCGCCGATATGATCGGCGCCTTGCGATCCTGCGTCGATCCACCCGGTCACGCCGTCTTTCAGGACAAGTTCCGGGGCGGCGGTGGAACGTCCGGCATGGGTGTGAATATCAAGAAGGCCGGGAACGACGAGCTTGCCCCGCGCGTCGATCGTGTCAGGTGCGTCGCCCGGAATCGCGGCTTCGACGGCCGCGATGCGGCCCGCCGAAATCGCCACGTCGCGAATCGCATCGAGCCGGACGGATGGATCGATCACACGCCCGCCCCTGATGATCAGATCATAGCTCGCCGCGAACGTTCTCGCTCCTCGCGTGAATAGCGCCGCGCTCGCGGCCGCGGCGGCTGAAAGAAATTGACGGCGGTTCCACATTGCAGTCCCCCCTGGCTTCCGTTGCAGATGGGATGTTGGCCGCATCGAGCCTGCCTGTCAAGATGTGATCGCCCCAATGCATTTATGAGGAATGTCCGGTTGCGGTCGCCGATTCCAGGGCGCAGGGAGAGGGGGGTCCGACTTCGGCCAACGCGCCGGCTGCCACGAAAGGAAACAACCAATTGGGAGCAGCGCGCGGTCCGCACAAAATCCAGATGACGACCGCACGCCAATGCGACTACAAGCACCGGGAGCGGGTTTCGGATTCCCAGGCCCTTCCATGAGATGGCCGGTTCGCGTCGAGTCGAGTTGCAGGGGATTACTTTACGGGGTGTGCTTTGAAACCTTGCGCAGTGAGACTTTGCTGCGCGACCGCGATGTCTTTTTGGTTTGTGTAAGGGCCGACTTGGACGTGATAGGACTGCGACCACAAGAGATTTTTGTGAATGACCATGGCGTGAAATCCAAGCTGGGTTAATTTGTCCACCGCGTTATTTGCCCAGGTCTCATCCTTAAACGCCCCCACCTCGACATACAATTCGGGCGCCTTGGCCGCCTGTTCGCCGGCCTTTGGGCGGCTTGCCGCGATTGCGGGTTCGTTGGCCGTGCCGGAAATAGCGAGGGGCTGTGGTGAATCTGCCGCGGGCTCCTGAGCTGCAAATCTGGAGGCCTCCACTGAAATCGGGCTCTCCGGCTGCGGCGGGGTTGCGGGCGCCTGCAATTGCACCGAATGTTGTTCGTCCGAATGGCCCTTCTTCTCGTCCATGCGAACTGGCGATTTCACGCTTTTCGCAACTCGCGACGGCTTTGGAGAGACTGGCGGCGGTGGAGCGGGCTGCAATGCAGGATTGTCATTCGGCAATGCGGGATCGGACACGGGCGTCACGCCACTGGCGGTCCTGGAATCCTGATTCAGGTCAACCTCACGCGATGTGATCGGGTCCATCGAATTCTGCGCCCCAAGGAATCGGAAATCAGGATTGGCGCTGCCGACCGCAACGGAAGACGAGGGAGAATTCTGGCTGAAAACATGGACGTTCTGCGCATTGCTCGTACGGGGCTTCCATCCCACGAAAAACAGAGATACAGTCAAGGCCCCGACCAGTCCCGTAATACCGAGCCTCGCCGCAGGGTCCTTCAGGATACTCGCCAGAGAACCCCAATCTTGCCGCCGTAAAATCTCTTTCGCCTTTTCAAATCCTTGCCGCAAACGGTTGCGAATCTCAAATTCCGATCGCCCGAGTCCCCGGTTGATGGCGATTTCCCAAGGGCTGATGCGTCTGGCCTTCGAGGCCCTCACCAGGGCTATTTCAAATTCGTCCACCGACTGAAAGCGCTTCGCAGGATCCTTTTGCAGACACTTCATGATCACGGCATCGATGGCGCGTGAAACTTTCTGCACAAGTTCGCTTGGCCGCTTCGGGTACTCTCGAATCTGCTTCAAGGCGACAGCGACGGGGGTGTCCCCGGCGAAGGCGGCGGTCCCTGTGATCATTTCGTAGAACACCAACCCCAGCGCATAGATGTCGGTGCAGGAACTCACAGGTTTGACGTCAGCCTGCTCGGGCGCCATGTACGCCGGTGTGCCGACAATCGTGCCCGTCATGGGGCCATCGCGCTGAACCATGCGGGCGATGCCGAAGTCCATGATCTTCACTATACCGTTCCGGTCCAACATGATATTGGCCGGCTTCAGGTCCCGGTGCACAATTCCCTGCGCATGCGCTTCGCGGAGACCGGCGCAAATTTGCTGCGTAATCTCCAGCGCTTCGTTCAGAGGCAACTGTCCGAGGCGATATAACCGGGAGGAGAGGGACTCGCCTTCGACAAGCTCCATGGAAGTGTAGGCTATCCCGTTCGACCGGCTGAATTCATGAATCCGGCAAACATTCTTGTGGGTAATTTTGCGAGCCAGGCACAGCTCTCTCTTGAGATTTTCCTGGACACTGGGGTCGGAGGCAATCTCGGGCTTAAGAATCTTCAGTGCCACGATTTCGCCGGTTTCGAGGTCGCGAGCTTTATAAACAATGCCGCTCCCGCCGGTCCCGATCTGGGATAGTGCCTGGTAACGCGCCGGGATTGCGGATGAGCCGGCCCGTCTGTCCTGCAGGTCGTATTGTGATTGTTCGTCAGTCCAGACGACTTCGAAGATGTCTTCCTTTTCCGTCCGCCCGTCGATCGTCAGCCGGTTCAGCCATCGGCAGTGCAGGTCGGTTTCCTCGGATATGGCTTCATAAGTCGCGCGGGAGATGAGAATTTGAGCAGGGGCGGTGCGCTTCACGATGCGGGCGGTTACGTTGACCACATCCCCAAATAAGTCATTCCCCTTCCGGAAACCTACGCCGGTATGCACGCCAATGCGAACCTCAATGCGCTGCTCCTCCGGCAATGTCAAATTCAACTTTAGAAACTGGCGTTCGATTTCCACGGCGGCGCGCACAGCCGACCCCGGATTCGGAAATTCGGCCATGGCGGAATCCCCGATCGTCTTAACCAGTTTGCCGTCATGTTGTTTGATGACTCGCGCGGCGAGTTCATCATGGCGATGGATCATTACCAGCCCGGCCGTATCGCCGTTGCGCTCAAAGAACCCGGTCGACCCCACCACGTCGGTAAACAACACGGTCAAGGCATTCTTGTGCCGCCGAAGCTTCTCATCAATCTCAGCTCGTGCCTTTAATAGCTCGTCGATTTCGTCTGCGGTACGCATAGTTGGGGACCCCAACAGTTTCTGCCGGCGGAAGGGGCGGGCCAATGGCACGGAGGTAACGGACTGGCAGTACGGACGTACCTTTCGCAATTAGTTACAGCTATATTATTGATTTATAAAGAGATATACGAGCTTCTCGAAATGCGAAACAAGGCCAAACGCCAGCGGACAGGCGGGGAACGGTGGGCCGAAAGTCACTTGCATCGGATCGTGCTCTAGATTCCAATGTCCCGAGTATCGGAAGGAATCCGCAGGTTCCGGGAATCCGGGTAAGCCGAAAACCTTATCTATCGAATACTTGCGGAGACCGACCCCCGGGGCAATCTACTTTCCGCTGAACTCAAATACTTCATGGACTCCGGTATCGGCGTCGTGTTCGGCTGCCCCGTCAAATGCGATGTGCCCGCCAATCAGGTGGAGTTGGTTACCCAACACTGCCGCATTGACGCCGTGACGCGCAGTGGGCATCGAAGGGAGCTGGAACCATTCGTTTGTCGCGGGATCAAAGGCTTCCACGTCGCGAAATATCGCATCCATATGATGATCGCGCATCTCGCCACCCGCCACGTAGATCCGGTTCTGATACGTCGCCCAACCATGCCCGCTGCGCGCCGTGGGCATTTTGGTCATTCCCCGCCAGCGGTCGGTAGCCGGATCGTACTCTTCCACCACGTCCGTCGGGCTTGAAATGAGATTTGCAACGTTGGCGCCGCCGATGCGGCCGCCGATCACATAGATTTTCCCGTTCACCGTGCCGATGGCCGGATGATTTCGCGGCGTCGGCATGATGCGCCTGGTTTCCCACTTGCCGGTCGCAGGGTCGAAGACTTCGTTCGTGCCCAACACGAGCATGTTCTCCGCCGTGGGGGGATTGGACGCCCCCGGCCCCAGCCCGCTTCCGCCGAGCACATAGATTTTGTCACCGGCTGCGACCGCCGCCCCTGCGCTTCGCCGGGTTGGCATGGGCGCGAGCTCTTTCCAGGAATCATTGGCAGGGTCATATTCCCAAGTGTCATTGAGTTGTAGATTGCCGGGGCCAACGGCCCCTGGGTTCGCGGCGCCGGCCCCGCCAAACAGGTAGATCTTGCCGCGATATTCGGCGACGGTCATGTGGTCCGCGGCATACGGCATTTGCTTTTTTGAAGTCCATTTGTCGGTGGCGGGATCGTATTCGAGTACACGCCGCGGCAGACCCGTGCGTTGGCTGCCAGTTCCCACAGCGGTGCCGCCAAACAGGTAGAACTTCCCATTCGCGGTGGCGCTCCAATACTCCTCGGAGGGCTCCGGAAGCGGCGCGAACTTCGTGGTTGTCACCCAATGCCCGTATCCTTGAGCACAGATGGCAAGAGGCAAAAGCAGATTGACGCAAACAAAAAAGAACGTGCGACGCATAATTGAATTCATATCGGCTCCCCGGCACACTGAATCGAGAACTGTATATCTGGATTTTCCGTTTTGACTTTTGGCCGACCGTTAACGTACTCCCAAACCGTTTAGCGTGCAATGCTCCAGCCGGATTTTTGAGTGCGGAGGCTGTCCGGCGCCGTAATCGGTTGCGGTCTTTGGCTCATAAATACTGCTGGCGATGGTAACGGCGCAATCCCTCGCAGAATGCGCCCGGTGAGCCGCCGCGTAATATTGTAAACCTATCCACTCGTCCGGCACATAAAGTCAGGTCAAGTTGCCGTTGAGACAGTTCGGGGCAAGCGCATCAGCGCCCACGTTCTGCAATGGGCACCCTATTGAAATCGAAACGATGTAGAATGCGCGCATCAATGCTTTAGCGATATTACAGCGCCAAATTCCAAGGAGTCCGGATTGCGAATCTTCCATCGTTTCGCGACGGCGTGTTGGCCGGTACTGCTCCTTTCAACGAGGGTTTCGGCCGCTGGCGTCGTGATTTATAGTGTGGTGACAATCGCCGAGGGCGGTCCAATTCGCTGAGCGATCGTGAAAGCGATCCTCTGAGATGTCGGTATTTCGCGCTATTCGCAATCCAGCATAAGGAAAGGAGCGAGCATCGTGAACTCATTATCGAAACCGAGCAGGAGAGGGCTGATGAAGTGGGGGCTTGCGGTTGCCGGACTCCCTGCACTTTCGGAAGGCATGGGGCTTAATGCGGAGGGAGCAGCGATACCCGAGCAAACCAGGGAACGAGGCGGGTCCACCATCTTGCTCAAATCCGGAATTTCCGCTTACTACAAAGAAGACTGGCTGGGCGCGCCCTGGTTGAACTCCGACCCAGTAATTTTCCTGCACGGCAATTTGGAAACGAGTGCAATCTGGTACGGCTGGGTGCCGCGCATGGCACAGCGCTACCGGCTGTTTCGGCCCGATCTGCCTGGATTCGGAGGTTCCACCGCGCCTGCTAATTTTGAATGGTCTCTCGCGGGTTTCGCGAAGTTTTTGGCGGATTTTCTTGACGCGATGGGAATCCAGTCCGCGCACATCGTGGGCGCGAAGACCGGAGGGGCGATTGCGATGCAGTTTGCAGCGAGCTATCCGCAGCGCACACGCACGGTGGTGGTGGCGAGCGGCCCGTTTAACGCGCTGAGCCCCAAGACCGAAAATAACTCCCAGCAACTTAGGCTTGGCTCGGCAGCCACTTCAGAAGAAATCGCATATTTTGACAAGTTGAGGGAGGACATGCGCCCTGAAACAAAACGGCAAATGGAAACATTGCTTGCTGCGATCAATGTCGAGGACTTGCTTCCGCGTATCTCCGCCCGCACGCTGATCATCACCTCCGATCAAAGCGCATTGCAAACGGTGGAAACGGTTCTTCGTTACCAGCCGAAAATTCCGAATTCCAGGCTGTTGGTATTAACAAGCGACGCCTACCATGTGGCGGTAGCGAATGCCGAGGAATGCGTGACGAATGTGCTCGCGTTTTACCAACAGGCGGGCAAGGCCTGAACAACAACGCGCATTAACTCGCCCCATGGACGCCACGATTGATCCGGCTTTTCCGGCAATAGCACGTTACAGATTTCCCCCAGGTCCAAATCCTTGCCGGTTCAGAAAATTGCCAGAGGATTCAGCGGCGAGCCCGTTCCCAGCGCGACCCGCAGCGGGGCGGCCGTAAACAGGAACTCGTAGCGGTTCAACTGCCGGGCATGATCGACGGCTCTCTCAAAATCAAGATTGTCGAAAATGCTGATGCCCATCGAGGCCAGCGCCAACTGATGAAGCGGGATCCGGATAGGCGCGGGAAAGCCCGAGGGCATCGTGTCGGTCGGGCCGTCGCTTCCGATGAAAGAGACCCCGCGTTCTTTCAGGAAGTACGCGACATCGGCATGATAGCCGGCGAAACCGGTTTCCCTGCTCCACGGTCCCTTGGCGGCGCGCCGCTTCCAGCGGCCCGTGTATAGAAGAATGATGTCGCCGGGCGCGACTTTTACGTGCTCGATCTTTTCCAGGGCTTCCAGGTCTTCCCGGTGGACGGGCGTTCCTGGTTCGAGCCAGCCCTCGGGAGAGGCTTTTCCGGGCAGGCGCGTGGCGTCAAACAGGATGGCGCGCGTTACGACGCCGTCTTTCATCGCGGTGATATTTCCCTTCGGGCAGCCGCCCGCCGCTTTAATGTCCTCCATCGCACGGCCGTTGTATCCCTTGCCTTCGTACATGACGTGACAATCAACGGCGTCCATATGGCTGTGGACCACGCCATGATACGTCCCTGTGTACTGGTATCGATCCGTGGTGCCCGAGTCGGTAACATCGTTTAGAGTTCTCTCCAGAATAAAGGGCGCATCGGCGGTCACTTCCTGGGCAATGTCATGCGCGAGGGAAATGGGCACGCCCTCCTTGGCCAGGGCGAGGGCCTGTTTCCGCTTCTCGGGCGTGATCAGATTTGCGGCGCCGAGTTCGTCGTCCGCGCCCCATCGTCCCCAATTTGAGAGCTCCTTCATCGCGCGGCGGAAGTCCTGTTCGTTTGCGATTGTCGGCCGCGAATTGTTCTGGCTCCGGGCATAAGGGACAGCGGCAGCTACACACAGAACCATCAAACCAATCACCGGGATTCTCAAGTTTCCTCCATTGGGTAAACCCTCACTACGAGCCGCGGCCGTTTGGGAATGACCGACGTTTCCATTCGTCGCAAGAGGAGTCTCGCAAGCCGCTGTTTTAGTCAGCCAGAGGACTTGGGCGCAACTGGAATTTGACGACTTTATTTTTCGTGCCGGCGCCGCCTTCAATGTGCCAGGTCATATCGCCGCCGTAGGTCGCCCAGATTCCGCGGCCTTTCCAACCGGTGTTTGGATTATCGATCCGGCCGTCCATTCCTCTGGAGAAGAAGCCCATCGGATAGGGCACGCGCAAGACCGTCCATTTTTTGGTTTTGGGGTTGAACGCTTGCAGTGAATCCGAACTTGTGCCGGTCACGATGGGGATGTTCTCTCCCAAGCCGAGCGTGTTGAACTGGTCCACCCAGTTGTAATACTCGAAATCGGCGCTGCTATTGTCCGTCACGCCCCTCATCTTGGGGCCGGGCGCGGTATACACGGTCCAACCTTCCGGGCATTGCTGTCCGGTCGCGGTTGGGCCATTCAGGACTTTGCATTTGCTGCGGTCAAAACTCGCCAGCTGGCCGCTGCCGGAAAGCGCGGTCCAGATCACGCCGTCGCGGTCGATATCAACCCCGCGCGGCGCGTAGCCGGAGATGCCGGGGGCCTTCGGATTATAAAATGGAGGTTCGTAGACCTCCGCCATGCAGGTGGCGGGCGGGTTTGAGCCGAGCGTCATGCGGAGCAGATGTCCGGGAGTAGGATTGGTGGTGGCAAACCAGATCGAGCCGTCCTTTGGATTCACGATTGCACCGTAGCCGTTCACGGGGATTCGCTTGTCCACTGCGGGATCAATTTTGCCGTCGCCGTTGGTATCGAGATATGCAGGGCACCATCCCTCCGCCTTCTTCGCGTCTCCGGTTTCATCAAAGACCCGCGTATTGAGCCAGCCGAAAGCCTGGCCGCCAGGCCCGCTGAAGAACAGAGTGTCATCTTTGTCGTAACCGAATTGGAGATGGTGCGTGTTGAAGCAGGTATCGATGGGAACGAATCGCTTGGTTTCGGGATCATAGACGGCGGCGTGCTTGCCTGCCGTGTTCAACGGGAAATATTGCGCAAACGGCGAACTCGATCCGGCCTTGCAGAAATCCGGATTTTCTGCCGGGCGAACATTGGACGTGACCCACACCCTTCCCTTTTCATCCATCATCGGGTTGTGCGGTCCCCCGACGCCGTTCCATAGAATTTCGTTTCCGTAGAATGGCGACGGCGCGGAAATATTCTTGGGCCACGTCGGTTTCATGGTCGAGCGGTCCGCTACGGTCGGAACCCGGATGGCGCCGGCGGTATTTTTGACCGGATCGACCCACAACAGGTCATCATCGTTGTAATCGGCGCCGTAGACCAGTCCGTTTGCGTTCACGGACGGATGGCGCTTATCGGTGCTGATCTCGTCATGAGGGTGCCCTGAGGGTTTTCCCCAATCCCACATGGTGATGACCAGATTGCGCTCGATGCCCTCCGGCCGCGGGGGTGTGGGCGGCAGCTCGCCCGCCGCAATCCTGTCGCTCCAGTCCGTGAACATTTTGATGGCGCGCTGCTGGTCGACGAAACGAGGGAGCGTGCCGCTCATTCGGTCGGCGCCGGCCTGACCGAAGTGGATGCGCGTGGACCATGCTTCCTCGGGCGATTTGAAACCGAATCGCGCCAGGTGCGAGAGATCGCGCGTGAAGAAGTCGCCAAGCTGATGGCATTGCTGGCAACCCTGTTTCATGACGTCGATCCATTGCTCCTGCGTGGTGATGGGGCGCAGCGCAAGCGCTTCCTCATTCGGCACTGCCTGTTGGTTGGGTCTGGCGCCGCCTTCGCGCTGAGCAATCGGCATAATCGCATTCGGCGCGGCCGGCGCCGCCTTAGCTGTTTCTCCCTTGAACGGAGGCATGGGCGTGGGCTTCATGGGGAATTCGCTCTTGTCCGGCACCTTGATAAGCGAAAGCCAATACACAGCCGGGTAATATTTCGCGGCGTCCTTCGCGGTCGGCGCAATTACCGCGGTGAGGTTGAGCGGCTTGCCAGGCGCCGCTTGCACAGCCTCGGAATCCACAAGGCCGTATCCGCGCACCCATACCTGATAGGAGGCTTTCGGCAATTCGGGAAGCAGGTATCGCCCTTGATCGTCGGTGACGACGATCTTGACGAGCTTGGTGGGAAGATCAGTGGTCTCCGCAATCACCCAGACGCCCGCTTCGGGGCCTTTCGAGCTGGCGACAACACCACCAATATCGTTGGAGTTGATCTGAACTGAATTTTCAGCATGCCGCGCCTGTCTGGCTTCCACTTGGCCGATGCAAACAGCAACCAAACACACCAGCAGTAAAGCGAGCCCGATCCGCAAGCTCCGTTCTGATTTCATGATACGCCTCCAAAATTAGATCGCGCGCGGAAAACCGGCTGCGTGCCGTAAAATGCCCCGGGAAATGTCGAAGAAATCACCTAGTCTGTAGCGGAAGTTACCGCCCAACGATCCGGAGTGTCAACAGGAATGATTCGGAAATGGCCTGGCTCCGAAATTCCCGCGGCTTTAACTGTGTCGTATGGATTTCTCTTGTATTTGATGGAAGTCTCACGGGTTGAGCGCGAACGTATTGTTTGGCCGACGCGCGAGGGGGTATGCGGTCAGGGCTTTGCGTAATCGCGCAGGAATTGAACGAGCAATGCGTTCACTTGTTCCGGCTGTTCCTGCTGCACCCAATGTCCGGCGCCATCGAGAAAATGGAATCCGGCCATGTGCGTGCAGGCGCTATTGCGCATCTTGTCGATTGCACCCGGGGTTTGATAGCTGCCCCAATCGCTTTTCCCATCGATGTACTGGGAGGGCACATCTATGGTGCGGCCCGAAAACGTCTGCATCTCAGCGATGCTTCTGGGATCGGATCCTCGCCGCACGCGATAGCCCTGCAGCGCGCCTGTGAAACCAGTCCTGCCGTATTCGGTCACATACACATCGACCTCGGCTTCGGTCAGCCATTTGCATTTCGCAATGTAATCCGCGGGCGGCATGACCGGCGCTACGGTCGCCGCCATGCCCTTGTCCTTCTCCATCACATAGTAGTTCGGAATTTGCGCCATCTCCTCGGCGGTGCGCGCTTTCAGAGGATGGGGGTTGTTCCCTTTGTAGTCGGCGCTCTTGTAAAAGTAATAGGCGCGGAAGAAGGCGTGCAGGCCTTGCGGCGCATGAAGCATGTCGTCGCTGGCGCCGCGGGTGCGCTGATAGTTCTGATAGTATTTTCGCGGCGGGTTGAGCTTGGCCAGCTCGGCATCCAGCTCGTCATCGGTGACTGCCGGGCGCGGCAGGGGTGCGCCGTTTGCCGTGTCGAAGGGCAATGAGGGCGCGCCTTCAAACGGCGAGCTCATGATGGTGATCGAACGGAAAATATCGGGGCGGATGAGCGCTGACCAGCACGCGACTGGCGCTCCGGCATCGTGTCCGACCACCATCGCAACCGAGCGATAGCCAAGCGCGTAGACCAGGCCGATGGCGTCCCGGGTCATGTTCAGAATGCGAAACGGGTCCTGGTCGGCGTCGTAGGAATCGTCCCAGCCGATGGTGCGGCCGTAACCGCGCTGATCGGGGGCGATCACGTGATACCCGGCGGCCGCCAGAGCCGGCATCACTTTGCGCCAGCTATAAGCAAGCTCGGGGAATCCATGTAACAGCAAGACAGCCGGCCGGCCCGGCGTTTCGTAACCCGCTTCCAGGATGTGCACGGTCAGGCCATTCACATTCGGGATCTGGCGCGAACGGATGCCGGCGGGAAGGGTGCCGTTGCCGTACGGCGCAAGCGTTGAAAAATCGGTTCGGACGATATCGGGACGCGCAGGCGTGGTTTGCGCGATCGCCAGTCCGCCAAGCCCTGCCGCAGCCGCCGTCAGAAAATCGCGCCGCGAAGGATTGGTGATCGTCCTGGCGCCTGCCTTTTCAAACATGGGCACACTCCCTCGTTCAAAAAAACCGGCATGATAATCGCTAAGAGTACGAGGAGTGTCAAGGGCGCAGCAGGCGCGCTCAGTCGCGGGCGAAGTCGATATATCCCCGCTGGACGTCCGTGCGAATCAGTTTTACACGCAACTTGTCACCAACGTCCGCGCCCTGCTGCCCCTGCGCCAGCAAGCCTTCTATGGCGGGTTTCAAAACGCGGACGAATGTTCCGTGCTGATTCACTCCCGTAACGATGGCATCGAACACTTCGCCGATTCTGCTGCTCATCGCGACCGCGGCGATGCGTTTTGACATTTCCCTTTCTACTTTTCGCGCTGCGTCTTCTTTGGACGTGCAATTGAGCGCGATGGCGCCGAGTTCATCGTCGGAGTATGGAGCAGGCTGGCTTGCAAGGAGGGCTTTGATCAGCCTTTGCGTCACAAGATCGGCGAAGCGGCGGTTGGGCGCCGTGGAGTGGGTGTAGTCCTGAACAGCCAGACCAAAGTGTCCTTGCTCCGGATCTCCGGGGCGCTCGAGGACATACTCGCCGGGTCCCATCAGCTTGATGACCGCGAGCGACAAGTCGGGAAAGTGATCGGGATCGGCGGCCTTGCGCTGGACCAGGAAGTCATTGAGCGCTTTGGAATCGGGAACGGCGGGAAGCCGGCCGCCCAACTTCGCCGCCAGCTCCACAATTCGTGGCCAGCGTTCCGGGGTTTTCACCACGCGCCGGATGGACGACACTTTGTTGGTCTCGAGCATGCGCGCCACGACTTCGTTGGCGGCGATCATGAAATCCTCGATCAGTTCGGTGGCGCGGCTCTTCTCCTGCTTCACGACGTCCACGATTCTTTCGTTCAGGATCAAGGGGTGAATCTCGATGGTCTCGATGTTCAGCGCCCCGTGGCGGTACCGCTCGTTCTTCAATGCCTGCGCGGCCTCATCCTGAATCCTGAGCTGCGCTTGAAGTTGCGGGGAAGCAGCGACTTTGCCCGGCGGTCCGCTCATATTCTCAAGCCAGGCGCCCACGGCGTTGTAGGTAAGCTGTGCCTTGTTCCGGACAATGGCTTTGTAGATGTCGCCGGAATGGACGATTCCGTTCGTGCCCACGACAAACTCGATCACGATGCTCAGCTTGTCGGCGGCCTCCAGCAACGAGCTTGTGCCGGTGGAAAGCTGCTCGGGCAGCATGGGGAAATTCCTGACGCCCGTGTAGACGGTTGTCGTCTCTTTTCCGGCGTGCAAATCAATGGGAGAGGTCTTTGGGACGAAGGTATCCACGTCGGCGATGCCCACGAGGATTCTTGTTTCGCCGTTTGGCAGGCGTTCGGCGAATTCAATCTGGTCAAGGTCCCGCGAAGTATCGTTGTCGATGGAGGACCAGAGCAGATCGCGCAAATCGCGGATGGCCCCACTGGGCGCAACTTGAGGAGGATGGGCGTTCAATTCCCCCAGTTGCTGCTGAACCGGGGGAGAAAATTCCGGCTCAAAGCCGTTCGCCAGCATCTCTTGCCTGGCCATCTCTTGCAGATCGACGTGTCCAATAGGAGGTCTGTTCATGAATGTGGTCGGTGCCATTTCTTAGCGCGGCCAATCTCCGGCGCGATGCTCCGGCAATGCGGCTCCATCGGACCGAATTATTTCAGGTCATTTCGCACAACCGCTCCGCCCTTCATCACGAATTTGACACGCTCCATCTCGGTAATGTCCGTGAGCGGATTGCCCGACACGGCGATCAGGTCGGCAAACTTTCCTTTTTCCAGCGTACCCACGCGATCCGCCCAGCCGTAGTTGAGAACGCCGGCGGCCACGGTGAAAGCGGTCTGCAAAGCCTGCGCCGGGCTCATCCCCCATTTCACAAAGAAAGCAAACTGATTGGCCTGCTTGCCGTTGGACATCAAAATGTTTTCATCCAGCGGCACGGTGACGCCGCTTCCGAAAGGCAGCGGTATGCCAGCCGCCATGGCTTTCTTATAGGCGGCTTCCGTGAGGATCAGGCGGCTCATTTTTCCGCCCGTGATTTTCAAATCCGTCTTTTCCAGGTTGCGAATATCGTCGATGGTGAATTGCAGGGGAAGTTTTTTCTGGACCAGCATTTTCACGGACTCGTCATCGAGTTCCGGCACGTGCATCGTCAGGTCCACGCCGGCGGCGATGCAACTGTGCATGGCTTCCCCGCCATAGACGTGGCATCCGACTTTCAAGCCGCTGCGGTGCGCCTCATCCACGATGGCCTGAATTTCCGGCAAGGTTAACGAGGGGATATTGACCATCGTGCCGTCCGGCCGGAAGACGCGGTAGCCGTTGCGGCCGCCGACAAAATCCTGCGTGCCGTAAATCTTGATCCAGTCGACGCCATATTGCCTCAGCTTGCGCACCGCTCCGATGGCTTCCGAGGGCGAATTCACGCCGAAGTCGTTGGGCATGCCGCCTTCCAGAATCATCGTGGGCGGCGTAACTGGATTGGCAGCCCTGGGATCGATGGGAGGTCCCGACACTTGCAGGCGCGGGCCCTGAACAATGCCGTTGTCAATTGCGTCGCGGATGTCGATCGTGTCGTAATTTCCGCGGCCTCCGAAGTCGACCAGCGTTGTGAAACCGGCATTCATCGCGGTCTGCGCGGATTGCAGCCCCTCCAGGGTCTGGTAGGGGATGGAATCGATCTGGCGCGTGAGATGCACATGCGCGTCGATCATCCCTGGGAGGACGGTGGCCTTGCTCAGGTCAATCACCGTGGCGCCGGCAGGAATTGTAACTCGTGCGGCGGGGCCGACATCGGTGATCCGGTCGCCCTTGATCAGGACGACCTGGTCTGTAAGCATTTGGCCAGTCTTGGCGTCGAACAAATGCCCGGCCCGAACGGCGACGGACTGGTCCTGCGACCGGAGCGTTGTCGCAGCCGCAAATATTCCGCAGAGCATCCAGAAGACACATTTCCATCTCATGCCAAATCCCTCCACGATCAATGGAATTTCCGAATTTGGTTTTGCATTCGGCCAAGACCATACACCAGGCGCCCCGTCAAGTCCAAGGGCGAACGTCGGGGAACGGCCTGGAATTAGGTGCAACCAGGGTTGGGGACTGTCGGCCGGAGAAGAACGACCGTTCAGCAGATGCCGCCAATCTATACCAATGTACGGCCGCAAAGGACGCAAAATTGAATTTCAGAATTGTAACTATTGCTGCGCATTTTCTGACGCGGATTTCCTCTTTCGCGACCTCCGTCTTGCAAATTTACTTATCCACATTCGTGCACACCTTCTAACCTAAAGATAAGTGGGCAATAAACTTACATGAGAATCTCTGAATCAATGGCAGTCCAATTGCGCGCATGGAAATGGGGCGGGGGGAGTTGTGTGCCGTGAATGATCCAATTGCGGCTCTCGCTTTCAACTAATTTTGTTCGCGCCGGGAACAGACGGCGCACCTTCTGGACAGCTTTCAGGGGATAGTTCGGGGGGCTCGGAATTCAGGGGCAGTTATCGGGTCCGTTTTTCCTTTCGTTGGAGACAAAGATGAAGCGGCTATTTCCGCGAATTGCGTTGGTCTTTCTCGTGCCGTTTCTCTGGGTCTCTTCGTCGCGGGCGCAGGCAAACGTGGTTGGCCAGTGGGTGACGCTGCCGTACCAGATGCCGATGAATCCGGTCCATGCGGCCTTGCTGAACACCGGAAAAGTCCTGGTGGTATCGGGTTCCGGATGGGTTGCCGGGAACACCAACTACCTGGCGTCGGTTTGGGATCCCCAGGCCGGAACCATCACGCAGCAAACACTGACCTGGGACATGTGGTGCAACGGAACCGTGAGCCTGCCCGACGGGCGGGTGTTCGTCAATGGCGGGACGATCCAGTACGATCCCTTTTTCGGGTCGCGCAAGTCCGCGGCCTTCAATCCCGCCACGCAGCAATTTACCGACCTGCAGAACATGGCGCACGGGCGCTGGTATCCATCCGTGGTCGAGCTGGGCGACGGCCGGATCATGACGTTTTCCGGGCTGGGCGACACGGGGAATACCAATTCGACTGTGGAGATTTACAGTATTTCGTCGGGATGGAGCCCCGCTTATGCCGCTCCGTTCACTCCGCCACTGTACCCGTGGCTTCATCTATTGCCCAGCGGCAAGGTTTTCGATTCGGGGTCCAGCCCCGTTTCCAATATCTTTGATCCTTCGACCAATACCTGGACGACGAGCGTGGCGACGACGAACTTTGGCGGGACGCGGACCTACGGCAGTTCCGTGCTGCTCCCGCTTATCCCTGCAAACGGATACAAACCCGTGGTCATGATCATGGGCGGGGCAAACCCCGCGACGGCGACAACCGAACTCATCGACCTTTCCGCGAGCAGCCCGAAATGGGTAAACGGCCCTTCGATGTCGCATCCCCGGATTGAAATGAGCGCCGTGATGCTGCCTACGGGCAAAGTGCTCGCACTGGGCGGATCCACCAACGATGAGGATAGCGGCACGGCCGCCCTGAACGCCGACCTTTACGATCCGAACGCCGGCGCGAACGGAAGCTTCAGCGCCGCAGGCACCAGCAACCACGCGCGGCTATACCACTCGGTTGCGCTGCTGCTGCCGGATGCCACCGTCTGGGTTGCGGGCAGCAATCCTTCGCGCGGCAATTATGAGCCGAGCATGGAAATCTATTCTCCGGCGTACCTGTTCACAACGAATGGGAGCGGTCAGGTGATCCCGGCGACGCGGCCATCCATTGCAAGCGTCAGCTCCAGCACTATGAATTATGCGAGCGCCTTCCAGGTGCAGACCCCGGACGCGGCGAGCATCGCTTCCGTCGTCCTGGTGAAGACGGGTGCGGACACACACGCGTTCAACATGGACCAACGCCTGGTGGGTTTGTCGTTCACGGCCGGAAGCGGGGTTCTTAACATTACCGGGCCGCCGAACAGCAACATCGCGCCGCCCGGATACTACATGCTGTTCCTGGTGAATTCCTCGGGCGTGCCCTCGGTGGCAAGGTTTGTGCAATTGCCGGTGACGGGGTCGCTGCAGCCTCCCACGGGGTCGATCACCAGCCCGGCCGGCAATGTGACGATCGGCGCGGGGCAATCCGTCACGTTCGCGGGTACGGGAACGGACCCTAATCCCAACGGCTCGATTACCGGCTATTCCTGGGTATTTCCCGGCGGAACTCCCGGCACAAGCAGCGTGCAAAATCCCGGCCCCGTGACATTCTCGGCTGTGGGGACGGATGTGGCTTCGCTGACGGTGACCGACAACAATGGCCTGAGCGACCCCAACCCGCCGACGCGAACCATTACCGTGACACCGAATTTTTCGTTGTCTGCCACGCCGGCCTCCCAGCCGGTTCCCCAGGGCGGCGGCACTTCCTATACGACCACCGTCACGCCGGGGACTGGGTTTACCGCCACGGTTGCCCTGAGTGTCAGCGGCCTTCCTACCGGGGCCTCGGCATCGTTCAGCCCGACGTCCATCAGCGGGTCAGGAACCTCCACACTGAACATCACGACTTTGGCGACGACGCCTACCGGAACGTTTACGCTGACGATTTCAGGCACCAGCGGCGCACTGGCCCATACAACCACCGTATCGCTGGTTGTTAACGCCCCGGTTGACTTTTCGATATCCACCTCGCCCGGATCGCAAAACGTGATTCAGGGCAACAGCACCAGCTTCACGACCACGTCCGCGAGCCTGGGCGGGTTCAGCGGCTCGATCGCGTTCAGCGTCAGTGGCCTGCCGGCCGGAGTGACCGGAGCATTCAACCCCGCTTCGGTCACGGGGTCCGGGTCGACCGCGCTGAATCTTTCGGCGTCCGGCACGGCAACCACGGGCGGATACACAATCACCATCACGGGAACCAGCGGAAGCTTGACTCACAGTTCGACCGCGAATCTTCTGGTGCTCAGCTCAAGCGGGCCAACGCTCGTCTCCATTGCGCTGACACCTGGAAACTCCTCGATCACCGCCGGCGGCTCGCAGCAGTACATCGCGACCGGAATCTATAGCGATTCAAGCGCGCAAGATGTCACGGGCGCGGTTACTTGGACGTCATCGGCTCCGGCTGCGGCCACGATCACCGCCGCGGGCCTGGCGACGGGGGTCGCGCCGGGAAGCACAACGATCAAGGCCGCTGCCGGAGGCATCAGCGGGTCGGTGACTTTGACCGTTACGGGCGCTTTGTCCGGATTGGTGGGCCATTGGACGTTCGACGCGGGCTCGGGAACGACAGCGGCCGATTCCTCGGGCAGCGGTTACACGACCACGCTGTTTAACGGCGTGACCTGGGTGCCGGGCAAGATCGGGAACGCGATTTCGGCGAATAACACGAATCAATATGCAAAGACGGCTTCCATCAATCTGAGCGCGACCAGCGCGGTGACCGTCGCGGCATGGGTCAACCGGACCTACAGCAGCGGCGGCACCAATGGCGACACACTGTTTGAATTCAGCGACAACTACAACAATTACGGCGACGTCTTCGCCTTCTTCCCGGACGAGGCCCCGGATTGCGGCGTCACAGCCATGGAAATCGGTATCGACGGCAACACTGGGTACAACATCAAGTGCTTTGCGCAGCCCACGTCGGGCGTCTGGCATCATCTGGCGGTCGTCTATGACATGACCCAGGCGGCGGCCAGTGAAGTGAACCTTTATATCGACGGCGTTCTGCAGACCGCGCTGTCGCAGAGTTACAACAGCAATAATTCCGGAAAATTCGGTACTTATCCCCTCTATATCTTTTCGCGCGCCGGCACCTCGTCGTTCTCCGGCGGCCAGATGGACGACTTGCAGTTATACAACCGCGCTCTGTCGGCGTCCGAAATTCAACAGGTCTACGGCGGCACGTCGCCCTCCGCTGACTTCGCATTGGGGGCAGCGCCCGGGTCACAGAGTGTGGCGCAAGGAGGGAGCGCGGAGTATTCGCCGGCCGTGGCCGCAGCGAACGGGTTCAGCGGAGCGGTGGCGCTCAGCGTGAGCGGGTTGCCCACGGCCGCGACCGCATCCTTCAGCCCATCCAGCATTACGGGATCGGGAACCTCGGCGCTGACGGTTTCAACGGCGGCAACGACACCAACGGGCACGTACACGCTGACGATTACCGGCGCGAGCGGGACGCTAACCCATACCACGACAATTACACTCATGGTAAGCGCGACGGTCACGCCCGATTTCAGCATGACTTCTTCGCCGTCGACGCAGTCGTTGGTGCAAGGCGCGGGCACGACGTACACACAAACGGTTACGGCCGTGAACGGTTTCAACGGAGCGGTTTCACTCGGTGTGACCGGTTTGCCGGCCGATGCGACCGGAACGTTCAATCCCCCTTCCATCACGGGTTCCGGGACATCGACGCTATCGGTAACGACGCTGGCAACAACACCGACCGGCACAAACACACTGACGATTACCGGGACCAGCGGAGCGCTGACGCACAGTGCAACCTCGGCGCTGGTGGTGAATGCGGTGCCGGTGCCGGACTTCACTCTGGCTTCGTCGCCCGGCTCGCAAGCCGTGGTGCAAGGCGCCGGCACTTCGTACACACAAACGGTTACGGCCGTGAATGGTTTTAGCGGGGCGGTTTCACTCAGCGTGACTGGATTGCCGGCCGGAGCGGCCGGGACGTTCAACCCCACTTCGGTTACGGGGTCGGGAACCTCCACACTTAGCATCACCACGCTGGGAACCACGCCGACAGGCACCTACACGCTGACGATTACGGGCACGAGCGGAGCGCTGACCCACAGCGCGACCTCGACATTGGTGGTGAATTCGCCGGCGGCCACGTTCACGATGACGGAGACGCCCGCGTCGCGCACCATTGTGCAGGGAAAGAGCACGACGTACTCCGCCAGCATGACAACGAAGACCGGATTTTCCGGAACGGTCGCCTTCAGCGTTACTGGCCTACCGCCGGGAGCCACGGCCAGCTTCAGTCCCGCAACGAGAACGACCAGCGGCACGACAACCTTGACCGTGGCCACCACCCCATCCTCTCCCGTGGGGACCTACCCCCTTACGATTACGGGTACAGACGGCAGCGAGGTTCATTCGGTGGCAGCAACTCTGGTCCTGACCGGGACGTTTACCGTGGCCGTTTCGCCAACCGCCGAGACGATCACCGCAGGAACGGCCGCCGTCTATACGGTCACGACGAAAGCGGGCGCTGGATTCACGGGAACCGAGACCTTCACCATCAGCGGTGTGCCTAGCGGCGCCAAGGCCGTATTCAATCCAACCTCGGTGGCCGTCTCAGGGACTTCCACGCTCACGGTGACTACAACTTCGAGTACAAGGAAGAGAACCTTCACCCTCACCATCACCGGGACCAGCGGCAGTATTGTATCGAAAGCAACAGCGACGATGACAGTTCAATAAGACGTGACGATGGGACAGCGGGCGGCAGTGGAGCAGCACGTCAGCCAAAAAGTTATGCTGGAACCCGCAAAGTAAAAGGAAAGGGGCTCGAAGCAATGCTTCGAGCCCCATTTTGTTTCAGGTTCTGAAAATCTTACTTGATCGTGACCTTCTGGACATCCCACATCGTGGCGGAGCCGACGTAGACGGTGTTGGGACTGCGGCAATCCAGCGCGTGCACCAAATCGCCGGTGTTTTCCTCGCCATGGTCCTGACCGGTCTGGAACATGCCGACCACTTTCCCAGTCATATCCATCTTGAAGATTTTGCCCGAGGCGCCGTCCCCGCTGAACAAGTATTGCGGCGACCCTTCGCTGACGCAGAGATCCCAGGGCGCGCCAACTCCGGTGATGGTTTTCTCATAGGTGAGGTTGTCGTCATACACCTGGATGCGGCGGTTGCCGCGGTCGGCGACGTAGATATTGTTTTGGGCGTCCGCAGCGATGCTGTGCGGAGTGGCGAACTGATCCTGGTCATGGCCCCAGGTTCCCACTGCCTTCAGCCAATGGCCATCGGGCGAAATCTTGACGACACGCGAGTTGCCGTAGCCGTCGGAAACAAAAATGTTGCCCATCGTGTCCCAGGCAACGTCGGTTTCGCGGTCGAAATCGCCCATCCTGCCGGTTGGGTGGATATTCCTGGAGGGTTGGTTCGCGGGAGCGGTGAAGTGCAGGACTTCAAGATTGCGTTCCAGGTAGTCGATCGCTTCCGGGGTGCGGCCGAGCCAGAAGATGTGCTGTGCTTCGGGGTTGTACTTGACGATCATGCCGGAGCCCTCGTCCACCTGCCAGACGTTATCGTCCTTGTCGACGCGGACGGCGTGCGCAAATGCTTCGGCGTAATTGTTGGGGCCCCACTCCTTGACGAATTTGTACTTGTCGTCGAATTCAAAGAGCATGGCAGCCTTGCCGCCGCGCGCGACGCCCTGGTTCTGCGTGCGGGTGTAGACGAACATGTGGCCTTTGGAATTCAGGGCCACGCCGGTGGTCTGGCCCATGGTCTGGCCGGGAATGCTGAGATGCAGATATTGATCGTTGATCTGCAGTTTTGGATAGTTGGCCTCAAGTGCAGCTTGTGCGGCCTGTTGCTCCGGACTTCCGGCGAGCCCCTGCCCTTCGGTTCGCCGCGGCAGGAGCACGAGCGCGCCCACGACAATCGCTACTGCAAGCACGGAAAGCGAAATCACAATGCGGAATCGTTTCATGCGGTGAACTCTCCTTTATATAAGGAACGTCTGTCCGGGACATGCCCAGCCAGTGCTACCAAGTAAATCGAACGGGCCACTCGGCCAATCGGATTCATGGTTTCATCACCCGAATTGCATTGTTATTACTTAAGTGGCGGGAGTCTAGCATTAAGTATCCTCGCCTACAATACATTGTCCGAGGCGCGACAAGATCGTTGTAGGACAGACGCACTTGTCTGTCCGGTTTGGATTCTTCTGGCCGATCAGAAAACCGGACAGACAAGAGTGTCTGTCCTACAAGAAACCGGACTCCGTGCGGATATAATGGTTCTTTTCGTTGGGGGAGACAAGCATGGCAAAGAGATTCAAGGATCTGACCGAGCGGGAAATTCTTGCGCTCGCCATACAACTTGAGGAAGAAGACAGCCGCGTCTACGCGGATTTTGCGGAAGGGCTTCGCGATTCCTATCCCTCGACGGCAAAAATATTTGAAGAGATGCAGGCCGAGGAATCGCGGCACCGCCAGGCGCTCATTGACATGCACCGCCAGCGGTTCGGCGATCATATCCCGCTCATCCGCCGGCAGGACGTCAAGGGCTTCATTGACCGCCGCCCCGTGTGGCTGGTGCGGCCGCTCGGACTCAGTGCCGTTCGCAAACAAGTGGAGGCCATGGAGCTGGAAACGAGGCGTTTCTACGAGCACGCGCTGCACAAGGTGTCGGATGCTGCCACCAGAAAACTGCTCGGCGACCTGGCGGAAATCGAGCGGCAGCATTCCAAGTTTGCCGAATCACTGGAAGAGAAGCATCTCGATCAGGGAGCGCGCGCGGAAGAAGAAAAATCCGGGCGACGGCTTTTTGTGCTGCAGGTGGTTCAGCCGGGGCTGGCTGGTTTGATGGACGGCTCGGTGTCGACGCTGGCGCCGATTTTTGCGGCGGCCTTCGCCACGCACCATAGCCGGGACGCATTTCTGGTGGGCGCGGCCGCTTCGCTGGGTGCGGGAATCTCCATGGCTTTTGCCGAGGCGCTGTCCGATGATGGCTCGCTCACCGGGCGCGGCCGCCCCGTGGTGCGCGGCCTGGTCACCGGGCTGATGACGGCGGCGGGAGGCATCGGGCATACGCTTCCCTTCCTGATCGGGAGTTTCAACGTCGCTTTTGCCGCTGCGGTGATCGTAGTCGCCATCGAACTGGCCATCATCAGCTATGTCCGCCACCGGTACATGGATACTCCGCTGCTTTCTTCGGCATTCCAGGTGGTCGTCGGCGGCGTCCTGGTGTTCGCGATTGGAATTCTGATCGGCAGTTCGTGATATTCGCTTGGATTGAAGCGGATCTAGTGACGCCCGATCACGGATGCAGATCGTTGTGCGAAGGGCAAAGCGAGAGTACGATGCGCGAGTTCGGGCCGAGGCGGAAATCCCGAATGCTGCGGTTGGGCTTTACCTTGATATTGACTGATGTCTCCGGCGGCTGGGGAAATCCATGGATGATACTCGAGAAAAAATAATAATCGTCGAGGCGGATGAAGCGAGCCGAACTTCCCTGGCCGCCATCATGGAAGGGGGAGGCTTTGAAGTCTCCGTTTTTTCCACGGCGCGCGAAAGCCTCGATGCACTGCAGCACACGGGGGCGGAATTGCTCTTGGTGGATACGGACTTGCTGGGCTCAGGCTCGATGAGCGCGCGGGAAATGCTGGCTACGATCCGCGGCTCCGCCCTCACGGCCGCGGTGCGCGTGATTGTGCTGGTGGGTGCGGGCGCGGACAACCGCGCTTTCGGCCTGGACCTGGGAGCCGACGACGCCGTTTCGCGGCCGTGGGACGCGGCGGAGCTTCTGGCTCGCACACGCGTGCAATTGCGCGCCCGGCGAACCGACCACCTGCTTCTGGAACAGATGCGCATCGCGACCGAGGGCCAGAAGATTGCCTACACGGCGTTCGACGCGATTGCCGTCACCGAACGAATGGTCAAAAAAGCGGATTCGGTGGATAGGCGCCTGAATATCGGCCTCGTCGCCGTCTTCGCATTGATCGTGGTGATGGGAGGGATTTATTTCCTGTTTGCTCACACGGCGCAGAAGGATTTAAGAAATACCACGAGCACGATCGCGCGCCTGGAAGGCGGGATTCTGCACCAGCAATCCCTGATTGCCGAAGCGCGAAAGCTGCACGCGGAACAAGATACGGATGAGGCTGCGCTGGCCTCCCTGGGAAAAGACGATCTGCAAAAGCAGGCGCGGGACTTGAAAGCCAGGATGGGGAACGCCGGCTCCGAACAGGGAGCCACGCTGCAAAAGCAGTTGGACGATACCAATGCCCGCTTGCAGCGAATCGAGCTGGAAGGCGATTCCGCGCAAACGCTGATCCGGGACGACGTGCAGAGCGTGTGCCTGTTGCACATTTCGGTGGCGTTTCGGAACCAGCAAAGCGGAGAGCGGCTGCGTTACGCTGGACTGAACATGCAAGGCGAACCCCTGCAGGACAGCGAGGGCAATCCGCTGCTCACGCTCGGGGGAAACGGTCCAGAAGTTAAGGTGGACGTTTTCGGCACGGGTTTTCCGGTTGGCGCTGACGGGCGCATCGTGACCAACCGGCACGTTGCCGAGCCCTGGTGGAATAACGACGAGTTAAACAAGATGGCGAGCGACGGCTTCCTGGCGGAAATTTCCACCATTCACGCGTATTTCCCGGGCGACCCGCGCGCGTTCTCCGGCGAGATTCAGGAAATCTCCAAGCAGGCGGACTTGGCGACCATGCGGATCGACATGCAGGATTTGAAGCGCTCGATCCTTTCAATTGACTCGGGCAAGGCAGCCACCGTGACAGGCGAGCCAATCGTTTTGATGGGCTATGCGACGGGCCTTGCCGGAATCCTGGCTCGGACCGACGAAGACACGGCCAGACGGATATTGACTCACAGCGGCGGCGACGTTTCACGAGTCCTGGCGGAGTTGGCGCGACGAAATCTGATTCACCCGATCATTACGCAGGGCCACATCGGAGACGTGCTGCCCGACAAGATTGTCTTTGACGCGCAAACCACTTCGGGAGGCTCGGGTGGCCCCCTGTTCAATCTCCGGGGGAAAGTTATTGGCGTGACGTTCGCGACGCTGAAAGGTTTTGGAGGGTCGAATTTCGGAATTCCGATCCGGTTCTCGGAACCCTTGCTCGCGCCTGCCAGCGCTTCCTCGCCGGATCACTCGTCAAATTAATCCGCTGCGTCCGTCTTGCAAGGATGCGAAATGGGCTACTCTCCGGCCTTGAGTCCTGGGCGTTCGACGAGCTCAATCTTCGCTCCGGCTGGACCGGCCACATAGGAATAGTTGAGCTTGAAACCGCTTGGAAGTACCAGCGGGCTCGGTTCGCTTATCACTTTCACTCCCTGCGAGCGAAGGCCGTCAATTGTTTTCGCCAGCGGGCCAGTAGATCGCCAGCCGATATGGTCAATGGCATGGCCTTCACTCGGCTCCGCGTCCCCCTTCTGCACCAGGATCCACATGTCGCTGAAGCCGGGTGAGCTGTAGCGGATGCCGTCAATTCGTCCCTTGAGCTTCGCGCGCTCGCCACCGAATTTCGCCAGCAGCCATGCAAAAACTTCCTCCGGATCCGCCGCGCGCATGTGAACGTGGTGCAGGCCGAGCCGCTCCGGGTCCTGCACGACCTCGATTTTCGTTCCCCAGGGATCTTCCACGAACGCGAGCTTGAACAGTCCGGGGACGTCGCGCGCCGGGGTAACGATCTTGACGCCCGCGGCTTCAAACTCTTTCATCTTCGCATCCAGGTCAGCGACCGAAAAGCCGATGTGATCGATGGCGCTTCCGCTGCTTGGCTTCGCATCCGCCTTTTGCAGAAACAAAAGCCGCGTGCTGCCGTATATCAATCTGTCGGGCGCTTCCGTGATCCGGCGTCCACCGAAATTCTTTTCATACCAGTTGGCGGCAGTAGCGGAATCGGGCACGTTCAAATGGATGTGATCGTACGGCAATGTCTGTGCCTTCGCGACGCCGCCAAGAAATCCAAGGCCGAAGCACACATAAGCAGCCGAGAGCAGGAACCTTCGCATCAAAAACTCCTTTTCACGATAAGTCGTCCGGCTAGCCAGCTTTCCCGAGAGTGCAAACATCCTGGTACTGGGTCAAGCCGGCGAATAATTCTGACCTGCGCAAGTCTGACATAGATTCTCCCGGAAAAGTTCTAAAAATGTACTCGAAAACGGGGCGTACGGCCGGAATTCAATCAACGCAATGGTAAGGCTCGGATTTAGCCGGATGACCATTGGCGAGCAATCCTCAGCGGTTGTGTTGTGGGTCACAAATCCCGGTGATATTGCTCACTGCCGCTGTGCGCGCACACCGTTAGAAAGGATTCGGCTGAGAAGTGTTGCGGGGAGTAAAGCCATGAACGCTATCCGAAGAGCGCCGTTGGCGATAGCGAGTGCTGTTCTTGCCGGGTCGATTCTCCTGGCCGGCACTGCCCGCTTGAACGCGCAGGGACAGCCCGGTCCCATACCTCCGCCATCAGGGCAACGCATTCCCCCACCCCCTCCGGGCAATAGCGATCAGAAGATTCCCGCGCCGGTGATTTCGGTGGAAACCGCTCTCGTGAGCCTCGATGTCCTTGTGACCGATGAAGATGGGTTGGTCCTTGCCGGGCTGAAGCAAGAAAACTTCCGCGTTCTGGACGAGGGCAAGGCGCAGACGATTGATGCATTTGAAGCGGTGGGCGCCCCCATCACCATCGTAATGCTCCTGGAAAACAGCGGCAGCGCCTACGATTATTTCGCCTACAAGGGGGCTACTTGGGGAGCGGCATTTCTCGATCACGTGGAGCAAAAGGACTATCTCGCTCTCGTGACCTACGATATCAAGCCGACAGTGCGAGTCGATTTCACACGGAATAAGGCTGCCGTCCAGGAAGCGCTCAGTATGCTGGTCTACCCTCAATTCCACGAGGCCAATCTGTTCGACGCCGTGATCGATACCCTGGACCGTCTCAAACGCGTAAAGGGAAAGGCGTCGATCCTGATCATCGGCACGGGGGCCAACACGATGAGCAGCAGCAACCTCAACGAGGTGCTGAAGCGAATCAAGGGGAGCGACGCAACCATCTTTGCTGTGGGGGTCGCGGAAGCCGAATATCTGCAATCCGAAACGCAGCTTTCCGGGGGCAGCTCCCTTTCGTACATCCAGGCGAAGAATCAATTGCAGACATTCGCGAAGCTCACAGGCGGAACTGCGTGGTTCCCCCGGTTTGAGGGCGAAATCCCCGATATCTTCAGGAGCGTCGCCACATTTCTTCGCAGCCAGTACAGGATCGGATTTTCTCCGGAATATCTTGTGCACGACAGCAAATACCACAAGGTGAAAGTCGAGATCGTGCGGCCGGATGGAAGCCCGATGATCGTCACCACTCCAAAGGGCAAGAAACAGAAGCCCGTGGTTTACACGCGCGAAGGGTATACCGCGCCCGACGGGCCCGGCCGCAAGTGAAAGATTGCACGAAGTGATTTCAAGGGGCCATTCGGCGGCTCCAGGGCTAGAGACTAGGATGGGAAATGATGAGAAAGGAGCCGAAATGAAAAATCTATATCGGAAGTCCGTGGCGATTCTGCTTTGTTCCGTGCTGGCCCTGCTGCCAACCCTGTCGGAGGGCTTGGCCTACGCGCAGCAATCGCCGGTTCGTTCGGCGCAATCACTCACATTGCGTGAGTACCTGAACAAGTCGTACATGGAACTTTTTGAGCTGGCTCCGAAACTGGAATTCAGCGCCTCGGAAATCGAATCCCAGCGGAACGCGCTCAAGAATGGAAAGGACATCTGCGTGGGCCGCTTCAAGACCCATTCCAAGCAATACGAGAGCCAGATTGACGCCGCCCGCAAGGATCTCAAGAAAAACACGGCGGCCCTGACCGAGGAGCAGCGCAAGCAGGCTCACTGCAACATTCAAAACCTAGACCTGTTGAAGAGCGAGGCTGATGTGCTTTCCGGACAGGCCATTCCTACGGCTTACGATAATCTGAACGCGAAACTGGATGTCATTCAACTGTGGCCCGCTCAATACAAGCAAATCCAGCAGGAACTGGCGAGCGGAACGTATCACACGCGGCGATGGGGAGACGTGAAGGACATCGGATTCCGCGAGATCGAGCCGAAACAAGAGGACGATATCAAGCGCGGCGCCCAAGCCGTGGAAGAATTGAAACGACTCGGCCTCATGCCGCCCGAAGTCGAAGACAAGGTCATCCAGGATTATGTCCGGTCGGTCGGGGAGCGAATTGCAAAGAAATCCGATCTCAAGATTCCGCTGCACATCACCGTGCTGCAATCCCGCGAAATCAACGCATTTGCGCTGCCCGGCGGGTATCTGTTCATCGAACGCGGCCTGCTGGAGGCCACGGACGACGAGTCGGAACTAGCCGGCGTCATCGCTCATGAAATCTCGCATGTGACAGCGCGGCACGCCAACAAACTCATGAAACGCGCGACCATCGCCAGCATTTTTTACCAGGCAGCGCAAATTGCCGCCATCGTGCTGACCGGCGGCGTAGCGGGCATTGGCATGTATTATGCGTTGCAGTACGGATTTTTCGGTTTGGGGCTGGTGCTCAACCTCAAATTGCTGGGCGTAAGCCGCGACTATGAACTTGAATCGGATCAGCTCGGCGTCCAGTATGCATGGAACGCCGGATACGATCCCAGCGGCTTCATCCGCTTCTTTGACAAGATGGCCACGAAGAAAGGCTACGTCAACGGAGTGAGTTGGTTCCGCACTCACCCGCCCTTCTATCAGAGGATGGTGCAGACCCAGCGCGAGATTACCTTCCTGGAAGCAAAGCCGGACGCCATCGTGCAGTCGTCCGCATTCGAGCAAATGAAAAAGGACCTTGCACCCGTTGTGGCCAAGGCCGAAAAAGAAGAGGTCGGAAAGCCCAGCCTCCTGCTGACCAAGGAGGAGGGGTGCACCCCTCCCCAAAAACTGGAATACAAATCGGAGCAGCCGGTCGAAGAGCTGTGCTCTGTTCCCATACAAACGTTGCCCGCGCAGGGAAAATGAGCATGGGCGCGGCTCTCTAACTTCCGACGCGCGGGGTCGTGCGGCGGCGGAATCCAGGGCGGCGCCCTGCCCCGCTTAACGCCGACGTTTAGTAGATAGTCGCATAATGCCCTCGGGAGGAATTGAAGAGTTGCGAATAGATGCCATGAGGGGGTACCATGTGATTATGTTGCATGAGTGTTTTACGGATGGGTCATCAAAACTCGGCACAAGAAATACCAGCGTCTTCCAGACGGGGGCCTATGCGATTCGGGGACAGAGCTGCGGCTGATCTGCTTAAAGTTTCCAGCTATTTTCCATGCAAGAATCTAGTTTCCGCATTGAATGACTCCAAGATCGGGATTGTCGTGTGCGACCGGCGCTTCCGGTACAAAGCGCTGAACCAATCCGTGGCTGAAATGCACAATGTGCCGATCAAGGGCCATCTGGATCATTCGTTCCACCAAGTCCTCGGGAATTTTGCGGATAAGGTCCTGCCCCTCTGGGAAACTGTTTTCGCCACGGGACAGCCCGCGACGAATCTGGAGGTCACGGGGAAATTGCCGAAGCGGCAGCATGCGGGCACATGGATCGAAAATCTCTTTCCCTTGAGGGATGCTCGCGGGCGGCTGACACAGGTCGGATGCATTGTCATTGAGACCACACTGCACCGGAGGCATGGTTTGCCGCTTGCCCCCCCGGGCGTGAAAGCAAACGCGGGGACAGATTCTCGGCTCGCGGGTCCAGGGCAACGCCATGGCGTCCCGCTGTCACATCGCGAAGAGGAAGTGCTTCGGCTGCTTGCGGAAGGAAAATCGAACAAACAGATATCGTCAACTCTGGCGATCAGCACCCGGACCGTCGAAACTTACAGGGCAAGGATCATGCTGAAGCTTCAAGCGAGTTCCGTCGTTCATCTGGTCCAGTATGCGATCCGAAATGGAATTATCGTAATCGAAGACGAATAATGCCGCGCTGCCGGATGCGCCACAGAGCCAAACCAGCCGGAATCCCCCGTGATTATAATTCCACCGATTATGGTGTAAGTAATTATACGTACGTGTTAAACGGAGCTTGTACGGGGATATTCTTATCATGATGATAAGTGCGTGAGCACTTACAATATCCTTTCCAATTTACTGCCCCTACGATTGTTTCGACGATGGCGCAAGCCCGGCGGAGATCCCGAGGACGGCCGGATCGATCTCTCGGCGCGGTTAAAGGATTTTCGGGAGGACGGCTGGGTATCGCCCGAACTTCTGCTGGAAAACAACTCCGACGTCACGGTGTGGGTGGAAGAAGCTTCCATCACCCTGTCTGAACTGGAAGCGAACTGGCAAACCACGAGTTACACAGGTCAAGCGATACACCCAATTCGCCAGAATATCGTGCCGGGCGACGCGTTGAGCCTGAGTGTCGCGAGGGCGATTTATGACGCCGCCGGCAGGCCACAGGGGCCGTACTCCTGCCTAGTCCTCACGAACGTCCGCTATAGCGTGTTCGACGAATGGCGCGATGTGCAGCTGGAAACATGTTGCATAGAGATGGCGGCGCTTGCCGTGGTTAATTTTCGCCGGGCGCGCTGGTACAAGACGAAAACCAAGGGGATGACCCCAACCGATCTCGTGGCGAAATAGCAGCGCGATTGCGCCGCACAGTAGCGAATAGGGGGCGGAAATGAATATCGGAACCGAACACCTTGTGTGCACTAATCCGGATTGCAGGACGGAATATTTTGTGGAGGGCCCGCCGGCAATACACGGACAGAACCCGCGGTGCCATTGCGGGGCCGATACGCGGAAGATCTATCATGCGCCCGAGCTTAGAGTTCTGGGAACTCAAGCGGATTATCTCCGCCGGATGAACCTGAACTCGGGCCAGCCCTCCAAATTCCGCGATGCCGGCGGCAATTGAAGGAAAAGGAATGAACGCTCGATGTGCTCGGCGCCCACCACGCCACTCACCAAGTGTTGCGGCACAGGCCCTTTATTATGGGTCGCGGATTTGCAGCGGGGTTCCCCGCGAGGTCTTGAACCTCCACCTATGCGGTGCAAGCGGTGCGGCAGGCATTTCCGCTAGGGATAAAGGCCAGGTTTGCAAAGATTGGGCAGGCGAAGCTGACGGCCATAGTCCAGACATTGTTTAACCGGCCTCCCGTTGGCATGGGCGTTGTCTATTCAGACTAAATTGCGTTTCCTGGGGCGCCATTGTCCACGTCATTCGATACGCGCTACGTCGCTGAGCTGCTGGGCACGCGGATCCTGCGCGTACACAAACTCGCAAACATTGCCAACAAGGAATCCGCAGCAAAATCGGGCAATGCGGCAGGCAGGGGCAGGGACCGGCGCTTCGATGTGGAAGAAATCTCCAGATTGGCGCTGGCTTTCTGGCTCTTCCGGACCGGACTGCGAGGGCCCCTCATTGCCTCGATTCTCGCGGACAAAGGAGTGAGCCGGATCATTTCTCCCATGACGAACATCATGAAGATTCGGGAGGAAGCGGCTCGCGATAGATTCCTCATCGCGTGGGGATTGAACGTCAAACGCAAAGCCAGGAAATGGGAAGTGACGCACGAAGGAGTCATGTTCGTGCAAGGCCTGGAGTCCGCGCCGACAATCGTGGAAAAGCAAAGCTGCGTAATTGTGCCGGTTGGCAGGCTGCTGCAAGGACTTGTGGATAGAATGTTGCAATGAAGGGCTTGGTTTTGATGTTCACGATCTTCGAGGCCGGCGTGGCGTGTTCGCTTTCAGGCGATTTTTGCAGGCGGAGCAGGCGCCGGTTTTGATATTTCGGATGGCTACTTCTGCGTTTTTCCCCGAAGCGGGCTCGATTTGACTTCCTCAGGCGCTGCCTGATTCCTGCCATTCAGAATTCCCACAAAAAGCCGCTACCGTCCATCGAGTGAACCCGCCTATCGCGTGAAATTGTTCGGTAGTACAATCTCGCGCGGCTGGTGGCGCGGATGAACGGATCCGGAAGCAGGAGAAAAGATGATCCAGGTGAATGAGGAGACGCGGGGCGACTGGAGAATCGTAACCGTGGCCGGCCGCGCGGACGGCGAGGCCGCCGACGCGCTCGAGGCGGCGCTGCGCTCAGCTGTGGAAGCAAACGCCCGCGTGGTCGCCGATTTCAGCGGGCTTACTTACATTTCCAGCGCCAGCCTGCGCTCGGTGCTGCAGGCCGCGCGCGCCGCTCAAACTCGCGGGTCCGAGTTCGCCATCTGCGGACTGAACCAATTTGTGAAAGAAGTTTTTGAAACCACCGGGCTGCACCGGCTGCTGCGCATTTACGGAGAACTCCCTTGCTGACCATGCTGGAAGAAGTGGTGTTGCTGGCGGTGGACGAAAATTCGGGCGCGCTGCGCTCCACGCGTCCGTACGGCACCGCGTATGCATTGGTCGGCGCGGTGTTTTTTGACCTGGCATTGGCCCGCAAAATCGATACCGACACGGAGCGGATTCAGATTCTCGACCGCAACCCCACGGGCAGCACCACGCTCGACCGTGTGCTGGCCGCGATGGCCCAGCGCGGTGACATCACTTCGGTGCGGCAGTGGATCGAGGAGATATTTTCCCGGCGCGACGATCTGGAGGGCGAAGCGCTCGCTTCGCTGATCCGCCAGGGAATTTTGCGGCACGAAAAATCCAAGCGCCTGTGGATTATCGACGTGGAGCGCTTCCCCATGGCCGACAACCGCCCGCAGCGGGATGTGCGCGTTCGGCTGGCAGAGACCATTCTCTCCGACACGATTCCCGAAACGCGCGACATCATGCTGGTCAGCCTGGCCGATTCCTGCGGACTGCTGGGATACGTCCTGAGCAGCGAACAGATCGCGCGCCGGCGCGAGCGCATCGAACTTCTTTCCAACCTGGAAACCATCAGCCGCAAAGTGGCCGTCGCCATTGGCGACCTGGAGGATAGCGTGCGGCAGGGATTGCCGCGGATGATGTGAGTAGGCGCGGTACGGCGCTTCGGCTCAGAATTCAAAAGCAGCCGCCGGCCTGGAATTTTCCAACTGTGAGTTCCGGTCGGCGCCCCCGCGTCGCTTTCGTGTTTCTGCAATTAGATTTGCATACGGGATCACTGCGGAAAAAATCGCCGCACCAGCCCCTATTAAGAATCGCAGACGAACCGGGGATCGCAAGACCTCGTGGCCTCCAATCCGACAGGCAGCCGGGCCGCGAACAGCGCCCGCCTCTGGTTGACGTTCCGCATTCGGCGGAATAGACTCCGCGCAATAGTCCCGTGGGATGGGCATCTTGGGTGAAAAAAGGATGGAATAGCCATGGCAAAGTACAAATGGATTTTTGCGGGGGCACTGGGCATTGTATTTGCATTTTTGCTGGCGGGCGGACCGGCCGCGCAAATGGAAAGCGTTCCCAAATTCAAGGTCGATGTCAGCTGGCCCAAGACGTTGCCGAACAAATGGAAAATGGGAGGCGTGACGGGCTTGGCCGTGGACAAGGATGATAACGTCTGGGTCTACGACCGCCCAAACGATTTGACTTCGATTGAGGTGGAAGCGGAACTGAATCCTCCAATCGCCGATTGTTGCGTTCATTCGCCCTCGATGATCCACATCGCCGGGCATGACGGCCCCGGATACAAGGACGGCGACGTCATCGGCTCGTTCGATGCGCCGCAGGGCCACGGCATGGCTGTCGACGCACAGGGATTTGTCTACCTGGGTCAAAATGACGTCCGCAAATACGATCCGAAAACCGGCAAGATGCTGATGGCTGTGCCGCATGTGCCCGAAACGCCCGAGGGCAAGCCGTTCATGGAGCCGACATTGCCGGTGCGCGCTCCGGGCGAAGGAAGCGCGGGCCCGATTGCCGGATTCCTTACTATTCCCGGTGCAGAGCGCCGAGCCCGCGGCGAGGCGGCCGGAACCGCGGCGGGGCTGGCGCGGTCCGCCTTCATCGCCAAGTATCCGCCGACCACGCCGATGATCGTGGGAGGAATCGAGGAAATCCGCACGGACGACAAGGCCAACGAAATTTATGTCGCGGACAACGCCTTCGGCGGCCGCGTGATGGTTTTCTCGCTGGACAAATTCGAGTTCAAACGCGGCTGGGGCGCCTACGGGCACAAGCTTTCGGAAATCAGCACCGCGCCCGCCGATCATGCCTACACACCAAACGGTCCGATGGCGAAAGAGTTCGTCGGACATCTTACTTTCAATTTCTCAAACGACGGCCTGGTGTACGCGGCCGACCGTGGCGGCAACCGCATTCACGTCACCGACAAACAGGGCAACTTCAAGCAGGAAATTAAAATGGCGGAATGGACCGGCGTCGGCGGCTCGACCGGCGGCGTCATGTTCTCCAACGACAAAGAGCAGAGGCTGCTGTACATCTCCGATCTCACTAACAACCACGTTTGGTTCCTCGACCGCAAGACCGGCAAGGTGCTGGGCACGCTCGGAAGCATGGGCGAGAATTCCGGCCAATTCTTCGGCGTCCATATGGAAGCGACCGACTCGAAGGGCAACCTCTATACCGGCGAAGTTTTTAACGGGGAGAGAGTGCAGAGGTTTTTGTTGCAGAAGTGATTGCGGAAGCATGGCCGGAGCCGGGCCTTCTCACGGGCACATTGGGAAGATCCGGCTTCGGCTCATGCGCGATGGGAACAGACGCCACGCTGCCCGGACTCAATTCAATCGCTCGCAAAGCGAAGAAATAAACAAGCAGGCCGCTCGGAATCCATAAATGAGGTCGAGGCTGACATGAGAGGTCACAACCTGCGTGAACAGAATCATAGTCATGCATGGAGATGCCCGGGAACCCGAAGAACACTCCTCAGCTTCGCCCTCGTGATCGTTTCCCTCCCCGCGGCGGGATTCGCGCAGCGCGCCAACAGCGAGCACTGGGTGGGCACGTGGTCCACTTCCGAAGTGGGCCGGCCGCAGACTCCGCCGCCTGTTGCCCCGGCGCTGGCGCCGTTTCAGCCGAATCAGTGCCCCGCGCCGCCGCCCGCGCCGCTGACCTTTCTGCATTTCAATAATCAGACGCTGCGGCAGATTGTGCACACCAGCATCGGCGGATCGAGTGTGTGCGTGGTGCTCAGCAATACTTATGGGAGCGCGCCGCTGCTGATTGGCGCCGCTCACATCGCGCTGCGCGACAAGGGCGTGTCGATCGAGCCTGCTTCGGACCGCCTGCTGACCTTTAGCGGAAAGTCTTCGATCACGATTCCCGCGTACGCGCTGATGTTCAGCGATCCGGTGAGTCTATCGGTCCCGCAGACCTCCGACCTCGCCATCGATCTGTACCTGCCCGGCAACACGGATACTCCGGCGCCGCTCACCATGCATGCGGCCGCATTCCAGACCAATTACGTTTCGGAGACGGGCAATTACGCGGGCGCGGCAAAGTTGCCGTTTGTGGCGACCACGCAGAATTGGTTTTTGATCTACCGCGTCGAAGTTCAGGCGCCGGAATCGGCCGGCGGTCTAGTGATGTTCGGCGATTCCATAACGGACGGCACGCGCTCTACGCCGGACACAAATAGCCGCTGGCCCGATCAGCTGGTGCGGCGGATGGTCTCGCAATCGTCGTCCTTGAAAATTGGCTTGATGAACGCGGGAATCGCCGGCAATCGCGTGTTGAGCGAGGGCGCCTACCAGGCGGGGATTAATGCGCTGGCGCGATTCGAGCGCGACGCGCTCACCCAGCCCGGCGTCACGCACATCGTGGTCCTGGAAGGAATCAATGATATCGGAAACGCCCGGACCAATCCGACGCCCACCGCCGAAGACATCATCACCGGGTACAGGCAGCTCATCGACCGGGCCCACTCGAAGGGAATAAAAATCATCGGCGCAACCATGACTCCGTTTTATGGCGCGCCGTATTACACCGACGAAGGCGAGGCCAAGCGCCAGGCTGTGAACCAGTGGATCCGCACCTCAAAGGTCTTCGACGCGGTGATCGATTTTGACGCCGCCACGCGAGATCCCAACAACCCGAAGCAATACCTCGCGGCGTACGATTCCTGCGACCACTTGCATCCGAACGACGCCGGGTATAAGGCCATGGCCGCGGCCATCGATCTCGGTATGTTCAGGTAGCTGGCTGAACAGGCTGCGAAAAAAATCACCACGCCGTCATCCCGTTACATCCGCGGCAGATGCGCCAGCGCTTCCTGAACTTTTTCAGCCGGATATTCGTAATCGGTCAATTCGCCCGCGAAATATTTTTCATACGCGGCCATGTCGAAGTGCCCGTGACCGCTCAAGTTGAAAAGGATGGTCCTTTCCTTCCCTTCCTCCTTGGCCTTGCGGGCCTCGTCCATCGCGCAGCACACGGCGTGCGAAGTTTCCGGCGCCACGACGATGCCTTCGCTTTTCGCGAACTGGACCGCAGCCTCAAAGCACTTCAGCTGCGTGTAGCTGACCGCTTCGACCACGCCCGCGCGATGCAGCAGGCTCACCAGCGGCGCCATGCCGTGGTAGCGCAGGCCTCCCGCGTGAATTCCCGGAGGAATAAAATCGTGTCCCAGCGTATCCATTTTCAAAAGAGGCGTCATGCCGCTTTTGTCGCCGAAATCGTAGGCGTAGACGCCCTTGGTCATCGTCGGGCAAGCCGCGGGTTCCACGGCCACCAGGCGAATCTGCTTGCCGCCCGCCTTCAACGGCACAAACGGAAAAGCGAGTCCCGCAAAATTGCTGCCGCCTCCGCAGCAGCCGATCACCACATCCGGGAAAGCCTCCGCGAGTTTTAACTGCTCCAGTGCTTCCTGCCCGATCACGGTCTGGTGCAACAGCACATGGTTCAGGACGCTGCCGAGCGCGTAATTTGTGTCCTTGCGCAGCGACGCGTCTTCCACCGCTTCGCTGATGGCGATGCCCAGGCTTCCGGGGCAGTCCGGATCCTCGGCCAGAATCTTGCGGCCGGCGATCGTGCGGTCGCTCGGCGAGGGAATACAGTTCGCTCCCCAGCATTCCATGAGCGTGCGGCGATGCGGCTTCTGAAAATAACTGCACTTCACCATGTACACAAAGCATTCGAGCCCGAACACCTGGCAGGCGAACGAAAGAGCGCTGCCCCACTGACCTGCTCCGGTCTCGGTGGCTAGGCGCTTGATGCCCTGCGCCTTGTTGTAATACGCCTGGGGGATGGAAGTGTTCAGTTTGTGGCTGCCCGCCGGGGAGACGGATTCGTTCTTGTAGAAGATTTTCGCGGGCGTTCCCAATGCTTTTTCCAGGCGCCGGGCGCGATGCAGCGGCGTCGGCCTCCAAAGCCGCAGCATGTCGAGCACGGGATCGGGGATCGCAATGCGCGGCTCGGAAGAAACTTCCTGCTCGATCAAAGCATGCGGAAAAATTGCCTCCAGATCGGCGGGGCCGGCCGGCTGTCCCGTGCCGGGATGCAGCGGAGGCGACATCGGCTGCGGCAGGTCCGGGACGACGTTGTACCAGCTCTTCGGCAAGTCGCGTTCCGCCAGTAAATATTTATATTCGTCCACGGTTGCTCTCCCTTTCCGGCTGCGGTGGTGCTGCTGGAGGGTATCCGGTGACATCTTACGTTAGTACGGCGGTCCGCGGCCGTTAAAACAAGGTAAAGTCGCACTACACGTAGCGCGCGGCCGGTGATTCCTGTCAGCATCGATTCACACCCTGCCGTCACGAAGATAGGTTGGGGGATGCGGATCAGCTTTATTGCTCGGCAGACGCCTGAAAAATTTGATATGTTCGGTGGACCTATGAAAAAACTGAGTGCGTGGATTTTCCCGATTGCCGCGATCTTGCTGGCGGCTTTTACCCTGCAGCACCGCGCTGTTCTCGCGCAGCCTCCAACGCCAACACCTCAGGCGCAGGCCGTCGCGCCGATGCACTTTCATCATGTGCACCTGAATTCCGTGGATCCCAAAGCCGCGGCCGATTACTACCTGCGGCCGTATCCGGCCACTACCACGCGAACGACGTTCAACGGTTACGAAGCCGTGAAGACCGGCAACGTCTATCTTCTGTTTACCAAAGTGAGCGCCCCGCCCAAGACGGAGCTGAACGCGCCGCAGGATTCGATCTGGCATTTCGGTTGGAACACTCCGGACTCGCAAAAATACGATCACGAATTTCGCGCCAAAGGCCTGAAGATCGCCCAGATGTGGGACGCCGCCGACGGCAAACTCGTGGACATGTCCAGCGACGTGCTGCCGGGGCTTCCCACTCAGGAGCAAATCCTCGAGATGCGCGCCAAGGGCGTGGAGCCCACGCACAAGGGCGGCTTCGGCTATCTGCGCGGCCCGGACGATGCGATGATTGAAAACGCGCAAGGCGCTCCGGGCGAGCCGGAACGCTTCAATCACGTGCACATGTTTCACGAGCACCCTTTGTGCGCCATGCAGTGGTATGTGGCGCACATGGGCGCGACGATCCCGGCAAATGTGGCCGCAGCGGCGGCCGGGAGCGACTGCAAACAGCGCTACTCTCCGCCCACGTGGCCATCGTTCTACAAATTTCCCGGATTTGTTCGTGAGCCCGGGGGTAACGTGCGCTTCGACGACATCGACGTCCTGATCCGGCCGTGGCCGGGCGGCGGGCTCACCGGCCCGCGCGGTTACGTGGTGGATCACTGGGCCGTGAGCGTCGCGGACTTGCCTGCAACAGTGGCACGGCTGAAAAGCGAGGGCGTCAAATTCCTGGAGGAAATTCACCCCTGGGGCGCGACGCGGGCGGCGATGATCGAGGGACCGGATCGCGTGGCCATCGAAATCGTCGAAATAAAATGATCCGGCAATTCGCTTGACCCGGAGCGGCAAGGAAGGCAAGTTAGACGCAGCGGAATCGCAGCAGCAATCTCGCAGGCAAATTCCAGGAGGGAACATCCATGAAAGTGTTGGCCCTGATCATTATGAGCGTGACGCTGGCCGGAGCCGCGGCCATGCTCGTGGTTTCAACCCCCGTGGCATTTTCGGCTGAGAAAGAGAAGCGATTCCCGCAGCTGAAGGTGGAAGACCTGAACGAACAACAGCGCCCGGTGGCCGACTACATTCTGAAAGTTTCCAGCGTGGGAATCAGCGGCCCGTACAATCCGATGCTGCGCAGCCCCATGATGGCCGACCGCCTGCTCAAGCTTCTCGATTACCTGCGCTTCAACACCAGCGTGCCGCGCAAGCTCAATGAGTTCGCCATCCTGATCCAGGCGCGCCTGTGGACCTCGCAGATCGAATGGGTCGCGCATTATCCGCTGGCGGTAAAGGCAGGGCTTTCGGAGTCCGTGGCCAACGACTTGATGGTGGGAAAGCGCCCCGCGTCCATGCAGCCCGATGAAGCCGTGGTCTACGATCTGTGCATGGAAGCAGCGACTAAACATGCGGTGAGCGACGCGACGTTCAAGCGCGCGCGCGAAATGTTCACCGAGCAGCAAGTGGTCGACCTGCTCATGGTCAGCGGAACGTACTCCTCGGTCGCCATGCTGGCCAACACCGCCGAGGAACCTGCCGCGGGGGGAAAGACACCGCTAGCTTCTCTCCCCACCGATCGATAGAGGGTTTAAGTAGAACAGGCTTCAGCCTGTCGGGTTTTGGCTCCAGCGGGATTAGTAACGCTGGAGGCGAAAACCCAACAGGCTGAAGCCTGTCCTACTGTAAGTCGCTCGTACTAGACACCCAGAACAAACTGCATTATTTCCCACTCGATCCCGAGGCAGCGCTTTTTCCCGCGAGATAAAAGTAGCCTACTTTGTTATTGGGCGCTGTGCCGTACCACATTCTGCCTTGCGCATCGCGGAAAAATTCGCGCATGGCCAGCTCGGTGTGCGGGAACGGATATTCGATCACATTTCCGGTCCTCGGATCGAACCGCCCAATCTCACCCATGTTGTGCGAGTCGTACCAGAGAAAGCCGTCCGCGTCGAAACCGAGCGCATACGGACTGGGGTCTGGTCCGGGCAAAGTAAATTCCTTGAACATTTCGGTTTTCGGATCGAACCGCGCAATCTTTCCTGTTTGATATTCTCCGGTGTAAATCATTCCGTCCGGTCCGATCTCCATGCGCCGGGGATGAGATTCTGGCGTCGGAGTAGCCCAGCGAGAAACTTTCAATGTCTTCCCGTCCACTTTGCCGATCTTGCCCGCGAACGGGCTGGTGAACCAGGCATCGCCGTTCTTGTCCGGTTTGACGTCATACGCATATTCGCCTTCGACGAAGCGCGCGAATTTTCCGGTCTCGGGATCGAAGCGCGTCAGCGGAACTCCGCTGGTCCACACTTTTCCGCTGGGATCCATGCGGATGGTGTGCTTGGATCCGCCGTCTTCGGTTCCCTCTTTTCCCGGCAAGTACGCATCCTGGTATTCCGTAATCTGCTGCGTCGCGGGATCCCAGCGGCCGATCTTGTTCGGGCCTTGTTCGGCCAGCCACACCGAACCGTCCGCCGCGGGCACGGCCGAATGCACTCCCGCAGTCCCGACATTGGGCACGGAAAAATCCTTCATCTCGCCGGTTTTTGGATCGAGCCGGGTGATTTTATTGGCCACTCCAAAATCTGGGATCCAGAGAAAACCGTTTTTGTCGGGAGCGGCGCTGAACGGCATGCGGCTCGGCGCGGGCATTTCGTACTCCACGTATACGATGTTCAAGGCGTCGCTCGCAAAGGGCCGCACGGTTTTTTCGTAGCCGGGCATGTCGGCCGCTGATTTCGGCAGCACGGAATCGGGGCCAAACAAGCTGTTCAGATACGTCGCAACTTCGTCGGCATCCCGATCGGTGAAATGGGGACCCAGAAAAATGCTGAACCCCATGGCGTCGCGCATGAACGCGACGCGGTCCTTCCACCCGTCCAGATCCCGCCGGACCGATGCCATGCGGGTCTGAAACTGATGGCAGATGTTGCAATGTGCGAAAAGCAGGTCCTTGCCTTTTGCGGGCGGCCAGAGTTGCACGGCCTGGTATTGGGAAATTTCATTCCAGCGGACAAGGGATTTCTCCAGCGAAAAATCGTACGAGGCAGTTTGATCGGCGGCGAGAGTAATGCCCACCTTTGGATCGGCGCGAAAACCCACGGCGCGGATCGCCATGCGGTAATCCCCCGCCGCTAGATCGGGGACGCGGTAGCGGCCCTGGCCGTCGGAGAGCACGATGGTCGTGATTCGGGTTTTCGAGTTCTGCGCCTGCACGAACGCGCCCCGGAAGACGGCGCCGTCCGGGCCTTTCACCGTGCCGGTGATGGAAGCGGCGTAACAGATCGGTGTGAGGAAAACAGCCAGTCCAATCAATGCCGAGATTCCGCGCCATGTCCGCATAAGTTTGTCCTTATTCTGGCTATCGCCCATTGTCACCATTTGCGGCCTGGACCACGACGCACCGAATCTTGCGCGCCAGTCTCAAGCCCGGCATACGCGCTAATCGTAGCGTCTTTCCAAAGTGCGCACACCAGAATTATGCGTGGAAATGCCGGACGCCATGCAGCTCATCGTAGCGATCCTTCGTTGACAGCGGGCTAGACCGGGCATATGTTCAACCGCACTGGCAGAATTAAATTTACTTTTGTGGGTGACTCCGAATGAAACGAAACCGTCCCGATCAAAACCAGTTTTCCCGCCGCGATTTCATCAAGACCACGGCCACCGGAGCCGGCGCCGCCGCCCTGACCGGATTGGGCGTGGAATCGATGAAAGCTGAGGGGCGCCCCGCGCACTGGGATAAAGAGGCAGACGTCGTGATCATCGGGGCGGGAGCCACGGGACTCCCCGCGGCGATTCAAGCCGTCGAGGGCGGAGCCTCCGTCATCCTGATCGATGCGAATACGGACGTGGGCGGGCACGCGATCCTGAGCGGTGGAAACGTCGCCCTGGGCGGCGGCACAAGCCGCCAGAAAAAATACGGAGTGGTGGACTCGCCCGATATTCTATTTTCCGACCTGACGGATTGGTCCGTCGTCGAGCCCAACGGCTTCCCCGATTACCGCTACAACGACAAGGAAGTTATCCGCGCGTTCGCTGACGAAAGCGCGAAAACCTATGAGTGGCTGGTGGCGCACGGCGTCACGTTCGTGGAAAAAGCCCCGGACACACAGGGCGGGCACGCCTGCGGCAACTCGGCGCCGCGGGAGAATCACGCCGCGCCGCTGGGTTGGGCGCTCCCGCAGAACGGCGGCCCGCTGCCGCCCGACAAAGGGGCCGTCACTTCTTCCGGCGTCGGCTTGATCCGCCCGCTGGAAGCCACCGCCAGAAAACTGGGCGTGCAAATTCTGCTGGAACACAAAATGACCGGGATCGTCCGCGAAAATCCGAATTCCGGAAGGGTTCTGGGAATTTCGGCGTCCAGCCAGGGCAAAACCGTGAATATTCGCGCCCGCAAAGGCGTGATCATCGGCACGGGCGGGCACAGCAGCAACGTGAACTTCCGCCGGATCTTCGATCCGCGCCTCACTGAGGAGTATCAGGTGGCCGGCGAGCCGTGGTCGTTTCAGGATGCCAGCGGAGAAATCGCCGCCATGGCCGTCGGCGCATCGCTCTGGGGCGCCTACAATCAATCCGGAGAATTCGGCCAGAACGTCACCAAGGCGGGCTGGATCGGTTGCCAGTACGGATACGTGAATCTTTCCTGGCAGCCGGACAGCCCCATTTTTCCGAAGGCCGGCGCCTCCGGTCTGTTCGTGAAGGATTATCAGAACGTGATTCTCGTGAACCTGATTGGCCGGCGATTCTACGACGAAACCGCGGGCCAGTTCCCGGCCAACAATTACAACTCGATCAAACCCTATGTGCCGTACAGTTACTTGAATGCCGCGAATCTGAAATACTCGCCGTCCAATTTCCTGAACGCGGCGATGGCGGGAATCGGCGACACGCACGCCGGAGGCGGCCCGATCTGGGCGATCTTCGATTCCGACGCGGCGACGCGCGAAGGATGGAGGGTGACCCCGCCGTTCGTGGACGTCGCGCGCGGGTATTTCTATTCCGCCGACACGCTCGTGGAATTGGCCGGGAAAATCGCGAACAAATACCAGCGCGTGCCGATGCCGCCCGATGCCTTGCAGGAAACCGTGACGCGCTATAACTCGTTCGTGGACGCGGGTAAGGATGCGGACTTCGCCAAGCCGGCGCCGAAGTACAAGATTCAGACGCCGCCCTTCCACGCCGCGTGGGCCACGCCCGTGATCCACGACACGCGCTCCGGCCTGCGCATCAACGCGAAATGCCAGGTGGTGGATCTGAACGGCAGCGTGATCCCGGGCCTGTACTGCGGAGGCGAGTCGGCAGGCGGGTTCAGCCTGCATGGCTTAGCGCGGTGCGCGGTGCAGGGCCGCATCGCGGGGCGGAATGCGGCGGCGGAAACCGTGAAGGGGTGATCTTAGGCAGCACAGGCTTCAGCCTGTGGGGTTTAGTCCGTGGCGGCCACAAATTAAAATCCACAGGCTGAAGCCTGTGCCACTAAAATCGAATCCGCATTTCGTAAGTGAAGGGAAAAGTTGGGAGTAATTCGCTAGGGGACGGAAACGTCACGGCTGCGGAGCGTGCATGTTCAGCGCGTGCGTCGTTTGCACTTCGTAGTTTCCGTACTTGATCGTCAACGTGGCGCTGCCGTCCAGACGGATATGCGAGACCGAAGTATTCTGCGCGGGAAGCCAGAACTCACCGACCTTCATGAACGAGTGATGAATCTCGGTCTTCTTGATCCAGAACGAAGGATTTTTGGCGGGCTCGGCTTCGATCCGGCATACGGCGAAATCCTTGTCATCGACCCAGATGCGCCCGCGAAATAAAAATTTGCTGGGCACTTTCGGTTCCACCTCCAGAACGTAGGAACAGCCATCCACAACGTCTTTTGAATCGAGCATCGTGAAATTATAATTCCGGCCGGTGATCTGCACGCTGTCGCGATTCTTGTCGTCGTGGGACTCGCGCTCGGTGTCCAGCAGCCGCTTCAGCACCAGATCGACCAGCAACTTGGAACCGCTCTGCGAGACGACCTTGAAATCCTCGGTGGCCGGCGCGCTGTAGGTCAGATCCACCACCATCTCGGCGTGCATGGCATGGGGAATGCCTTTGTAATCGATCTGGTAGGTGCGCTCGCTGCGAAATCCGGAAAGTTCCGCTGCGCGCTCGGCGTTTCTCTCAGTGAGTCGCGCCACCACCTCCGGCAGAGTCAGCCGCGCCGCGGCTTTTTCCGCCGAATCCTGCGCAAATGACGCCATGGCCGGAACCAACAGGCACGAGAGCAGCGCGAAAATGCCAGGGGTGAAATACCTCTTGCGTGTCATCATGAATCGCACCGCTTCGGGAATGTGCATTGGTCTCACTTTTAGAAAGTACCACGGCTGCGGGAACACGGAGTGCGCAATTCCGTCAGGTAGTAGCGGTATCGAAAACAGGGTGCTCGGCGACCGCTGCAGGAAAAAAGCCGCGTTCGTAAGTCTCGTACATGCCCTCAAAAATGCGGTCCCAGGAAGTGCCCCGGGCCTGCTCGCGCGCGGCCGCCCCCATGGCGGAACGCAATTCGGGGCGGGACATCAGCTGCGACGTGCAGGACGCGAAGTCGGCAAACGTGCCGGCCGCGAACCCGGTTTTACCGTGGCGCACCGTGAATTTCGGCCCGCCGCCCGAAGTTACCACCGCGGGCACACCCGAAGCGAACGCTTCCAGCACCACCAGGCCGAACGTATCGGTCTCCGATGGAAACGCCAGCAGATCGAGATTCGCGAATGCCTCGGACAATTCCCGTCCAGTCAGCACACCGGTGAACTCCGCATGTCGCATGTTCTCGCGCAACCACTTCTCTTCCGCTCCTTGCCCCACGATTACGATCTGAAAATCCCGGTGTCCCATGGCCAGAAGCGCCTGCTCGAGGCGCGCCAACATGCGCACATTTTTTTCAGCTGTGAGCCTTCCGACGTAACCGATCCGGAAGGGGCCTCCCTGCCGCGTGCGAAACTCGGGGCTGAATTTTTCAGTGTCCACGGCGTGGGACATCATGTAGCACGGCTTGCCGGTGGCTGCCTCCAGCGCCTGGATCATTTCCTGATTCGGCGCGAACAACAGGCGCGGGATGCGGTAGAAACGCGCCGTGGCGCGGAAGCTGGACCGCTGCACGGCATCCAGTAATTTGCCGGCGGCGTCCGCGGAAAGAAAGCGCACCAGCGCAGCCGCACGGCTTCGCGCGTATTGATGCACGTTGGTTTGCCAGGTGGCCGCCAGAGGAACTTTCAGCCGATGAGCGATGAGTGTGCCCAACATACCGACGTCGCTGGGGCCGGTGATCTGCACGAGGTCGGGCCGGAAGTCGCGCACCTGAGCTTCCAGTTTGCGGTAATGCCGCCAGAACAGAAGATCGTAGTAGTGCGCGCGATCGATGGGAAATTTCAGGCGGCTGCGGCGTAATTCAATGTGTGTGACCGAGCCGGCCGAGGACATGGCATCTCTTGGCCCGGCGTGAACCATGAGCAACGGCAACCCGCGGCGTCCGGCAAAGGATTCAAACTGCTTGCTGGTGCTCGCGACCCCGTCCACTTCGTGATACACGCATGGAAATAGGGCCACGCGTGGACTGCCCGACATCACGACACAGCCTCGGGAAAGACTTGTGAAGGCGCGTACGAGCTGACACCGCCGCGGAACATCCGGCGGAGGACCCGCTGTACCGCCTCGTTTTCCAGGATGCGAATGCACGCAAAAGTTCGATCGACGTAGGCTGGGGGAGCTTTCCACAATGCGGAGATCGGCCGGTCTGCCCCGCCTACCGCGTCCGGATGATAGATCCGGTTGTCCCAGCGGCGGGAGCCGTCCGGGTATTCGGGATATTCCCGGATTACGTCCAGCAGAGTGCGGATGGTACGGATGACAGCCGGTTCGGCATACTGCGGCATGAGGAGCATGTGACTGCGCTGCCCGCGGCGAATCTCATCCACAAATTCCGGAAACGTTTCGCTGCGCGTCAAGTTTAGTGTCCCGCTCGGTTCGCACCCGTGGCGGTCTCCGCCGGAAACCAGCGGACGATTCCAGCGCTCGGCCAGCTGAATGACACGCTTGTTTTCTTTCGTGGAACGAGTGGCGTTGAATTCAAACGCATGGAGAAATTTTGCGGTTTGCCGCAGGAATTCGTGGAGGATTTCGGCGTCGCGCGCCTTCCCCGTGCAGGACTGGTTCCAGAGCGGGTGATTGAATACGACGAGCACATCAGGAATCTGATCGAGCATGGCAAGCAACTCGGCCATGCGCCGCTCGACCGGATTCCGCGTGCACTCATTGAGTTCGGCCACGATCGATTGAGCGCTGGATGGGGGCAGATTGTGCACGCCGATATGAAACGTCGTTCCCCGGAACGGGACACTCCACTCCAGCGCCAGCGGAATTTGAGATGTCTCCGACACGGTTCGCAACTGGAGCGGCGCTTCGATCGTGTCATGATCGGTGAGCGAAACCAGGCTGCCGAGTCCCAGAACTTTTTCTACCTGGTCCTTCTCGGTCTCATAGGCGCGCATGGGAGTCAGCGGCGGGGTCCAGAAAGCCTTGGTAAAATCAACGGGGATGGTCGATCGTTTGCATTGCTTCTCGAGGGCCGCATGCAGCATGGGGCATCTTTGCGCGAGCTGGGGAATAAAATCCAGCGCTTCCCGGGATCGATTGGTATGCCCGTGGAGTGAAACTCCGGTCAGATAATTGCGGCTGAATCCCGGTCCGTCCCAAAAACATGAAAACTTCGATTCGATCATTCGTCGGTGCCCGCGAATCTGCGATTGCCTATCTTCGCGGGAGTTCTTTCTAAGCCGAAGCTTTCCTGCTTGTTTCCCACCGGGGCGCCACTATACATCGGCGAGTCCCGGCAAGCAATGCTCCGGCTTGATTTTGACTTGATGGCGCTTTCGGCGGTCGCAGGATTTTAAAAGGAGTATGTATGACCGCTTTCCAAACATCACCAGAGTAATAGTTTCCTTGTCCCGCGGGTTTGCGAAGTTCGCGCCGGGTGTCCGGCTCGTCAACCCCGCACGGCATTTAGGATGCCGTTGCCGCGCAAAATGGTTTGCCGGATTCGCGAAATGCATACGTTTGGCAGATCCCTCGCGTCCGCCGAACTACAAAGGCCGCCGCGCTGGCAGGAAATTTGAGAAGATCAGATTGGCCCGCGATCCAGGCAGGCTGGCTTTGCTTTTATCGGACCAGTTGGACCAGGTTCCAGATAGAATTTCAGAAGCTATTTCGAGATCCATGGGGGCCAGAACAATCTCCGCACGCACTTTTAAAGGGGAGCTTGGACGCAGGACCGATTATTTGTCACGAACAGTGTCTCGCGTGTGATCTGATCTTAGCGCAAGCCGTCATTCGCCATTGCATTCCATATTTCTAGTCCCATCGGAACAGATGGATTGAAACACTCGAAAGGGAGCGATGAAACTTTCCGTTCTGGACCAATCGCCTGTGCCCGCGGGCTCAACCCCGGGCGAAGCGCTGCGCAATACCATGGACTTGGCTCGCCGGGCAGATGCCCTGGGCTTTGCGCGCTACTGGATCGCAGAGCATCACGCCATTGAAACCCTCGCCAGTCCCGCGCCTGAAATTCTGATCCCGCTTGTGGCCGCGGAAACTTCCCGGATCCGCGTGGGGTCGGGCGGCGTGCTCTTGCCGCATTACAGCACTCTTAAAGTCGCCGAAGTATTTCGGATGTTGCACGCGCTGTATCCCGGCCGCATTGACCTGGGCCTGGGCCGCGCGCCCGGCAGCGGCGGCCTGGAAGCGTTCGCCCTCCAGCGCGACCGCAGCAAGCGCCTGCAGGCGGACGATTTCACCGAGCAGTTGACGGAGTTGCTGGCGTTTCTGCATCGCGATTTTCCGCCCGAGCATCCCTTCAGCCGGATCAAAATTTCACCGGATATGCCTGGAGCGCCGGACGTGTGGCTTTTGGGCTCGAGCGCGTGGAGCGCGGCGGTTGCCGCACGGTATGGGCTCCCGTACGCCTTCGCGCATTTCATCGGGCCCGAGCAAACTGTTGCGGCGCTCGAGCATTACCGGTCGCATTTCACGCCGTCGAAATTTCTGGACGAGCCGCGCGCCATCCTGACGCTGGGCGCGGTGTGCGCCGATACCCTGGCTGAGGCCGAGCGCCTGGCCGCCAGCACGAAATTGCTCATTCGCCGCATCCGCCTGGGCGGCCCGCGCCGCCCTGTCCCTACGCCGGAGGAGGCGATGGCCGAACTAGAAACTCTGGGCGAGGATGCCGATCCGCTCACCTGGGACGCCAGCGAATGGCCCCGCTATATTGTGGGGGACGCGACAAAGGTTAGGACCGCGCTGGATTCGATGGCGCGCGAATTACAAATCGAAGAATTGATGATCCTCACCGTGATCCACGATCACCGGGCGAGAGTGCATTCCTACGAACTATTGGCCGAGTCATTTGGCCTGGCGAAGCACATGGAGGGGCGTGCACGGTCATAACAATTTTCCCTGACGGTTCCGCGCACCCGGATTCCTCTGTGTTCTCCGTGCCCTCTGTGTTTAAAGACCTGGCCTTTCGCGTCAAGCCGCTCCCTACTGCTCCCCCTCAAGCTTGCGAATGCGCACCTCGACGCCCGGCGTATCCTTGAGCGCCGCGGCAAACTCATCCAGGTTCGATCCTCGATAGTGATACGGGTACACGATTTTGGGCTTGAACGCCTTCACGCATCCCGCCGCCTCCAGCGTGGACGAGGTTCGCGGGGGATTCATCGCCAGAAAGGCGACTGAAATATTTTTCAGCGCTCTCATCTCCGGGGTGCACTCCGAGTCTCCCGAAAGATACACGCGCGTATCGCCAAAACTTAAAATGTATCCGCTGCCGATTCCCTTGTGGTGATAGGGCATGCCCGGTGCCGATCCCTGCACCAGGTTGTACATCGGCACTCCTTCAAACCCGATGCCCATTACCGTTTTCTTTTCCGTATCGCCCACAATTTCCGCGCGCCCGCACGCGGGAAAACAGTTCAGCGTATCGATTACCGCGGCAGGCCCGACCACGATGGTCTCCGCCTTCTTCAACTGGTTGACCAGCGCAAGATCCAGATGGTCGCGGTGCGTGTGCGTGATCACAATCATGTCCGCCGCCGGAAGGCCCGCGAAATCTCCCTGGCTCCACGGATCGACGTAAATCACTTTCCCGCCAAATTCAAACAGCACGCTGCCGTGATACACCGGCATGATTTTCAGATCACCTTGCGATGTCTTGACGACGTCGGCCTGGCGATTGGAGGTTTCCGCGCGCAGATTCCCGAATGAGGCGAAGACCGATGCGGCCAAAAGGTATATGGAGAGGGAATGCAAACTGACTGTTTTCGCGATTTTCTGCATGAGTTTGGCTCCTCAAAGTTTAGCGGAAGAAGTATATATCGCTTTGAGGAGGTTGGGAGCGTGCTTGAAGAAATCACCGGCGAAAAACGCCGGATGGAGGAGAGGACACACAGAAACTATTTCCGGTCGTAGGCCTCTTGCAATCCCCTGATCTCGATCTTGCTCATTTGCAGCATGGCCTGCATGACGCGCTTGGCTTTCTCCGGGTCGCTATCTCCTAGCATCCGGCCGAGCGCCGTGGGAATGATTTGCCAGGAGAGGCCGTATTTGTCCTGCAGCCAGCCGCAGCGGTCTTTTCTTCCGCCAGCGGAAAGTTTTTCCCATAAGTCGTCCACCTCCGCCTGCGTCTCGCAGCTCACGAACAGCGAGATGGCCGGCGTGAACGAAAATTTCGGGCCGCCGTTCAGCGCGAAAAATTCCTGACCCTCGAGCGTGAACGTTACGGACATGGCGGCGCCCTTCGGGCCCGGGCCGGCGTCCCCGTAGCGGGTCACGCGGCCGATCTTCGAGTTTTTGAAGATCGAGACGTACAAATTCGCGGCCTCTTCGGCGTTGTCGTTGAACCAGAGAAACGTCGTGATTTTTTGCATGGCGGTCGCTCCTTGCGAACATAGAAAACCGGCCTGCAGTCCCTCGCTGCTGCACGGGACTGGCGGGGCGGTTGCTGTAGCGCAGCCATTCCTGGCTGTGTGGTTTTTGAAATCGCACCGGCGCCATCTGCCCGACCGCGACGCGAAAAATCACACGGCCAGCCCCCCGCAGGGGCTCGGGATAAAGAGTGGCTGTGCTACGTAAGCGAATCACCCGCCGGCGATGGCGCCGACTATCAGGAACGGCTCTTTCCCTGACGCGACTTCCTCGGGAAGCGGGGCGTCCGGCGATTCATGGGACAAGTCCTCCGCGCAGGCAAAAAATCGCAAAAATGCCCGGCGTTTGTGCGTGCCGTGGTCGCGGATCGTGCCGCACAGCATGGGGTAGCTTGCTTCCAGCGCATCGAGGATCAATCGCGTCGTGACGCGGCCCTCGGCATTGCGTGGGACCTCCATGCTGATCTCGGCACCGACGCGCGCCAGCGTCCGCAGGTGCGCGGGAAGCTCCACGCGAATCGTCGCCGTGCTCACGGCAGCGTCTGCACCTCGACCGACAGCACGCCCGGCAGATTCTGCACGACGGCGGACCACGAATCCCCCGCGTCGGCCGAACAGTAGACCTGGCCGCCCGTGGTGCCGAAATACACGCCGCACTTATCGAGCGAATCGACGGCCATCGCGTCGCGCAGCACATTCACGTAACAGTCATGCTGCGGCAGGCCCTTGGTCAGTTCCTGCCACTCGTTACCGCCCGTGCGGCTGCGATACACGCTCAACTTTCCCTCGAGGGGATAGTGCTCCGAATCGCTCTTGATGGGGACGACGTAAATGGTTTCCGGCTCGTGAGCGTGCACGTCGATCACGAATCCGAAATCGGTGGGCAGGTTGCCGCTGACTTCGGTCCACAGGTCGCCGGCATTTTCGCTGCGCATCACGTCCCAGTGTTTCTGCATGAACAGCACGCCCGGCCGCGCCTTATGCGTTGCAATCCGGTGCACGCAGTGGCCGACCTCGGCGGTGGGATCGGGAAGGAACTTTGAGTTGAGCCCCTGATTGATGGGCTTCCAGGTTTTTCCGCCGTCGTCCGTGCGGAAAGCGCCGGCGGCCGAAATCGCGATGAACATGCGGCCCGGCACATTCTGGTCCAGCAGAATCGTGTGCAGGCACATGCCTCCGGCGCCGGGCTGCCAGCGCGGGCCGGTGCCGTGTCCGCGCAGGCCGGAAAGTTCTTCCCAGTTCTGGCCTCCGTCAGTCGTGCGGAATATCGCCGCGTCCTCGACGCCTGCGTAAACCGTATCCGGATCGGTCAGCGACGGCTCCAGATGCCACACGCGCTTGAACTCCCACGGATGCGCCGTGCCGTCATACCATTGATGCGTGCCGGGCACGCCGTCATAGACAAATTTGTTCCCCACCGGCTCCCAGGTCTTTCCGCCGTCATTCGACCGCTGCACCAATTGACCGAACCATCCGCTGGTTTGCGAGGCGTAGATGCGGTTGGGGTCCACGGGCGAGCCTTTCATGTGATAGATTTCCCAGCCGCCGAAATGAGGGCCGCTGACGTCCCACTTCTCGCGCTTGCCGTCCGAGGTTATGACAAACGCGCCCTTTTTTGTGCCCACCAGCAATCGCACTCCGCTCATCTGCCCTCTCCTTCCCGGATTTTGAAAACCACCCTCTGCAAAAATGAAAAAATTCGTGAATGCGCTAACCTCGCAACGGAATCAGCGCGCGCAGCCGGCTGTCGCGCAAGTAGACACCGGCCCAAACCAATATGCCGAAATATACAGGAAGCAAGACGATGCTGAAAAATGGGAAACCGTCGCGAAGGTTGGCCAACACCGCCCCGCCCAGGTAGCCGGTCAGCAGGATGGCGCCCAGAATGGATGTCCGCGGAATCAAATAGATTGCCGTACAAACGAGCAACGTAGCTCCGATCGGAGCAATCAAATGCAATGGAAATCCGCTCTTGGCCGTGGCTTCCATCACGAAAGGCAGTTGCAAGACTTTCGTCATGCCGTCGAAGATCAGAAGCAAGACCACCAGCACGGTGATGATCCACCCAGCCCAGAAGCTTTTTCTTGTGGTTTGATTCGTCGATTGCATAAGCCCTCTCCACTTACTTCTCCGCAATGCCCTTCAGATTGGCAAGCCCCGCCTCGAACTGCTTGCCGATCATGTTGTCCATGTTCATGAATGTTTGGAACAGCTTGGAAATAAATCGGTTCGGGCCGTACATCGCCCAGGTGACGTCGGTCGCATTGCCCCTGGGCTCGATCGTGAATTCGGCAACGTTGTGGCCCTCAAAAGGTTTGATGAAATCCAGCTTGATGGTGACGCTTCCGGGCGGGTTGGTCCCGGTAATTTCCATGCGCCCCTTCCCGACCTTGTTATTGCCTTCCCACTCGTAGATGGCGCCTTTTCCCTTCTCCGCGCCGCCATAGGTTCGCTTCATCGCGGGATCGATGCGCTCCCAGGGAGACCAGGAAGTCCAGCCATGGAAATCGCTAATGAACGGAAAAATTTTTTCCGGCGGTGCCTGGATACTCGTGGCGCGCTGCACGCGGAAGGTGTTGGGTTTGCTGGCGGCGAGGCCCAATACAACGGCAATCAGTATGACCACCACCACGGCTGCAATCGTGAACATGCGTTCCTCCTGGAACCGACCCCTCGGGATGTGGATTGCCCCGGGGCCCTCTCTTCCCGCGAACCGCGACAGCTTGCCAACATTACTTGCATTTTGCAAGTAAAAAGTGTTACCGTCTACGCGTGCCCGGAAAGAAAGTCACTCCCCGCCGCCGCTCGGGGTGCCCCCTGAACGCTTCGGTCGAAATGCTGGGCGACCGCTGGTCGCTGCTCATCATCCGCGACATGATGCTGCGCGGATTCCGCTCATACAAAGAGTTCCTCGATTCCCACGAAGGAATCGCAACGAACATTTTGGCCGGCCGGCTGCGCACGTTGCAGGCTCACGGGATCATCTCCGCCGGGCGCGATCCTTCCGACGCGCGAAAACGCATCTACCGGCTTACGCCGAAGGGCATCAATCTCGCTCCGGTCCTCACCGAAATGGTGCTCTGGGCCGCCGCGCACGAAGAAACCGGCAATCAGCCGCTCGTCCGGCAAATGCGCGCGGACAAGGAAAAATTTCTTGCCGCGATCCGCGAGCGCTGGGCCGGCACGGCTATTCCGCGCAAGTGATCCGGCAACTCCGGCCTTTCACAGTTTCGCCAAATATTCTTGAAGCTGATCCAGAGTTCCGCCCCATCCCCCTTGCATTCCTTTACGTCCATCCTCAAAGGTCTTGCGCTCGGTGTCCGAGGCATTCAGCGGGCTCCAACGGATCATGAACGTGGTCCGGCCGTCGTGCTCGGTGAACGTAAAGGTCGAGAGCATTTCCAGCGGCCAGGTGGGGCTCATGGGGTGGCGCGTCAGGCCGCCGTTTTCATCCGAAAAGGAATTGACGAATACGAGCCGCTCCGGCGGCACAATTTCGCGGTACACCATTTTTCCCCACATGTCGTGGCCGTCCGGAGACGTCATACAGTAGTGATACGCCCCGCCGGGACGGAAATCCATTTTCCCGACGCGCACGGTAAACCCTTTCGGGCCCCACCAACGGTTCATGTGTTCCGGTTCGGTGAACGCCTTCCACACCAGTTCGCGGGGCGCGTCGAAAATCCGCGTCAAGACAAAGTCATCGCTGCGCGCGGGTTTGGACTTCTCCACATAATCCGCCAGCGAGGAAGCCAGGCTGGTCCAGCCCATCAGGAAATTCCCGCGAGCCAGTTCCGGATTCGTCTCCGGCACGAAGGTTTCCAGTCCGCGGTGCGTCAATTTCAATTTCGTTCCGCCGTCCGCCTCTGACAATTCAAACGTGACCGATGAATTTCCGGGTTTGCCGCCAAATTTCCAGTCGTAGGTGATCTTCCTGCCGGGGATCACCTCGGTCACCTTCCACAAGTGCAGGAAATCCTGTTCGTTGTGCCGGATGCTGAATTGGGTCTCGAATCCCACTTCCGCCTTGAACGTTTTCAGCGGCGCCGTGTGCGGCCACCACTGTTCCAGGTCCTGCTTGTTGGTGATGGCCTTCCACACCAATTCGATGGGCGCGGCGTACATGCGCTCGATGACGATCGGGGTCTTCCCCAGTTGCTCGGCAAGCCGGCCGAGTGTTTGCTTGGCTCCCTCCACGGCATTGTAAGTTTTGATCACCAGGTCGCGCGCCGCAGCCGACGGGAATACGCTGCGCAAGGTGAGCCGGGTCTTGTCGCCCTCGGCTTCAAACGTCCAGGTCGCTTGAAACTGCACCCCGGGTTCGCCTTTGCTGCCGCCGCCGTGCGAATAGACGATGCGCTCGGGCTTCACGACTTCGATGAAGACGCTTTTATTGGGATATTCCTTGCCGTCCGGGCCGCGCATGGTGTGCCCCCAGACGCCTCCGGGCCGCACATCCATTTCGTGAATCGTGGTCGTGAAGCCTTGCGGCCCCCACCACTTCACCACTTTGTTCAGCCCCGATACATCCTTTACGGATTGTCCCTAGACATCGTTTACACTCCGGCGCGCGAAAGCGCGTGGGGGTGGCAGAGCGATGGCATGGAAGACTATGGATATTCACGAACAACGGGTACGGTTTGTGGTGGAGGCAACGCAGAAGTCGCGATCGTTCAGTGCTGTGTGCGCTGAGTTTGATATTTCCCGTCCGACGGGA
>JAIQFG010000150.1 GCA_020073375.1 Terriglobia bacterium | reverse complement strand
GGCGGAGGAAATCTCGCAATGGAATTCAGCGTAAAGAAATTCGACCTGCTCGACGAGTTGAACCTGACGCAGGGAGTCGTCGAACGAAAGACGACCATTCCGATTCTCGGCAACCTCTTGGTTGAGGCCTCCGGCAATCGCGTGTCGCTGACCGCCACCGACCTCGAGCTTTCCATCCACACCTCCTGCGAAGCCAAGGTGAAGAAGGAAGGCTCCGGCACGATCCCCGCGAAAAAACTGATCGAGCTCGTGAAGCTGCTGCCGGAAGGAGAAATTCGTTTCAAACTCCTGGATAACCACTGGGTGCAGATTCTCGCCGACCGCAAGACCTACAAGATGGTTGGCATGGCCAAGGATAATTTTCCGGCCATTCCAGCGTTCCCCCATCCCCTGGTAAAAATCCCGGCGAAGATTCTCTCTTCCTTGATCGCCAAGACGGCGTTCGCCATCTCCAATGAGGAATCGCGCTACACCTTGAACGGCGCCCTCCTGCTGCTGAAGCCCGACACCATCACCATGGTGGCCACTGACGGCCACCGCCTGGCCGTGGCCGAAATCGATCACAAATTCGCGGGCCTCACCCGGGAAGTGCGCCCACTAGTCCCGAAGAAGGCTTTGGCGGAAGTGCAGCGCCTGGCCATCGAAGCCGGAGAAGACGGCGAAATCGAATTCGCGCTGGACGAAAGCCATCTCTTCTTTCGCGTCGGCGAACGCCTGTTGATTTCGCGCATGTTGACCGGCCAATTCCCGAACTACGAAGCAGTGCTGCCCCGCGAGAACAACAAGCACGTGGTCATCGAGCGCGGCGAATTGAACGACGCCGTCCGCCGCGTCGCGCAGCTTGCCGACACGCGCTCGCATGCCGTAAAACTTTCCGTCACCAAGGAAGGCATCGAAATTTCCGCGTCCAGCCCCGAGTACGGCGAAGCAAAAGAAAACCTGGAAAAGGAATACAACGGCGAACCGCTGGCCATCGGCTTCAACGCCCAATACATGCTGGATTTTCTCGGCGCCGCCTCCGAAGGCCCCATCAGCCTCGAACTAAAAGACGAACAATCCGCCGGGCAAATGCGCCCCCTCACCGATGAAGCGTACCGTTACCGGTATGTGATTATGCCGATGCGGATTTGATTCCCTCAAAAAGGGACCAAATTTACCCGGATCAAATCAGGGATTGCTCACAAACCAATCTTTAATCTTTCTTTGCGCGCCCATTCCACAAATAGTTGCTCGAACCCCTGTTGCGAATAGATCCCTTTGTGGATCAATAGAGTATTCATCGCATAAATGGTGGCCTTAAATCTGCCAACTCGTGAGAGATTTTCCAACGCCTCAGCATAGGACACAATCAAATCCCTCCTTTGCGCAATTCAGTGACTGACTTTATGTCTCTTAGAGGGGCAAGTGCGCGAATTTTTCTTCCAGCTATTTTCACAAAATACCGAGCTGCCTGCATTTCGGCGCGCACAAACCGACTGCGATCGAGCGAGTTTCTGGAGCTTTGGACGCCACCCGCGAAACCGGTCTAATGTGATGGTTTAATACTCACCCAAATAATTGAAAACAAATAAGATATATCCACTTATTCACAATCGTTTACCTTGAGAAAGTCGCGCCCTTACGGTATAATTTTTGCTGTTCAGACGTTCCAAGTTTCTAGTTTTTTTCTTCAGTACGGCACGTCGGCCAGGCTGGCAGCGCCCCTGATTTTCATGCCCGCTCCAGAGCCTTTTCCGCGCAAGCGGCGAGGGCCAGCGGGCGGTTCGCTACGCGCCTGGAGGTAAGAAGTCTTCGCCACGTCCGCTTCCGCTCAGCTGGAATCCGGACGGGATGGAGCAGGAACCCTACGAGTCCCGGCACGGATTTCCGGCCAGGGATCAAAGGGTAAGGCGGCGGTCGATCCGACCGTGGGGGTTTTACCTGTTCAATTCAAGTTTCAAGCGAAGGCCCGGCACGGCTGGGCGCGAGCTCCGTGTGGAGCGCGCGGAGCCTATCCGGCGAATGCAGAATTTAATTCAAGACTGACAACGTTATTCTATTTTTAATTTTGCGGGAGCACGCACAACATGGCTGAAAAAGCAGCGGCAGCGGGCAGCGTAGCGGGCCACAAGTACGACGCGGCGTCGATCAAAGTGCTGGGCGGGCTGGAGGCGGTGCGCAAGCGCCCGGCCATGTACATAGGCTCGACCGGCGAACAGGGCCTGCACCACCTGGTCTGGGAAGTGGTGGACAATTCGGTGGACGAAGCCCTGGCCGGCTATTGCGATGAAATCAACGTCGTGGTGCATGAGGACAACAGCGTCACCGTCACCGACAACGGCCGCGGAATTCCCGTGGACATGCATGCGACGGAAAAGCGGCCCGCCGCCGAAGTCGTCATGACCGTGCTGCACGCGGGCGGAAAATTCGACAGCGACACCTACAAAGTTTCCGGCGGATTGCACGGCGTGGGCGTCTCCGTGGTCAATGCGCTTTCCGACAAGCTGGAACTGGAAATCTGGCGCGACGGCGAGGTCTGGGAGCAGTCCTATGAAGAGGGCAAGCCGAAAACGAAATTGAAGGTCACCGGAAAAACTCGCAAGACCGGCACGAAAATCACGTTTCATCCCGATCCTTCGATCTTTGAAAACCATAAGTACAGCTACGAAATTCTGGCGCAGCGTCTGCGCGAGCTTGCCTTCCTGAACAAAGGCCTGAAAATCACGCTGGCCGACGAGCGCAGCGACAAGTCCGCGGAATTCCGCTTCTCGGGCGGCATCGCCGAATTCGTCAAGCACTTGAACAAGGGCAAGACGGTTTTGCACGATTCCCCCGTCTACATGGAAGGTAAGAAAGACACCGTTGAAATTGAAATCGCCCTGCAATACAACGACACCTACACGGAAAATATCTTTGCGTTCGCCAACACCATCAACACGGTGGACGGCGGCACGCATCTTTCCGGTTTCCGCTCGGCGCTCACGCGCACCATCAACAATTTTGCTTCATCCGCGGGGATGCTGAAGGAGCAGAAAGACGAAGTCACCATCACCGGCGACGACGTGCGCGAAGGATTGGTCGCCGTAGTCTCGGTGAAGCTCCCGCAGCCCCAGTTCGAGGGCCAGACCAAGGGAAAACTCAACAGCGACATTAAAGGCCCCGTCGAGCAGCTCATCAACGAGCGCCTGGGCGAATATTTCGACAAGCACACGACCGTCGCGCGCCGCATCGTCGGCAAATGCATTGACGCCGCGCGCGCGCGGGAAGCTGCGCGCAAGGCACGCGAACTGACCCGTCGCAAGTCCGCCATGGATTCCAGCGGCCTGCCCGGCAAACTGGCCGATTGCCAGGAGCGCGACCCCTCGCGCTGCGAACTGTTCATCGTCGAGGGAGAATCGGCAGGCGGCTCGGCAAAGGGCGGGCGCGACCGCAAGTATCAGGCGATCCTGCCGCTCAAGGGCAAAATCCTCAACGTGGAAAAAGCGCGCTACGACAAGATGCTTGGCCACGAGGAAATCCGTTGCATCATCACCGCGCTCGGCTGCGGCATCGGCAAGGACGATTTCGATCCATCGAAGCTGCGCTACCACAAAATCATCCTGATGACCGACGCGGACGTCGACGGCAGCCACATCCGCACGCTGCTGCTCACGTTTTTCTTCCGCCACATGACCGAGCTCATCAAGCGCGAGCACATCTACATCGCGCAGCCGCCCCTGTACCGCGTGAAGCGCGGCAAGTCCGACCGCTACATCCGCGACGAGGACGATTTCAACCACGAATTAATGACGCGCGCGACCGAAGACCACGTCGTGAAACCCAAGGAAGGCGGCGCGCTGCAGGGCGCCGCCCTCACAAAATTCCTGCTGAACGTGCAGGAATACACCCTGGCCGCGGCAAAAATGTCCCGCAGGCTC
>JAIQFG010000149.1 GCA_020073375.1 Terriglobia bacterium | reverse complement strand
TTGTAGCACAGCCACTCTTGGCTGTGTGATTTTGTAGGTCGTACTTACGGCCACCAAAGCAGCCGCAATCGCAAACCCCACACAGGCAAGAGTGCCTGTGCTACTTCCGATCACGGCCTGGCCACCGCCACGGCCGCGCCCCAGAACAGCAGGAACAAGAGACTAATATAACCGTTCACCGTGAAAAACGCAGCATTCATCCGGCTCAAGTCGGTCGGCGACACCAGCGAATGCTCGTAGGCGAGCAATCCGGCCACCACGGCGATCCCCGTCCACGCCAGCCACGGCAAATGGAAACTCCACGCGAGCCAGCAGAGCAGCGCGATCATCACCACGTGCATCGAGCGCGCAATCGTCAGCGCGCGCGCCACGCCAAACCGCTTCGGCACCGAAAAAAGCTCCACCGTGCGGTCGTACTCGATGTCCTGGCACGCGTAGAGCACGTCGAAGCCGCCCACCCACAGCGTGACGGCCGCGCACAGAATCAACATGCGCGCGTCGAGCGATCCCGCGATGGCGATCCACGCCGCCGCCGGAGACATCCCCAGGCAGAATCCCAGCACCAGATGCGACCACGAAGTGAATCGCTTGGTGTAGGAATAAAAAAACAGGACGGCGAGCGCGACAGGAGTCAATTCAAGCGCGAGCGGATTCAATTGCCACGCGGCAATCGCGAGCACCGTCGCTGCCGCCGCCGTAAAAACCCACGCGAAGCCGACGGTGAGCGCTCCGGTCGCCAGCGCCCGCGTGCGCGTGCGGGGATTTTCGCGGTCGTAGCGCAGATCGATGATGCGGTTCATGGTCATGGCCGCGGAACGCGCTCCGACCATGGCCACGACGATCCACGCAATCTGCCGCCACGACGGCCACCCCGCCTTCGCCTGGGAACCGGCTATGGCGGGCAGGCCCGCGCCGTGGAGGGGATTGATTCCGTAATGTGCGGCTAGAATCGCCCCGGTCAGCGCGAACGGCAGCGCGAAGACCGAGTGCTCGAACTTGATCATTTCGAGGATCGTGCGGATGCGGGTTGCGGTCACTTGGGAACACCAAAGGCTTTAACACAGAGGACACTGAGAACACAGAGTCCACAGAGAAAAGCATGAGAAGAAGACGGAATGAATAAGGGATCTGAACGGAATGGCATTTAATTTATCTTCCTGGTTTCCTCTGTGTACTCTGTGCCCTCAGCGTTCTCTGTGTTAAAGCCTTTTCCGTTCCATTCGCGCGGCACGGCGCCGCTCATGCCTCATGCACCCTGCTCTTCGCCTGCCCTTCCCAGCGGTACATCCGCTCCTGCTCCAAACCCATCTGCGCGAGCACGCGATAGACGTACTGCGCCACCAGGTCGTCAATCGTCTTCGGCTGATGATAGAACGACACAATCGCCGGCATGATCACCGCCCCGGCCTGCTGCGCGCGCAGCATGTTTTCCAGGTGAATCCTGCTGAACGGCGTGTCGCGCACGCAGAGCACCAGCCGCCGCCCCTCTTTCAGGCAAACGTCGGCGGCGCGCGCGATCAGGTCGTCGCTGGTCCCCGCCGCGATCGTCGCCAGCGTGCCCATCGAGCACGGAATCACCACCATGGCGTCCACCGGATAGCTGCCCGAGGCGATTGACGCGCCCACGTCCTTGTTCGGCAACACGTCCGTCTTCGCGGCGCGCTTTCCAACAAGCAGCGAAGGAAGTTTTTTCGCGTCGCTCGTCGCGATGCCCAATTCATGCGCCAGCAGGCGCGCCCCCGTATCGGTGACCACCAGATGAATCCGCGCCACGCGCGCGTCGGCCTCCAGCAGTCGCAGCGCGGCCTGGGCCAGCACCGCGCCCGATGCGCCGGTCACGCCGACAACGATCGTTTTGTTTTCCGCCGGGCTCATGGTTTGGACAGTAAAATTCAGTCTAGGATGCGGTTCGGAGGAATGTCAAGAAAAGGGGGACGGCGCAATGATTGGCCAGTTGCCGATAAGACCGTTTATCAGGACTTGGCTTTGACGCGGCATGACTCTTCCAAATTTGTAGGAGATGAAAGCAGGGGATAGTACGATTAGTTAGGTCAGCGGACCAGTAAGAATGAAACTCTTCGACGATTTACCAGCAAGAACACTCGCTCTGATTATTTCTGCCGTAAGTGCACTTCTGGCCGCAGGGTGCGCATTTTTTGCAACCATCGTAATCGGCGCTAAATTCTTCCATGATGAGATGTCTTATGGTATCCCGCTTGCCCTTGGTCCCCCAGTCGCGATTATCACCGCCCTAACAGTATTTTTCATCGTTTTTAGAAAGATGCGCTCCCTCGCAAGATAGCTCGGAACCCAAAAACAGCCAATGTCCAAATTCCGATAAGACCGTTTCTCAGGCGGAATCTGAGAATCTGTCGTCTAAGTCTTAGTTTATGCTACTCTTTGCATACTGTACCCAATAACGAATGCCCTTAAATGGTGCTCAAATGTCGCAGAAGTTCACTTCCACTCTGATATTGCTTGTGGCCTTTTCATTTCAGGCGCACGCACAACAAGCACCACCCGTTCAACCCAAGGATTCCGTCGTTGTCTCTGCTGGTATCTCAAAGGAACAGTTAGCAATGGAAGACCAATTGAACTCAATAATCTCTGAGGGCGATCAAGCGCTCAAGAGCGGTAATTCAGAGAATGCGATTAAACAGTATGAAGGCGCTTTCGATTTTGTACAGAAACAACCGCTTCTGGCGGAACAGAAGAACCGCGTGCTGAAAAAGCTTGGCAATGGCTACTTCCGAGGGAATCGGTTTAATGAAGCCATTCACACCTATTCTGAGCTGGTCGATGCGAGTAAAAAAGACTGCGAGTCGGAGTCCACGGCTGTATCGAATTGCGCGGAAGCAGAATCCGACTTAGGTGTTGCGATGATGTACGATGGTGACTTCATTGGTGCATTAGCCTCTCTACAGGACGCCGAGGCCAAATATGCGAAGGCGCAAAAGCTGAGTGACTTCCATGAGTTCACCATGATTGAGATTATGAACGAAGCTCGAACGAAGTTGTCTATTTCAGTTGTATTGTTTCGATTAGGAAGGACTGCAGAAGCGATTACCACCACAGAAGCAGCTATCCCGAAGCTTACCAGCGTTCAGGCGGACCAAGAAATCCTAGTGGGAATTCGGAATGAGGCAGGACAATCACTTCAAGAAGCACAAAAACTCTTGGAACGTCTCAAGCAGACCCAATAAGTTTCCCAGCATCTTGAGTCGATGAAATTCGGATTACGCCCGATAAGTCTTCTCGGAATGTGGTATTAATCCTGAATTGCCGTCGGGCCCCATTTCGAGTGACACCCCAACGCAAATGTTTGACGATTCAAGCCGTCGAACTGTAGTCTCAAGACCAAGATTGGGCAAGATGTTCATAACAAAATTCCAGAGGCGCGGAAACGGAGAAATTTCATGAGCTTCAGAATTCGGATCGCGGCATTCTCAACGCTGGCTGCACTTTTAATGAGCGGCTGTTTCGCAGCGAACGCGCAAGAGGCCGCCAAGGGCGCTCCGCCCGCATCGATCCCCACGTTTCCCACGGGCAACATCGGCCGCGAAGGCCATTTCTACGTGGGCGGGCACTATGAGGGAGCTCCGGGACAGGAAATCATGTTTGGAGCGATGTACGTGGAAGTGATGGTGCCGAAAAAAATCCGGCATCCGTATCCGGTCGTGTTCATCGGCGGAGGGGCCGGGCAAACCGCGCTCACCGAACTGCAAACTCCGGACGGGCGTCCGGGCTGGGCGTACGATTTTCTCAATGCGGGCTACACGGTGTACGTGATGGATTATCCGGGCCGGGGACGTTCGCTGTTTTTGCCAAAATCGGACGCGGACGGAAAATTGTCCGCTCCGCGCACTTCTCCGTTGATGGAGGAAGTCTGGTCGGGAGGCCGTCCGCC
>JAIQFG010000090.1 GCA_020073375.1 Terriglobia bacterium | reverse complement strand
GAACGCGCGCTCCAGCTTCTGCGCCAGCGGGCCCATCGAGACGGAAAATTTGCGCCCCGCGATTTCGTTCACACCGAGCAGAGTGCGGTTGGTCGAAGTAATAAAAACTTCCTCGGCGGAATAAAGATCCTCGGGAAACAGAGTTTGCTCGACAATCTGCACGCCCGCGCGCCCAGCGATTTCCAGCAGCACGCTGCGCGTCACTCCCTCCAGGCACCCGGACGACAGCGGCGGCGTGAGCACCTTTCCGTCCCGCACGCAAAAAATATTGGCGCTGGTGCACTCAGCCACTTCCCCGCGCTCGTTCAGCAAAATCACTTCCGTCCAGCCCGCCTTTTGCGCCTCGGCCAGGTGCCACACGTTGTTCAGCCACGCCGTGGTCTTCACGCCCGCCAGCGGCGACGCCGCATGGCGCCCGTTTTCGGCAATCCCCAGGCGCGCCACCTCGGAATGCGCCGGCAATCCCGCCGTGAACAAAATCAAATCCACTTCCGGCCCGGACTCGTCGCTCTGCCAGAATCCGGTGCGATTCAGGATCATGTAAATCCGCGCCGTGCCCTCTACCACTTGATTGGCGGCCAGCAATTCGCCCAATTGACGCCGCACTTTCGCCGGATCGAACGCGAAAGGAAGCCGGATTTTCGCTGCGTCTTTTTCCAGGCGCCGCCAGTGCCGCTCGTACGCAAACGGCTCGCCCAGAAAAATCCGCATCGTCGTGAAAAGCCCATAGCCGTTCAGCAGCCCCGCCTGGCCGGGAGAAAGCCGCGCCTCGCCGATGGGAACGATGCGGTCGTTGTGGAAGATATTTCGATGAATCAAGTCAACCTCGTGCGCGGCCTGGCCGCGGTGTATACGGTATTCTAACTCAGGCGGGCGGGAATAGAATCAAAGTCGCGGCAATTCGTGCCAGGCAGCAATCCGAGAAGCCAACCTTTCGGGGCTTGGCTTAAACTTTCGTCGTGCGCTTCTGCTGTTCCTGGTAACCTGCTGGTCTGCGCTCAGGAATATGTAATGCAAGCCTGGAGTCAAATGGTTCAGATGACACTTTTGAGCAGAATCGCAATATTTGTCGTCTCTCTGTTAGTTCTTGGATCCAGTGCCCTCGAACTTGCTCACTTGGTTCAATTCGGGCATTTTATTTCCTTCGGCCCACATGCCGACTTGGTGATCAGGAAAGCAGATTTCGGGATCCCAGGCATTACAAAGACCTACGAAGCCAAATTAACAAACTTTGGATTTACTCCGGCCAGAGTAAGCGCTTGTGAGTTTATTTCCGATACCCTGTTGCCTGTCACTCAAGCTTTCTACACAACTGAAAAATGGGACACTTCCACAAGTAGGTGGGAAAATATCCTCAAAAGCGACGAATTGCCTACCTGCCCTCACGTAATTGCCAGACGCCTTTGGTTGGGGCAAAGCATCACCAGCGGCGAAGTGGCAATAGCAGCGAAAGACGCCTTCGGAATCGGTGATAAAGCCAGCTTCGTCATATTCGCGGAAAAAGGACTCACTTTTCCCACTGCGGCATTCTCAATCGACGAACACAGGGTAATACCGAAGCCCAAGCCCTGAGAAACAATCTTATCGGCAACTGGCCGATACCAGAAAGCGTGGCGAGTTGTCACGACGACCAACGCAGTCTAAGATGCGGCGGCGCGGCACATTTCTTTTTGCATCGGTGTGATGGAGGCGGCAATGACTTCTAGGCTGGTTTCTAGCTCGTTGCGGTTTATCGCAGTTACGGCAGTCCTCGGCGGGCTTTCCAGTTGCTCCCACAGCCCCAGCGCCCCCACCGCCGCCCTCGCCTCCTTCACCGGCGACCGCATCCTCGGCCACATCCGCACGCTTTCCTCCGACGAATTCGAGGGGCGCGGGCCGGGCTCCAAGGGCGAGCAACTCACCATCAAGTATCTGCAAGACCAATACAGCGCGGCGGGTCTGGAACCTGGCAATCTGGATGGGACTTACCTGCAGAGCGTGCCCATGGTCGGCATCACTCCCGACAAAAACATGAAGCTGACAATGGCGGGCCACGGCCAGACGCTGGCGCCGAAATTTGAGACCGACTTTGTGGCCTGGTCGAAACGCGTCACGGAAACTTCCTCGATCGACGCGGACATGATTTTCGTGGGCTACGGCGTGCAAGCCCCGGAATTTCAGTGGGACGATTTTAAGGGCGTGGACGTCAAAGGCAAATATCTCGTGATACTGATCAACGATCCGCCCGTGCCCGATCCCAACGATTCCACCAAGCCCGATCCCAAAACCTTCGGCGGCATGGCCATGACCTACTACGGCCGCTGGACGTACAAATTTGAAAAAGCGGCGCAGATGGGCGCAGCCGGAGCAGTCATCATTCACCAGACCGACCGCGCCGGATATCCCTGGGAAGTGGTGCGCAACAGTTGGAGCGGAACGCAGTTTGATCTCGCAACGCCCGACAAAAACATGGGACGCCTGGCCGTGGAAAGCTGGATAACTTCGGATTTTGCGACGAAATTATTCCGCGCTGCCGGCCAGGATCTGGACAAGCTGATTGCCACGGCCGCTACGCGCGATTTCAAGCCCGTGCCGCTCGGCATCCACGCTAAGCTCACCATTCACAATGATTTGCGGACCCTTGATTCGCACAACGTGATCGCCAAACTGACCGGCAGCGATCCCGACCTGAAAAATTCCTACGTCATTTACACGGCGCACTGGGATCATTTCGGCGTCGGCCCCGAAGTCAACGGCGACAAGATTTATCACGGCGCGGTGGACAACGCCTCGGGCAGCGCCGCGCTCTTGGAAATGGCCCGCGCTTACAAATCCCTGGCCACGCCGCCGCGCCGCAGCATTTTATTTCTCTCCGTCACCGGGGAAGAGCAGGGTTTACTTGGCTCGGAATATTACGCTGAGCACCCCCTCTACCCCCTGGCGCGCACCGCGGTGGATATCAACATGGACGGCATGAACGTCCACGGCCTGACGCGCGACATCGTCCAGATCGGCCGCGGAGCTTCCAATCTGGATGACATCATCGATGCCGCCGCACAGGCGCAAGGCCGTGTCGTGAAATCCGACCCGGAACCCGAGAAGGGTTTTTACTACCGCTCCGATCATTTTGAATTTGCCAAGAACGGAGTCCCTGCTTTCGACCCGGACGAGGGCGTGGATTTCATCGGCAAGCCCGATGGGTGGGGCCTCGAACAGCGCCGCCTTTATACCTCCGAGCGGTACCACAAACCCGCCGACAAAATCCAACCAGACTGGGATATGAGCGGGGCCGTCCAGGACTGCCAGCTTTATTTCATGGTTGGATACCGGATCGCCAATGGCCCCCAGGGGCCCGAATGGAGGCCGGGGGCGGAGTTTAAGGCCGCCCGGGACGCCTCCCTGAAAGCCGCCGGGATGGCCCCCTGAGGGCCTCTCAGGTCTTTTCCGGGGCTCCGTACTGTGTTCCATTTAGTACGTAAGTCCCAATGTTTTCTAGTGCCCCGAAGTAGTGCATTTTTGTATACAACCTCAATTCCCTGTTGACAGAAGGGCGGCATCTTCATAATCTTAGAAAGTACTTTATCTGGAGGTTTTTGTGCACACCTTGCTTAAGACTGGTCTCATCCTTGCTCTTGGAGTCGCGCTGGCTGGAGCGCCTATCATGGCTGCTCCGGCAACTCCCGCTACGGCTCCCTTGGGTGTTGTACTCCAGGCCGATGGCGCGAAAGTGGGCGCTGACTTGACTTCCGGCGGAGCGACAATTTATGACGGTGATCGCCTCCAGACTTTGGGCGGGGGAACCATGCGCGTCACGGTGGGCGGACCCCAACTGTACTTGCGCAGCGCGACCAGCACCCAGGTGCACGGCCTCCCCAACGGTTTTTCAGCGGACTTGAACGAAGGAACAGTTGTGATTTCTTCGGCGCAGGGACAGACCTTCCAGTTGCTGGCCGACGGCGCGACGATTCGCCCGGTGGGCTCGCAGCCGGTGGTTGCCCAGGTCACGCGCATCAGCGCGAATGTTCTGCAACTCTCCAGCACTCGCGGAGCCCTGGAAGTCACCATGGGCGACGAAGTGAAGACCATGGAAGCGGGTTCCTCCTACCGCATGGAAATCGCTCCCGACGCGGCGCCTTCTGAACCCGGCCCGCAGGGCAATGGGCCGTACCACACGGCCCGCAATCACTTCATCTGGATCGCCATCATTGGCGTTTCCGCAGCTGCCGGTATAGGCGTATGGCGCGCTTTGGTCAGCCCCAGCGCTCCTTAATCCGGTTCGAACAAACATCGATTTTCCGAGGGCGGCCCGCAATGGCCGCCCTTTTCTTTGGTAGCACAGCCACTCCTGGCTGTGTGGGTTTGTAGAATGCCCGTACGCCAGCGATTCGATCTGCAATTGCGAAACCCACACAGCCAGGTGGCTGTGCAACTAGAATCGCTCACTTCCCGTACGTGACCGTAAGCGTCGCCTTCCCCAGCCCGTTCATGTTGCTCATGAACCCGATCATGGCCGCGCTCGATTGATCGGTGACGTCGAGCTTTTCCACGCTCAGCGCATGGACCGTGAAAATGTAGCGGTGCGCCGGGCCAGGGGGCGGCGCGGCACCGCCGTATCCCGCCGCGCCGAAATCCGTGCGCGTCTGCAAAGCGCCGGTGGGCAAACCTTTTCCGCTGCCGCTCCCCCCGGGCAGTTCTTTCGCCTTGGCCGGAATGTTCACCACCACCCAGTGCCACCATCCCGACCCGGTCGGCGCATCCGGATCGTACGCGGTGACCACGAAACTCTTGGTTCCCGCGGGCGCGCCGTCCCAGGCCAGATGCGGAGAGCGGTTGCCGCCCGTATAGCCCATTCCGTTAAACACCTGCGCCTCGGGCATCCGTGCGCCCTCTTTTAGATCGTTGCTCCATAGCCGGAAACTCATGAAGGGTTCTCCTTGCGATGACGAAATGATATTTCTGCACGCCAAACGAGATGTCCCGCCTCGAATTTTCGATCGGAGTCTCTCGTAGGCGCATCGTATTCCTCTTCGGTGTTGGATACAACGGGTTTACAGGTAGAGTAACAGGGCAGTTAAAACGTCTTGGGATATGAGGCGATGCATCACCGGTAGGCCCAGAGCACATCGTCAGGTGCTTCTTCGATTCGGCCGTCTTGGTGAATGATGAGACCCTCGGCAAGAATGTGACCGATTCTCTCGAACGAGATATAAGTTGGCCATCGAGCCGTCAGTATAAATGCTTGAACCACGACGAGAGCTCTGCCGCCTCGCAATGAGTGGCGGTACGTAGTGAAAGTGACAGTCATCCCGTCGATTCGGCTTTTTGCAGATTGAGTTTCCGGTATTTCCATTAGTTGTGCGAAGGGGAGTGTGCGCAGCGACTCTAGTCGTGCCAACAGTTCAACGCACGTCGGTTGAATAGAGCGCCGGATACTCGTAGTTCGACAGCTACAACGACCGATTGCGATCCGCAAGGACGATCGCCCGGATTCCCCAATGAAAAGGCCGGTTGATGAGACAATGAAGTCTCCGCTAAGCGGTCTGAAAGCGCTCAAGCCGCCATCGTCAACGGCAACGATCACTCGGATATTTCCGCCCTTTGCGTCGTCCCACACGGCTTGGCGTTCAATCTGATATTCCTTGCCATCCGGTCCTGTTTCCCGGCTAGTTGAGACCTGATTAACCAAGCTAGTGAGTTCTCCATAAGATGATTTCCGAAGGGTTTCAAGCTCTCTTTGAATCAGATCGCTGGCAATTTCGCGGTTCATCGAAAGAGACAATACCACCACCTTAGGTGCCAAGTCCCGAGCAATGAGGTGATCGGAAATTGGCACTTATATCCAAATTTCAGCCTACTCATGATTAGCTCGATTCCTTTCCCACGTCGCCTTTTTGATTTTCCAGAAATTTGCGAATCGCCCGCATCACGCGCGCGAACATGGCCGGCGTCAGCCGCCCGGTCTGCGTGTTTTGCTGGCTGGGATGATACGCGGCGAACAGGCGCGGCAGACCCCCGGGCAGGCTGAAACTCGCGCCATGCGCGAATTTGTAGCCCGCGCGCGAACGGATCAGGCCTTTCTGTTTCAGCAGATCGAGATACGTGTTGAGGGCGATGCCGCCCAGGGCGAGAATCGCCTGCGGGCGGATCAGTTCCAATTCCCGTTCGAGATACGGCAGGCAATTACGAATTTCTTCGGGCAGCGGCTTGTTCGCGGGTGGAGCGCAGCGGATTGCGGCGGAAATCAGCGCGCCTTTCAGGACGAGACCGTCATCGGCGCGCTTGGATTGCGGCTGATTGGAGAAGCCCGCGCGATAGAGTTGCTCGTACAAAAAATCCCCCGAGCAGTCGCCGGTGAACATGCGGCCCGTGCGGTTGGCGCCGTGCGCGGCGGGCGCCAACCCGATGATGACGAGGTCGGCTTTTGGATCGCCGAACGCGGGGACGGGCTTTCCCCAGTATGTCCAGTCGCGGTAGGCGCGGCGCTTGGTGCGCGCGACCTCCTCGCGGTAGGGCACCAGGCGCGGGCACTTGCGGCAATTCGTGATCTCGCGCTCCAGAATTGTCAGTTCGTCTTTTGGCACTCCGCCCTCCGTGGCAGCGCAGCTTCTTCAGGAATTCCAGGGTTGAAAGTATAGTTCGCCTGCCCGTGCCCGAACCAATCCTCAGTTGGCCGAAAAAAACCGAATTTAACCGCAGGATCCGGATAGCGCGCGGACCACGGCGTCGCATAACTTGGCCGGGACGTGGCCGGACGGCAAGAATCGCGCGGCGGCGTCATCGGAGTCCAAATTGGCTGCCAGCCAATTTGCGTTGCGCGCCAATTTGGTCGCGAACCAATTTGCGTCTGGTCTTGATTTCGCATTCCGCGAGAATCGGAACACCAAACAAGGCTGCCACACGCGATAAGACGAAGGGCTGCCGGAAAAGGAAAGAAAATGAAAATCAAACTTGCTGTGCTCACTCTGTTCACGATGCTTGTCACGGGCTTCCCGGCGCTGGCCGCGAACGATCCCACGCGCCTGCTGCTCCTGCAAACTCCCGTCACGGTCAACGGCGTGGAGATTCCCAAGGGCGTTTACGAATTTGCCGTGGATTCCGAAAAATCGAATGCCACGATTACCGTGAAGAAGCAGGGCCGAATCGTCGCCACCGCTCCCGCGACACTGGTCAAGAGCGGGGTGACGTACAAGAAGAACGTTGTCATGCTGAGTGTGAATTCGGACGGATCTCGCGCGCTCTACGAAATCCGACTCGCGGGGTCCGCGCAGGCCATTATGCTTGAGGACTCGGCCACCGTAGCCCAGCTCAACGCGAAGTAGCGGTTGTACCCGAATCGCCCGCCGCAGGCCTTCCCGCGGCGGGCGATTTGACATCTCTCTCGATCGGGAAGGCCGTTCCGCCGGTTTTTCGCCTCCTCCAAAGTTGTGAAAGTAGTATATAATGCGGAGGAAAAGCGCCGGTCCCACCTATCCCGTTTCGCGGCGCGTTTCCAGCCGAACTTGAAAGGAGCGCCCCATGCCGCGCCTGTTCCGCACATCGAATCTTGCCCTGAACGCCAAGACATTTGAAGACCACCGCGCCGTCGGCGAAGAATCGATGACCCTGCAGGGCACCGTGAACAAAACGGGAGTGCTCCTGCTGTGCGTGGTCGCGACCGCGGCATGGACGTGGGGTCTGGCGCGATCGGAAACGCCCGCCGCCGTTTACCCGTGGATTCTCGGGGGAATTTTTGGCGGCTTCGTGATCGCCCTGGGCACGATCTTCCGGAAAGACTATGCGCCGTTTACCGCTCCCTTGTACGCCCTGTGCGAGGGGCTCGTGCTCGGCGGCATTTCTTCCACCCTTGACCTGCGCTTTCCCGGAATTGCCATTCACGCCGTGGCGTTAACGTTTGGCACGTTGGGTGTGATGCTCCTGGCCTACACCAGCGGCCTGATCCGGGCCACGGAAAAATTTAAAATCGGCGTGGTTGCCGCCACGGGCGCCATCGCAATTGTGTATTTGATCGATCTTGTGCTGCGCTTTTTTGGAATGCAGGTGCCGCTGATTAACGAATCCGGCCCATTGGGCATTGTCGTGAGCCTCGTCATTGTCGGGATAGCCGCCCTGAACCTGATTCTCGATTTTGATTTCGTGGAGACGGGCGTCCAGGAACACGCGGCGAAGTACATGGAATGGTATGGGGCGTTCGGCCTGATGGTTACGCTGATTTGGCTGTACCTGGAGATTCTGCGGCTGATGTCGAAGATGCGGCGGCGCTGAGCGGGAGTTGGAGCATCTTTCGCAAGTCTTATGCGTGTCCGATTTAGATTTTTGCCGCCGTACATCTAAACCGGACAGACAAGAGTGTCTGTCCTACTGTCCCCTCATTGACTCCCCTGATGCTGGAAGATAGCATCAATGTTTCGGCTTCCTCTGGAATCGAAGCTGAAGCTATACCCATGGCGCCAGAAACTAAATCCGGGACCGTGCTGGACCGCATCATCGATGCGCGCCGCGCCGCGATTGCGCACCGCAAGAAAAGCGTGCCGGAAACGGCGCTGCGATTTGGGGTGAAACATGCCCTGCCGCTGCGCGATTTTGCCGGGGCGCTGACGCGCGATGCGATTAACGTGATCGCGGAATTGAAGAAGGCGTCGCCTTCGCGCGGATTAATTCGCGCGGATTTCGATCCCGTGGCGCTGGCCGAAAGTCTGGAGGCGGCCGGAGCGGCGGCGCTTTCGGTGCTCACCGAGGAGGAATTTTTCCAGGGCGAATTGAAATACATGAAGGACGCGCGCGCGGCGGTCGGCCTGCCGGTGCTGCGCAAGGATTTCATTGTCGATCCCTGGCAGGTGTGGGAAGCGCGCGCGACCAACGCGGATTCGTTTCTGCTGATCGTCGCGGGGCTGGGTGACGCGACGCTCGGCGAATTGCTTGCCCTGGGGCGCGAACTGGGCATGGAGCCGCTGGTGGAAGTGCACACGCGCGAGGAACTGGCGCGGGCATTGGCCGCGGGCGCGCGCATCGTCGGCGTGAATAACCGCAATCTCAAAACGCTCGAAGTGCGCGTCGAAACATCGCTGGAATTGATCGCCGAAATTCCCGAGGAATGCATCGCCGTGTGCGAATCGGGCCTGCGCACGCATGACGACCTGGCACGCATGCGCGCCGCCGGCTACGATGCGTTTCTGATCGGCGAACATCTGATGGCGCAACCGGATCCGGCGGCGGCGCTCCGGGTTTTGCTCGGTTCCTGATTCCCATGCCGACTCGTGTTAAAATTTGCGGGATTACCACCTGGGACGACGCCCGCCTGTCGGTTGACTTGGGGGCTTCCGCACTCGGATTTAATTTCTATCCGCCCAGCCCGCGCGCTATCGCTCCGGCGGACGCGTGGAAAATCATCCGGCGATTGCCGCCATTTGTGGAAGCAGTGGGCGTGTTTGTGAACTGGCCTCCGGTGGCGGTGGAGGCGCTGGCGCGGGCGCTGCGCCTTACCGCGGTGCAGCTGCATGGCGCGGAGACGCCCGAAGAAGTGGCCGAACTGGCGCGCACCAGGCGCGTGATCAAGGCTGTGCAGGTGAAGTCCGGATTCCGTGTTGCATCGCTTGCCAAGTTCGGCGTCGCGGACGGATTTCTGCTGGATGGATTCGCGCACGGGCTGCATGGGGGCACGGGCCGCACGGTGGATTGGAAACTGGCGCGCGCAGCAAACCGCTACGGAAAAATCATCCTGGCGGGAGGATTGACGCCGGAGAACGTGGCCGAGGCCATTCGCGTGGCCGCGCCGTATGCGGTGGACGTGGCCAGCGGCGTCGAGGCGCGGCCGGGCCGCAAGGATCCCGGGAAGTTGCGTGCGCTGTTCGCGGCCGTGGAATAGCACGCATCCTAACGCCGGCAAATGTTTCCGGGTGGCACAGGCTTCACTTTGTGCGCTTTTCTGGTGCATGAAAATCAAAACCGCACAGGCTGAAGCCTGTGCCACCGGCGCAGTGCGATCGAATCCAGGCTTCGATCATTGAGCGCGGCAACAATTTCATCTTGGATTGACGAAAACTGAAAAGGAACTCATGACCACCGCTCCACAAATCTGGCCGGACGCGAAGGGCCGCTTCGGCCCTTATGGCGGACGCTACGTGCCGGAAACTCTCGTCGCGCCGCTCGAGGAACTCGAGCACGCCTACGCCGAGGCGCGCCGCGATCCCAAATTCCAGAAGGAACTCGATTTCCTGCTGAAAAATTTTGCCGGACGCCCCACGCCGCTGCAATTTGCTTCGCGGCTGACCGAGCATCTGGGTGGCGCGCGCATCTACATCAAGCGCGAGGACCTGCTGCACACCGGCGCGCACAAAATCAACAATTGCCTGGGCCAGGGATTGCTGGCCGTGCGCATGGGAAAGAAACGCATCATCGCTGAAACCGGCGCAGGCCAACACGGCGTAGCGACGGCGACGGTGGCGGCGCGGCTGGGCCTGGAATGCGTGGTTTACATGGGCGCGGAAGACATGGAGCGCCAGCGCCTGAATGTGTTTCGCATGAGATTGCTGGGTGCGGAAGTGGTTGGAGTGAATTCCGGCACGCGCACGCTCAAGGACGCAATCAATGAAGCGATGCGCGACTGGGTCACCAACGTCCGCAGCACGCACTACTTGCTCGGATCGGTTCTTGGCGCGCATCCCTATCCGATGATGGTGCGGGATTTTCATCGCGTGATTGGCTTGGAAGCACGCGATCAGATTTTGAATGTCGAAGGGCGTCTGCCGGACCTGCTGGTCGCTTGCGTGGGCGGCGGCTCGAACGCCATCGGACTATTTCACGCGTTTCTCGGCCACGCAGGCGTGAAATTGCTGGGCGTGGAAGCTGGTGGGCGTGGCCACGCGCTCGGGGAGCACGCCGCGCGCATGGCTGCGGCCGCGGGCTATTCCGGGGCGCGCCCGGGCGTGCTGCAGGGAACGTATTCGTATGTCCTGCAGACTCCCGACGGGCAGATTGCCACGACGCATTCGGTATCCGCCGGACTCGATTACCCCGCCATCGGTCCCGAACATGCCTGGCTGGCCGACAAGCACCGCGCCATGTACACGGCAGTGAGCGACGACGCTGCCGTCGCCGCCGCGCGCACGCTGGCGCGCCTGGAGGGAATTATTCCCGCGCTCGAATCGGCCCATGCCCTTGCCGAATTGATCGTGCGCGCGCCGAAAATGCCGCGCGATTCCGTGGTGATCTTGAACCTTTCCGGGCGCGGCGATAAGGATATGGAAATTCTCGCCCGGTACATCTAAAAAAACATGACCCAATCGGCCACATCCATGACGAATGAGTCGCGCATCTCGCGCAGGTTTGCCGAACTGCGTAAGTCCGGCGAAATGGGCCTGGTCGCATACATCACCGCGGGCGATCCTTCGCTGGAGGCGACCGAGCAATTCGTGCTGGCGATGGCCGGGGCGGGCGCGGACGTCATCGAGCTCGGCGTCCCGTTCAGCGATCCCGTCGCGGATGGGCCGGTGATTCAACGCGCGAGCGAGCGGGCGCTGCGCGCCGGCACGACGCTGGCGGGCGTGCTGTCCCTCGTAAAATCCCTGCGCGCAAAAACCGAAGTGCCGCTGGTGCTGTTCAGCTATTTCAATCCCGTGCTGCAGATGGGACTTGAAAAATTCGCGGAGGAGGCGAGCGTTGCGGGCGCCGATGGCGTGCTGATCACCGACGTTACGCCGGACGAAGGCGCCGAATACCGGCAGGCGATGTCTTTGCACGGCCTGGACACGATCTTTCTGGCTGCGCCCACCTCGACCGACGAGCGTCTGGCCCTCATCGCGGAAGCCTCGCGCGGATTCCTCTACTTAATTTCGCGCACGGGAGTGACCGGAGCAAAAGATCAGCTTGCCGATGAATTGCCGGCGCTGGCGCGGCGCGTGCGGCGCGTCACCAGCCTGCCCATCGCCGTCGGCTTCGGGATTTCGCTGCCGGGGCACGTTTCGGTGCTGGGAGGATTAGCCGACGCCGCCGTGGTGGGCTCGGCGCTGGTCGAAGAGATTGAGCGCGCCGCGAGCGTTCCAGCGGCCGCGGAGGCGCTTGCCGCCCGCGTGAAATTGCTGAAGGGTGCGGCGGTAGCTGGAATGAGCCAGCGGGAGCTGCAGGGATGAATACTTGCGCCCTCTATTTTGTCTGTCATTCCGAACCCGCTTCTCCGGGTGAGGAATCTCTCCTTCTTTCGCGCGTCAATCGAAGAGAGATTCCTCACTTCGTTCGGAATGACAATCGAAAATTTATCAGGCGCAATCCAGTGTGTCGCCGGGGGCCACGCGCATGAGCATCGAAGACTGGCGCCGCAAAATCGATGAAATCGACCGCAAACTCGTTCAACTGTTGAACGAGCGTTCGCGTTGCGTGGTCGAGATCGGGAAAATCAAGCACGTTAGCGGCGAATCGCTGTACCAGCCGGACCGCGAGAAACAAGTTCTGGACGCAGCCGTGCGGTCCAATCCAGGGCCGCTTCCGGACGCCGCGATCCGCCGCCTGTTCGAGCGCATTCTGGACGAGGCGCGCTCGGTGGAGCGCGTGGTGATGACCGGCGACGACGAGAAAAAGAAGAGCTAGCAACGCCTGATTATTCGGAGCCAAGAAAGAGGACCGGCAATGGTAGTCATCATGCAAGAAGGCGCGAGCGAAGGCCAGATCCAGCATGTGATCGACCGCCTGGTGTCGATGGGATTCGACATTCATCGCTCGACCGGCGCATCGCAAACGGTTCTGGGCGCGGTGGGTGTGCCCGCGGATTTCGATCCGCGCGACGTCGAAGTTCTCGACGGCGTGCGCGAAGTTGTGCGCATCACGCATCCCTACAAGCTGGCCAGCCGCGCGTTTCGCCCGCAGGGAACAATCGTTGAACTGCCCAGAGGCGTGAAGATCGGCGGGTCCGAAGTGATCGTGGCGGCGGGGCCGTGCTCGGTGGAAACTCCCGAACAGATCGGCCTGATCGCGGATCGCGTCGCCAAAGCCGGAGCCAAAATTCTTCGCGGCGGCGCGTTCAAGCCGCGCAGCTCGCCCTACAGCTTTCAGGGACACGGCGAAAAAGGCCTGAAAATGCTGCGCGCGGCGGGCGACAAGGCTGGCCTGCTGGTCTGCAGCGAAGTGATGGACGCCTCGCAAATCCAGATGATGCTTCCTTACATCGACATCTTCCAGGTGGGCGCGCGCAACATGCAGAATTATTACCTGCTGCGCGCGCTGGGCGCCGTCAAGAAACCCGTGCTGCTCAAGCGCGGACTTTCCGCCACGATCGAGGAGCTCTTGCTCAGCGCCGAGTACATCATGGCCGGCGGAAACCACAACGTGATCCTCTGCGAGCGCGGCATCCGCACGTTCGAGACGGCCACGCGCAACACGCTCGATATCGCCGCAATCCCCGTCATCCAGAAGCTTTCCCACTTGCCGATCGTTGCCGATCCATCGCACGGCACGGGAATCCGCGACAAGGTTCCCCCGATGGCCCGCGCTTCGGTGGCCGCCGGCGCCGACGGCCTGCTGATCGAAGTGCACAACGATCCCGAGCACGCCCTTTCCGACGGCGCGCAATCCCTGTTCATCGAGCAGTTTGAAAAACTCATGACCGAGCTGCGCATCATTGCGCAAGCGGTCGGCCGGACCGTCGCGTAAATTATGCAAGCCCCCTTTCGGCGCGCCGCCATTCTCGGGACCGGGTTGATCGGCGGCTCGTTTGCCCTCGCGTTGCGGAAATATTCGCCGGATACCGTGGTGATTGGCTGGGACAAAGGAAACGTGCTGCGCCACGCGCTGGAACGCGGAGCAATTCACGAAGGCGCGGGAGAGCTCGCCATTGCGGTCGCCGGAGCGGATCTGATTTATGTCGCGCTCCCCGTGGGACAGACCATCGAATTGTTGCCGGAAATCGCGCGGCTCGCCGCGCCCGGCACGCTGGTCACCGATGCCTGCAGCACCAAACGCATGATCTCCGCCGTGGCGGGGGAATCGTTTCTTGAAGGCCGCGCGCATTTTCTCGGCGGGCACCCCATGGCCGGGAAAGAAATTTCCGGAATCGCGGCGGCGGACGCGGATTTGTTTCGCGGCTCAAAATACGCGCTGATCCGCAAGCCGGGTGGGGAAGAAACAGGCGCATCGCGCGATGCGTGCGTTGTGGCACTTGTGAAATTCATCGAAAAACTGGGGGCGGAACCCATCTGGCTGGAAGCGGAAGCGCATGACCGCGCCGCGGCAATCGTCTCGCATCTTCCGCAACTGCTGGCCGTGGCCCTCGCGGGAGTCGTGCGCGACGCGACCGATGAATCCGGCTTGCCCGTCACCTTGGCTGGCCGCGGCTTGCGGGACGCTCTGCGCCTGGCGGGCAGCCCCTACTCGGTCTGGCGTGATATTATTCTCACGAATAGCGACAATCTGGACCGCGTGCTGGATCAGATGATCCAGGCGCTCGAGCGGGTTCGCGGCGATCTCCGCGCCCGCGCCATGGAAGAACAGTTTGCCGCCGCCGGAGAACTGTACAAAATATTGCGGGACATGCAGTAAAATTTGGGCATGATTTGAGATGAGACTCGCGCCACCGGGAGCCGGAGTTGATCGATAAACGCGTAGCGAACGCCGATGTTGCCATTGAAAAATTATTTGACGGCGCCGTGATCCTGGCCGGAGGTTTCGGCACCTGCGGCGTGCCTGAAAACCTGATTGCCGCCGTACTTCGCAAGGGCACGAAAAATCTGACCTGCGTTTCCAATAATGCCGGAACGATGGACGCCGGCCTCGGTCTTCTGCTTAAGACGCACCAGATTAAGAAAATGATCGCCAGTTACGTGGGCGAAAATAAAGTGTTCGAGCAGCAATTTCTGAACGGCGAAATCGAAGTCGAGCTGAATCCGCAGGGCACGCTCGCCGAGCGTATTCGCGCCGCCGGCGCCGGCATTCCGGCGTTCTTCACGCCCACCGGCGTGGGCACCGTGATCGCCGAGGGAAAGGAAGTCCGCGAATTCGACGGCCGCAAATACGTGATGGAGCGCGGCCTGCGCGGCGATTTCGCGTTCATCAAGGCCTGGAAGGGCGACCGCTGGGGCAACCTGATTTACCGCAAGACGGCGCGGAATTTTAATCCGGTGATGGCCACGGCGGCCGATTACGTGATCGCCGAAGTCGAGGAAATCGTCGAATTGGGTTCGCTGCAGCCCGAAAATGTGCACACGCCCGGTGTTTTTGTGAACGCGATTTTCCAGGGCGTGAATTACGAGAAGCAGATCGAGAAGCGGACCGTGCGCAAGCGCGCGTGAACTGGTTCCGGGATGTAGCGCCCGCCTTAAGGCGGGCATTCTGGCATCCAACAAATGCCCGCCTGAAGGCGGGCGCTACGACATCCTGCCGATATTCTGGAAAGGGCGTGCGAAATGGCAAAGGGACTGGCGGAAAAAGAGAACTTGGCGCAGGGCGAGGACAGCAAGCGCGAACTGATCGCCAAGCGCGTGGCTCAGGAACTGCGCGACGGCTACTACGTGAACCTCGGCATCGGCACGCCGACGCTTGTCGGCAATTACATCCCCCAGGGCATGGAAGTCGTGCTGCAATCGGAAAACGGAATGCTCGGCATCGGGCCGTTTCCCTATGAGGGCGAGGAGGACGCCGACCTGATCAACGCCGGCAAGGAAACCGTGACGGAAATTCCGGGCACCAGTTATTTTTCCAGTGCTGATTCGTTCGCCATGATCCGCGGCGCGCACGTGAACATGACCGTGCTTGGCGCGCTGCAGGTGGATGAAAAAGGGAACCTCGCAAACTGGGCGATTCCCGGCAAAAAGCTGAAGGGCATGGGCGGGGCCATGGATCTGGTGGCGAGTTCGCCGCGCGTGATCATCGCCATGGAACACGCCACAAGAGACGGCCAGCCCAAAATTCTGAAGCAGTGCACGCTGCCGCTTACCGGGCAGCAAGTGGTCGACATGATCGTCACAGAACTCGCGGTGATCGACGTGACGCCCGAGGGCCTGGTGCTGCGCGAAGTCGCGCCCGGCGTCACCCCGGAAGACGTGCAGAAACTCACCGAGCCCAAATTGAAAATTTCTGAAAACCTGAAAACGATTTCGGTGTAACGTGAGGCGCGCCCCGATGCCGGGGCAAAGCGAGCGAATCGTTGGAACCCAACTCCATCGTCATTTTGAGCCTGCACTCGCCCAAGGAAAAATTGTGGGGCTCGCTCGTCTCCATGAACGCCTCGGGCGTGACCGTGCGCGGCATCGACCTGAATTCCTTCGACGATTTCATCCGCCAAGTGAAGGACCCGGAAGGCGAGCGCGTCGGCCTGCCCACGCTGTTTTTCCCCATGCAGCGCGTCGAGCGCATCGCGCTGGATGAGCCGCACGGCTCGATTCCTTCGCTCTCCGAGCGCTTCGAGCAGCGCGTGGGACGATCCCTGCGGGATTATCTCGCGCTATTCGTGTAAGCTGCTGGTGAGCCCGATCCCATGTCATCCCGCATCTTTACGGTTCCCAATCAGCTGACGTTTCTCCGCCTGGGATTCTTGCCGTTCTTTATCATCGCCGTGCATTACCGGCGCTTTGACCTGGCGCTGGCGGTTCTGATCATCGCCGCGCTCACCGACGGGCTTGATGGAATCCTGGCCCGCAAGCTCAATCAGAGAACCGCGCTGGGCGCGTACCTCGATCCCATTGCCGATAAATTGCTGCTCTCGTCGTCATTCGTGGTGCTGGCCATGAACCGGCAGATCGGCTGGTGGCTGGCGACGATGGTGCTCAGCCGCGACGTGCTGATCCTGATGTCGGCCTCCGTGATCCTGGTGGTGGTGGGCTACCGGCCGTTTCCGCCCAGCATTTACGGCAAACTCACCACGGCGTTGCAAATCCTGCTGGTGTTTGCCGTGGTGCTGTTCGCGATCACGCAATGGCCCTGGCTGCGGCACGTCAAGAACGCGACCGTGTACCTGGTCGCGGTGTTCACCGTGTTTTCAGGGTTTCATTATTGTTTTACGGTCGCGCGGCGGTTGAACGAGCCGCATGGGTGAGAAATTTTCAAAAATGTTGATTCGCGTCCGGCGGGGTTAAGTAGGACAGGCTTCAGCCTGTCCGCTTTTGGCGGTCGCAGGATCAAACCAGACAGGCTGAAGCCTGTCCTACGAATTCTGCAGATAACTGAAGACCATGAACCCGAAACTTACGGCGACTGCGACGCCCGCGATCCAACCCAGCATGTCGGCGCGCTTGCGTTCCGTGACGTCCGCGGGCGGGCGATCGGCCATCACGCGTCCCAGCAAATATCCCGCGGCGAGCCCTCCGGCGTGCGCCGCATTATCCGTGCCGCTGAACATGAACCCGAGCACGCCGATATAAATCAGCCAGCGAATCAGCGCGCTGCGCAGCGCCTGCGCCGAGAGGCTTTTTCGGCCCGTGGTCGCCGCCAGCAGCACGCCGATCAGCCCGAGCAGAGAACCGGAAGCCCCCACGCTCAAATGTCCGAACAACGAGCTGACCACATACCCTGCGGCGCCGGTCACCACGAATAGGAAGAAATATCGCGCCGATCCGTACAATTCCTCGATCATCGGGCCGATATCCATCAGTACCCACATATTGAATCCGATGTGGATCAGGCTGCCGTGCAGAAAAATAGCAGTGATCAGCCGCCACGGCTGCTGGAGTTCATAGCCGAGCGGAAGAGATGCTCCCAGCCGGAAATTGATCTGTGTCGCGATCCCGCCAAGATTCATCAATCCGCCGCCTATCCCTGCGCCACCGGAAAATCTCAGCGTAATCACCAGCGACAGCACGTACATCAGGCAGCAGATAGAAAGCATGGCGTAGGTGACCGGCGAAGTCTGCGGCAGCCAGCGGCTGAGCGTGCGACTGGCCGCGGATAGCGAGTACGTGGTGCTCGCGCCGCACTGGTAGCACTTAGTCGCCGTAGTGCCCACCAGCGATCCGCAGGAGGGGCAAAGCCTGGGCCGCACCTGCTTCGGCTGCGAGCGGAACATTTCCGCGAGCTGGCCGCGCCAGCGGTCGAGTTTGTAGCGCCATCGGACGGGAAGTGGCACGTGGTCTCCTTGCCGCAAAATTATGGCATGACTATAATAGCTGGAATTCAGCACGGACGCGAAATTCGCACCAGCCGCGAAATTGCATTCGCGAACGCAGTGGACGGGTGCGGGCTCTACTTGGAGCCCGCGCAAAGACGTACGGGCTCTACTTGGAGCCCGCGCAAAGACGTACGGGCTCTGCTTGGAGCCCGCTCTGGGTTAATGATCGTTTTGAACCGTGGAAGGAGCCTGGTGCCCGAATCGCTTGAGTGCAAGTCCGCAACGGGGACGCCGCGCGCGCGTTTGGGCTGGCTGCCGGCATTTTTTTTCGCGGCGCTCGCCGCGACCGGTTGCGGGGGGCGCAAGCCGATCACAACCTCGGTTCCCCCGCCGCCTTCCACCCAACCGGAGCCCGCTCCCGCGCCGACTCCGAAGCCGAATCCGCCGCCCGGAACGGCAACCGCGCAGCCGCCGACCAGAACCACTCCCTTCATCCCCGGCATTTACGTGGAGCAGGGCACAGCGTCCTGGTATGGCATCCCATTCAACGGACGCCGCGCCGCGAATGGCGAGATTTTCGACATGAACACGCTGGTGGCCGCGCACCGCACGCTTCCGTTCGGCAGCATCCTGCGCGTCACCAACCTGAATAATGGCCGCGAAGTCGAAGTGCGCGTGATCGATCGCGGGCCGTTTGTGGGCGACCGCATTCTGGACCTCGCGCGCGCCGCCGCGGTTTCGCTCGACATGATCGGCACGGGCACCGCTCCCGTGCGAATCGAATTGCTCTCCGGCCCGAGCCCCGCCGGCGGAGAATTCACCGTGCAGGTCGGAGCCTTCGCCGACCGCGCGAATGCCGAGCGCCTCCGCGACCGATTGCTCGCGGCCTACCAGCCCATCTTTGTTCAGGAGTACGATACGCCCGCGGGCCATTTCTACCGCGTGCGCGTTGGCCGCGTGGCCAGCCCGGACGCCGCGCAGCAGCTCGCCGCGCAGTTGCGCGCCAGCGACGGATTCCAGACGTTCGTAATGCGGCTGGATCAGATTGATGGTTTGAACGCAAAATAGAAGTACAGAAATTTCGATTAAGACCCGCCTTCGACATATTGGACATGGCCGGGTTCAGAAAATTCAGTTGGGACGCCTGAGCGCCATGCGGGCAATCATTTCGCGGCGCTGAAAGCGCCGCCGGTGACTAGCCCGGGGCAACGCCCCGGGTGCTGAATTCCATGCATTGAGGTGCGCCCTGAAGGGGCGCGGGGGCCTCCGCCCTTTCAGGGCGGAAACTACGCGTGGAGGCGCCACCCAGGGCGTTGCCCTGGGCTAGTCACCCTTCGCGCCGTTGGCGCGAAATCGTTGACGCCATTTTATGAAATAGAAATGCCCGCGGACATCTTACGTAATGACTATGAACTCTTGAATCTCAAATTTCTTTAAGGACTGCACATGACCGACTGCCTGTTCTGCAAAATCGGACGCAAGGAAATCCCGTCGAAACTCGTCCACGAAGATCCGGACATTTTCGCCTTCGAGGATATCCAGCCGCAAGCGCCGGTGCACATTTTGCTGTGCCCCCGGAAGCATCTGATCTCGCTGACCGACGCGTCGGCGGAAGACGCCGCCATGCTGGGCAAGCTGCAACTCATCGCCGCGCAGATCGCAAAGGAGCGAAAACTGACCGATGGCTACCGCACCGTCTTCAACAACGGTGGACGCGCCGGTCAGTCCGTGTTTCATCTTCACCTGCATTTGCTCGGCGGACGGGATTTTCGCTGGCCGCCGGGGTAAGATAAACGATTGTGGCGGGCTGCTTTCCCCAAAAAGGACTCTTAAACAAAACATGAGGACAACGCGAATGGCGACATTGGATAAGACCGCGCGGGTATTGGCGAGCGCACTGAGCATCGCGTTTCTATCTGGATTCCTGATTATGACGGTTGCTTCCGCGCAGCAGCAACCGGGCACGATTTCGATCACGCTGGCCGGGCAGTCCATGCTTCGCTCGGATGCTCGGGAGACCGCGCCCAAATCGGTGCCCGCGATTCAGGGCCTGCTCAAGGGCGACGTGATTTTCACGAACCTGGAATCCGCGATCGCCGAAAAAGGCGAGACCGCTCACGAGGGTAGGGGATTTCTCACTCCGCCCGAGGCGCTCGACGCGCTGCAGACGTTCGGTTTTAATCTGATTTCGCTCTCCGGAAACCACGCGTTCGACCTGGGCGTGAAGGGCATTCAGAATACGACGCGCGAGGCGGACGCCCGCAAAATCGTTCACGCCGGCACGGGAAACAACGCCGCCGAAGCCGTCGCGCCCGGATATCTCCACACGCCGAAGGGCACGATTGCGCTGATCGCGAGCGCCTCCGGGCTGATTGTGCCGGGAGGCCGCGCCACCTCCGACCACCCGGGTGTGAATGAACTGCGCGTCGA
>JAIQFG010000089.1 GCA_020073375.1 Terriglobia bacterium | reverse complement strand
GCGATGTCGTCCCAGAGCGCCGCGCCGATGTTGATCTCCGCGAGGATCGCCACATGACTGTCGTAGAAGGGGCGGATCAGGAAGTTCGGGCGCGGGGCGGGCTTGTCCGGGAGCGTCTTAATGACAGGGGGCATCGGCTGGGGCGAAATTTCCCGGTCGGCGGCAACTTCCCGCTGGGCAGGAAGGTCCTGCGCGCAAACAGGCGCACAGAGAAGTAACAGCACGAATGCTAAGCGGGCTGACCACACGATACTTCACAATTACATCAGGGTGTTTTTGGCACAATACATGAATGTATGTAGATGTCGGAATTGGTGCCTAAATGACAATAACGGTATCGAGTCAGTGACATCTACCTGCGAATTAGCAATGAACCACACGGCCGGGACGTAGCGCGCGGGAATCAGAAACCCGGCGGGCGCTCGCCGGTTACGGCGAAAATATTTTCCAGGGCGAGGCCCGCGGTGGCGACATTGCCTTCGTCGAACAGGCGGCCGATCAGGGTGATGCCGTGGGGGACACGGCGCCGCGGATTGAAAGTGGGGAGAGGATGAGCGGGGTCAGGGGCCCAATCGGAGCGTGCGGTGGAGACTTCGAGGAAGCCGGCGCGGAGGGTGAGCGAGGGATGGCCGGTGAAGTTTCCGATGGTGAGGGTTTCGTCGCGCAAGGAGGGGACCATGAGGACGTCGACTTCGCGGAAGATGCGGGCCATTTCCAGCGCTACTTTGCGGCGGAAGCGGTCGGTTTGGACCAAGTCGACGGCGGAGAGGAAACGGGACTGGCGGAAAAGATTGGGCCAGGCGTCAGAGACCTGCATTTTCATTTGATCGACGCCGTGGGTGAGGGTGAGTTCCTCGAAGGCGGCGGCGGCTTCGGCGAAGAGGATGATGTTGAGGGAATCGTAGGGCCAGTCGGGGAGTGAGACTTCGACGGGGAGCATGCCGGATTTTTTTACGGCTTCGAGGGCGGCGCGGTCGACGTCGGTGGCGGGAAGCTCCTTCATCCATGCGGGAAAATAACCGACGCGAATTCCCTTCCCGTTTGCTTCGGCGTCAAAATCGAGATTGCTGGGGACGCTGTTGAGGTCGCCGGGATCGGGGCCGGAGATGGCGTGGAGGACGAGGATGGCGTCGGTAACCGAGCGCGTCATGGGGCCGAGTTTGTCGAGCGACCAGCAGAGGGTCATGGCTCCGGTGCGCGGGACGCGGCCGTAAGTGGGGCGCAGGCCGGTGAGTCCGCAGCGGGTGGAGGGACTGACGATGCTGCCTTCGGTTTCGCTGCCGATGGAGAACGCGACGAGTGCGGCGGCGGTGGCGGCGCCGGGGCCGGCGCTGGATCCGGAGGAGCCTTCTTCAAGCAGCCACGGGTTCATGGTTTGGCCGCCGAACCAGATGTCGTTCAGGGCGAGGCCGCCCATGCTGAGCTTGGCGAGGAGGATAGCGCCGGCGTCATGCAGGCGCTTGACGACTGCGGCGTCGGCATTGGGGATGCGATTTTTGAAGGGCTCGGCGCCGTAGCTGGTGGGGATTCCGGCGGTGTCGAGGAGATCTTTTGCGCCCCAGGGGATGCCGTGCAGGGGGCCGCGATATTTTCCGGCGGCGATTTCTTGGTCGGCGTTTTTGGCTTGGGCAAGGGCCTGTTCGCGCATCAAGGTGATGATGCAGTGGAGTTTTGCGTCGAATTTCTGGATGCGGTCCAGGTAGATTTGCGTGAGGCGCGTGGAGGTGAGTTTGCGCTGTTCGATCCAGCGGGCGAGGTGCGTGACGGGGGCGAAGGCGATGTCTGCGTCACTTGCGGGGAGCGGGCCGGGGTCGAGCTTTTTTAGGGAGAAGCGATTTTTTGCGGGGCCGGGATTTTCACCGGGGATGACGGGATTCCAGGTGGAATACGGGACGGCGGCGGGTTCAAGAACGAGCTTGCGAGGGCCGGTGCGGCGTTCATAGAGGGCGGCCATGTTTGCGCGCCAACTGGCGGCGGCCTGTTGCTGCTCCGCGGAAGTGAGTTCTACCTGAACCAGTTTTTCGGCGACGGCGAATGTGGAGGAGGAGACTTCGGGGCCGACTTGCGGCGCGGTGCCGAAGGCGGGCGGGGCACCGGGAGGGAGCGCGGCTGGCGGCTCTTGTTGTTTATTGCAGGCTGCGGTTGCACCGAGCAGGGCGAGGGACGCGCCTTTTAGAAAATGCCTGCGGGAGTTTGACATTGTGCCTCCGGACCGCTTCCTTCGTACGCCTTGGATGGATTGGACTCGGTCCGCGTGTGCAACCGCGCCGCGTCCACCAGACACTACAACGGTTGGAGAATTATTGACAAGTTTTGAGCGGTCGGTAAGAATACGTGCAACAAGTTTACTCGTGGAGGTTCGCGTTGGCTTATTCGGCTCCCAGCATTGCGGAATACCAGGCAGGCACGGTCGTCAAGCAATCTCCAATTTCTTCCGGGACAACTACACAACGCAAACGCAAGCCGCATATTCTCGCGGTGATCAACGAGTCCTGCACGGGATGCTCGGGATCTCCGGCGTGCGTGGAGTACTGCCCGGTGGCGGATTGCATGTACTGGTCGCCGGACGAGGATCATCCGCCGTTCGGGAGGATTATTGTGGATCCGCTGCTGTGCATCGGATGCAAACTGTGCACCAGCAAGGGGCCGGACGGGGCGTTTCTGGAAGGGTGCCCGTGGGATGCGATTGACATGGTGCCGCTGGCGGAGTTTGAGGCGAACGAGGGGACGTTGCCGTTTTAGGGGCTGTGATTCGTGAGTGGTGATTTGTGATTCGTGGAAATGCAAACGGCTCTCTGCCGTTGGTTCTGATTTGATTTTCGATTCTGATTGCTTCCCAACCGAAAAATAGCTTGAATCGTGTTTGTTCGCCGTGAAGAGGCGGAGAGCATCTGCGCCCCTTCAGGGCGCACCGCTTGGATTGTGTGGGGACCCGGGGAGCTGCCCCGGGCTGGTCACCAACGGCGCTTTCAGCGCCTGAAGCGGCTGAGTTGGGTGGATTTTGCAGGATTCGTTTCATGGGAGCTATTGTTTCACACAGACAGCGGATTTATTCGAAGTGCACAGGTCACCTGCCGATTCCCTTCACTTACCAGGAACATTATTTTTCGGCGCGGGCGGAAATTTCTTTTGCGGTGAGTGCGGCTTGCTGGGTGACCTGCTGCGGCATTGCGTCGACGCCGCGGATATAGCGGTTTACGGCGGGGAGATCGGCTGGTTGTCCGATCAGGAACAGGGCGCGGAGGGCTTCCCAGGCCATTTCGGGGCTGGGGTCGATCAGGAGAATGGGCTTGCCGGGTTCGACCGAGCTGTTGTCTTGCGCAGTCCATTCCAGAATTGTGCCAGGGACTTGGGAGCGGATTTCCGTGGTTCCACTGGCGGCCGTGATATGACCGACCAATGTGCCGGGGTTGATGACGTCGCCGGGCTTGAGGCGCGTTGCCAAGGTGCCACCGATTGAGGCGGGCACGGCGTAAGGGGCGAGCATGGCGGCAATTACGTCATGGCCGGCGGGATCGGCGAAGCGGACCAGGGACAAGGCGGCGTTGCGGGTGACCATAGGGTTGGGGTCGGAAAGCATTTTGAGCAACGCGGCGTGGAATTCTGGGGAGGCGTTGTCCTGTCCCATGACCCAGGCGGAGGTGACGCGCAACTCATCGCTTCCCTGCTGCGAGAAATGGATGACTTCGGGATACCAGGGCTTGGCGGATTCGCGGATGGCGGGGCTAGGGCTCATCATGCGGTCAGCGATTTGCGAAAGAGCGTGTTGGGCGCGGCGGGGGTGGAGGGTGTCGGTGAAATAGGCGCCCAGGTCGGCGTCGGTGAGCGGGCGGGTGAATGTGGTCATGTACCAGAGCAGGAAAGGCATCAGGACGAAGGCGAAGGTTAGGACCAGGATGGCGATGAGCCATTTCTTGGCCATGGGGGCTTTGGCTACCGGCGCTGCGGCGGCGGGTTCGGCGGAATGGGGGACGGTGTTCACAGTGTTTGGCGGATCGAAAGATTAGCACAGTTGGGATTGGGTTTGCGCGAGGTGGGATTGCGGTTACATTTTTGGCGGGGGCGCGAGATGAAAAGGCACACAGCCAAGAGTGGCTGTGCTACTTGGGGGCATAGACCTGGTAGAGAACGACGTAGATCAGGACGCCGGTGACGGAGACGTAGGCCCAGAGAGGGAGGGTCCAGCGGGCGATTTTTTTGTGGGCGGGGAAATTTCCGCGGAATGCTCGAACTAGCGAGATGATGACGAGCGGGACGATGACGGCGGCGAGGATGGTGTGCGTGGTGAGCATGGTGAGATAGGCGTAGCGCGGGACGCCGGCGCCTGGAAAATGGACGGTGCCTGCGCCGGAGACATAGAGATTGTAGTGGTAGATGAGATAGGAAACGAGGAATGCGGTGGAAGTGGCGGTGGCGGCGATCATGCAGGTTTTGTGGGCGAGGACGCGCTTGGCGCGGATCATGGCGAAGCCGGTGAGGACGAAGACGCCGCTGGCGCCGTTGAGGATGGCGTTGAGGGCGGGATGGGAGATCAAGGGACCACTTCCTTCGTGGCGCGGGCTTCAGCCTGCGAGGTGGCGCGAATTTTGTCGGGGTTGCATTTGCTAAACCCGACAGGCTGAAGCCTGTCCTACTTACTTTGCGGGCGAGTGTGCGCCGTTGGATTTTTTGCCGAGCCAGCCTTGTTCCTTGGCCAAGACCAGGAGGAGGATGGCGGCGATCAGGGCCATCATCAGGCAGATGCCGAGGATGAGGATGCCGTCCATGTTGCCAAACAGGCCCTTGGAAAAGCCCCCGAGAATGCCCAGGAGCGAGAGCACGAGGACCACCGCGCAGATTACCAGCAACTCGATCGGATTTTCTTTTCCGTTCATAGCCTCTCGCGGCCGTCCCGACGGCGCAAAAGATTACCGGGTGAATTTATCGTAGATAAGCAAACCCAACAGCACCGGCAGGTGGAGCACGGTAGCGTGCATGAGCCACTTGGCGCGGATATTGGTTTTCGACGCGGCGGCCCACAGGCAAACCTCGACGAGCATGATTCCCAGAACCAGGGCGCTGAAAAAATAATGCGCGCCGGCAAGGCCGGTGAGCGCTGGCAGCAGGCTGACCGGAACCAGCAGCGCGGCGGTCAAAAGGATTTCGCGGAAAGTGCGCTTGCCTTCGCGGTCGACGACCGGAAGCATTTTGATTCCGGCGCGGGCGTAATCTTCGCGGTAGACCCAGGCGATGGCGTCAAAGTGCGGGAACTGCCACAAAAATAAAATGGCGAAAAGAATCCAGGCGTCCAGTCCGATGGTGCCGCGCGCGGCGGCCCAGCCGATTAGCGGAGGGACGGCTCCGGGGAACGCGCCGATGAATGTGGCCAACGTGGTCTTTCGCTTCAGCGGCGTGTAGGCGCACAGATAGGCGACGGAAGTGGCGATGCCCAGGAGAGTGGCGAGGGGGTTGGTGGCCAGGGCCAGGTAGAGTGTGCCGATGACGATGAGGCTGAGGCCGAAGCCAAACGCTTCCCGCGGATTCATCTGCCCCGAAGGGAGAGGCCGGGAAGCGGTGCGGCGCATGAGGGCGTCGGTGTCACGCTCGAAATAATGGTTGAGGGCGGAGGTGCCCGCGGCGATGAGCGTGGTGCCGAAGACGGTGTGGGCCATGCGTATCCAGTCAAGCGGGCCGCGCGTGCCGAGGGCGTATCCGGCGACGGTGGTCATCACGACCAGGAAAGAAACGTCCGGTTTGGTGAGCGCCAGGTAAAGAGCGGGGCGGCCGGCGTCTGAATTTACCGCGCTGGTTGTAGCCACTGAATTTCTCATTGCGCGACTTGCTCCCGGTTTCGGATCGATTCGCCGGCGAGCTTTGCGGGACTCACCAGGCGAAAGACAATTAGTGATGTCACCAATGTTGCGGCCAGCACCAAGGCGCCGGTAACCGTGTGAATTACGGTGAGCGCCACCATGATAGCGATGGGCTGGGGAAATTGCGCGGCGTACATTCTGGACCAGTACGCTCCGCCACCCAGCAGAAGCTGCACACCGATCAGGATGTGCAGGATTTTCGCGCACCCGCGCAGCTCCGGCACATGTGGAAAGCGCCGCTTCAGGGCCCCCGCCGTCATGAAGATGAGCATTGTAACAATAACGGCGCCGATCAGATGCGGAATTATTCCGAAAGCCTTGTGGCGGAAGGCCGCGCCCAGAATGAGCTGGAGGAAAACGGCGACGGCGGTACTGACGACCAGAGGGCGCACGGAGGGCGATTTCGGGTCTTCGAGGGCGAGGTGTTCCCTGCTCCACCAGGGGCTGGTGAAGACGGCGATGGCCACGACGGTGGAAAAGAACAGTTGCGCGAGCGTGGCGTGCGCGGTGGATACGGGGGGAGGCTGGAACATGCGGACGGTCATGCCGCCGAGGATTCCCTGCGCAATGACGCCGCCGAGGGCCGCAACGCCCATCCAGCGCATCCATCCGCGCTTTTCGGAGCGCCAGAGCCAGACGGCTAGTCCGATGGTCAGGATGCCGATGCAGGTGGCGATTACGCGGTGCGTGAATTCATAGCGGATGCCGCCGACCATGGGAGGGGTGAGCGAGCCGTAGGCCAGGGGCCAGTCGGGGATGGAGAGTCCTGCGTCGTTGGAGGTGACCAGGGCGCCGGCGATGAGCAAGAGAAATGTGCAGCAGGCCGTGACAAGTGCGTAGCGATGGATGCTGGGATTGTGCACTGTGGGTATTTGCAGGCGGGCTTAAGTGATAGCCCGCGGCCGCCTCCTGGCGGATTGCTTATTGTATACGAAACGCGGTGGCTTTCCGAAACTGCCTGCGCGAGTGAGGAATCCCGCCTTCCATTGCATTCAAGAAAGGAGGGATTCCCCGCTTCGCCGGGAATGACGGCCCGTTGGTTGCAGGCCAGGGGCTAAAGCCCGGTTTTTTTTGGAGCCTTGATGTCGCGGCTGAAGCCGCGACCCACAAAGCGTCCAACCACACAGCATCTAACCTAAACCAAACGAGACGGCGGCTAGTCGCCCGAGGCGGTGGCCTTGAACGTGAAGTTCACGCTCTTTGATTCCTTGGGGCCGATCGTGATTGTTTGCGGATCGGTTTTGTAAAGTTCGTGCCAGGCGACGACCGTGTAGGTGCCGGGGGGCAGGTTCTTCAGATCGAACTTGCCGTCCTTGTCGGTGACCTGGAAATAGGGATTGGGGAGCACGGCCATGTAGGCCTTCATCCACGGGTGGACGTTGCACTTGACCGGGATGGCGACCTCTTCGCGGGCGAAGGATTTCTCGATGGGGGCGGCTCCGGGGGGCTGGGATTCGTTCCATTCGCGATTTTCCATGGGAATGGGATGAATATTGTGCGTGGTCTGGTCACTGTTGATGACGTCCACATTCTGGGCGACCATCATGCCGGCGACGTGGGGATGATACTGGCATCCCTCCTGCGTGAATTTCACGGGAGTCGAAGGCGCGGGGAACGAGTAGCCGTCCAGGCCGCTCTTGATGTAGACGACGACGTTGGCGAGCGAGCCGCCATCGCCGGTGACGACTTCCTCGCTGGTCAAGGGAGTGGTGCGCGACTTGCCGCAGGCGGGTTCGGCGGCGGTGCTGATGGTTTTCATTTTCGGCGCGGCGCCGTCGAGTTTCACGGTGCCCGTGAGTTCGCCGGCCGTGGCCGGGTCAACCGTTTTTCCGGCGGGGGCGTTGGCCGCGGGGGCCGACGCGGGAGCTTCGGTCGATTCGGTTTTATTTCCGCCGCAGCCTGCAAGCACGAGGGCGAATGCGCCGAGTGACAGGGTGTAAATGGCCAATCTGTTTATCTTCACGAAACAGTTCCTCCTGTGGCTAGAGTACTTAAAAATCGGTCTTGGGTGGTGCAATTTTGCTGCGAAATTTGTGTCGCCCCTGCCGGGCTTGAGTGCTTAATATTTTCTGGACTGGGTTCTATTCGCGTCCAGGGGTGATGCTCGCTTACGTCCACAAAGGCACACAGGCAGGAGTGCCTGTGCTACTTAAAGCAATTCCTACTTCCCTGCGCCGCCGCTGCCGCCTGAGGGCATGCGGCTTTGCAGGGAGCGCTGTTCCTCGGGTGTTAGCTCAAACATGTACCGGACCAGGAGGTTGGCCTGGTCGCCCATGTAGCCGTGGAAGCTGGCGGGGAGCGGGCCGGAGAAAACCCAGCGGTCGCCCTCGCGATTGAACAGGCCGGACGGCATGGCCGTGCCGGGAGCGATCAACGCGGGATTGGTGATCCAGCGTTCGGTCCAGGCGGGCTGCAGGCGTTCCTTGGCGAACAGGAAATTGGGAGCGATGGCTGTTTTGTCGTGGCCGGGATCGCCGGTGGCATGGCACTTCAGGCAAGGAGCGGCCGTGCTGGTGAAGAGCTGGCGAGCCATTTCCTTTTCGGCTGTGGACACAGGCGTCAGCTTCTGCGGGATGAACGGTTGCGGCTGGCTGGACATGGCTTCAAAGAACAGGACCAGCGTGCGAATTTCGTCGTCGGACAGATAGAAGGTGGGCATGCGCACTTGCAGGTACGAGCGGATGCCGTTGCGGTTGACGTCCGTGGTGCTCAAGGCCGGGTTGGCGAGAAAACCCTTGAGCCATTCGGGATTGACGCGCGCGCCTTCGCTGGTGAGGACCGGCGGCAGATTTTGTTTGTTCTCTCCCTGGAATTGCGGCAGGCCCATGAGGACGGATTTCTGGCCGATGCCGATCTGGTGGCAGCCGATGCAATTGTATTTTGTGACGATCCACCAGCCCTTCTGGATGGCGGCGCGCTGATCGGCGGGCTTGTACATGTACTCGGGCGGCAGCGACGGGTCGGTGGAGCCGAGCAGGAATGTGGTCAAGGCGTCGATGTCTTCCTTGGTGACATTCGGCTTGGGCATGCGCAAGCGGTCCATCGGATCCGGTTTGTATTTGCCGTGATCGAAGACTTCGGGAGCGGTGAGCTTGTTCTCGAAGAAGCCCTTCAAGTCATACCATGGGCCGCGCGCGGATTTTTTTCCGTCGGGGAGGATTCCGAGCTTAGCGTCCTCGGTGTAGAGAGCGAAATCGAGGCGCTCGATGGGCTTGCTGCCTTCGTTGGTGAGTTCGGTGCCGATGCGGCCTTCGTCTTCCATGCCGGAAATTTCATGGCAACCGGCGCAGCCGTAGTGCTGGATCAGCTCTTTTCCATGCGCCTTGAGTTTTGGATCGTCCATGAACGGCGCGGGGTCGTAGCTGGCATCGGCGTGCTTTTGGGTTTCGAGGTAGCTGGCGATGTCGCGCGCGTCGTCGACGGTGAGGCGCAGGCTGGGCATGACCGTGGGCTGCTCGACGACAAGCTCGTGGCCGTCGTTGGGCGAGCGGGAATGGTCGAGGTCAAACACGAAGGGGAGATCGTGCTTGGCGTAATCTTCCGGGCCCAGATCCTTGTGCTCGAACGGGCTGTAGGGGCGCGTGCGCACGCGAGGATTCAGAATCCAACGGACCAGGTAATCGTAATTGTCTTTTTCGCCGACGCGGGAAAGATTGGCGGCGAAATCTCCGCCGACCATGTTGGCGCCCTCGCCCATCGAGTGGCAGGCTTCGCAGCCGCGCTGCTCGAAAAGTTCCTTGCCATGCGCGGCGTTGCCGGGGGCCTGCTTGGGAAGCTCCGGCCCTGTGATGGCGGATTGCCAGATGTAGGCGGCGATGGCCTGGATTTCGTCATCCTGCAAACGGAACTGCGGCATTTTGGTGGTCGGGCGGAAGGTGTGCGTATTTTTCAGCCAATACGGGATCCATTCCTTGTGAATCTTCATCCGGACTTCTTTCAGGTCCGGGCCGACTTTCTTGATTTCCTGAAGCAGGTTGTGGGAGCGCTGCTCAAGCGATTCGATTTGCGCGTCCATACCCGAAGTGGTGACGGTCAGGTTGGTGGCTTCCGCGTAGTAGGCGTTGGCCGCGGCGTTGTCGCTGGCGGTGTCGCCCTTTTTATTGAGCGCGGCAATTTGCAGGCGGTTGTCCTGCTTCTGATTTTCGAGCTGGGTGATGGCCTGGCGCGCGGAGACCAGTTGCTCATCCTGATTGTCAAAACCCTGGAAGCGGTGGCAGCCGATGCAGCCCTTTTCGCGATAGAGTTTTTTCGCGGTGTTCAGGACGGGCGCGTGTTCGGTGACCATATCGGCGGCGTGGCACTGCTGGCAGCCGGCGTCGTAATTTTCCTTGTAATACAAGGGCCAGAGCCAGTGCTCGTAGCGTCCGTGGGCTTTCTCGACATTGTCGAGGGCGCGGCCGTTTCCGCCGTGGCACGGGGAGCAGCCGAATTTTTCCAGGGGATGATATTTCATCATGTCCTGGTCCGGATGGCTGGTGAAGGGCGCGTCGGTGCTCTTGGCGAGGCCGAGATCGGCTTTGGTCAGCGTCATGGTGACGGGGACCAGGAGTGGATCGGTGCCGAGGTGGCAGGACTGGCAGCGGTCTACGAGGCCGGTGCCGCCGAGATTGTTAAGCGAGGCGCCGCTGGGATTCACGTTTACCTGGCGCAGGCGAATATCGAGGCCCTTGATGCTCTGCCCTAGCGTATACAAATCTTTTGAAGCGAGGCCGGGGAGATTTTCCTTCACGTATTCGTTGAGCTTGTCCTGCGCGTCCTTGGCGGGCTGATCGACTTCGCCGCGCTGTGCGACCAGTTTGGCCTTGCCGGTCATGATCGAGGTGAAAAGGCCGTTGAGCTGGTCGTAGTTGAATTTGCGAGCTTCGATCTTGTTGCCTTCGACGGGCCAGGCGACATCATAGGTCTGGGCCTTAGCGTCGTTCAGTTCCTTTCTCTTGGATTCATATGAGTTTTTGTTTTGTTCGCCGATTTGCTCGAGCTGATAAGTGAGCGAGCCGACCAGACCACGGGAGTTCTGGAAGGAATCGGTCATGGCGGCGCGCTGACGGTCGAGCAAGTCGATCTGGTCGCCGATCTGGCGGTCCTGGGTGCGAGCTGCGTCGGTGGCGGCTTTGATGTCGGCCACCATCTTCAAGTATTGGGGCGTGGCGTAAAATTTCTGTTCGTCGGCCTTGCGCTGGGTGTATTGCTTCTCGAGATACGAGGAGTAGGCCTTGGAGAATTCAGACTGGTAGCTGCGCCAGGGGCGGAGGCCGAAGAATTCGTCGTAGAGCGACCAGGAAACGGTCAGCATCAGGAGAAAAACGGAAATCAGGACAAGCCCGGCCATGGGCTTGGTTGTGACTGGATCATCCGGAAGAAGCTCAGGCACCCCAGGTCTCCTTTTCTTTCCAGCGGGCCGGCCTTTGGACTACAGGGCAAAAAAGGCGGCCCGCGCGTGCTTTGGTCGATTCCGGGCGAGGCGGCTTTGCGCTGTCCGCGGGAAAACCGCAGAGGGATTCCTCGCCACGCTCGGAATGACAACTAAAATCTTAAAAACAAAACTCACAACCTACCGCCAATTCCCTGCCGCTAAATGCTGAACCACGGCGTCACCCAGACGTACTTGACGCGGAATACCAGGCGCAAAATAATCTTGATGGGCAGACTGAGCATCAGCACCAGGAACAGCTCGGTGGTGACCATCTGCAAGAGAGTCATGCGCTTGAAAATTTTCCTGCTGAAATCGGTGAGCAGCAGGAGGCGGTGCGAAAAATATCCTGCCACCAGGAAATAAAGCGTCAGCGGAAAAATTCCGAAAATGATGCGCGCCAGGATGGGCGCGTAGGCCTTGTTGGCGGCCGGCATCATGAGCCCGATCCACGAACCTGTGACGCCGAAAATCTGGTCGAGGTTGCGGTTCACGGCGAACTCGACGCGCTGCGCGTCCCAGGTCTGGCCCGGCCAGAACCACATCCATCCGGGGCCGCGGATGAATGTGCCGATGACAATCATCAACACCCACAGGCCGATGAAACCGAAGAGAAATGTCCAGATGGCGAATTTGCGCTGCTTGTAGGTGTAGTAGCCGTTGCCCAGGGGATTCGCGTCTATATAGGGTATGACCATCAAGCCGACAATGATGAGCGTCGGCATGATCACGCCAGCGATCCAGGGATCGAAATAAACGAGCATTTCCTGCAGGCCGAGGAAATACCACGGGGCCTTGGCAGGATTCATGGTGACGTTGGGATTGGAAGGCTCCTCGAGGGGAGCGTTGAGCGTGATGGACCAGACCATGAGCAGGACGGTGACCAGGACGGCGGCGACCAGCTCGATGCGCATCAGGTACGGCCAGGTGTGGACTTCCTTTTCCCACTTGGGATTCCACGGCTCGGTCTTGCGGTATTCGGTCTTGGCGAGGGCGGGATCGGCGGAAAGCTTGTCGATCAAGGCGTCGTTCTCAAGGGCCTGGTGGAATGCGTACCAGGTATAGAAAGGGATCAGGAACAGCAGCGCCACGATGGGCACGTTGTCGGGCGCGGATGCGACTTCCCAGATCTGATGCCAGTTCATATCGGCCTCAAACCCCCAGAGGGATTCCTGTCGCCTAAGCGACTTTAGAATGACAACTAAAAAATACCGCCAAAAAATTTACTGCAAACCGCTCGGGCGGAGCACGACCGGGCGGTGGCCCTTCTCTTCCTTGATTTCGGATTCGAGCATGACCGGCGCGGGGCCGGAGATGCCGCCATCCTTGCGGACGCGCCAGAAATGCAGTGCCATGAAGATGCTGGCGATCAGCGGGATGGCGATGCAATGCCAGATGTAGGCGCGCAGCAGGGCGTTGGCGTCGACGATGGAGCCGCCGAGCAGTGCGAAGCGGACGTCGTTATAGGGCGTCATGCCCAGCAATGCGCCGAACGGGCCTTCGGTTCCTAACAACGGAGTGGCGCGAGCCATGTTGGTGCCGACGGTGACGGCCCAGAAGCCGAGTTGATCGTCGGGCAGCAGGTAACCGGTGAACGACAGGAGCAAGGTCAAGACCATCAGGAGCACACCGATGCACCAGTTGAATTCGCGCGGGCGCTTGTAGGAGCCGGTGAGGAACACGCGGAACATGTGCAGCCAGACGGCGATGATCATCAGGTGCGCAGCCCAGCGATGCATGTTGCGCAGGAGCTTGCCGAAGGGCACGTCGTTTTCAAGATACAGAATGTCGCGGAAGGCCTGCACTTTGCTCGGGTGGTAATAAAACATCAGCAGAACGCCTGTGAAGGTGAGGACGATGAACAGGTAGAAGGTGATGCCGCCCATGCCCCAGGTGTATTTGTATTTTACGGCGTCGCGATTCACCTTTGCAGGATGAAGATGAAAAAAAACATTGGACAGGACCGAGAGCGCGCGGTTGCGCGGCGTTTCGTCGTGCTTGACGCGGAAAACGGAGCGGAAGAGTTGAGACTTTTCGGGCTCTTTCAGGCCTTCAAGCTCTTCCTTGCCTTTTTCCTTGAAGGTATCCTTGAGGTCCGTGACGTCCTGGCGGACACGGTCGAGTAGTCCGGTGCTCTTCTTTTCGCCGTTGTTTTCGCCGTTCGATTCGGCCATCCCTAGCTCCCCTGAGAGTGTCCCAAGTCATGAGGAACAAACCCAAATGCTTTGCTGGAAATTTCCGGCGGGCCACCCAATCCTTACCCGCTTTTCATCCAAGGCTCCAAGAGGAGCCCGCCCAAAAGTTTTTTACACCGGCAAATAAGCGCCGGGATCGTTGAATTGATTGACGCCGGCGCGGGGATCGTCCATGTACAGGCGGCTGGTGTCGACGATCAGCTTGCCGGTGGGATCGAGGTCGACATGCGCGCGGTCCATGGGCCGCGGGGCTGGACCCTCGAAGTTCACGCCTTCGCTGTCATAGCCGCTGCCGTGGCAGGGGCACTTGAATTTATTTTCCGACGCCTTCCATTCCGGCGTGCAGCCCAAGTGGGTGCAGCGCGCGAAGATGACGAAGATGCGGTCGGGCTCGCGGATGATCCACACGCGATTGGTCATCAGGTAGCGCTGATCGATGCCCAGGGAAAAATCAGCGGGATAACCGATATTGAAAATGGTGTTGGGCTCGTACAGGGCGCGCGGGAAAAAGAAGCGCAGGAACATGAGCAGGTTAATGCCCAGGTAGCCGTAGATCATGCCCCAGATCACACGCCGCCGCATGGGATCAGGCGGGTCTCCGCTGTCGGCTTTGGCTTTTGCCGCCGGCTTTGGGGCCGGGGGTGCTGCTGGTGGTGCCGCTGCTTTGGGTGCCTGGGGCGCCGGGGTAGTTCCGTCCTTGGGATCAGCCATAATTCCGGTGCTTAACCTCTCGATATAAGTTATGAATCGAGAAAAATAAATGGCCCGAGAACACGTAACTTATATTTCCGCGAGGCCCATTCTGTCAAGGCAATTCCCGTTTCGGGGTAAAATTTTTGAGCAAAGTTTTCCACGCGACAAAAGTTTTTTTTGGGAGAGGAGGAAGTCAGGTTTTGTCCGGATCGTGGTTCAAAGATTGAACCACCAAGTCGGCAAGGGCGGAGATGAAGGTGGGGGAATCGCCGACTGCGGGCATCATTTCAAATTGTTCGACGCCGAGTTTATGGGCCTGCTCGCGGGCTTCGATATTGATTTCGTGGAGGGTTTCGATGTGTTCTGTGACGAAGGCGATGGGAACGACGAGGAGATGTTTTTCTCCTGCGCGCCCGAGGCGGTCGAGCGTGTTGACGAGCGAAGGCGAGAGCCATTCGCGGCGGCCGACTTTGCTCTGATAGCAGAGGATGTGGGGATTTTTCCAGGCGCCGCGCTGCATGACCAAGCGAACGGTTTCCTCGACGTGCTTGGCGTAGGGATCGCCGCGCTCGATGAGGCTCAGAGGGAGGCCATGGGCGCTGAAGACGATGTGCGCGCCCTCGGGATTGTCGAAATGGGTGAGCGAGAGGGCGATTTTTTCGGCGACGGACTGGATGTAGAGCGGGTGATTGTAAAAATTTTCGATGGTGCGCGTGCGCGGAGCGCCGGCGGCGGGGCGGTAGACGCGCTGCCATTCCTTGAGGCTGCTCGATGTGGTAGCGAACGAGTATTGCGGATAGAGCGGGAGCAGAACCAGGTCAGTGGGGTTCCATGTGTTGACTTCGGCGGCGGCCTGGGCGGTGAGCGGGTGCCAGTAGCGCATGGCGATGAAACATTTTGCATCGAGGCGAGGGGCGAGGGCTCTTTCCAGGGCGCGGGCCTGGCGCTCGGTGAGCAGGCGGATGGGGGAATATCCGCCGATGTCGTTGTAGTGCTCGCGGACGACTCCGGCGCGTTTTCTGGCGATGTAACGCGCGAGCGGGCGGCGGGCGAACCAGGCGCCGAAGAAATCGATGATGTCGGGATCGCAGAACAAGTTGTAGAGGAAGGGTTCGACGGCTTCGGCGGAATCGGGGCCGCCGAGCTGGAAAAGGACTACGGCGATTTTTTTGTTGTCGGTCATGGGCACGTTTGGCGTTGCTGCGGCGGCTGAAGCCGCGGATAAGAAAAAATCATTCGCCCGGGCTGAAGTCCGGCCCTCCAAAACCTGCCGGAATCGGGACGAGTAGATTATTTGCCGTCGCGCTTGAGGCGGCGGATGTCGTCCTGCAGGCTGGCCATGCGGCGCGCCACTGAGAACAGGTAGCCGCAGAAGACCAGCCAGATCGCGATGTAGGCGGACACCAGAAAGTTCAGGTTCTTCATTCCTTCTCTCCCTTAACGCGCAACGAAAAGCTCGGTATCTTCCCCGGCCGGTAACTTATTTTAACTGTTTCGTGAAACATTCATGCGTTAGCCATCGACTTCCGAGCGCATCGATTCCAGGCGGTAGCGGATGCGGATCAGGACGGTCATTACGCCGAGCGTGGCGGCCCAGCACAGCAGCAGGACGTAGCCCATGCGCGGGGCGAGCGAGCCGCCGTCGCCGATCACGGGCTGGGGATGCTGCGTGCGGAACCACCAGATCGAAAAATAGACCAGGGGAATATCGAGCGTCGCAAAAATTCCAAACACGGCCGAGACCAGGGCGCGGCGCTCGGGCTCATCGAGCAATGTGCGCAGGATGAGATAGCTGACGAACAGGACCCACAGCAGGAACGACGAAGTGAGGCGCGCGTCCCAGGTCCACCAGATGCCCCAGACGGGCTTGGCCCAGATGGGTCCGGTGATGAGGACGATGGTGAAAAACGCGACGCCGACTTCGGCGGAGGCGACGGACAGCCAGTCCCACTTGAGGGCGCGCGTGCGCAGGTAGGCGACGCTGCCGATGAAAACCATGATGAAGGAGATGAAGCCGGACCAGGCGCTGGAGACGTGAAAATAAAAAATGCGCTGGATCAGGCCCATGGTGGCTTCGGTTGGCGCCCAGATCAGCGCGGCGTAACTGGCCGCGGCGAGCAGCAGAAACACAAGCAGGACCGACGGCAAGGAGACTGCCGGGCGGGGCGCGGTTTGCGATTGCGCTTCGGTTGCCATTTCACTCCTCCAGGAGATATTCGCCGACCATCCATGCCGCCGTCAAAAATACCACATCGAAGGACGTTAGGAATGTTAACCACACCAAAGACAATTCCGACGGGTCGCGCAGGATGCCGATGGTGGCCTCGGTGCTGGCGATCAGGACGGGCGCCAGGACCGGGAGCAGCAACAGCGGCAAGAGCAATTCGCGCAAGCGCGCCTGCGCGGACACAGCGGAAAATACAGTGCCGGTGGTGGCCAGGCCAACTGTGCCGAGGGCCAGGATCAGAATGAGCTGCGGGAGGACGGGAAGAATGGCGGTGTTATAGAGGACTGCGAAGACGGGCAGCAGCAGGAGTTCGACCAGCAGAAGGAAGAGGAAATTGGCGGCCATCTTCCCTGCGAGAATGCTGAAGGGGTCGATGGGAGCAAGGCGGAGGGCGGCCAGGGTGTCATTGGGCTGCTCGCGCAAGAAGGAGGGCTGGAGCATGAGCGAACCGGCGAAGAGAAACGCGAGCCACAAGAGGCCGGGGCCGAAGCGGCGCGACTCCTCCGACGTGGGGTTGAACGTGAAACTGAACAGGACGATGACGATCAGGACGAAGACGAGCGTCGTGCCCAGGAGTTCGCGCGAGCGGAACTCGGTGCGGAGTTCCTTTGCCAGGATGACGGCGGCGGCGCGGGTCATGCTCATGATTCGTTGTCCTCGCCAGCGTCGCGGACGGATGCCAGGACCAGGACCTGGTTGGGATCGCCGCCGGGGCCGGAGTCGTGGGTGATTTTCCCGGCATGCAGGCGGATGGCGCGGGTGACGGAGGCCTGGGTTTCGTTGCGGCCGTGGGTGCTCATGATGATGGTGCAGCCGGAGGCGTGCAATTTTTCGAGTGTTTCGCCGAGCCACTGCTGGCCTTCGGGGTCGAGGCCGGCGGCGGGTTCATCGAGCAGGAGCAAGCCGGGATTTGCGAGTAGCGCGCGGGCGATGCCCATACGCTGGCGCATGCCGCGGGAGAACGTGCGGACCAGATCGCCGGCGCGATTGGCCAGGCCGACGGGTTCGAGGGCCTCGCGGGCGCGGGCGGCGGGATCCGGCAAGGAAAAAAGTTTGGCGAAGAAAATAAGATTTTCCTCGGCGGTCAATTCGTCGTAGACCAGGGTGTGGTGGCCGACCATGCCGATGCGGCTTTTGATGCGGTCCGCGGAGAGTGCGGAATCGCGCTCGTAGTAGGCGAGTGTGCCGCGCGAGGGGCGGGAGAGCTGGGCGGCGATTTTGAGCAGAGTGGTTTTTCCGGAGCCGTTGTGGCCGACCAGGGCGACGCATTCTCCCGGGGAGATTTCCAGGGAGACGCCGCGCAGGGCGAGGCGCATGCCGAAACGCTTTTCGACGCCGGTGAAGATGATCTTTAATCCGCGGCTGGAGCCCGAGGAGGGTGAGCCGCCGTGGCCGGCGTTGGGGGAAGATGCGGGAGCAGTGGACACGCGCGACGGCTCAGCCCTGGACCAGATCGCGCAGGAGTTGTTCGGCGCGACCCCGCTCGATGGCGTACTCGGCATCGGTGATGGTGCCGGCCTGGCGGCGCAGCTCGATGCGCAGCAGGGTATCTTTCAGTGAATCGAGATTGGCGTTTACTTCTTGCTTAACTTGCTCGACCGGAGGAGGCGGCGGAGGAGGAGCGGGCGCGGCCTGTTTGGCCTGGGCCTGCTGCGCGGCGCGCTGGGCCTTGCGGCCCTTCGGGGCGGCGTTTGGCGCGGGAACGGGGGCCTCGATGGGCGGCTGTTTGCGCCAAAGCAAGGCGACGCCTACGGCGAAGATTGCGCCGAGGCCACCGAGCAGGATCCATTTTTCGTCGCCGATACGCGCGGGAGAAGTTTCGATGGTGGCGCCGGCTTCGTGGCCGTTGGCTTCATCCTGCGGGGCGCCCTGTCCCTGGCCGCCGGCGGCGGAAGCATCGGACGGAGGAGGCGCGGTGCCGGAGACGGAAACGTCGAAGCCAGTTCCCTTCTTGAAGGATTCCTTGGAGAAAACGTTGAAGCCTTGTTCTTGTCCGGCGGCGCTGAAGCCGGCGCTGGAAAGCTGCATGGTGGGAGGAACCACGAGCAGGACGCGCGCCGCGTCATAGGTGGAGGATTCTTTTATCGCGGCGGTGTCGCCGGCGTAGGGATAGGTGTAGGAGATGCGGACGCCGTTCTGGCCGGGCTGAAACGCGTAGGCGATGGAGTAATGACCCTTGCCTTTGTCGATGGTGCCCTGGCGGACAGGCATGCCGGAGGGGCCGAAGGTGGAGACTTCGCCGAGTTCCGCGCCCGCGGGGATGGTGAAATCGAAGTTGCCGTCCTGCTTGTAGAAGGCGGCGGGAGGATTCGAGTTGTTGGTGATGGAATATTCCTCGCCGACCATAAGCTTGTCGCCATTGGGCTGGAAGACCAGCAGGCGCAGCGGTACCTGGATGGACGCGGGATTGGTGGTCGGCTCGTAGACGGTGACGTCCACGGTGGCGGTGCCGGGAGTAAGCGGCTGGTGGAAAAAGACGCCGCGGTAGACAGCGCGAATGAGCATGGGGCCGTTGCCGATGGCGGGATTGTCGAAATGGTAGGCGCCTTGCGCGTCGGTCTTGGTGTTGGCGACGACCTGCATGCCGCCCATGAGCTGGATTAGGAGGACGTCGCAATCGGCAGCGGGCTTGTTGGCGTTGGTGCCGTTGTGGACGACGCCGGAGACGGTGCCGGCCTGGGTTCATGATCAAAGGCGGCAAGGGGCTCTTCGGACGCGGCGCGGTGCTCGTCGCGGCGGGGGTGGCGATTCCGATCCTCTACGTGTCGCTCGCGGGCGGTCCGTAGCGAGGGGCCGGCGCGCCCGCGTGCTACGTTGCGGGCGGATGCCATGAAAGCGCTGTGCTTCTCCCGCTTCGGCGGCCCCGACGTTCTCGAGTACCTGGACGTGCCCGATCCGATCCCCGCGGCCGGCCAGGCGCGCGTGCGGATGAAGGCGATCGGGATGAATTTCGCCGACATCTACCGGCGGCGCGGCAACTACCACCTCGAGGGCACGCCGCCGTGGATCTTGGGCTACGAGGGGGCCGGCGTCGTCGAGACGGCGGCGGGTCCGTTCGCGGCGGGGGATCGGGTCGCGTTCGCGGACGCGCCGATGGCGAACGCCGCGCTCGTGTGCGTCCCCGCGGACAAGCTCGTCCCCTTGCCGGACGACGTGCCGTTCGAGACCGCCGCCGCGCTCCTCTTGCAGGGCCTCACGGCGCACTACCTCGTGCACGACAGCTACGCGCTGCGCGCCGGCGACGAGGTCCTCGTGCACGCGGCGGCCGGCGGCGTCGGGCTCTTGCTCGCGCAGATCGCCGCAAAAAAGGGCGCGCGCGTCGTCGGGCTCGTCTCGGCGGAGGGCAAGCGCGCCGCGGTGCGCGCGGCGGGGGCGAGCGCGGTGGTCCTCTACGGCGAGGAGTGGGCCCTTCGCGCGCGCGCGGAGACGCCCTTCGCGCGCGGCTTCGACGTCGTCTACGACAGCGTGGGCTCGACCCTGCGCGGGAGCTTGCGCGCGGCGAAGATCGGCGGGCACGTCGTCTTCTACGGAATGTCCGGCGGCGATCCCGAGCCGGTCGATCCGCGCCTCCTCATGGACGAGAGCAAGACGCTCACCGGCGGCGATCTGTGGAACGTGCTCACGAGCCACGACGAGCGCGTGCGCCGCGCGGGAGAGCTCTTCGCCGCGGTGCGGCGCGGCGAGCTCACCGTCACGATCGGCGGCACGTTCGCGCTCGCCGACGGGCGCCGCGCCCACGAGACGCTCGAGGGGCGCGGCAGCATCGGCAAGCTCCTGCTCCTGCCGTGACGGAGCTGCCCTGAGGTTCAGCCGTCCGCGTCGCCGAAGATCGTGAGCGCGAGATCGATGCAGTCCTTGCACACGGTCGCGCCGCGGTCGTGCGCCGTCTCCGGCGCGAGCTGGCCGCAGAAGTCGCACACGACCTCGGCGGCGACCGGCGTGAGGCGGGCGGCGCACGACGCGCAGATCGCCACCGGCTTCCCCGTCGTGCCCATGCCGGACACGAGGCGCCGCTCGGTCGCGTCGCAGAAGCTGCACTGGGTGCTGGTGCGCGGCACGGGGATGCTCCCGCGGCTCGCCGGGATCTCGTAGCGGCCGGAGTCGTCGGCGTGCGAGGTCGGCGCGTCGTGGTCCTGCGGCG
>JAIQFG010000006.1 GCA_020073375.1 Terriglobia bacterium | reverse complement strand
TTTTTAGTATGTGTAACATGAAAGTATTTTAGCTCTTGTAACATAGAATTAACATTCCTCTCACGGCCTGTTAAGCAGCCGCCGATAGTGTCACCAAACCCAGAGAGGGGCAGCAGGCAATTCCCTACATGGGCTGGGGTCTTTCTCCTCGAGTTTTGCCAGCCTGAGCAGATGGGGCGCAGGCAACGGGACATGGGGTTGCACCCGGTGGGAACAATGCACTTCCAGCGGGGAGTCTTGTGATTGGGTCATTAGAAGCGATCGATCTTTTCATATGGAATCCAGAGGACGAATTGGCATGAAGTCTCAAAACTTGGTGAGGAGGGAAGGAATGCGAGTATTCGCAGCAGTATTGTTGAGCATGGGTCTTGCGGCGACGCCGTTGCTGGCAAAAAACGCAGGTGAGGCCGGCAAGGAAGAGACGCCCGCGGCGGTAACCACCGCCGCCGCTCCGGACAAACCGGTGGCGGTGAAGGCGGAAAGCTCGCTGATTGAGAGCGAGGTGCAGGACCTTCGCAGCCTGGTGGAGGAACAAAGGGCCGAACTGGAAGCGCAACGCGCGGCGCTGAAATCCGCGGAAGCTAAGATGAAGGAACTGGAAGAAAGAATCAGCCCATCTCCCGCTCAGCCATCCCCGGCCCCCGCACGAGCTGTGGAAACGGCCGCTTCTCCGGCAATCGGCCCGGCGAGCGCGTCGAACGCGACGCTCGCTCAGGCAAATCCCGGCCAACGAACCGCCCAGACCGACACCAATGGCACTGACCAGCCAACCTCCTGGAAATTTAAGGGTGTGACCTTCACGCCGGGCGGGTTCTTCGCGGCAGAGTCGGTGTGGCGGCAGCGCGCACTGAGCGCGGACGTCAACACCCCCTTCACCTCGACTCCGCTGCCAGGGAGCTCGCAATACAACGTGGGAGAATTCAATGCCAGCGGTCGCCAGTCGCGAATCGCCATGCTGGTCCAGGGAACGGCTCACAACGTCAAGCTCGGCGGGTACTATGAGGCTGACTTCCTTTCGGCCGGGACAACGTCGAACGACAACCAGAGCAACAGCTACACCCTGCGTCAGCGGCAATTCTGGGCGCAGGCCGCGTTCAATAGCGGCTTTACCCTCACCGGCGGCCAGATGTGGTCACTGGTCACGCAAACGGCGAAAGGTCTCGACAACCGCACCGAAGTTCTGCCGGAAAACATCGACGCCCAATACAATGTCGGCTTCAGCTGGGCCCGTGAATACGGAGTGCGGTTTGTTCAGAACTTCAACAACAAGGTGTGGCTGGGCTTCTCGGTTGAAGAACCTCAGACAACATTCAAAGTTGGGGGCACGACCGCGCCGTTCATTGTGGGCGCGGCCGGCAACGGCGGCGGCCTCTACAATCCGACCGCGAACTACTCCTTCAGCATGACGCCAGACTTTGTAGTCAAGGCTGCATTCGAACCCGGATTTGGCCATTACGAGGTCTTCGGTCTGGTCAGCACATTCCGCGACCGCATTTTCCCGACGGGAGTAGCGCCGTCCAACTCCAAAACTTTTGGGGGCGGCGGCGGCGCCAATGCCTGGTTCCCGTTTGACAAGGGCAAAATTAATTTTGGTCTTCACGCTGTGGTCGGAGATGGCGTCGGCCGTTACGGGAGCGCCGGTGTGGCTCCAGACGCGACTCTGCGGCCCGACGGAACTCTCGCTCCGATTCGCAGCTATCAGGGTCTGGCCACGCTGGCAATCCACGACAAGAAGTGGGATGTTTACTTCCACGCTGGCGAGGAATACGCGGCTCGGACTCAGTTCATTTCCGGTACGCCGGCAGTGCTCATTCCGAACGAAGGCTACGGCGCCATCGGCTTTAACAACGCCGGTTGCTGGACGGAACCTGGGCCCGGCGCCGGCGGGTATGCACCCGGTGCTCTGGCCAATTGCTCCGGTAACATTAAGGATATCATCGAAGGCACTGCCGGGCTTTGGTACAGCTTCTACACGGGCCCGTACGGAACGCTTAAAATGGGAATGCAGTACTCCTACGTAAAGCTCAACACATGGACCGGTCTGGGCGCCACTGGTGTGTGCACATCGAGTACGAATCCGAATTGCACTCCGAGCGGGACCGAAAATATGGTGTTCACTTCGCTCCGTTACTACATCCCATAACGTCGCTCTACAGTCGGGGAGGCGTTTTTCTCGCCTCCCCGCAGCTTTTCCCCCTTTCAGATCATCCCACCTTTTAGAGAGTGAGACTTCTCACTTCCAGTACCACCCGCTCCGGTTATCCGGGCGTCTGGCCACTTGTGGCCCAACCTCGCCCGCGCGACAATTTACGTGAGCGGAGTTCACGCACCGCGGGGACGAGTAGAGAGGAAGTCACACGCATGAAGTTTACAAACATGAATCATTGTTGGGTCATCCTTATCGCCATGCTCGCTGCCGGGTCGACTCCCACGGTGGCAGCCACCACGGTTCCCGCCGGAACGATTCTGCCTGTCCGTCTGGAATCGACAATATCCTCAGCGAAGAGCAAACCCGGCGACAAAATTTCGGCAACGGTGATGCAGAACGTTCCGCTCCGATCAGGCGCGGAGATACACCGAGGCGCGAAACTAGCGGGCGAAGTGGTCAGCGTAACCCGGGCTACCGCCACCCAGGGCGGCCAAGTCACGCTGCGATGGAAAACAATCACTCTGGGCAACAAGATTGTCCCGATTCAAACGAATCTACGTGCCGTGGCGACGATGATGGAAGTCGAACAGGCAGGCATTCCCCGGACGGGCCCCGACCGGGGCACGCCGTCTTCGGACTATACAACCGAGCAGGTTGGCGGAGAAACTGTCTATCGAACCGCAGGCGTTGTTGCGTCCGGCGCACAGATAGTAGGCAAGCAGGTCGCTGATGGCATTCTCGCCTCACCCAGTCCGAATTCTGATCGTGGATGCCGCGGGCAAGTGGACGGCGAAGCAGTGCCGGCAGCGTTTTGGGTCTTCTCCTCTGAAGCGTGCGGCTCGTACGGAACCGACGAAATCAGAATCGTGCACGCAGGGCGAACCGATCCAAAGGGGGAAATCGTGCTGGCTGCTGCTCGCGGCGAAGTCAAACTGCGGTCGGGGGGAGGCATGTTGCTCCGGGTGGAATAGCAGTAAGAATCGATCGTAACCAAGCCCAGAGACATCACACGCCGTAATCCACGGTAAAGAGTGTGGCCCTCGCCCTGGTTGGAAATCGCGCCTTTACGAACAGAAGATGCATACTGGGAAGGCAGTTGTGGCAAATGCAAGTTTGCTTCCGCTAGGGGACTCTTAGCAACCCTACAGCGCGCCGAAGTGGGGCACGGCAAGCACCGCGCGAGTCAAGGTCACCAGTCACGATTTACGCGGCCTCCGGATCGTAATTCAAATTCGGGCTGAGCCAGCGTTCGGCCGTGCGAAGGTCCTGACCCTTGCGGCGGGCGTAGTCCTCAACCTGGTCGCGGTCGATTTTTCCCACGGCAAAATATTTCGATTCGGGGTGCGAAAAATAAAATCCGCTGACCGATGCGGCCGGGTGCATGGCAAAATTTTCCGTCAGCGTGATGCCCGTATTCTTTTCCGCGCACAGCAGGTCGAACAGCGCGCGCTTTTCCGTGTGATCCGGCTGCGCGGGATACCCGGGCGCGGGGCGAATGCCGCGGTAGCGCTCGCGGACCAAGTCTTCATGGCTGAGATTTTCCTCGCGCCCGTAGCCCCACTCGATGCGGGCGCGCTGGTGCATCAGCTCAGCGAGCGCCTCTGCCAGCCGGTCCGCGAGGGCCTTGGCCATCAGGGCGTTGTAATCGTCATGGTCTTTCTCAAATTTCGAGACCAGCGATTCGATGTGCAGCCCGGCCGTGACCGCGAACGCGCCGAGGTAATCCATGCGGCCACTGTCGCGCGGCGCGATAAAATCAGCCAGGGCGTGGCTGGGTTCCTTGTTCTCGCGCACCTGCTGTTGGCGCAGGGTATGCAATGTGGTCAGCAGGTGGCGCGATTCGTCGGCATAGACTTCGATGTCTTCCTGCACGCTGTTCGCGGGGAAAAATCCGATGACGGCGCGCGCCTCCAGCAATGTTTCGCGCACGATGCGCTGCAGGAGTTTTTGGCCGTCGTCGAATAATTCCTTTGCCTTGGGGCCCACGTTTTCCTGGTCGAAGATCCTCGGATAAATTCCGCGCAGCTCCCAGGCGTGAAAAAACGGCGTCCAGTCAATGTACGGAACGATTTCCTCCAGCGGCACGGGATTGTACGCGCGCGTGCCCAGAAACGACGGGCGCGGCGGCTCGTAGGCGGACCAGTCGTAGACCGGCTTCTTCCCGCGCGCCTCGGCCAGCGAAAGCAGCGGCTGCGCTTTGCGCGACAGATGTTTCTCGCGCGCGCGGTCCTGTTCCCCGCGGTTTTCCTCCAGAAAAGTATTTTTCAGTTCCGCGCTGACCAGGCTGCCCATCACGCCCACCGCGCGCGACGCGTCCTGCACGTGCACGACGCCGATCTTGTAGGCCGGCGCGATCTTCACCGCCGTGTGCGTGCGGCTGGTGGTGGCGCCGCCGATCAGCAGCGGCACGCGAAAATCCTGGCGCTCCATTTCCTTCGCCACGTGCACCATTTCCTCAAGCGAAGGCGTGATCAGCCCGCTCAGGCCGATCAGGTCGGCGTTGGTTTCCCGCGCGGTTTGCAATATTTTTTCCGCCGGCACCATCACGCCGAGGTCGATCACGTCGTAGTTGTTGCAGCCCAGCACCACGCCGACGATATTTTTTCCGATGTCGTGAACGTCTCCCTTCACCGTGGCCATGACGATGCGTCCCTTCACGAACGCGGCGCCGCCGGCCTGTTTTTCCGCTTCCAAATACGGCTGCAGGTAGGCCACCGCTTTCTTCATCACGCGCGCGCTCTTCACCACCTGCGGCAGGAACATGCGCCCGGAACCGAACAGGTCGCCGACCACGTTCATCGCGCTCATCATCGGCCCCTCGATCACCGCGAGCGGCGTGCCGTATTTTTGGCGCGCCTCCTCGGTATCTTCCTCGATGTAATCGGCGATGCCCTTGACCAGGGCGTGCGTCAGGCGCTCTTCGAGCGTGCCCGCGCGCCAGGTGTCTTCCTCGGCGGGGCCTTTCTCTTTCGCTTTCACGGTTTCGGTGAACGCCAGCAGGCGCTCGGTCGAGTCCGGACGGCGGTTCAACAAAACGTCCTCGACCAGAGCGAGCAAATCCTTCGGAATTTCCTCGTAAATCGCCAACTGCCCCGCGTTCACGATGGCCATGTCGAGGCCCGCCTGAATGGCGCGGAACAGGAACGCGGAGTGCATGGCTTCGCGCACCACGTTTTGCCCGCGGAAGGAAAACGAAATGTTGCTCACGCCGCCGCTGACCTTTGCGCCCGGCAGAGTGGCCTTGATCAGCCGCGTGGCTTCGATGAAATCGACGGCGTAATTGCTGTGCTCCTCGATTCCGGTCGCCACGGTCAGGATATTCGGATCGAAAATAATTTCCTCGGGCGCGATGCCGGCTTGCTTCGTAAGAATTTCGTACGACCGCCTGCACACTTCGATCTTGCGCGCCAGCGTGTCCGCCTGCCCCTTTTCGTCAAAGGCCATGACGACCATGGCCGCGCCGTAGCGGCGGATCAGCCGCGCGCGCTCGCGAAACGCTTCCTCGCCTTCCTTCAAGCTGACGGAATTGACGATGCCGCGGCCCTGAATGCATTTCAGTCCGGCTTCGATCACCTTCCAGTTCGAGCTGTCGATCATGATGGGCACGCGGGCGATGTCCGGCTCGGCGGCTATGTGGTGCAGGAACGTGGTCATGGCGTGCTCGGAATCGAGCATGGCTTCGTCCATGTTGATGTCGATGATCTGCGCGCCGTTTTCCACCTGCTGGCGTGCAACGGCCAGTGCCTCCTCGTATTGCCCGGAAAGTACCAGCTTGGAAAATTTCGGAGAGCCGGTGACATTCGTGCGTTCGCCGATGTTGACGAAGCGCGAGTCCGGCCGAAGGATCAGCGGCTCCAGGCCGCTGAACCGCGTGTAGCGCTCCGGCTTCGACAAAACATGAGGTGCGATGCCGCGTACGGCATCGGCAATCGCGCGTATGTGCGCGGGCGTTGTGCCGCAGCAGCCGCCGGCGATGTTCAGCCAGCCGTTCGAGGCGAAATCGCGCAAATCGGCGGCCATGCGCTCCGGAGTTTCGTCGAACCCGCCGAAGGCATTTGGAAGTCCCGCATTCGGGTGGCAACTGATGGGAATGGGCGCGAGGTGCGAAAGCTCCTCGACATACGGCCTCATCTGTTTTGCGCCGAGCGCGCAGTTGATGCCCACGCTCAGCAAGTCCGCGTGCGAAACGGAAATCCAGAACGCCTCGACCGTCTGCCCGGAAAGCGTGCGCCCGCTCTGATCGACGATCGTGACTGATAGCATGACTGGAACTTGCTTCCCGGCGTCCCGCAAATATTCGTCGATGGCAAACAGCGCGGCCTTGGCGTTGAGCGTGTCGAATACTGTCTCGACCAGCAGGAGGTCTGCGCCGCCCTCCACCAGGCCCTTCGCTTGTTCGTAATAGACTTCGCGCAACTTGTCAAACGTGACTCCGCGCGAGGCCGGGCTGTTAACGTCCTGCGACATGGACGCGGTGCGGTTGGTTGGCCCCATCGATCCCGCGACCAGGCGGTGCGCTCCGGGATGCGCGACCTCGAATTCGTTCGCAACTTGCCGCGCGATTTGCGCGCCCGCGAAATTGATTTCATGGATGTGCTGTTCGAGTCCGTAATCCTGCGCGGAAATTCCGTTGGCGTTGAACGTATTGGTCTTGATAATGTCCGCGCCGGCCTCGAGATAGGCGCGCTGCACGCCCTGCACGAGGTGCGGCTGCGTCACGTTCAGAATATCGAAATTGCCGCGCAGGTCCTTCGGGTGCTGGGCGAATTGCGAGCCGCGAAACGCCGCTTCCTCCAGGCGCTGCGCCTGCAGCATCGTGCCCATGGCGCCGTCCAGAATGACGATCCTCTCCCTAAGGAGATTCTTCAGCGCGGCGATTCGTGAGGCTCTCGGGTCCAACGTCTTTCTTCCTCCGTCGATGGTCAGTCGATGATTACTGGATGCGGCCGGGCGCATTTCGATGCAGCAATCCGCGCCGGACAGCGCTCAAGGTGCCAACCATGCAGTCTACCTTTGAGGTCGTTTTCTTTTCTGGCTGATTCCCGCGCCAGTGTTTATCCTGTAGCGGGGGATTCGGATGATCCAGCCTGCCCAAACATTTTACACGCGTCGCGGAAGGATTGCTCTGGCGGTTGCCGTTTTGTTGTTGTCGCAGGCGGCGTGGGCGTTTGCCCAGTCCTCGAAAGTCGGCGCGACTCTTACCGGTACGGTAACCGACAACAGCGGCGCGGTAATTCCGGACGCAAACGTGGAGCTGCGCAATGTATCCACGGGCCAGACGCGCAATTCGCCGGCGGATGCGGAGGGAATTTTCGTCTTTGCGGCCCTCCAGGTGGGAAGCTATGAATTGCAAGTCGAGCGTACCGGCTTTGCGCTTTACCGGCAAACCGGCATTGAGCTGGAACTGGGCCAAACCCAGCATCTGAACATCGTCCTATCGCCCGCTTCTTCCTCCCAATCGGTCACGGTGAAAGCGGAATCGTCCGCGATTGAACCCGAACAGACGTCGTTTGTTTCCACTGTGGACGGCGAACGGATCGAGGAGCTTCCCGTCCGCACGCGCAACTCGCTGGATTTCGTGCTGCTCTCACCGGGAGTGGCAAGTTCCTCCGCGCCGTCGTCCGCGGGCGGCGCAACGCCCCTGAACGGCAGCGGATTCACCTTCGGAGGCCTGCGCGCGCGCAGCAACAATGTTTCAATCGACGGGCTGGATAACAACGATGAGTACTCGGGCGCGGGCCGCACCGAGCTTTCTCCGGAAATCGTGCAGGAATTTCAGGTGGTTAATAACGGGCTCTCCGCCGAATCGGGCGGCGCTTCCGGCGGTTCGATCAATGTGATCACGCGCTCGGGCGCGAACACGATTCACGGCGACGCTTTTCTTTTCGCTCAGGACGCGGCGTTCGACGCGCGGGATCCCTTCGAGAATGAAGCCGGAAAACCTTCCTTGCGCCGCTTCCGCTCGGGCGTGGCGCTGGGCGGCCCGTTGGTTAAGAACCGCACGTTCTACTACGCCGCCGTCGAGCAGGAGCACAACCGCGGCCAGGGCGGCTCGGACATCGATCCGCAGGCGGCATCGGCCATCAACGCGTTCTTGTCAACGGGAGGATTTCCTCGCCTCGCGACGCGGACGATCACGACTGGATTCTTTCCGATTTCGCGCGCGGAGACCGAAGCGGCGGGCCGGGTCGATCACCGGCTGACAAAAAGCACTTCGCTGATGCTGCGCTACGCGTTCACGAATAACCAGGAATCGGGCGATGCGTTTAACGCAAATGCGCTGACCGATGTAAGCGCGCGCGGCAGCAGCTACATCAGCGACAATGTGCTTTCCGGCTCTCTCACGACGACGTACGGGGCTACCGGGGTCGGCGATTTGCGATTTGAGGCGGCTACCCGACATGCCGTGCTGCGCACGAACGACTCTGCCGGCCCGGGAATCCACATCGCTGGATTGATTGATTTCGGGCGGCCGTATGCAGGGTTCAACCAGCGCCGTGAAAATCATTATGAAGCGAGCTACACGTATTCACGCGCCCGCGGCAAGCATCTTTGGAAAGCGGGCGCCGTGGTGAATCGCGTCGGATTGCGCGCCACCGCCGGGGACGGCTTTGGCGGGCTCTACCTGTTCAATACCCTCGCGGATTTCCTCGCGGGAAATCCCGGCCAGTTCCGCCAGGCTTTCGGCAACGCCACCGTGGATCTTCCCGTGGCCGTTCTCGGAGGATTTGTGCAGGATCACTGGTCGGTGACGCCGCGGATCACGCTCGATGCCGGAGTTCGCTACGATTACGAGCGTTTGCCAGGCCCATTCAACCAGGACGCGAACAATTTCAGCCCGCGCATCGGCCTTGCGTGGACCCCTTTTCCTAAATGGGTGCTTCGCGCCGGGTACGGCCTATTTTTTGACCGCTATGTGCTCGCGAATTTGTCCCGCGCGGTGGAGAAAAATGGCGTCCAGGGCTTCGATCAAGTGGCCGACGGGAATGCCGCAGCTGCTCTGTTCGCGGGCTCGCAAGGCGGGCCGCTGGTTTCCCCGGTTGCAGGAATTGCGCTGTCCATTTTTTCTTCCGACCCGCGCATGTCGGCTCCCTACAGCCAGCAGGCAAGCGCCGGAGCCGAGTATCTGCTGGCGAAAAATCTCTCGCTGCGCGCCGATTACATGAATGTTCGCGGGATCAATCTGCCGCGCACGCGAAATGTAAATCTGCTGCCGCCAGTTGTCCTGACGCCGGCAAACGCCGCCAGCCTTGGCGTTTCAAATCCCACGCCGCAGCAGATTGGCCGCGAAGTATTTTCGCCCGCCCGGGTCAATTCACAGTTTGACGCCCTCTACCGGATTGAAAATTCCGCGAGCTCCACCTACAACGGCGTATCGTTCACGCTGAACCGGAAAATGAACGATGAGCTGGCGTTCGCCGCGAGTTATACGGTCTCGAAAGCGTTTGACGACGCCTCGGATTTCGACGAGCAGCCGCAGAACCCGCTCAACCTGGCGGCCGAGCGCGCGGTTTCGCGGCAGCACCAGCAGCAAGGCTTTGTGTTCAACGCGCTTTGGGAATTGCCGATCGGGGACGAAGAGGACAAAGCAGGAAAAGCGGGGGAAAAATCCGGCTGGCTGGAAAACATCTTCAGCCATATCGAAGTGGCGCCAATCTTCACGGTGGGAAGCGGCCGCCCGGTGGACGCATTGACGGGCCTCGATTCCAATCAAAGCCACGCCTATCCGCTCTCCTCGCGCCCGCTCGGATTTGGCAGAAACTCCATTCTGATTCCCGGAGCGGCGAACATGGATTTCCGCCTGCTGAAATATTTTCCTTTCGGTGAGTCCAGGCATCTGGACCTGACGGCGGATTTTTTCAACCTGTTCAATCGCCCGAATGTGGCGCAGATCAATCCGGTGTTCGGCTCGAACTTGACGCCGGGTTCCGGATTTGGCCAGCCGATCGAGGGAACTGGCGCGCGGCAAATTCAATTTTCGTTGGATTTTGAGTTTTAGCGAGGGGCCGGCCGCGGAGGCACGGCAATGCCGCGCCCGTACAACCGCAATTTCAGATAAGACGCTGCTTCTGGACCCTACGAGAACAGATCCAGAATTTCCTCATACCGCTTGAATGGCGGAATCAGGTACGCGCCGGCGATGCCCGAACTGCGCGCTCCGCGGGCCCAATCGAGCAGCCGCCGCGCCAGTGCGAACCCGTGATCGCGCGCCGAGCCTCCAGCCATTTCCAGTTGCTTCAGCAGCGCGTCCGGAATCACGATGCCGGGCACTTCGTTGTGCAGGCGCAAGGCTTGCTTGTAGCTGCTCAGCGGCCACAGGCCGACAAGAATGGGGATCGGCGACTTTCCGCCCATGCGTTTCAAAAACTGTTCCCAGTGGTCCGGATCGAAAATCGGCTGGGTCATTGCGAAGTGCGCGCCGGCTTCCACCTTCGCGTGGAATCGGCGGAGTTCCGAGTCCAGATCCTCCGCCAGCGGATTTACGGCCACGCCGATGGTGAAATTGGTCGCGCCGCCGAGATTTTTTCCGGCCCAGTCGGTGCCCTGATTCAGGCGAGTCATCACCTTGACAAGGCCGATGGAATCGACTTCATATACGCCGAACGATTCGGGATAACTGCCGAGCGACGGCGGATCGCCGGTGACGGCGAGAACGTTGCGCACGCCGCCCACGGTCCATGCGCCCAGCAGCATGGCCTGCAAGCCGATCAGGTTCGCGTCGCGCGTGGTGAGGTGCGGGATGGTTTCAATTCCGCGGGCCTCCAGGGCGCCGGAAAGCGAAAGAGCGTCCATGCCCACGCGCGCCAGGGCGCCGCTGTTGACGTCGATGGCGTCCACCTGGCCGGAGGCCATCACGTTGCGCACTTGCTCGAGCACGCGATCGATGGAAGTGCCCTTGGGCGGATCGATTTCCACGGAGATCACGAATTTCTTTTCCTGAATTTTACGCCAGAGCACGCTTTCCGGTTCGCGCGCCGCCACCGGGCGGGATTCGGGCGCGGCCTCCACGGAGGTTGCCGCGCGCGCGCCATGCACCGGGCGTTTACCCTCCACCGCGCGAACCATGGCGCGGATGTGTTCGGGCGTGGTGCCGCAGCACCCGCCCAGGATGCGCGCGCCCAGGATCACGGCTTCGCGCGCGAACAGGTCGAAATATTCGGGCGAGGATTTCGGGTAAACCACGCGATCGCCCACGCGCTGCGGAAATCCCACGTTGGGCATGGCGCTCATTGGAAATGAATCCGCGACTTCGCTCAGTTCCTGGAGCAGCCGCAGGTGGTCCTGCGGGCCCACCGAACAATTCGCGCCGATCACCTGGACTCCGCTATCTCGCAGAATTTTCCAAGCGTCGCGCGGACGCGTGCCGCCGAACGTCGTTCCTTCCTCGGAGTACGTGAGCTCGGCGACAATGGGAAGTTTGGAAAACGAACGAATCGCTTCGATGGCCGCGGTCAATTCGCCGGAATCGCCGAAGGTTTCCAGGACGAAAAAATCCACGCCGCGTTCCTCCAGGGCCTCGGCCTGCTCTCGGAAAATTTCGCGAATCTCTCCGGCGGGGATCTCGCGGACCGGCCGAACCACGCCGAGCGGGCCGATCGATCCGGCGATCAGGACGTCATGCTTGGCGGCTTCGCGGGCTTCGCGCGCGATCTTCACGCCGCGGTGGTTGAATTCGACGACGCGGTCTTCCATTCCGAAGGCGGCCAATTTGCTGCGGTTGGCGCCGAACGTGTTGGTTTCGATGACGTGCGCGCCCGCCTCCAGGTAAGACATGTGAATGCGGAAGACTTCCTCGGCGCGCGTGGCGTTCAGCTCGTCAACGCAGCGCTGCGGCCCGAGGGTCTCGTACAGCAGTGATCCCATGGCCCCATCGGCAATGAGCACACGGTCGCGAAGCCTTTGCTCAAATTCATCAATCTTCATGGACGGTCACACACTCCCGCATTTCCCGGCAAAACCAAAGCAATTAGTATACATCGAGGCAGGACAGGCTTCAGCCTGTCGGGTTGCGCCTGCGGGTTTCCGCGCAGTCCGGGCAGAAAACCGACAGGCTGAAGCCTGTCCTACTGGTGGTCGGAAGATTCAGGAATGACGGGCAATTAACAGCATCAGCGCAAAGACAATGACGGGAATCAGCGCCAGCATCACGTAGAAGAGAATTCGCCGCCCGAGCGGCGAGCGCCGTTTCTGCCACTGGCTCAGTTCCAGGCGGTCGGCCACGCCCACTTTTTCCGGATGCTGCAGGTCCGTGGCGAATTCATGGGCGTTCGGATAGCGCCTGGATGGTTCGCGCTCCAGGGCGCGATAGATAATTTCCTGCAGCTCGGGCGAAATTGTCGGATCGACTTCCCGCGGCGGAATGGGATGGTTCAGCAGCCGCTCGTTCATGATCACGAATGGATTCGGTCCGGTAAACGGCACCTTCCCGGTAAGCATTTCGTAAAACATCACCCCCAGCGAATAGACGTCGCTGCGCGCGTCGCCGCGTTTTCCCTTTACTTGCTCGGGAGAAATATAATCGGGTGTGCCCATGGCCTGGGTCAATTTGGCGAAGGTCAGGCGCCGCGATCCGGCGTTTGCGGCAATGCCGAAATCGATGAGTTTCACATGGTCGTCCTTATCGACCATGATGTTTTCCGGCTTCAGGTCGCGGTGCACTACTCCCTGGCTGTGAACGTAATCGAGGGCGCCGCACAGGCCCAGAGTGATGCGAATGGCGCGCTCGGCGGGCAGTTTCTTTTGCTCGTTCAGGATCTGGCGGAGCAGCCGCCCGTCCACCCATTCCATGACCATGTAGCGCCGGCTGCGGTCCTCGTCATGGAGCACCTTCACGACGCCGGGATGGTCCAGCTTCTTGCCGATTTCCTCCTCGCGGTTAAAGCGGTCGAATAAAACCGGATCGGATTCCATTTCCTGATGCGGAACTTTAATGGCGACCGAGCGGCCATCCCTCAGATCGGTGCCGCGAAAAATGGAGGCCATGCCGCTTCGAGCCGCCAGGGCATCGATGCGGTAATGGTCAAGCTGGTCACCAACATGGGGTTCACTCATTGAGGAGCGGAGTCACGATACAGGATCAGGTTCGGCAGACGGGTCAGTATAACTTATAGGGGCGCCCGCGGTACATGCCCATGCGCTCGACGTCGCGTATGCGAATCAGTTGAACGCTGATATTGTCGTGGCCGCCGCGATCGTTGGCAACGGCGACTAATTTTTCGGCCGCGGCATGAAGGTCCTGGCCGTGGCCGCACATCGCTGCCATTTCCGAGGCGGTCACCTCGTTATGCAGGCCGTCGCAACACAACAGGAGAACGTCTCCCGCGAAGATCTGATGATCGTTGGTCTCCACGTTCGCCACCATTTCGGTTCCGAGCGAGCGGCTGAGAATATGCCTCGTCGAACTGTCAACGGCTTCCTGGGAGGAAACCAGGCCGAGGCGAATCTGCTCGTTGGCAACGGTATGATCGCGCGTAATCTGCACGGCCTGGCCATTGCGAATCAGGTAGCAGCGCGAATCGCCCACGTGGGCCACGGTGACGCGATCGAACCGCAAGCCGCAAGCGACCATCGTCGTGGCCATGCCGCTTGAGGAGCTGCCTCCTGCATGGGACGCGTTTAGAACGGCCGCATTGGCCTGCTGCACCAGGCGAGGGAGCAGTTGGCTATGAGCCTCGCCATCCTTGGCCTTCTCAAAGCCCTCCATCATGCTTTCCACGGAGGCGCGTGACGCCACTTCCCCGTGTTCGTGTCCGCCCACTCCATCGGCCAGCACGAAGAGCCAGCCATGAGTGCGCACCCGTCCTGGAGATGCGGGGGCCACATGGCCGTGATAATCCTCGTTGTGGTCGCGAACCCGTCCGACGTCGGTTCGCTCGGCAAACTCTAGTTCCAGCATAGATGAATGAGACGATCCCTCGATGGAGCGCGGCAGCGGGATTCGCGGATGAAAACTTTCCGCGATCTCCCACTGGCTCACTGCCATTCCAGACGCAGAAATTCGGACAGGCAAGATTGCCTGTCCGAATTTCCGAGCGAGATGCCCTATGCCCATATCTTACCACCTACCGCCTTCCGTGTTAGCTCCGGCTGGCGACCAGCGTGGAGCGTCCGGTAGCCTTACTGGCGCGGAGGAAGTAAATCCCGCCGTAAATGGCCCAAACCAGCGCGATACCCAAGGCGAGCAGTGGCTCTTTGGCCGTTCCGTAGCCCATGAACGGCCCGATTAAGTAGAACGCCATGCATCCTAAATTCGCCACCAAACCGAAAATGGGAATCAGGAGATGGCGCACAACTTTGAAGTTGGGATGATTGTGATAGGCGACCAGGCAGATGACGCAGCTCAGGCCGTAGAGCAGGAACGTGCCGAAGTTAGAGGCCAGCGTCACGGTGAGCAAGGAATTGGGCATGGCCGCCATCTTGTCGTGGGTGGTGTACCCAAAACTGGAAAAGATGTTGTGCGGCAAAGCCTGGATGGTGGCATCCTGCGGAGCGCCTGCGTCCCCGAAAGCCATGGTTACGCCGATGCATCCGATGACCGCGGAAATGATGGCCAGCGTCCAAATGGCGCGGTGCGGGCTGAGGTTCTTGGCATGCAGCATGCCGAAATGTTCGGGAACCTCGTTGTCCTTGCCCATGGCGTAGGTGACGCGCGCGCCAGTGTTGATGCAGGACAGGGTCGTGCCGATCAAGGCCAGGAATACCGTGACGGCCTCAGCCAGCATGAACGCCCGGCCATGCCCCTGGCCGAACACCGCATCGCCCACCATGATCATCATGTCCCCGATGGGCGCCGCCGAACCGGCAGCGTTTTGCAGGCTGTAGCCGCTATTTAAGAAATAACTGGCGCAGAAATACTCGATCAGGTAGCAGAACGCCCCCTGAATGAGCAGCGACAGGATGACTGCAATGGGAATATCGCGTTTGGCGTTTTTCGCCTCTCCACCCATGGCCGTTACCGACTCGAATCCGACCAGGATGAGGATGGCGACGGTTGCCTGAACGAAAACCCAGCCCCATTTGTGCGGGGCGATCACGGATTTTGCGTCGGGGTGAGTCAAAAAGCCGCCATTGGAATCGTAATAGGGATAGTCGACGTGGTATGGAACCGGCTTGCCGCTCGCGTCGAGCTTTGGCTGTGGAACCATGTTGGCGTCACGGGTGATCACGTCGGTTGCGGTCCCGTTCACCATCTGGCTGGTCGTCGCGAATTCATAGGAATACGCCTCGCCACTGGCCGAATCGAACTGGAAAGCGACGCTTCCCGGCGGATGGTTCATGCGGTAGCCCAGCGCCATGACCGAGAACACGAGCAGCGCGGAGATCTGAATGACGTTGATCGCGATGCTTACGCCGGTCGAGCCGTTCACGCCGCGGTGCGCGATGTAGGCCACACCGAAGGAAAACACCACCGCCACCAAACCCATGAAGACAGGGCCTGGGTTGGAGGAGCTCATCGTGTTCGGCCAAAGCGTGCCGACCACGTATCCGACGAAGATGCCCGTGACGCCCACCATTACTCCCGGGTAGATCCAATAATAAAGATGCGAGCCCCAGCCGACGATGAACTTCGAGAGCCGGGCGTACTTCCATGCCTTTTCGTGATTCAGGAACGACTGCTCGGCAAAATAGTAGGAGCTGCCGGTCCCCGGGTACAACTTCGCCAGTTCGGCGTAACAAACCGCCGTGGCCAGACAAAGCAGGAGGGCGACTACGATGCCCAGCCACATCGCCGGGCCCGTGGCGCCGGTTGTCGCTTGAATATAAAACGTAAGCCAAAGGAAAGCGCCGGGAGCGATGAGCGCCATCGCGTTCATCGTCAATCCGGTCAGTCCTAAGGTTGGTGTCATTTTCACTTCGCCGGTGTTTTCCGCCATGAAATCTCCTTTATGTATTCTTTACTTCGGTTCACAAACCCGCCGTACGGAGCCGAACCTTGCCGAGGCCCGTGATACTAGAAGGGTGAGGGAGACTAGTAAAATGCAACGTTTCGATGACCCAAATCACCGATTCCGATGCCCTGAAATCCGGTCCGGCAGGCGCGGTCAAGCAAGCCCGGCCCGCGAAAGACGCCACTTCGTCCCCTTATACGCCCCTGATTAACATTTTGTAAGTTATTTGTAAAAAGGAAGTTATGCACGGATCGCCAGGCCATGCACTCGGCGACGCTGAAAGCACCCTCCGGCTGCGCATCCGTTGAACCCGTCGGACCCATTCAGATCTCTTATCGGGTGCATATGAAACTCGCGTGGTGTCGGCGCTTGCGAACCAGGCCTTTGCGATCGTCTCGCGGTTTGCGGAATGGATTCGGAAAAATCAAGGAACACGGAGCTTTGCGCACATCGTTGCGGCTGATCCGGGCGCGAGTGTGATATTTTAGCCGGCGTCGCTAAGTTCAGAATGCATTCGATTTCCCGGAACAGGGGCGTTGCGAATGAGGTTTGTGGGTTTTCTACTGATGCTGTCCGGCTGGCTTCTCGTCCTCGCCGCGGTGGTGCTGCTGGGATCGGCGGGCGCGCGCGGCGCATTTGTCTTCGCCGGCGTGGCTGTGGAAGCGCTGGGATTGGTCCTGGTCTTTCGATCCCACTTGATTCCGCGAGAGGATAAAAGGTAGTTCTCATGACCACGCCCACGCTCGCCGACCTGTCGACCGTCGCTTGTTTATTCTTCATCTTTCTGACGCCCCTGGCCGCCGCCGGGCTGGCGCTGATCAATGCCGGGTTGGGACGATCGCACAGCGCCGCGCATATCTTGATGGCGTCGCTAACCACTCTCTCGGTTGCCGCGCTGGTTTATTTTGCGTTTGGATTCGGGTGGGAAGGATTCACCGGCGGCCCGTTTCACGCCTTCACCCTGTCGGGCAAGCAATGGAATTGGATCGCCGCGGAACCGTTTTTCTTCCGCAAGCTGGCGGCGGATGGTTCGCCGGCGTATTTGTCCGCGCTGCTCCAGGTGTTCTGCGTGGGCCTGGCGGCCATGATTCCACTGGGGAGCGGCGCGGATCGCTGGCGGCTCCGCGCCAGCTGCCTTTCCACCGCGATTCTGGCGGCGTGGACCTATCCACTGTTCGCGCACTGGGTCTGGGGAGGCGGCTGGCTGGCGCAATTGGGCGCGAATTACGGCCTGGGACGCGGCTTTCTGGACGTTGGAGGAGCCGGCACAATTCAAGTTTTGGGCGGCCTTACGGCATTGTCCATCACCTGGATTCTGGGCCCGCGGCGCGGGAAATATTCCGCGGACGGAATGGCTCCCGCAATTCCCGGTCACAACGCGGTCCTGGTTCTATTCGGCTGCATGCTGGCCCTGCTCGGATGGCTTGGCCTGAATTGCGCCGGAACGATATTGTTTGCGGGCGGGGAGCCCGCCGGATCTGCGCTGATCGCGATGAATACGATCCTGGCCGGCGCGGCGGCCGCATTGACCGCGGCTTTCATTACGAATGTTCGCTTCGGCAAGCCCGACGCTTCGCTCACCGCCAATGGCTGGGTGGCGGGACTGGTGGCGAGCAGCGCCGCTTGCGCGTTCGTGGTTCCGGCCGAAGCCGTGGTGATCGGTTCGGTTGCGGGCGCGGTGGTCACGTTCTGCATCGAGTGGCTGGAATTGAAACTGGAAGTGGACGATCCGGGCGGCGCGGTTTCCGTGCACGCCATCGGCGGGCTGTGGGGTTTGCTCGCCGCGGGACTGTTCGCCCGTTTCCCATCCATGGATGCCGCAAGCCATTCCGTTTCCAACTCTGCGGGCGCTCCCGGGCAATGGCTGGCCCAGGTGATTGGCGTGGCCACGCTGGTGGGCTTTGTGCTGCCGCTCACCTATGGCCTGAACTGGCTCCTCAACCGCATATACCCCTACCGGGTATCCATCGAGGGCGAGCGCCAGGGCCTGGACCTGCACGAGCTGGGCGCCGGAGCATACCCGGAATTCATCACCCACACCGAAGATTTCCTGCCCCGATAGCCTCTGCCTGCCTGAAACTGTACCCGGCCAGGAGCGCGCCAAGCCGCGCCTTTGCATGCAAATACAAAGGAATTATCTTCTCGAATCCCAATCATCCGTTCTTTGAGTTTGCCCTCAAGCCCCCGCCGCTGCAATCTGCAGGCAGCACTTCTACGGAAAGGAAGCGGCGATGTCCCTGGGAAACCTCGCGGTGCCTGTGTCTCTCGGACGAAGCCGTTGGCCCGGCTTTCAAATGGCGGCGATCGCACAGCGCTACGGGATTGCCACGGCGTGCGTCGCGGGAGCGCTTGTTTCGAGTCTGTTTCTCCAGCATCTGTTCCCCTACCCGTTTCCATTTTTGTTCTTTGCCGCGGTCATGGCCAGCGCGTGGTTTGGAGGCGCCTGGCCCGGACTTTTCGCGGTGCTTGTCAGCACCCTGGCCGTCGATTTCTACTTTGTTCCCCCGTTCCACTCCCTCGCTGTTAACGCGACGGATACCGCCTATTTCGCGGCCTTCGTGCTCTCGGCCCTGGCGGCAAGCTGGGTGAGTTCCTCGAAGAAAAAAAGCGAAGTGGCGCTGATGGATGTGCGTGACCATCTGGAAGCGCGCGTGGCTGAGCGCACCGCGGAACTGGAAAAAAAGATTACCGAACTGCAGGAAAACGAGCTGCAGCGGCAGAAACTGGAAAGCGAGAAGTCCGCGCTTTCCGGCCAGCTGGAGACGCGCAAGCTGGTCGAGCGCGCCAAGGGCATCCTGCAGCGCGCGATGAAAATCAGCGAGGAAGAAGCCTACCGCACCATGCAGCGGCAGAGCCAGCAGATGCGCAAATCGATGAAAGAGATTGCGGAGTCTGTCATTTTGAATGACGAACTGAAGCGCGGCTCCCAGTAAATCGCAGGATAAATTCGGCGACGAATCGTTGGAATTGAAAGTTTGAATTTGACTGTTTTCGGGATGAGTTGCAGACTGCACGGGAATTTGAAGAGGCTGCACCGCCGGTCCCAATGTTCCGCTTCGACGACGCAGCGGAGCGCCGGCACCGCAAGCCTCAAGGTACTCCAAGTTCTTCTCGGACACGACGCCGTGTCCAGCCAATAGCTACATAACGCTCGACGACGAGCCTATCGAAACGCAGTGAACGGCGCTTGGGAGGTTTTTGTGTTCCCTGCCTTAAGCGATTTCCGTTCCTGATTCTTATTTTCTGTCTTCATAGGCTTCCGGACGGGGCAAAGAGCCGAACGGAAGTGGGAAACGGGTAGAAACGAATCCGTTGGCGGACGGAGGATGTAATGATTTTTCCTTTAGTGCTGGTGGAAGTAATCCTGGCGGGATTCTTTTCAGTTGCGTGCCTGCGCGCCTGCGTTCCGGCGAGTTCCGATGGAAAACTCAGCTTCCGTGATTTCTTCCGGTTCCCCGGAAGACTGGAACGTTTGCAGAGGTCTCGCTGGCAGTGGTTCTCCATGGTAGCCCTGCTGCTGGTGTTGAGGCTCCAGGGGCAGCTCCCGCCGGTTCTGGAATTAATCGTGGGCGCGGAATTCTTGATTTTTCTGGCGGTGCCGGTGGGCGTGAAACCGGCGGCGGGATCGCCGAGGAGAGGGAATGCGGCAGCTGTGGGACATCGCTGATTTCGCGCGAAACGTCAAAAGGCGCCTGCGGTTCGGCGACTTCTCCCGAGCCCCGCTGCGCCTGCTGCGCTTTGAACTGTGCAACGAAACGATCGAGTGTGACTGGATGACGCGCGCCGCAGATCCCATGGATGCCGGCTTGCCGCTGAACATTCAGCGGGACAACGAAACGCGGCAGGCCCTGGCCGACGCCATCGCCGTGCGCAATCTGATGTTCGATGCGTTTCCAAAAATTGATTCCGCCGTGCTGCGGGGATTTCGCCAGCCCGCGCGCGAGCCGCCCGAGATGATTCTTCTCGGCACAGTCTCCAGGGAGATGCCCGCCGTACATCGAGTCAGCTCTCTGGTGATGCAGACGAAGTTGTACGGTTTTTGTTTCAGTCTTGAGGACGGACTTTTGGGACCTTTGCACTTAGGGGACAGAAGCGAGGAATTCATATCTTTTGGAACGACCCAACCGGGTCAAGGAGGAATCAGCAATGGCAGCAAATAAACAGCAAGGAAGTTACTTCGGCCTGTTCTTGGTCGGGGCGACGGTGCTTTGCTCGGGGCTCGCTTTCTACGATAGCGGCACCGGCAAAGCCCTGTTGGCGGTCGGCGCTTTAGGCGTGATCGGCAGCTTACTCGGGTACTTGGGAATCAAGCCGCTCGAAGGCAAGACGGCTCTCAAGGACAACCCGCTGGGCATGAAACTGCTCGGCGCGGGTGTATGCCTGCTGGGCTGGATTCTCACCCTGGCCGGCCTGCACATCACTGATAGCACCGGCGGGCGCATCGTGTTTGCCCTGCTGGGGATCGCCGTCAGCTTCGCCGGGATGGCCTTCATTTTGCCCGCGGCATTCAACAAGAACGCCGTTTGGAAAGGGGAGTCGGCAGGAACTGACCGCGCTGGCGTGGCGGCAGGAAAAATCTCCATGGAGCACTCACGATGAAAAAAATCTTACAAACGAGTTGTCTTAGCCTTTGCATTGTAGCCCTTGCCTTTGGCCTTGGCGTGGTTGCTCACGCCCAGACCGCGGCACCGGCGGCTCCTGCCGCCGCCCCTGCCGCCCCGGCAATGCCACCCACAGCGGATTCCGAACTCAAAGATGCCGCCGGCAAAGCTCCCGTTACTGCGGACATGGCCAAGGGAGACCCCGGCGGCGTAACCACCGGGACCATTAATGACGTTCCCGCAGCCGACTCCAAAGTTGGCGTGACGATTCCTGACGTCGCCAATCAAGTCGGTCAAAACAAGATCGCCATTAACTTCACCTGGACGCTGATCACGGGCTTCCTGGTCATGTTCATGCAAGCGGGTTTCGCCATGGTCGAATCGGGATTGTGCCGGGTGAAAAACGCCAACCACACGTACATGATGAACTTCTTCGTGTACACCTGCGGTCTGTTCGCTTACTGGATCCTCGGCTTTGCCATACAGATGGGCGGAGCGGCGGGGAACGGCAATCTGGGCGGCCTGCAGCCTCTGGCTTCCGAACACGCCATCACTTTGTTCGGGAAGACTTGGGGGCTGTTCGGCCAGTCGGGTTACTTCCTGTCCGGGCACACCTATGACGTTGGCGTCATGGTGATCTTCCTGTTTGAAATGGTGTTCATGGATACGGCGCTCACCATCGTCACCGGCGCATGCGCCGAACGGTGGAAATTCGCCACCTTCGCGGTCTCGTCCGTCATCATGGGCGCGATCACCTATCCCATCTTCGGCAACTGGGCATGGGGAGCGGGATGGCTCGCCCAACTCGGCACCAACCTCAACCTTGGCAAAGGGTATTGCGATTTCGCCGGGTCGGGCGTGGTCCATTCTGTCGGGGGAATGACAGCGCTGGCCGTTTCCCTGATCATCGGCGCACGCATCGGCAAATACAACCGCGATGGTTCGAGCAATCCGATCATCGGCCATGACATTTCGGCCGTCCTGATCGGTTGCTTCATCCTCGCCTTCGGCTGGTTCGGGTTCAACCCGGGCAGCACGCTTGGCGCATCCGCCAGCGGCAACCTGCGCATCGGGACCATCGCCGTCGACACCATGCTGGCGGGATGCACCGGGACGCTCGGGGCCATCATTTACATGTGGGCGCTGAAGGGTAAGCCCGACGCCTCCATGAGCGGCAACGGCCTGCTCGCAGGCTTGGTCGCCATCACCGCACCGAGCGGCTTCGTCAGCACGGCTGGCGCTGCCATCATCGGTCTGATCGCGGGCGTGCTCGTCTGCCTGAGCTGCGCGTTCGTGGAAAACTACATGAAGGTCGACGATCCGGTCGGCGCCATTTCCGTTCACGGGACCAACGGCCTCTGGGGCGTGCTGTCGATCGGCCTGTTTGCCGACGGCACCAGCAACTACGGAGGAGCCTGGAACGGCGTGAGCGGCTCGGTCACGGGCCTGTTCTACGGCGGTGGCGCCAGCCAGCTGGCCGCGCAACTGGTCGGCATTTCCACGCTGATGGGTTTTGTATTCACCCTCAGCTTCGTCATCAACCTCGCCCTCGAGTATTTCATGGGGCAGCGCGTCTCGGTGGAAACCGAACTTGCCGGTCTCGATATGCCTGAGATGGGCCAGCTTGGCTACCCCGAATTCGTGTTCCGTCCGGAGCCCGCTTATTCGGGCGATTAGTCACGGTTAGCAAGGCATTGACGGGGCGCGAACCCGGGTTCGCGCCCCGTCAATCCAACTTTTGATTTTGCTTTCGCGATGCAGGCAAACCTGGAAAGTGAGGAAAGTTTTTATGGAAATCGAATTGATGCCAAAAAATGAAAATGCAAGCGCGCTGGCCGTCCCGGCAGCCTCCTCGGTGCTCGCGCAAGTCGCGCCCAAGGCGCAGGGCTTGCTCGTCCGCATGTTTGCGGACCCCTATTTGCTCGAAAAGGAAGAACGCGCCGAGCTGGTCCACGGATTGCGCCAATGCGTCGCGGCGTATTCCAAGGTCTCCGAGCTGCGAGTGCTGTTCGGCATGGCCCTGTGCGTGGATTTTAAGGTGCAGGATGCGATCGAGGAACTCAAGGAAGGCGTGCGCCTCGCTCCTGACAGTTTCATCGCGCAGTTGAAAATGGGCGAGCTGTGGATGCGCTTGCGCGTCATCGAAAAAGCGGAAGAGCACACGCGGCAAGCGGCGCTGCTGGCGCAGAACATGGCGCAATCGGAACTCGCGCGCCGGCAGGCAGCCACGATTCGCGGCTACGTGCAGAACGGGATCAAGCGCGGCGTCCTTAGCTACGTGAGCCCCTGGAATGCTGTTTCTCGTTTGCGCGGGCTCTGGGGGCGGAAGGGTTCCGACGCCGAAGCCCTGGTCGCCACGGGCGAAATGCAATAGCCATGCGGCCGGCACATTCACTCGCGCGCTCCTGGCTGTCCCGCCGCCGGGCGGGTTCAGGCGGCGCTCCACCGACTCCTATTTCAACGGCTCAGCAATCCCATGCTCCGGAGAATAGGCCTTGAACACTTCAGCGCCGGTCCATGATGACTCATCGATCCAGGGCGCGGCGTTGGAACCGGCGCCCGCCGAGGTCGTTACCCTATCCGGGCGCGCGTTCGTAATCGGCTGCGCGGTGCTGGCCGCGGGCCTGATGTTCGGTCCTGTTCTGCCGGTCTGGCTCCTGGCCACGGAAGTCCTCTCGACCATTCTGGCCTTGTTTCTTCTCGGCTCGTTCAAGTACCAGATTCACAAAAATGCGCTGACCTACGGAATGCTTCTGGTCATTATCGCCACATTTTGCAAGCTGGCTACATCCGAGTGGCACGAACAGATTCGCCAGAGCGGGTGGTTTCCCTGGATTCACTCGAATCTGCTGACCTTTCACGGACTGGACGACATCGTCCACGCGGATACGATGCTCTTTATCCTGGGCCTTACCTTTTTTGTGTCCGTGATCGCGCAGACGCGTCTCCTGGAAGGAGTAACATTTGCTCTGCTGCGCCGCTACGAAGGCTCCATCCTGCCGACCGTCATTTCCGTGGTCGCCTTCGTGGCAGTCGCTTCGGGCATCTTTGACGGCGTCTCCATGATCGGCCTGACCATCCGCACCCTGGTGATCATTCTTCTGCTCGCCGCCGCGCCGCCCGAAACGATTCGCTTTGCTGTGATTGTTTGCACCCTGGTGACGACCATCTGCGGCACCTGGCTGGCCTATGGCGAACCCCCAAACCTCATCATGAAAGCGAACCTTTATCCTCTGCTGGGGAACGTCTTTTTTCTGCTCTATTGCGCCCCTGCCGCCATTGTCAGCTATCTGCTGATCGCGCGGCGCCTCGGCAAGAGGCTGCGCTACCAGCGCGTATACCTCGATCTGCTGGATGTGGTCGAAGCCAATGCGCAGGATGTGCGTTTCCTGCAGGCCACGCGCCATGGCGAAGTGCTGACTCCCATCGAATTTGCCGAGTCCCACGCGGCCGAATTAGGCATGCGCGCCGAAGGCGTCTTGAAATGGCTGCGGCAAGGCGAATCGCTGGGCCTCGCCCTGCTCCGTGAAAATGTTCCTGAAGAGACTCGCAAAAATCTGCTCGGGCATTTTGTCAGCGAGGATCTTGCCGACTCCCTGGACAGCCATTATCAGCTCGCATTCGCACGCGACGAAAAAGGCGCGAAGCAGGCTGAACACAAGATCCACGATACGATCGCGTCGCTGGCCCATATCCGGAGGCGGGCGCAAACCATCGGCGCCGCGGCGGTCGTGCCTTTCCTGGGGCTTCTCATTGTGCATGGATTCGACAACCGGCTGCCGCTGTTTTTTGCCTCGTTTGCGGGGTTCGCGTGCGCGCTGATCGGAATTTTTGGAATTCCCAAAATGCGCGCACTCGCCTTTCACGAAGCCCATATCGAATACGCCGAGTACTATTTTCTGTTTCCGCTATTCCTTTCCATCACGCTGCTGACAAAAGCATATTTTTTCAATGAAATCCAGTCCTTGATCCATAACGGAATCAATTCCCTGGGACAGGGACACGTCGCCTACGCGCAATTTCTGGGCTGTACGTTCCTATCGGCCATCCTGGATAACAACGTCGTTGCGGATTTCGCCTCCCGTGGACTGCACGGCTTGAGCACGCCCGTGATGCACCTGTTTGCGATGGCGCAGATTATCGGGTACGCGCTGGGCGGATGCTGGACACATATCGGTTGCGCGCAATCGGTCGTTGCTTTTGCATTTATCCGCCGCGATGTCGATGACAAGTACACGCCGCTACAGTGGATCAAGGAAATTACTCCGACAATTTTGGAAGTTCTGGTCGCTTTGACGGTTCTGGTCTATGCCGAAAATGCTTTGCTGCGGTGGATGAACTAGATCGAAAAGCGGCCCGAGCGGCGCGCGAGCGAATTGGAGGCCGGACCGCGGCAAAGTTTGGCAATTCGATGGAGGATCGGGCATAACGAAATGGCGTCCATGAAATTATTGGAGTCTCCGGTGAATCCCGGCGACCAACTGGACCACTACCGAATCGACAGCGTCGTTTCACGAAGCGCCGCCGCGTCCGTCTTTCGCGCCGTCGACCTGCGCACCTCCACGGACGTGGCCATCAAGATTCCGCTTCCCGACATGCAGAATGACCCGACGTTCACCGACCGCTTCAACCGGGAAGTGGAGATCGGCGAGGTTCTGGATCATCCCAGCATCATCAAGGTAATTCCGGACCGCGAACGCACCGGAATCTACATGGTGATGGAGTGGTTTGACGGCAAGACGCTGCGCGATATTTTGAAGCAAGACCGGACGATTGCCCCCGGACGAGCCGCGCGCATCGTGGCGGCGGTTTGCGATGCGCTGGAATACATCCACGGCCACGGGATCGTGCACGGAGACATTCGGCCGGAAAACGTGATGGTCGGCGCCGGCGACCGCATCAAGCTGATTGATTTTGGCGGCGCGATCAAGGCCGCGGCGCGGCGCCTCACCATGACGAAACTTTCCCAGGCGATCGGCACCTCCGAATACGTCTCGCCCGAAGAGTTGAAGGGCCGGCGTGGTGACGCCCGCAGCGACATCTACGCATTAGGCGTGATGTTGTATGAAATGCTCACGGGGAAAATGCCGTTCCAGGGCGTTGAGTTGTACGACCGCATCAGGAACTATCCCATCCCTCCGCGCGAGATGGACCCGGGCATTTCCCCGCAGTTGCAGGAAGTGATCTACCGGGCATTGGAACCCGACCCGCAAAATCGCTACAAGAGCGCGCACGACTTTTCGCAGGATCTCGGGCATCTCGAAGCGGTCGGCGTCGCCGACCGGGTGGAAATCAGGGATTGGAAGAAGAAACGGAGAAAGGCATCCAGCAAGCTTGCTATCTATGTGCTGATCGCTCTGATTCCGATTGTTCTCTTCGCTCTGCTGTTGTACGTGGCGCGGCGCTGAAGGCGCCGAATTCAGTGGGACCGATTTCTTGAGTTCGCGCGGGGCCGAGTCTTACCGTGACCGCCATCACGGCAAGACCCGCGTGGGTCATGTGGCCGCGGCGATGTTGCAGATCACTGCCGGTGGTACTGCTCTTCGCCGCGGCACTTTGACCGATTTCGTCAACCGAGTCAAGGGTAGCGCGGACACATTGTTGTGGTCACACCCCGCAAAAGACTTGGGAGCGGGCCACAAATGAAACCGAATCCAGGCACTCGATCGAAGCGCCGTCAGCCCGCACGCAGGCACGAAACTGGCGGCGTGAAACCGGACAAATCGCCCGCCAAGAAATTGCCCGCGCGCACCCTCTTTCCATGGCTCCGCATGAGGCACTGACTTCTGCCTGATTTCCTCTGTTGTTGCCCCATCTGAAAACCGAAATTCGTAGCCTTGTTTTCTATTGCAGGTACAATACGAAACACTCCGCGCCCGGGAATCGGCGCGCGGTGATCGTGTTCCCATGACCGGCAACTTTTCCATCGAGTTCCTGATCTGGCTGCTGATGATCGCCTCCGGCGTGGCCGTGATCGCCATTCGGCTGCGTATCCCCTACACGGTTGCGCTCGTGTTCGGCGGTCTCGCTCTGGGCTCGGTCAGCTCTCCGATCCTGAACCGGGTCTACGCCGGCCAGCGCCCGGATTGGCTGACTCCGGACGTTATTCTGTTCATCTTTCTGCCGGCACTGCTGTTTGAGGGCAGCGTCAAAATCAATTTCAGGCAACTGCGCCAGAATCTCACTCCCATCCTGATTCTGGCGAACCTTGGAACGCTGGTGGCGACGCTGGTTACCGGTTACGCTCTTCACTGGGCCACTAGCCTTCCGCTGCTCACTGCGTTACTTTTCGGCGCGGCCATTTCCGCCACCGATCCAATTTCCGTGCTCGGCATCTTCAAGGATCTGGCGGTTACCAAAAGGCTGGCGCTGCTGGTGGAAGCCGAAAGCCTACTGAATGACGGAACTGCCGCCGTTCTCTTCCAAATCTTCCTGGCGGCCATCCTGACGCGGGAAGTGCATATCGCCGCGGGCGTGGGAGAATTTCTTTTGGCGTTGGTTGGAGGCGGTGCTGTCGGCTTCGGCCTCAGCTATATGGTGAGCACGATTACCTCCAAGATCGACGACCCTCAAATCGAAATCACACTTACGACAATCCTTGCCTACAGCTCCTACTTGATCGCTTCTCACTTGCATCTGTCCGGGGTGATTGCCACGGTCGTTGCGGGAATCGCTGTCGGAAACATGGGCGCCAAGACGGGGATGAGTGCGCGGACACGCCTGGCGCTCTGGTCCTTCTGGGAATATGCCGCCTTCATTATCAATTCGATTGTGTTCCTGTTGATTGGAATTGAAGTGCGCGCGACCGACTTGATTCATTATTGGCCGGAAATTCTGATGGCCGTCGTCGCGGTCCTGTTGGGACGCATCGCGTGCGTGTACGCAACCATCCCGATTGCCAACCGGTTCGCCGAAAAAATATCGCTGCGTTGGCAGCACGTTCTGGTTTGGGGCGGCCTGCACGGATCGCTTTCCCTGGCTCTGGTGTTGAGCCTGGACCGCGGTTTCCCAGATCGTCCGCGTATCCTTGTGCTGACGTTCGGCGTGGTGGCGTTCTCGATTATCGTTCAAGGCCTCACAATCAAGCCTCTGGTTCGCCTCCTCAAAATCGTCGCCCCCGCGGAGGATGATTACGCAGTGGCGCGAGTCGAGCAGATTGCCATTTCCGACGCGCGCGCCGAACTTGAGGATTTGTTAAAGACGGGCGCGGTCTCCCGCATCGTGTACGAAGTCCTCCGCCGGGATCTTGAGGATCGTTTGGGCAAAGTGGACACAGACCTTTCGGATTTGTATTTGAAAGATTCGGCGCGGAAAGAGGCGGAAATGGTCACGGCCCGATTGCGGCTGCTGGCCGCGGAACGAAGCTCGATCGAACAAGCGGTTCACGATGGCCTGATTACGGCAGAATCGGCAGCCAAAATCATGGACTCCACGAACCGGGAACTCGACAAATTGCGCAGCGAGAGCTGAACTGCCGCTCGGGCCGGATTCAATTTCAGCCGGATATTTTTCCCGAGGACTCCGGGGGGTGCGCCGGAACCCTGGCCAGCCATCGGAATTTGTTTTCCCCCAACAGAGCCCGCCAGTCCACGCGGGCGAATACGTAGATCAACGAAAGCAACAGGATCTGCGTGACCACGAAAAACAGGCTGAAATAGGAAAGTGTGCTCGTCGATTCAAAATCCATTCTGGCGGCCACGCTCGATGCCGTGAGCCCCCAGAAGCTGTAACTGATGGAGCGCCCGATGAAAAAGGGAGCCGCGATCTTGCGGAACTCCATCGTCGTCAGGCCATAGGCGATAAAGAGGTAGTTCGAAGGGAAGGGCGAGAAGGCGTAGAAAAGAAATACTCCGAACGTCAATTTATGCCGCGGTTCGAGGTACTCCCGAATGGAATCGATGTTGTCTCGCGTGCTTTGGGACAGAAATCGCTGCCGGACGATCACGCGCGCCATTTTGGACAGCACCAATCGCCCCAGCGTGGCGGCTGCCGCGCCGATCACCGCCAGCAGAGCGATGTTATTTGCGGTGACAAAACGGAAACCAATGTAGGAAAACACCATCCAGGTTGGCGGGGCAAACGCTGGGATCACGTTCAATCCGAAAACAACGAAGAAAAGTACGATGGCGCGCATGGGAGTCGGATTCGGTTAAGCCTTTGGTGCCGCCTAGTGCATCCCGTGGCGCCTGCTCACCACTTCAGATCGGTCTCCGTGGGCTGTTCATAGTCTACACCCTCGACCTCAAAGCCGAACAATCCGCGGAATTCGCGCTGGAAACCCGCGAAATCGGTGATCGTGCGGAGGTTTTCCGTCGCCACCTGCGGCCATAGCGCGGCCACTTCGGCCTGCACATCGGTGCGCATTTCCCGGTCGTCCAGGCGCAGGCGCCGCGATTTATCGAGCTTGATGGGCTGCGAGGCGCAAAGAAAATCGGTAAACATCCGCAGCATCTGCTCCAGCGGCCCTTCCTCGAGGTTCTTCTTTTTCATGATCATCGGCAACAGGCTCAGGTACAGCGGCACCACGGGAATCGCCGCGGAGGCTTGCGTCACCACCGCTTTGTTCACCGATACCCAGGCGTTTCCGCCGAGCTTATTCGCCAGCATGGCGTCCAAATCGCCGGCCACGCGCTCCAAATCTTTCTTGGCCTGCCCGATCGTGCCGTCGCGATAGATAGGCCAGGTGATTTCCGGACCGATGTACGAATAGGCCAGCGTGCGCGCGCCTTTGGCAAGCAAATTTTCCTGAAGCAGCAGTTCCATCCAGCGCCGCCAATCGTCTCCGCCCATGACGGCAACCGTGTCCGCGATCTCGTTTTCATTCGCCGGTTGCAGCGTGACGTTCACAACTTTTTCCGTGTCCAGTTCAATGGTCCTGTTGGTGTAGGCTTGCCCGACCGGTTTCAATACCGAATTGTGCACGGCGCCCGTCCGCGGATCGGTGCGCTTCGGGGATGCCAGCGAGTAAATCACCAGGTCCACCGGGCCCATCTGGGTGCGCAGCGCCTCGGCCGTCACGCGTTTGATGTCGTCGGAAAATGCGTCGCCATTGATGCTTGCGGCAAACAAACCGTCGCGCTTGGCGAGCGCGTGCAGGGCCACGGTGTTGTAGTAGCCCGCGGTCGCGACCTTGTCGCCTTCCGGCGGCCGCTCGAAAAACACGCCAAGGGTCTTCGCGCCGCAGCCCCAGGCGGCGGCGATGCGCGAGGCCAGCCCGTAGCCGGTCGACGCGCCGATGACCAGCACATTCTTCGGCACGGCCGGGCCCGCGGAAATCTTCCCGCGCACGGCGTCGACCCATCGTTCGACGTTTTTGCCGCACCCTTCCGGATGCGCATTCACACAGATGAAGCCGCGCGAGCGGCGCTTGACGATTTGTGGCGGCATATTCGAAGCCAGCTACGGTAGCGCGTGCAAACTCACTTGTCTACCTGGATGCACCCGCCTCATCTCTCCATTGGGAAGCATTGCGCGCTACGTTATGATTTTTGGCGATGAATCCCATCTTGAGCACGGTCGAAGCCCGCGTCCTTGGATCGCTGATCGAAAAGGAACTCACCACGCCCGAGTACTATCCTCTCTCGCTCAACGCCCTGGTCAACGCGTGCAACCAGAAATCCAATCGCGATCCGGTCATGAACCTGGACGAAGACGCCGTCCGGCAGGCCATGCAACGTCTGGAAAAACAAGGCCTCGCCGGGCACGCCGACAACATGGTCAGCCGCGTGAGCAAATACGAACACCGGCTCCAGGAAGCCTACAATTTCACGCGCCACGAAACGGCTCTCTTATGCGAATTGCTGTTGCGAGGCCCGCAGACGCCCGGGGAGCTTCGCAGCCGCGCCGACCGCATGCACAAGTTCGAGGATTTGGGCGTGGTGCACTCCACTCTGCAGCGCCTGATGAAGCGCGAGCCGCCTCTCGCCGCGCTGCTCCCCCGCCAGCCCGGCACGAAAGAGGCGCGCTACACGCAACTCCTCTCCGAAGACGTGGAGGCGTGGAAGCCTGAACCCGAATCGGACACTACTGCCCCCAGTGTTTCCGGCGGCGACCGGATTGCTCGCCTCGAAGGTCAGGTGGCCGAGCTTCAAACGGAAGTAGCCGGGCTAAAGCAACAACTTGCAGCGTTCCGGAAGCAATTCGAGTAGGACAGGCTTCAGCCTGTCGCTTTTGATTTTTCCACCTCCGGTAACCACCCCGACAGGCTGAAGCCTGCCTACTTTAGCGTCTTCATGAATTCCGCAAGGTGGCTCTGCCAGACCTTGGCCTGGAAAAACGTGTAGTGCCCCCGCGAATCGTCGGAAAACGGCAGCAGAACGAATTTCCCGTTCTTCACTTTCTTGATTTCCTTTTCCGCAATACCCAGCTCGGCGGGATTCCAAAAATCTTCCTGCGGGTTGATCAGCAGAACCTTGGCCTGAATCTTATCGAGGTCTTTGGAAGCGTCATAGTTGCGGGAAGCGTCATACTGATACATGAAGTCGTTCGCGTCCGTCGTCTTCATATTCGATTCGATGTAATCGTTCACGTATTTATCGGCCGCTGCCGCTGTCGGATAAATTTTCTGCCAGTACGTGGGAACGCTGCCCACCACCAGTAGATGCCCGAGCGCGGCGCGCAACCCATAGGGCTGCTGCGTGTAGTTGCCATTGTTCCATCCGGGATCGTTGCGGATATCGTCCACCATGATCTTGCGCACCATGCGGTTGCGGCTGGCGACTTCGATGGGCAAGCAGGAAAGCAGCAGCATCGCGTCCATGTCGGTGGGATTCGATTCGCCCCACATGAAGCCCTCCATGCAGCCCATCGACGCGCCGATGAAGAGGTGCAGGTGGTCGACCTGCAGGCCCTCCTTCAGCAGAATTTGCGACGCGCGCACCATGTCCGAATAATCGTAGTGCGGAAATTTCGCGCGCAGGCCGTCGCTGGGCTTGCTGGACTTTCCCATCCCCGCGCCGAACTGGTCGGGAAGAATCAAATAATATTTCGACGCGTCCAGCAATTGCCCCGGGCCGAAAAGCACGCCGGCGAAGGTGGGCGCAAGCCACACGCGTCCGGCGCGATTGGTGCCGTGCAGGATCAGCACGGCGTTGTTGACATGTCCCGCGGCATCGCGCTGCGGCGTCCCGATCGTCGTGTAGTGCAGGCGCACTTCCGGAAGCGTCTGCCCGTCGGAAACCTTGAAATTTTTGGCAACGTAATCGCCTTCCTTCAAAGTGGGCGACGTCCAGGCGGCATCTTGTTGCGCGCAAACCGGAACCGCCGCGCAACTCAAAACCGCGAGCGCGAAGATTCTCCAAAGTTTCGATTTCATCTGCCAATCCTCCTCGGAATCTAATCGGTTGGAATAATTTAGCCGCGGCCGGTGGTAAACGCCAGCGTGATCAGCGTCCTCTGCTCCAGTTCGTGCGCCTTGGCCGAGCCCGTTGCCGGACTGGCGCTGGCCGAGCGCTTCACCGAGCGCACCGGAATTCCGCCGATGTAGTGCTGGATGCGCGGCAGGACGTAGGACAGCGCGCCCATGTTGGCGGGCTCTTCCTGCACCCAGACAATTTCACGCGCGTTCGGATGCCGCGCCACCTCGGCGCGCAATTCGTTCTTCGGAAACGGATACAGCTGGTCCAGAAACAGAATGGCCGTTTCCGTGTCGCCGCGCTGCTTGCGCTCGTGGCGCAGCTCGTGGCCGATCTTTCCGCTGCAGATCAGGATGCGCCGCGCGGAACCGATTTCCCGGTCAGGCACCACCCACTCGAACCGCGGCCGCGCAAAATCCTCGATCGGCGAGGACGCATCGGGATGCCGCAGCATGCTTTTCGGCGTGAACACGATCAGCGGCTTTCTCCAATGGCGCAGCGCCTGCCGGCGCAACAACTGAAAGTATTGCGCAGCGGTCGACGGCTGGCAAACCTGGATATTGTCCTCGGCCGCGAGTTGCAGATAACGCTCAATGCGCGCGCTGGAGTGTTCCGGGCCCTGGCCTTCGTAGCCGTGCGGCAGCAGCATCGCGACGCCGGAGGGCAAGTCCCACTTGTCCTCGCCCGAGCTGATGAACTGGTCGATGATGATCTGCGCGCAATTCGCGAAATCGCCGAACTGCGCTTCCCACAGCACCAGAGCCTCCGGATAGTCGCGGCTGTACCCGTATTCAAAGCCCAGCACGCCGGCCTCGGACAACGTGGAATTGAAAATTTCGCACCGCGCCTGGTCCGGGGAGAGATGTTCGAGCGGCAGAAACTGCTTCTCCGTCGCGGTATCGACCAGCGCGGCGTGCCGCTGATTAAATGTCCCGCGCCGCGAATCCTGGCCGGTAAACCGTAGCGGAGTGCCCGCCAGCAGCAGCGTGCCGAACGCGAGCGCCTCGGCCATGCCGTAATCGACAGCCCGCTTTCCATGCCCCATTTCCCGGCGCTGCTCGAGCAGCTTTTTTACTTTCGTGTGAATCGCAAAATCCGGCGGGTAGCCGGTCAGCTTGTCGGTTACTTCCGCAAGGTGCGCGGCATCGACGCCGGTGTCCACTTCATACGCGCTGTCATAGCGGCCGCGCTTGTACGGCGTCCAATACGCCGGCAATTTGCGCAGGCGCGGCTTTTTCTGCATTTCGCCGGCGGCCTTGTGCGCGGCTTCCAGTTCGTCGCGGACGGCCGCCACGTTCGCGGACGCATCCACGCCGATCCGATTGGCGTAAATCTGCCACAGCGGCGGGTGATCCTTGATTTTCGCGTACAGGCGCGGCTGCGTGATGGTCGGATCGTCCACTTCGCTGTGGCCGTGCCGCCGGTAGCCGATGACGTCGACCACCACGTCGCTTCCGAAAGTGTTCCGGTACTCGACCGCGATTTGCCCGGCGCGGACCACCGCTTCCGGGTCTTCTCCGTTCACGTGGAAGATGGGAACCGCCTGCCGCTTGGCGAGCGACGAAGCGAAACGCGAGGAATGCAGGTCGTGGGGTTCGGTCGTGAACCCGAGCAGGTTGTTGACGATCACATGAATTGCGCCGCCCACCGAATAGGCCCTGACTTCGGCAAGATTGATCGTTTCCGCCCACACGCCCTGGCCCGCAAACGCGGCGTCTCCGTGCAGGACAATCGGAAGGACTTTTTTGAACCGTGTGTCGTCTCCGATGCGCGCTTGTTTCGCCCGCGCCCGGCCGATGACTACGGGATCGACGGCTTCGAGGTGGCTTGGGTTGGACGCCAGATGCACGCTGAGTTTGCGGCCGTCGGGCGTGCGGTAGGTTCCGGTCGCGCCGACGTGATATTTCACGTCGCCGCTGCCGAGGACGCTGCGCGGGTCCACGTCCTCAAAGCCCGCGAAAATATCGGCCTCGCGCTGTCCCGCGATGTGCGCCATCACGTTCAGTCTCCCGCGATGGCTCATGCCCAGCATGATTTGTTCGCCGCCGGCGCGCGCCGCTTCGGCAAGCACGCAGTCGAGCAGCGGAATCAGCGCCGTGACGCCCTCGAGCGAGAATCGTTTGCTGCCCAGATAGCGCGCCTGCAGTACCTGCTCAAAAAGATCGGCGCGGATCAGCCGTTCCAGCAGGAACGCGCGATCGGGCTGCGGCGCTTCCGATTCAAGGCGCTCCGCGATCCACCTGCGGCGCATGGTGTCGTCGATGTGCACAAATTCCGCGCCGATCGCGCCGCAGTAGAATTTGCCGGCCGCGGCCGCAGCCGCGCCTTCCGTAATCAATTCGGGATGATGATACGGAGCCAAAAATCCGAGGGGATCGAGGTTCGCCGCGAGATAACCCCAGCGCCGGTAGCCTTCAAATATTCGTTCGTCGTCGGCGCTTTTCTGGAGCGTGGCTTCTGGCATATCCGCGGCATCCCCTGTTGGCGCGAAGCGTCTCGCTTCGCCCCGCGCAACCCAGACATTCTATCAAAATTGGAAGAGACACCGCGTGAAGGGGGACTCCCGAAGTCTGCGTCGCGCTTTTAGTAGGACAGGCTTCAGCCTGTCTGGTTTCGTTTCTTGCGGGGAAAAACAAATCCGACAAGCCGGAGCCTATCCCACGGAAAAAGGAATTGGAAACGCCTACGCCGGAGCGAAGATCCTGCCGAACAATTACGTGCGCGAAAATTCGCCGCGGTCCGGTTCCACTGCCCAGTGCACGTCGTCGATCCACCAGCGGCCGTCCGTGCGAATCAGCAGAAAGCGCGCGCGGTAATCCTTGTCGTCGGCCCCGCGCAAATAAATCTCCAGCGAAACTCCCGGCCCGGATTTCGCCGGCTCCTCCGAACGCAGCACTTCGCCGTGGAACATCCGCCAGTGCGTGACGATCAGTTCGTGCCACACCTCGAACGAAACCTGCCCCCGATACCGCGAGGAAAACATGTCATACGCCGGCCGCAACTGGCCGCGATCCAGCGCCAGAAGCTGCGCCTGCACCACCTCCTGCGGCCCCGTGGAAAACGCCCCGAACGGCGCATCCACGCGCACCAGGATCCACGCGGTCAAAATAAATGCGGCCAGCGTCAGCGAAAGCAGCAGGAAAAGATTGTGCAGAAAACTGCGCCGGCGGGACTCCACATCCGCTGGATCATCGGCGGTCCGAACTTCCAGTGGCGCCGATTCCCAAACGGGAGCTTGGCCCGCCGGCGGTTCGCCCGCGGACAATTTCAGCGGCTCGCTGTCGAGTTCCGGCGCTTGTTCGGATGGGCGTGCATCGGGATTGAAATTCGGGTCGTCCATGCCAACTTCCGGCGGGTCCTCAGTAGAACCCGCGCCCGGCAATTCGCGCGGCGGGGTGCGCGGAAAGCCATTCTACCGATTCTTCCACTGTGGCTTGCGTTTTTCAAGTAGGGCGCGCAGGCCTTCCTGCGAATCTTCGAGGCGGTACAGTTCATTGAGGAAAATGCTCATGGAATTGCGCAGCGCGTCGCGCAGGGACATTCCCATTCCGGCGATCACCGCCTTCTTGGCCATGCCCAGAACCGCGCCGGACTGTGCGCTGATCTTGCCGATCAGTTCGTTCACGGCGGCCTGCAGTTGCGCCTCGGGAACCAGGCGGTTCACCAGGCCCAGGTCGCGCGCGCGTTCGGCGGTAATCGCTTCGCCGGTCAGGATCAGTTCCAGGGCGCGTTTCGGGCCGATGATATGCGGAAACATCGTGGAAGCCAGCGGCGGAAACATTCCGATGGTGATTTCCGGCAGCGCGAAACGCGCCCGCGGCGTCGCGATAACCAGATCGCCGTACGCCACCAGCTCCGCTCCTCCTCCGATCGCCGGGCCGTCCACCACCACCAGGACCGGTTGCGGAGCTTCCACCATGGCAATGCACGCGGAGTGAAACGCGTCCAGCATCGAGAATGCGCGCTCGGCTGTGTACTCGCCGATGTCCACGCCGCCGGAAAATACTTTTCCCGCCGCGTCCAGGACGATCAGCTTCACCGCGCTGGTCTCGGCAAGCCTGCTAACGCCGTCGGCCAGCTCGCGCAACATGGTTTCATTCAATAAATTGTGTTCGGGATGATGCAGCGTGAGCCGCGCGACATGGCCTTCCACGCGGTAGCGCACAAATTGAAATTGTTCCGGGCCGCGACGCGCACCCTTGGCGAAAATTTCCTCGGACTGGACCAGGTTTGCCATTTTTGCTCTCTGGAAATGCTAGCACAGGCAAAAAATGCCGGGAGTCGAGAGTCGAGAGTTGAGAGTAAAGAGTAATGGCGGGCCCCGCGGCTCGCCCGTATGCCGGGCTTATGACTCCCGACTCTCAACAGTCAACTCTCGCCTGCCCCCGCATTTCAATTCGCTCACAGCAGCGCCGGGTGTATAAGTGTATTTATATTGTCGCGGCACTTAATCTTCATACGGAGAACTCACGCAGTGCGAAAACTTCTGATGGCAATGTTGCTGGCGGGATCGCTGGCCGGATCCGTTCCGGCGCAGACGGTGAGCAAGGAAAAAGCCGAAGCCGTGAAAAAGGAAATCATGGCGATCGAGGACGACAAGTTAGCCGGCCTGCTCCGCGGCGGCTCAGAGCCGGTCGATTGGATCGTGAAGTACGACGCCGGGGACATCGCGCAAACCAATATTGACGGCAGCACTCCCACCAAGGCGCAGGTGGAGGACGGCCTGAAACCCGGCTTCTTCAAGATGCATTCGATGAAGCAGGACGGCCACCACTTCCGCGTGTATGACAACGGAAACGTCGCGGTCGTTACCTACCACGCCAACGGCGTTCTGGAACGCAACGGCAAAGTCACCCCGCGCGAGAGTAATTTCTCCGACGTCTGGGTGAAGCAGAACGGGGCCTGGTTGCGCGTCCTGCACGAGGAAAGAGAAATCGCCAAGCCGCCCGCGGCCACGCCGGCCAAGTGACCCGCGTTTGTGACACGGAAGTGCGCATTTCCAAATTGCAACGGTGATCCGCAGGGGCATCCGCCGCGGCGGACCGTGCCCCTACAATCGCAGCACGAGATGATAATTTTTACCAGCCACGGAGAGCAAACATGAATCGGCCAGGCAGACGCGCAACAAAGTTTCTCAATCTTGGCAGGCACGCCACCCTTTATCTGCTCTGCGTAATTCTAGGCGCAGCAGGCGCCGCCCGCGCACAAGATGCCACCACCACGCGCATCGAACACGCCGACAAAGAGCCGCAGAACTGGCTCACCTTCTACGGCAATTACAAAGGATGGAGCTACAGCCCACTGAACCAGATCACGCGCGAAAATGTGAAACGCATCGCCCCGGTCTGGACATTCGCCGCGGGCTTTCCCACGGGCACCGCTGGACTCCGCCCCGGCCTCGAAGCCACTCCGCTGGTCGTTGACGGCGTCCTATTCCTGGAGGGAATGCAGAACAACGTCTACGCCATCGACGCCGCCACGGGCCGCACGCTCTGGACCTACGAATATAAATGGCCGGAAGTAAAAACCTTCAGCATCCGTGGCGCGCGCGGCCTGGCCTACGGCGACGGCCGCATTTACATGGGCACGCAAGATAATCATCTGGTCGCGCTCGACGCCAAGACCGGCGCGGAAGTCTGGAACATTCACATCGAGGAAAATTCCGAATGCGAGTGCCGCATCACCGAGGCCCCGCTCTACGTGAAGGGAAAAGTGTTCATCGGAAACGCCGGCTCGGGCTATCAGGCGCTGCGCGGCCACATCAACGCCTATGACGCTAAATCCGGCGCGCTGGTCTGGCACTTTGAAGTGATCCCCGCTCCCGGCGAACCCGGCGCGGAAACCTGGGCCGGCGCCGAGGACAATTACTGGAAGACCGGCGGCGGCGGAACCTGGTTCACCGGCACCTACGACGCGGAAATGAATTTGCTCTATTACGGCACGGGCGATCCCACGCCGATCGACGGAAAGCTGCGCCCCGGCCCTAATCTCTATACCGCTTCGCTGCTCGCGCTCGACGTGGACACCGGAAAAATGAAATGGTTTTTCCAGGAAACTCCCCACGATCTCTATGATTACGATTCGGCCGCCGAGCCCATCATCGTGGATATGGACGTCGCCGGGCACAAGCGCCAGGTGATCATCCATCCCACCAAGAACGGTTTCACTTACGTCTACGACCGCGAAACCGGAAAGTTCCTCCATTCGTTTCCATACTCCTCTCCCAACTGGAACAAGGGCATAGACGAAAAGGGAAATCCCATCGACCCCATCGTTCCCAAGGATCAAAAAGATTATCTGGTCTGCCCCAGCATTCATACCGGCGGCCGCGGCATCCAGCACTCGGCGTACAGCCCGCGCACCGGTTTGTGGTACACGTCCGACTTTGAACTCTGCAGCCACTTCATCAATGGCGGCGATAAGGGCGACGAGCTCAATCCAAAAGTTCCGCCCAACATCAGCGCCTACGATCCAGCGACGGGCAAGAAGCAATGGACCTTTAACACCCGCTACTACAACATGTCGTCCCTGCTGGCCACCGCCGGCGACCTGATCATTGGCGGCGATCTGGACGGCGACGTCTTCGCTCTGGACGCCCGCACCGGCCAGAAACTCTGGTCCTTCAACACCGGAGGCCGCATCGCTTCCGCCGCGGTCAGCTACTCGGTGAACGGCCGGCAGTACATCGCCATCGGTTCCGGCGGCGGCTCGGAAACCGAGGGGCGTCTCTCGAAGTATTACCCCAATGCAAATATCCTGCAGCCCGCGTCCACTCTGTTCGTCTTCGCGCTGCCGGAAAAGTAGTAACTTGCGAACGAAATTTCCGCAACGCGCCCAGCGGATGGCGAGCCTGGACGATTTTGGCTCCAAGAACACCTATAACGATGAGCCGCTTTCCGCGCCAACGGCGCGGAGGTGACTAGCCCGGGGCAACGCCCCGGGGATTGCGCCCACGCTGGAGAGTCCGCCCTGAAAGGGCGGAAGGAATCCTCGCGCCCCTTCAGGGCGCGGCGCGATTTGCCAATCGCGAATCCCGGGGCGTTGCCCCGGGCTGGCAGACCTCGGCGCTTACAGCGCCGGAAAACGCCGACAGCATTCATATTCGGAAGATTTATTGGGCAAGTGTTCTCACCATCCCCATGCATCGAGGTTTGTGAGGTCGATTTCGACTCCCAACTCTCAACTGTCGACTCTCGACTTCTTCTTACGCTATTCTACCCACATGCATGATCTTGGATATTTTCGCGAACATCTGGACGAATTCGAGCAAATGGCGAAAAACCGCGGCGTGGCCATCGATTTTGCCGCCTTCCGCGCCCTCGATCAGGAGCGCCGCGAGCGCATCACCGCCGCCGAGCGCCTGAAGGCCGAGCGCAACAAGGCCGGCGAGGAAATCGCGCGCCGCAAGCGAGCCGGCGAGGACGCCTCGGACCTGCTGTCGCAAATGAAGCGCGTCTCGGACGAAATCAAAATGGCCGATGAGCGCACCACGGTCCTGGACGCGCGGCTTGCGGATTTCATGCTCACCGTTCCCAACCGCCCGCACAGTTCCGTGCCGGTGGGACACGACGCCTCGGCTAACGTCGAGGTCCGCCGCTGGGGCGCGCCTCCAAAATTCGATTTCAAGCCGCGCCCGCATTGGGAAATCGCCGAAGGCGCCGGGATCATCGACTTCCAGCGCGCCGCGAAAATTGCCGGCACGCGTTTCGCGGTCTACCGCGGCCTGGGCGCGCGCATGGAGCGCGCCCTGGCGTCATTTTTTCTCGATACGCACGCCGCAAACGGCTTCACGGAAATTCTCCCGCCCTTCCTGGTCAACACTGCGGCGCTCACCGGCGTGGGCCAGCTGCCGAAATTCGCCGCGGACATGTTCCACCTGGAAGGCACCGATTTGTGGCTCACGCCCACGTCCGAAGTCGAGCTCACCAGCCTGCATCGCGAGGAAACGCTCGACGCCGAAACGCTGCCCATCAAGCTTTGCGCCTGGACCGCCTGTTTCCGCTCCGAAGCCGGAGCCGCCGGAAAAGACACGCGCGGCCTCAAGCGCCAGCACCAATTCCAGAAAGTCGAGATGTTCAAGTTCACGCGCCCGGAAAGCAGTTACGAGGAACTGGAATCGCTGGTCGCCAGCGCCGAACTTCTCCTGCAGAAACTCGGCCTGCACTACCGCGTCATGCAGCTGTGCACCGGAGACATGGGTTTCGCCTCCTCGAAAACGTATGACATCGAAGTGTGGCTCCCCTCGGCCAACGAGTTCATGGAAATTTCCTCCTGCTCGAACACCGAAGCGTTTCAGGCGCGCCGCTCCGGCATCCGTTTCAAATCCAAGGGCGGCAAAAGCGAATTCGTGCACACGCTGAACGGTTCCGGCTTGGCCGTGGGCCGCACCTGGCTCGCCATTGTCGAGAACTACCAGCAGTCCGACGGCTCCGTGGTGATCCCGGACGCCCTGCGAACCTACATGGGCGCCGATCGCATCCCCCAGCTGCCTTGACGGCTTGCTAAACCAAACAAGAGCGTTGTCATTCCGAACGAAGTGAGGAATCCCTCTTCGGTTGAACGCCAAAGAGATTCCTTGCTCTTTTCAGACCGGCTTGCAAGCGACTTTCTCAAAATAAGTCTCGTCCGTCGATGACACAGCAGGGGCACGGTCCGCCGCGGCGGATGCCCCTACAGCCGAACCGCATCCCCGAATGTCCCAGAATGGCCTTGTCCTGAGGGCTAGAAGACGGCCCACGATCACAGGAAAGGGGCCAGCCAACCTCACGAGTCTTAGCTTTCTGGTCTAACCGGGGAATGAAGGCCCTGCCGCATCATAAGTTCCTTATTATTATATATTTATGGCTATAACTCCTCCCCGCCAGCCCCTCTCCCGTGTTTCCCGAGCATCTCCGCCCAAAATATCCCTGTTCTTTGGTTGACACCGCTTTTCCCGGTTGACTACACTCGGTTTATGGCGCGATCAGCAACCGCGCACGGGGCATCCTGGTAAATCTTTCAGATTTTTTGGGCCATTGGCAGTCCCGGGAGAGCGCGCGGCAATCCCGGAGTTGTGAATCTCAAGGAGCGAATCGTCCATGGCGACCGTGGTGAAAGCGGTTCCCCAACCTGTTCTCCCGCGGATGGCTCCGCGCGAAGATCTGAACCCGTTCCGCATCGCCCAGATCCAGTTTGACATGGCCGCGGAATACCTGAAGCTCGATCCCGGCCTGCGCCAGATCCTGCGCACCCCCAAGCGCGTCATGGAAGTTGCCGTTCCCGTAAAGCTGGATAACGGCACTGTCAAAGTTTTTACCGGATTTCGCGTGCAGCACAACATGGCGCGCGGCCCGGCCAAGGGTGGCCTTCGCTACCACCCCAACGTCACGCTCGATGAAGTGAAAGCCCTGGCCGCGTGGATGACCTGGAAGACGGCCACCGTGAATCTGCCGTACGGCGGCGCAAAGGGCGGAATTATTTGCGATCCCAAGCGCATGTCCAAGGGCGAGCTGGAGCGAATGACGCGCCGCTACGCTGCCGAAATTCAGCCCATCATCGGCCCTGAGGTGGATATCCCCGCGCCGGACGTCTACACCGACTCGCAAACGATGGCCTGGATCATGGACACCTACTCCATGACCGTGGGCCACGCCTCCCCCGGCGTCGTTACCGGCAAGCCCGTATCGATCGGCGGCTCCGAAGGCCGCACCGACGCCACCGGGCGCGGCGTCCTGTTCGTGGTCGAAGAAGCCTGCAAAGTGAAAAAACTTTCCCTGCGCGGCGCGACTGTCGCGATCCAGGGATTCGGCAATGTGGGCTCGGCTGTGGCGCGCCTGTTCGCCGAGAAAAAAGCGAAGATCGTGGCCATCAGTGATTCCCGCGGCGGCGTCCACAACCCCCGCGGCATCGATCCGCTGCGCGCGCTGCGTTACAAGGAACGCGCCGGCACCGTCGTGGGCATGCCCGGAGCTTCGCGCATGTCCAACGATGAACTGCTCGCGCTGAAATGCGACATCCTGGTTCCCGCGGCCATGGAAAACGTCATCACCCTGCATAACGCCGAACAGATCAAGGCCAAAATCGTGGCCGAAGCCGCCAATGGACCCACCACGCCCCACGCCGATGAAATTCTCTCGCGCAAGGGCGTCTTCGTCGTGCCGGACATTCTGGCCAACGCCGGCGGCGTGACCGTCAGCTATTTCGAGTGGGCGCAGGACCTGCAGGGATTTTTCTGGCAGGTGCAGGAAGTAAACTCCAAACTCGAATTCGTGATGCGGCGCGCGTTCAACGACGTCTACGAATCCATGCGCAAGTATCACGTCTACCCGCGCGCGGCCGCCTATATTCTCGCCGTGGGCCGCGTCGCCGAAGCCACCAACGTCCGCGGAATGTTTCCGTAGCTGAAACTAGCGATTTCTAATTCCACGCCCCGCCAAAATAGTTCTGTGCCGGCAACCCTTAATTAAAAAATTGTATTGCGCGCGGAGTGTGACGCGCGTACATTTCGACTTGCCGGCTCGCGCGGTCGCTTCGCGCAGCCGGCCCATTTTTCTTTAGGCGTGTTCCGGCCCGGAGGGCGCGAAGAATTGTCCAATCATCTTATCCCTGCCCCGCCGATCGTTCTCTCGATCGCGGGTTTTGATCCCTCCGCCGGCGCCGGTGTGGCCGCGGACCTGAAAACATTTTCCGCGCACAATTGTTACGGAGTAGCCGCGATCACCGCGATCACCGTGCAGTCCACGCAGGGCGTGAAATCCGTGCACGATACTCCCGCGGCGGAATTGCGCGAGCAACTCGACACGCTGCTGGATGACCTTAAAATTTCGGCCATCAAGATCGGCATGTTGGGCCATCGCGGCAACGCCGTGGTCGTCGCGGAATTTCTGGATCGCGCCGGCGTCGCTAATGTTGTCCTCGACCCAGTAATGAAATCCAGTTCCGGCGACAAGGACCTGGTCGACGCGGGCGGAATTAAATATATCATCGAGGAATTAATGAAGCGCGCGACGGTCGTCACGCCGAATATCGCCGAAGCCGAAATACTTTCCGGCATGGCCATCAAGGATCATGCCTCGATGGAAGCCGCCGCCCGCAAAATCGTCGAGCGCGGCGCCCGCGCCGTGGTCGTCAAGGGCGGCCACATGGACAAGGCCATCGATGTCCTGTTTGACGGCGCCGAAATGCTGACCCTCGGCGGCGAACACCTCAAGAGTGAAAACACGCACGGCTCCGGATGCACATTCGCCTCGGCCATTGCAGCGCAGCTTGCTTGCGGGCGTCCCCTGCGCGAAGCCGTCTTGCTCGCGAAAGCTTACGTCACCAAGGCCATCGAAAAAGGTTTTTCCATCGGCAAGGGCCCCGGCCCCCTCGATCATTTTTACCGCGTCCACCAGGAACCCCCCGCGCGCGGCGTCCACGAAGTCCCGCAACACGGCATGCACCCCGCCGCCGAGCCCGGCGCGCACTAAAACAAAATTGCCACAGAGGCACGGAGACACAGAGAAAAGCAAAGGATTTCTTTTCTGCTCTGTGACTCTGGGCCTCTGTGGCTGATTTATCTTTGGTAGACAATGCGGCCGGCGACGACTGTCGCCATGGGCGCGCCGCGGAATTCGCGCCCGTCAAATGGTGAATTGCGCGACTTGCTGGCCGATTCCTCCGCGCGGAATGTCCATTTGTGTTCGGTGGAAAAAATCGTCAGGTCGCCCGGCTCATTTTCCGCGATGCGCCGCTCGATCCCCAGCACGCGCGCCGGGCCGGACGTGAACAGCTCGACCATTCGCATCAGCGAAATCTTTCCCGCATGCACCAATTCCAGGCCCAGCCCGATCGCCGTCTCGAATCCGGTGATCCCGAACGGCGCCTTGTCGAATTCCACGTCCTTGAGCGCGGGTTCATGCGGCGCGTGGTCGGTGGCGATCGCGTCCACCGCGCCGTCGGCTAGTCCGGCGATGAGCGCTTCGCGGTCTTCGCGCGAAGCCAGCGGCGGATTCATTTTGTAGCGTGAATCGTACTCCACGTCCTCGTCGATCAGCGTGAAATGGTGCGGAGTCACTTCGCACGTCACTGGAAGGCCTCTCGCTTTCGCCGCGCGCACCAGGTCCAGCGATGCTCGCGCCGAAAGATGCGCGATGTGCAGCCGGCAGCGCGTGAGCTCGCCCACTTGCACGTCCCGCGCCACGCACAGCGATTCGGTGGCCGCCGGCATCCCGCGCAACCCCAGGCGCACCGACTGTTTTCCCTCGCGCATTACCGCTCCGGCAAACAGCGAACTATCCTCGCAATGATCGATCACCGGCAAGCCCAGCTCGCGGCAATAGTCCATCACTGAGCGAAGCAATTTCGCATTTGCGATCGGATGTCCGTCATCGGACACCGCTACGATCCCGGCCTGCTTCATCGCCGCGATTTCCGCAAGCGCTTCGCCCTTGCTCCCGATCGACGCCGCTCCGATGGGCCACACGCGCACAGGCGATACGGCGGCCGCGCGCTCCACGATCGACCGCGTCAGCGACGCGTTGTCGTTCACCGGCCGCGTATTCGGCATCGGGCACACGGCCGTGAATCCCCCGTGGGCCGCCGCGCGCGTTCCCGTCTCAATCGTTTCTGAGGATTCGCCGCCCGGCTCGCGCAGATGGCAGTGCAAATCGATAAATCCAGGAGCGACGATCAATCCCTTGGCGTCGAAAATCTCGGCGCCCCGGGCCTGGTCCGCAAGTTGTCCGTGAGGTGCGAGCCCGACGATGCGATCTCCGTCCAGCAGAATATCGCGCTGCGCATCCGAACCGCTGGCGGGATTGAGCACGCGTCCATTGCTAATCAGCAGCATGAGAGGATTCCTTTTCCGGGGGCGTATCCGCGGCTGCGCCGATCATCAGGAACAGCAGCGCCATGCGCACGGCCAGCCCGTTGGTCACTTGCTCGAGCACGCACGATTGCGGCCCGTCGGCCACCGCGGGATCGATTTCCAGGCCGCGAATCATGGGACCGGGATGCAGCACCAGCGCGCCGGGCTTGGCAATTCGCAAACGCTCCGGCGTCAGTTGGTATTGGAGCACGTATTCGTCGATCGAAAGCGACGGCTCGTGCAGCCGTTCCTGCTGCACGCGCAGCGTCAACACCACGTCCGCGCCTTCCAGGGCTTCCGCAATTCGCGTCACCCGCCGAATGGAAGTTCCCGCGCGGCCAAGGCATTCCAGTTCCCGCGGCAGCCACATCGCCGGGCCGCACAGCGTAAACCGGCATCCGAATTTCGATAGCAGATGAATATTCGAGCGCGCCACGCGGCTATGCAGGATGTCGCCGAGAATCGTGACGTTCAGCCCTTCCAGCGCGCCGAGGCGGTCGCGAATGGTCAGTGCATCGAGCAGCGCCTGCGAGGGATGCTCGTGGGTGCCGTCCCCGGCGTTGATCACCGGCAGCGGGAGGTATTTTGTCACGAATTCGGGGGCGCCGGAGGAACTATGTCGTATCACGATACAATCCGGCCGCATCGCGTCCAGCGTCCGCACCGTGTCCAGCAGCGACTCCCCTTTCTTCAGGCTCGAGGATTCTGCCTGCAGGTTCATCTGGTCCGCGCCCAGCCGCGACGCCGCCGTCGCAAAGCTGATGCGCGTCCGCGTCGAAGGCTCGAAAAACGCCAGCGCCACGGTCTTTCCGCGCAGCGTGGCCAGTTTTTTCAGCGGGTGGCGCTGGATTTCCTGGAAGGGTTTTGATTGGTCGAGTAAAAATACGATTTCTTCGGCGCTGAGCGGTTCTATACCGAGCATGTGGCCGAAGCGAAATGACACAACTGTCCTCGGAAATTCACCCGGCGCCATCATCCTCCCGCCGGGTTCAGGGAACGCGCTCGACCAGCATCACGCGCTCTTCCCCGTCAATCTCATTCAGGCGGACTTCGATGATTTCCATGTCGCTGGTCTGCACCGTGCGGCCGATGAACGTGGCCTCCACGGGAAGCTCGCGGTGCCCGCGATCGATCAGCACACACAGGCGGATGCGTTTTGGCCGTCCCAGATCGAACAATCCGTTCATGGCCGCGCGAATGGTCCGCCCGGTATACAGCACGTCGTCAACCACCACTAGGTCCTTGTCATCGGTGGAAAACGGAATGTCGCTGGATTGCAGCACGGGTTGCGCGGCTACTTTTGAAAGATCGTCGCGGTAGAGCGTGATGTCCAGCGTTCCCACGGGAACGTCGACGCCGTCGATTCCGCGCATGGCCTTTGCGATGCGCGCTGCCAGCGGCACGCCGCGCCGCCGGATTCCGATCAGCGCCAGATTCGCGGTCCCGCCGCTCTTTTCAACGATTTCGTGCGCCAGCCGCTGCACCGTGCGATCGATCTCGGTCGCGGTCATCAATTGATTTCTTTCCACGACTTTCATCGGTCGAACATGCTAGCACACAGAATGCCCGTCCCGAAGCGTGTTATGCGCGATTCCTGCCTGACCGGGCAGGTTTTTCCACAGTCACGGCGCCGGCGATCGCACGCGCGTGCTAAAATCCCCGCCGTGACCGTTTCGGCCGCAGTCGATCTCTCCGTCGAAGTCGGCGCTCTGCGCCTCTCCAACCCTGTAATTGCGGCCAGCGGCACGTTCGGGTATGGCGTCGAATTCGCTCACCTGCTCGATCTCAACCGCCTCGGCGGAATTGTCGTCAAGGGGCTTTCGCTTGAGCCCATGGCGGGCGCCGCCGCTCCCCGCCTGTGCGAAACTCCCTCCGGGATGCTCAACGCCGTCGGCCTGCAAAATATCGGCGTCCGCGCCTTTGTGGCGGAAAAACTCCCGGCGCTGCGGGCCTATCGCACCCATGTCATCGCAAACGTGTTTGGGTACTCGGTTGAAGAATATGTTGGCGTGATCCGGATTCTGGAGGAAGCGGAAGGCCTGGCCGGGTACGAGTTGAATATCTCCTGCCCGAACACGGCTCACGGCGGCCTGCAATTCGGGAGCGACCCCCAAATGGTTTCGGAAGTGGTAGGCGCCGCCCGCCGCGCCGCCCGCCGCCCGCTTTGGGTCAAACTCTCGCCGAATGTGACAGATATCGCCTTGATCGCACGGGCAGCAGAGAATGCCGGCGCTGACGCCCTCACGGTGGCAAACACATACCAGGCCATGAGCGTGGATATCCAGACCCGCAAATCAAGGATTGGCAGGGTAACCGGAGGCCTTTCGGGCCCGGCGATCAAGCCGATTACCATTCGTCTGGTGTATGAAGCCAGCCGCGCCGTCAAGATCCCCATCGTCGGGCTGGGCGGGGTCGAAACGCCCGAAGATGTAATGGAATACTTGATAGTCGGCGCCAGGGCCGTGCAGGTCGGAACCGCCAACTTTGCGCGCCCGGATGCGTGCCAGAGGCTGGTAGAAGCCTTGGAAATCGCCTGTGGAAAGTGTAAGATAAATGATATCAGTAGTTTAACAGCGTCGTTACAGGTCGATTGTTCTTGAATAGGGCCAGGGCTCGTGCTACGCTTTACATGTTACCGGTCCTCAGGGGGGACAATATGCGCAGGCGACTTTTCATGATTTGGGCCGCCCTCCGCTGGTTGCCATTGATGTTCCTGGTGGCTCAGGGCTTGGAAGCTCCTCTGGTCGCCCATACCAGCCAGCCTCTTAAACCGATGCGAACCTGGTCCGGCAAGGCTACCTGGTACGGCGCCAAGTTTCAGGGACGCAAGACCGCCAGCGGCGAGAAATACGACATGTATGCGTCCACCGGCGCCAGCCCCAACCTTCCCTTTGGCTCCTTGATCCGCGTCTCGAACCCCAGGACACACGCGGCCCAACTGGTAAGGATCAACGACCGCGGGCCATTCATTGACGACCGGGAACTGGACCTCTCCTATCTGGTAGCCTGCCGCCTGGGCATGCAGGACCGAGGCGTTACACGCGTGAAGATCGAGCTTCTGGAGGTGCCGAAACGTCCCTGATGGAAAAAGCCCGGCAAAAACTGATCGTTGCACTCGATTACCCCTCTTTGGAACCCGCTTTTGAAATTTCCCAAACGTTGGCCCCCTTGGTTGGCATGTTTAAGATAAATATACAGTTATTCACCGCTGCCGGCCCTGCCGCACTGGAGAAAATACGCCAGCTGGGGCCGGAAATCTTTCTAGACCTGAAATTCCATGACATTCCCAATACCGTCACCGGGGCTGTGGCCAGTGCCTTCTCCTTGCCCGGGGTGCGCTTGCTGAATATTCACACGCTCGGCGGGATGGAAATGATGCGCGCCGCGGCCAGTGTGCGGGACGCTTCAAAGATTCCCCCAGCGCAACGTCCGCGCGTCATTGGCGTGACCATACTCACTAGCATGGACAACGCGGCGCTGAAGAATGTGGGAATCGCAGGGCCCGCTTCCAGGCGAGTAGTCGCCCTTGCACGGCTCGCGAAGAAGTCCGGCTTGGACGGTGTTGTGGCTTCGCCCCAGGAAGCCAGGGCGATTCGCCGAGCTTGCGGCAAGGATTTCCTGATCGTGGTTCCCGGCGTACGGCCGTCGGTTGACGGCAGTACAGGCCGTGCGGCCAAGCGCCCGAAAGACGATCAAGCGCGTATTGCGACCCCGGGCCAGGCGATTCGCAATGGCGCGGATTATGTGGTGGTCGGCCGGCCAATTACGGCGGCACCCGATCCGGAAGCCGCGGCGCGGGCCATCCTGGAGGAAATTGCGTCGGCTCTTCCTTAGGGTTTCACCGATTCTTTCCTTAAGTATGAAATACGGCAATCCATGCGTTAGAGGCTTTTAGTAGGACAGGCACTCTTGCCTGTCCTACCAATCTAATTTCCGCCACCGTGCGGATTTCTGACTAGCGGAAACCGAAGGGCGAACGTGGTATACTTTCGCTATTGAGTCCATGGAAGTGCCCGTTATTTCAGCGGGATTCGACTCAAAAGGCAGGTACATTATGGGAGAGTTCAGCCCATTTCATTGGCTGGTTGTGTTGGCCATCGTAGTGCTATTGTTCGGTGGCAAGAAGATCCCGGAAGTGATGCGCGGCCTGGGTGAAGGGATCCGCAGTTTCAAGGAAGGCATGCACGGCGCGGGACAACCTCCGGCGCAGACAACGCAAGTGTCTCCTCCCGCTGCACCCACCTCAGCTCCGGCGGCCGAGGAAAAGAAGTAGTTCTTCCGAAATTTGCCCGGCTAAAAAATAAGACATAAGGGCGGCCCACCGGGCTGCCCTTCTTGCTTATCGGTTATTCCTGGTCCATCCACCCAAGCTCGCGAAGCAGTGTGTAGAGCCGCGCCAGAGGCAATCCCACCACGTTGAAATAGCACCCATCGATTCTGGAAATGTATCGCCCGGCAACCCCCTGAATTCCATATGCGCCGGCCTTGTCCATCGGCTCGCCGCCCGCCACGTAGGCATCGATTTCGCCGCGCTGGAGCGGAACGAACGTCACCGACGTGGTTTCGACGGCGGCGCGCGTGGCGCTGTCCGGCAACCGCAGCAGGAAAATTCCCGTAAGCACTCGATGCGTGCGCTCGCTCAGCGCGGTCAGCATTTCACGCGCGTGCGCGGCGTCGCGGGGCTTGCCTAGTATTTCGCCTTCCAACTCCACCGTTGTATCCGCGCCGACGACAATGCAATTGCCCGCGCTTCCGCCGATCTGTCCCCCGGCTGCACGGGCCTTAGCCTCGGCCAGCCGCGCGACCATGGCCTGCGCGGACTCACCCTGACGCTCGGCTTCATCCACGTGCGTTGCCCGGATTTCAAACGAGATTCCCGCATCGCGCAAAACCTCCGCGCGGCGCGGAGAGCTGGAGGCCAAAATTATCTTCATGGGCATAAAGGTAGGACAGGCTTCAGCCTGTCGGGGTTGGTTGGCGCGCGATCGAACTTGGTGCGACTAAGATCGACAGGCTGAAGCCTGTCCTACTCGATCACAACACCACCGATTCGGTGTACTCGCCAAACACGCGCCGCATGGCATCGGAAATTTCTCCGACCGTCGCGAGCGCCTCGACCGCGTCCGCGATGGCCGGCATCAGATTTTCTCCGGAACGCGCGCGGCGCTCGACTTCCGCGACCTTCGCGGCGGCCCGCGCCGATTCGCGCCGCGCGCGCATTGCCCGCACGCGCTCCACTTGCGCCCGCTCGATGTCCGGATCGACGCGCAGAATGGGAATGGCGATCTCCTTTTCCGCAACGAACTGGTTTACGCCAACCACGATCTGCTCGCCGGCCTCGACGGCACGCTGGTATTCGTACGCGGCCTTCTGGATTTCGCCTTGGACGTATCCGGTTTCGATGGCGCGCAGCATTCCGCCGAGCGCGTCGATTTTGGCGATGTAGTCCCGGGCGCGGGATTCCAGTTCGTCCGTCAATTGTTCGATGGCGTAGGAGCCTCCGGCCGGATCGACGGTATTGGCCGCGCCGGTTTCGTGCGCGATGATCTGCTGTGTGCGCAACGCCAGAAGCGCGGCGTCCTCGGTGGGCAAGGCCAGGGCTTCGTCCATCGAGTTGGTGTGCAGGGATTGGCAGCCGCCGAGCACCGCTCCGAGCGCCTGAATTGCCACGCGTACAATATTATTTTCCGGCTGCTGCGCGGTCAGCGAACTTCCGGCCGTCTGCGCGTGAAAACGCAGCATCAGCGAAGCGGGATTGCGCGCGCCAAATCGCTCGCGCATCAGGTGCGCCCACAGGCGTCGCGCGGCGCGGTACTTGGCAATCTCCTCGAGCAGATCGTTGTGCGCGTTGAAGAAAAACGAGAGCCGCGGAGCGAACTCATCGACGGCCAGGCCAGAGGCGATCGCCGCATCCACATAGGCAATCGCGTCGGCCAGCGTGAACGCTATTTCCTGCGCCGCCGTCGATCCAGCCTCGCGGATGTGGTACCCCGAAATCGAAATCGTATTCCACGCCGGCAATTCCGTGCGGCACCACGCGAATAAATCGGTCACAATGCGCATGGCCGGGCGCGGCGGATAGATGTACGTGCCGCGCGCGATGTATTCCTTCAAAATATCGTTCTGCACGGTCCCGGCAAGCTTCGCGAGGTTCGCGCCCTGCTTTTTGGCCACGGCCACATATAGCGCCAGCAGAATCGCGGCCGTCGAATTGATGGTCATGGACGTGGACACGCGTTCAAGCGGGATGCCGTCAAACAGCGTCTCCATGTCCTCGAGCGAATCGATCGCCACGCCCACTTTGCCGACTTCCCCCGACGAGCGCGGATGGTCGGAATCAAGTCCGATTTGCGTGGGCAGATCAAACGCGACGGACAAACCGGATTGCCCGTTCGCGAGCAAGTAGCGGTAGCGTTCGTTGGACTGCGCCGCAGTGCCGAATCCCGCGTACTGCCGCATGGTCCACAGACGCCCACGGTACATCGTGGGATAAATGCCGCGCGTGTAAGGAAATTCTCCGGGGACTCCGATCGAAGATTCGCCAGGGGCTTCGGCGCGGGCGCCCGCCAGATCTTCCTGCGTGTAGACGGCTTTCAGCGGAATGCCGCCCATCGTCGTGAAGATGCTTTTGCGCTCGCCGGATGCAGCGGATTTACGGGGCATCTGCCGCGCCGGCTTTTCGGAAGGCAGGCTCATCGCACGCGCCGCGAATCGCGGAAAGACAAAACGCCGAACAGGATCATCAGCACGCCGTAACCCGCGCTCAAGCCGACCAGCCAATGTCCCGCGCCGCGATGCCAGGTACGCCACGCGGAAGTGAGCGCGGAAACCGCGATCAGGAAAAACAGCGTACCCGTGACCTCATGAAACAGTTCGCGCGCCGCGCGCCACAGCACGCGCAGCGAGTGCCGCATCGTCGCGAACAGTCCCATGGGTTGCGTGGCCACACTGGAATTCTAGTACAAAACACACCGCTCCACAGCCGCCAACCGGGCCGTGGGCGGATTGGACACCCGCTGCGCCTTGCCGGGACTTGTTTCCGAATCCCCCGCGCCATACAATTTAGCCAGAGGCATCTTGCCTGAGGGAGGCGTCGTGCAACTGGACAATCACCTGAAACAACTGCTGCGCGAGCTGGGCCACGCGATCAATGATACCGTGTCGGAATCTCCGCGCATCACCGAAGCCATCGCCGAAGTGCGCGCCGCAGGATTCGACATCGTGTTGAAGCTGGACGCCACCATCGGCTTGGCGCGCCGCGACGCTGAGGACTCGAAGATCACTTCCAACGACCGGCGATTCCTTGAATCCCTGCACATTCAGGTGGACCAGGAAATCCTGCAGGAAGAACGCGAAATCCCCAAGCTGGAAATGACGCCGCAGGACCTGCGTTTCCTGAAGTCGCTGAAAATCACGCTCGACGACATGAAATAAATGACGCGCAATATGAGAGCCGCGCTGCTGTGCTTGACCACGCTGGCGGTTGGCGTGGCGGCGGTTTCCGCGCGCGCCCAAGAAATTTCCACCCCCGTCATCACCGTAAAGAGCAATCCTCCCTCCACGAAACCGCTCAAGACGCGTTTTGAGGTCGTGCGCATGTTCACGAATTCCATTCAGGTGCGCAGCCTGGCCAACGGTATGGAAGTTCACACGTTTTTGTACTCCGATCAAATCCGCGACAGCATGCAGAAATTATTCGACCAGGGCGGCTACCAGTACGGAGACAAAGTGGAAATCTGGTACATGCAGGGCGCCGAAGTCGCTTTGAAAATTAAAGGCAAACCTTCCAAGCCTCTCTGATCCGCGCAAACGAGCCCGGGGGCTCTTCATGATTCGTCCTCCTGCTGTCGCCGGCCGGTTTTATCCCGGCGAACCCGCGCGCCTGCTGGAGACGGTCGATTCCTTGCTCGCGCCTTCCTCGAGCGAAAAAAAAGACGATCAGAAAATCTCCGCGATCGCCTGCATGGTGCCGCACGCCGGATACACGTACTCGGGCGCCGTGGCAGCGGAAGTCTTTCGGCGCATTGAAATTCCGGCGCGCGTGATTCTGATCGGCCCGCGGCATTATCCGCGCGGCGCGCCGATGGCGATTCTTTCCGAGGGTGCCTGGCAAACGCCGCTGGGTTTGGCACAGATCGATTTTCAGCTGGCTGAGAAAATTGCGAGCGCCTGCCCGCTGCTGCGCGAAGACAGCGTGGCGCACAGCGCCGAGCATTCGCTCGAAGTGCAGCTGCCGATTCTGCAGCGGCTCGCGCCGCAGGTTTCGTTCGTTCCCATCGTGATTGCTTCCGTGCCATACGAAAATCTGGAATCGCTGGGCCGCGCGCTGGCGCAAGTTATGCTTTCAGAGAGCGACCCGATCCTGCTGATTGCCAGTTCGGACATGAATCATTACGAAAGCGACGCCGTGACGCGCGTGAAGGACCGCAAAGCGATCGACTGCATCCTCGCGCTCGACCCTCGCGGCCTCTATGACACGGTGCGGAACGAGGAAATTTCCATGTGCGGTTACGGCGCGGCGGTTGCCACTCTGGCAGCGGCGCGCGAACTCGGCGCGACTCATGCCGAGCTGTTGCGCTACGCGACTTCAGGAGAAGTGAACGGAGATCTGAGCGAAGTCGTCGGCTACGCAGGGATTGTGATTGGGTGAAGTGGCACAGCCGCTCTTGGCTGTGCGGGTTTCGAAGCCGAAAGTGAACCGGCTGCGCCCGAGCGAGGTACAAACCCACACAGCCAAGAGTGGCTGTGCTACCCCCCCGACCGCATTTAGCCTGGCCGGAACACATGTTGCCCAATTGAAATTCCGGAGGTGCCCGATTCGCGCGCTCAAGATTTGAGTCGCGCACGAGCGGGCTTGCTCACCGCTTCGGGTCGGGTGTTGGCGTGGGAGAAGCTGGCGCGCGCGGCGCGGGAGCGCCTTGCGGAGCCGCAGGCCGCGCCGCGGAGCCAAGTTGATTTTGCATGTGCTGCGGCGGCGCTTGCGGTTGCGGCGGCGCAGAAGGCGGAGCCACCGGGCGCGGCGCGCTTGAAACAGGAGGCGGCGGAACAGCCGGCCCCGGATTCCCGCGCATTTGCTGCCCTGGCGCAACCGGCGCGGGCATTACGGGCGGCGCGACGGTTCGCGGCATGGAGCCGAGCGGGTTCATCGTCTTAGGAGCTATCGGAGGCCGCGCCGGCGGATTTTCGCTCGGCGGCGCATTCTGCCGCACGGGAGGAGCCACCGGATATGGGGGCGGCAGCAGCACGCGATCGGTGCGTGAATCCATCGCGCCCGAAGGCGGAATCGTCACTCGCGGAATTTCATTTTGCGAACCGGGCCGAGGCAAGGCCCCGGCGCGAGCCCTGCTGTCGTTTTGCGCCCCGCCCGTCCCGTCGCGATTGATGAACGTGTGCGTACCGCGGTCGAAGACAATCGACGAGTTGGGATCCTGCATCGGCGCCGCGGGGCGAATCGTGACCGGATTTTCAGAGCGCCGCGCCATACTGGACGGATGGGAAGCGAATTCCGGAGGCGGCCCCTTGACGGGCGTCGCACCCAGCAGCGCCTTCCCCGATAAAATTTCGTTGCCGCCATTTGCAACCTGCGAAGGCCGGCCCGGCCGCGTGTGCACACCGTTGGCGACGTTCGCCGGAGCGCCGTCTCGATCGTTCGGACTCTTCGCCACCCAGCCCACTTGATTTCCCGCGCGCACCCAGTTGACGCGCGAAGGCTCCCAGTGGCGCAGCCCCGCGGGTCCTCCAGCAATCCAGATCCAGCCCAGCGTTGGCGAAAGCTGCCAGGTTCCGAAATGATAGGGCATCCATCCCCACGGTTCGTTGCTCACCCAGATCCATCCCAGACGCGCGTCGAGAACCCAGATTCCGTTTTGGTAGGGCGTCCAGCTGATGCCGGCTCGAAACGGGCGCCAGGAAATTCCCAGGCCCGGGAGATTGATCCACGTGCCGTACAGGGCGAGGTCCGACAATCCGTAATAGTTGGGCGAGTTGATATAGCTGAGCGTGTTTTTGTTTCCGGAGCGAATGATCTCGCCCTCTTCGGTGACCCACTGGTCGAACGCGTCCGGCACGGGGAGACGGCCAACGCTGAAATCCTGCAGGTCGTTTTCGTGGACCGCGACGCTCTGGCCCTTTTCAAGTTGTGTGGACCCGCGCGTGGTGCTCACCGTGACCGTCCCGAGCAGCGCCTGGACCGCCGCGCCGTCGCGGAACGCATCGGCGCGGAATTCGGCGCGTTCGGCGATCGCAACGTCAAGCGTGGGTGTAGCCACGCGGAAAGAATCCTGGGTTGTGGGATTGGCGTAAAAAGTTGCGGCGCCACTGGTCAGATTCAGCGAGGTGACGCGGCCGCCTTCACCGGAAAAGCCGAGGCCGGCGAATTGCAACGTGGAATTTTCCGCGACGTAAGCCGTCGCGCCATTCTCGAATTCCACTTCGGCCAAGCCGTCCTGCGTAGCCAAAGTGTCGCCCTCCTGCAAGGGCAGGTTGGCCGGCGCATCTTCCCAGGCGTCGCTGCCCGCGTGCAATACCTGGACTTGCCCCTCCGCGCGGCTCAAGCGGACCACGCGCATGGAATCGTAATCCTGGGCGCGAATGGACGGCGCCGCCAGAGACACCAGGGCGAGCGCGAAGCAGAAGCCTGACAGGAACCGCAGAGGGTTGTTCATGGACACCTGGCCCAGCAATCCTGATATTAACTTGGATGCGGGAATCGGCCGTCGCGGCTCAGAGAATGTTCCAGATTGAGCACTTCCGAAAACTTTGACGCCTGGAAGGTCCAGTGGCACAGGCTTCAGCCTGTGGGGTTTAGTGCTGGCAGGAGCGGTCCACGCGCAACTAACCCCCACTGGCTGAAGCCTGTGCTACTAAGATCCCGCGCCCTGATTGGGCGGGAATAATCCAATCCGATAAGTAATTGGAAGCTTCAATGCCCGTTGGTATTGCGGATATTTTGCGCAATCGCGCGCGCCCGCGTACGGGCGATATCCACGAAGTGGGAATCCGCGGCGATCTGGTCGAGGACGGAAAGGAAACGCTCAGGCTCCGGCAGCAGCCTGTGGTCCATGTCTGACTCGAATTGCATCAGCGCGTCATTGACGCCAAGGCGGTCGTATTTGACGTTTCGCACCAGCAGCGTCAGGTCGGTCTGCTGCCGGGCGAGACCCTCAAAGATTTGCATCAACTGGTTGGCCGGGACGCTCAGCGTGTAGTTGAAAGTGGTCTGGTGAACTTCGCCGTCGCGCTCGTAGCGAAACGTCTTCTCGCCCAGGTTTGCGATTTTTTTGTGGATATCCAGGCTCGGGATATCGAAGTTGTTCAGGCTCGCGGCCAGCTCCAGGATTTTTTGGCGCACCGGGGCGCCCACTTCAAAGGGTTCAGGATTGGGGTCTTCTTCCAGCTGGCGAATTTCAAACGTGGCCTTGCCCGGCTCGGTGATTTTGATCTCGATGAATTCCGGCGTGCTGCCCTTGAATACGCGGCGGTAAGAAACGGTGGCCGCGCCCGGCGCCGCGTGGATTGCCGGAACGATCAGCAAGGCGCAAATCAGCGGGAGCAGGAGCCGGGAGTAGAACGTGTGCCGAGTCATCGCAACAGTGAGATGCGCGAAAAGTCCGTGCGGCTGCGCGCGCTGCGCGGAGCGGGAGCGGGCGAATCGTTGGCTGAGTCCCGGCCGGCATCGAGCCGGGCGCGAAATTGCGCCGCTTGAATATGGCACAGCGCCACGGCCAGGGCGTCGGCGGCGTCGGCGGGTTCGGGCGTTTCGCTCATGTTCAGCAGCGCGCGGACCATCAGCTGCATCTGCTGCTTGTCCGCGTTCCCGTAACCCGCCACCGAAGACTTCACTTCGCGGGGCGAATAGCTGCTCACGGGAATGTCCCGCTGCGCCGCGGCCAGCAGCACCACGCCGCGAACCTCGGCCAAGCGGAGCGCCGTTTTCATGTTGAGCGCGGTGAACACGGATTCGACGGCGACGCCGTGCGGCTGAAATTCCTCGATCAGTTCGGCAAGCATCGCGTGAATTTCGCGGAGCCGCGCGGGAAAATGTTCAGGCCCCTTGCGCGTGGCGCGCAGCGCGCCGAAGCGCAGCATGCGGCAGCGCCGCCCGTCGCTTTCCACCACGCCGTAGCCGGTCGCGCCCGCGGCGGCCGGATCGACGCCCAGCACGCGGAAGAATTTTCCGTTCGTTTTTTCGCCAATCGAGGAGGATTGCGGCACGGCACTGAGTGTACGGCGGCAGGGGGGGCGCGGCCACAATTTTTTAGGAGAGGTGTGCGGGGGTTTTAAGTAGGACAGGCTTGAAGCCTGTCCTACCAAACCGTTCCGGAACTATTCCGCGGCCATCACGGCCTGAATTTCTTTTTCGTCGATGTCGAAGTTGGCGTACACCTTCTGAATGTCGTCGTGTTCTTCCAGCGCTTCCATCAGGCGCAGCATCTGCGCCGCCTGGTTGCCGGTCAGTTTCACGTAATTTTGCGGCACCCAGCCGACTTCGGCCGAATCTGGATTGATGCCCGCTTTGGTCAGCGCCTCGCGCACCGGCTCAAAGGCTTCGGGCGGAGTCAGCACTTCCCAGGCCTCACCGTCGTCGCGCAAATCCTCGGCGCCGGCGTCGAGGACGATCGAAAGCATCTTGTCCTCGTCAGCCTTTTCCTTGGCCACCACGATGTCGCCCTTACGCGAGAACATCCATCCCACCGCGCCGGTTTCGGCCAGGTTGCCCCCATGCTTGTTCATGATGTGCCGGATCTCGCTGACCACGCGGTTGCGATTGGTGGAAACCACCTCAATGATGATGCCCACGCCTGCGGGGCCGTAGCCCTCGAACTTTACTTCTTCGTACTGCTCGCCTTCGAGCGTCCCTGTGCCGCGCGCCACGGCGCGTTCAATGTTGTCGCTCGGCATGTTTTCATTCTTGGCGGCCAGGATCGCGGTGCGCAATCGCGGATTGGAATTCGGATCGCCGCCGCCCACGCGCGCGGCAATCGTAATTTCGCGAATCACTTTGGTGAAGGCGCGCCCGCGCTTGGCGTCGGTCGCCGCCTTCTTGTGCTTGATGGTTGCCCACTTAGAGTGCCCAGACATGGTAATCGCCTCTTAGGAAACGAGTTGGGGGACTAATCCCTGCTCTTTGCCGGGATAGTTTAGCATAGGGTTTCAGGAATCGGAACAAAAGGGCTGAAGGTGGCGTCAGTTTGCGCATCCGGCAGCCCACTTGTCAGTGATCAAGACACCTCACCTGGGCTCAGCTGGATCATTGCGAATCTTTCTCTCTTCCGCCTCATCGACTTTCATCCAGGTATTGATCGAAGTTAGGTCGGTTTCCGTCGCTTTTCTTCCGAGATCACGTCTTATCTTTCGCCGCATTTGGATCCCTATTATCCAGGTTGAAATGGAGGTGCCAAGTGCGCCAAGGAGCGCGATTTCTCGCGGCGTCAGGGAAGCCAGGAAGTGCAGTATTTTTCGAAGCTCTTCCACGGAATGAGTCCCTATGCATAGGATTCTTGATTCGGGTTTCTAGCCTGGAAGCAAGAAATCTCACGCACCGCAGCACTATTCCTGAATTTTCAGTCGGCGCCTACTCATAAAATTGCGGCGACTTCTTCAGCTTCGCGAACCCGGTAATGTCGTGCTGGATCCAAAGCTGCGCGTTCATTTTCTTCAGGAAGGCGTCGATTGTCTTCCGGCTCGCGCGGGTCTGCTCCTGGTTGAACTCGAACGTGGGGACACGATCGAGCTTCATCTCCGCCGGATAATGGTAGAGATCGCCGGAAAGCACCACGCCGCCCGTCTTGGGCAGCTTCAGGTACACAACCTGGTGGCCCTGCGTGTGCCCGGGAGCGGACTTCAGGATGACGCTGCCGTCGCCGAACACGTCGTATTCATCGGTCGTCAGCAGGATCGTCTTACTTTTCTCCAGTGCCGAAAACGTCGAAGGCTGCAGCGTGCCGGCGGCCTTTCCGCCAAACATCGCCTCGCGATCCAGAGGGCGCGCCAGCCAGGTGGCGGCGGCGAATTCGTTGGCGTTTGCCGTGTGATCGTAGTGGTAGTGCGAAAGCGCAAGGTAGTTGATATCGGAGGGCGCGTAACCGATTTTCGCCAACTGCCCGCGCAGCGACTCACCCAGTTCCGCGTCGCGCGTGCTGCCGTCCGGAAGCGCGATGTGATGGGTTACCGATTTCCCGGTCGGCTTCCAGGAATCGTCGGGAACAGCGCCGGTATCCCAGATCAGATTCCCTTTGGGATGCGCGATCAGGTAACAGCCCATGGACATGTCCGAGGTCGTGACATCTTCGTTTTTCAGATTAAAGCGGCCCATGTCCGCGTTGTGCAGCACGCCGCAATCGAAGATGTACAGGCGGAGCGAGCTGGGGGCTTTCGCTTTATGCGCGGGAGGGGCTTGCGCGCCGACACCCGCCGGCACAGTGATCAACAAAGCCGCAATCGCCACAGCCAGGAAAAATCGGATCAATCCACGCTTGGTCATCGGGAAACCTCGCCCTTTCATTTGTAGTCAGAATTCCGGCCCGGGATTTGCGAGGCATTGTATACCCATTGCGTCGCAATGAGGTGGGGTTTGGTAGGACAGGCTGAAGCCTGTCCTACTCATTCTCTGCGGGCTCCAAGTAGAGCCCACACCCGAACTTAAATCACGCCCATCTCGCGCGACAATTGCTCGGCTTCCTCGATCAACGCGCCAAGGCTGCCCAGGATGCCGTCCCTCCAGAAAGCCTCGTTGCGCGCATCCAGGCCGAAGGGCTCGAGCAACTCCACAACGTTTTTCGTCGACCCGGAGCGCAGCAGGTCCAGGTAGAGCGGCTCGAACGCCGCGCCCAATCGCCCGCGCTGCGCGTACAGGCTCTGCGTCAGCAGTTCGCCGAAGGCGTAGCCGTAAACGTAAAACGGGCTGTGAAAATGCGGCACATACGCCCACAGGCGGTCGCAATGTTCGTACGAGAAAATCTCGCCTTGCTTGCCGTACAGTTCCTGCGCGGTTCCCAGCCAGATGGCGTTCAATTCCTCGACGGAAAGTTTCTTGGGTTCGCTCCACGCCGTGTACGACGCGTCCATTCCGTGCAGGCGCCGCTCGAAATTCGAGAAGCCGATCTGGCGCACCACGGTGTTGATCGTGCTGTCGATTTTTTCCATGATCAGCGCCAGCAGCGAACTCTTGTCGCCGGAGCGCATGAGCCTGTCCTTCAAGAACGTAAACGTGGTCATCTCTCCGAACACCGACGCCGTTTCGCAGTACGCGATCGGCGCGTGGAACATCAACGGCCCCTGCGCTTCGCCCGCGAGGATGCCGTGAACGCCGTGGCCCAGTTCGTGCGCCAGGGTCATCACGTCCCGGTTCGATCCCAGATAATTCAGCAGCGTGAACGATACCGGCTTGCCCCCCGGCAGCACGTGCGAGGAATTAAACGCGCCGCTGCGTTTCTCCTTGGCCACCGGCACGTCAATGCGGCGGTCGGCGAAAAAGCTTTTCACTATTCCCGTCAGTGTCGGGCTAAAACTTTCGTACGACGTCTTAACGATATTCGCCGCCTCATCGAACGGAATCGTCGACGTGTCGGCGAAGGGCATGGGAGCGTTGCGGTCGCTCCAGCGAAGCAGGGGCAGCCCCAGATGCCGCGCCTTTAACTGGTAATAGCGGCGCGTCAGCGGCCCGCCGACGTTGGTCACGGACTTGTGCAGCACCGCGACGACGGAATCGGGAATGCGATTCGATTTGTTGCGCACGTCCATGGGGTGCGCGTAGCCGCGCTCCTTGTCCTCGACGGCCTTGAGCCCGGCGACCATGTACAGCGTCTGCGCGGCGTATTTCACGAACGGCCCGCCCAGGCCGTCATTCACGCACTGCAGGGCCTCGGCGCGCTCGCCGGCGTCTTTCGATTCGCTTAGCAGGTGCAGCACCTGCGTAAGATTTTTGGACTCGCCGCGGAAGGTGAACGCCAGGTCGGCTTCGACCTCGTCGAAAAAATCGGCCCACGCGCTGGAATCGAAAGGCGAGCGCTTGGTGAGCGCGGCCTCAACCGGCTCGATCAGAAAGTGCGGCTTGAAAGTGCGGATATGCTCGATCCAGGGTTTGTGCTTTGCCACCAGTGGATGATGGGCATAAGACGCCAGCAGCGTTTCGTCGGTCAGTTGGACCAGTTCCAGTTCAAAGAAGGTGAGATGCTCGCCGCGCACGGCGCTCATTTCGCGCTGAAAGGCGGCATGCCTGGCCTTGATCGCGGCGTTGGTCAGGTCGGTGGTCTCGCGCAGGAACAGAAACGAGGCGAGCTTCCCGCTGAGCATCTCGATTTCGATGTAGTCGCGGATGGCGCCGTCCAGCCGTTCCGCCAGCTTGCCCTTATAGCTGGCCGAGAAATGCGCGGCCATGTCCTTCAGGCTCGCCAGGTCGGCGTCCAGGCGCGGGTCGGCGATGCCCGAGTACAGAATGCCGAGGTCCCAGTGAAGATTGCCGGTTTTTTCGTCGGTCGTTTCGATTGTATTCGCCATGATGGTTCGGAACTCCAGTTCCTGCCTGCTCGGATTTCAGAAAATGTGAGTGTGCCTTGATCCGGCCAATGCTCAAAGCCCGCATCCATACTTCCTCGCGGGTTCATCTGCCGGCGGGCCAAACAAGCAAAGCCCGCATGTTTTCTACGTGGGCTCCAAGTGGAGCCCATACATTTTTGCGTGGGCTCCCAGTAGAGCCCACAACCGGCCCAGCCGGGATATTGTACCCCGGCACGCTATCTCCATGCCCGCCAAGGCGTTTCGGGGTGTGCGGACAGGTGCCCCCTGGCAGATGTCTGATTCGGCGCACCCCCTTGTGCCGGGCTGGATTTTTGACGCGGCTGGCGCTTACAATTGGTAATTCAGGGCTAGTCCAAGCCATGCCAACACTGACAGCGTGCAGCGAACACGGATGCAAGGGCCCGGTACCCCACGCGCTCGATTCCGTGCACCTTTGCGTGCTGCACTTCACGATGCAGATCGAAAAAGAGTGCGCCCAAATGCGGCGCGAAACTGTCTACGGAAAGACCCCCCATGCCCGCCAGGTCGAAATCATCCGCTACATCGCCGAGCAGGGCGAAATGCTGTCCAGGGCCTCAACCAGCGGCCTGACGCTGGCCGACGAAATGAAGGCCCGCATCCTCAATACCTTCCTGACGCTGATGAACCTGCGCGAAAACCTGGACCGCGCCGCCCTGCGCCAGCCCATCGGCCGCACCGGCTCCTAGCCTCGGCGGTCTTTCTTGCCATGAAACGCCATCCCAGCCTGCATCCCTTAAGCCAGCACCACCATTTCGCGCTGATTCAGGCGCTGGGGATGCGGCGCGCAGCCGAAGCGCCGGAGGGAAAGCGCGCGGCTGCTGCTCAGCGCCAGGCGGAGAAATTTGTAAAGTTCTGGCATAAGACCGGGCACGTTCATTTTCGCGAGGAGGAGGAAGTGCTCCTGCCGGAGTACGCGCGGCACACGCGGCTCGATCAGGACGCCGGCGTGGTGCGCCTGCTCGCCGATCACGCCGAGATTCGCGCGGCCGTCCGGGATTTCGAGCGGCGGCTGGCCGAAAAAAGTCCCATTGAACCCGAAGAGGTGGCTCGCGTCGGCAAACTTCTTCACGATCACGTGCGCCTGGAAGAAAACGAAGTATTCCCGCGCATCGAAAAAATAATGGGCGAGAAAAATCTCAACGCGATGGGGCGCGGCCTCACGCGCCTGCATTCCAAGCACGATGTCTGCGAGGTTTGACACGCGCAGCTGAAACAGGTTTTAAGTCATGATGGTTCGTGCGGATATAGGTAGCGCAGCCACTCCTGGCTGTCTGGTTTTGAAGAACGCGCCGAGTCGCCGATTCAACCGCCAATGCAAAAACCCCACAGCCATGAGTGGCTGTGCTACTCGAACCTACGTCCCGATATACCGCGCATACAGCGAACGCGCCACGCCGGTGTCGCGCGTGCCCTTGACGATGGCGCGGCCATCGGCGAAGACGGTCATCTCATAGGGCGGCACGCGGAAGCGCAGCAGGAATCCGTTCTCGCGGACTTCGGCGACGGTGGGCGCGATGCGTTTGCCGAGCGCGGCGAGATCGAGCTGGCGGCGCCGCTCGTGGATTTGCACCGAGTCGCGGCCGCACATGGTCAGATGCGGCTGCGCTTCGCCTTCGAGATAGCGGAAATCATGATGCGCGCAGGCGCGGCAGGCGGGATCGCGCGCCACGCGCACGGATTGAAACCGTCCCGTCCACACGTCAAACGAAAGCAGGCGCCCACCCGCGGGTTTGCCCAGGAGCAGCTTGATGGCTTCGGCCGCTTCGATCGACGCGATCACGCCCGCGGCGGCGCCGATCACGCCGATGGTGTCGCAGGTGTCTTCCGCTCCCGAGTGCGCGCGCGAGCCGTTTTCGCCTTCGGCCGCGCCGCCGGATTCGAGCGCGCACGCCAGGCAGGCAGTTTTCTCCGGACGCACTGTAAGCGTCACGCCGTAGCTCGCCACCACTGCGGCGTAAATCCATGGCACATGCAGATGGACGGCAACGTCATTCAGCAGAAAGCGCGTCTCGAAATTATCCGTGCCGTCCAGGATGAGCGGAAATCCGCGCAACAATTCCTCGGCATTTTTAGGGCTCACGTCCGCGACGACACCCTCGACCGACACGCCCGAATTGATGGCGCGCAGCCGGCGCTCCGCCGCCACGGCCTTGGGCAGGGCCTCGGCGGCGTCGGACTCCTCGAACAGGGTTTGCCGCTGCAGGTTCGACGGCTCCACAAAATCGCGGTCCACGATGCGCAGTTTTCCCACTCCCGCGCGCACCAGAAGATTGGCCAGCGCCGTGCCCAGCGCCCCGCAGCCCACGATCACGGCCGAGGAATCGAGCAGGCGCTGCTGCCCCGCTTCGCCGATTTCGCCGAATAAGATCTGCCGGGAGTATCGCTCGTACGTCTTTGGATCCATGTGGGCGGTTCGGCCTCTTTGGTAGGACAGGCTGAAGCCTGTCCTACTGTCCATCATATCCCCGCCGCCCCCATCCCGGAAATCGAGTGTCAGGTTCCGCGTTTTCTTCAGATTTTGCTCCCGGACAGGCAACCGGGCTGTGCTACGCTGGTTCTGTTGTGAAAAGTGATGCGAAGCGAACAACGCCTCTTTGTACGGTTCGCCGTCTGGCTAGCGGCGTTCTGCTGGTTCTGCGCGAGCCCGGCCGCAGCGCAGAGCAATCCCTCCGGTGAGCCGCCGCAGCTGGTCGGCGTGCGCGTGGTCACCGAATCCGGCGCCGTTTTGGAACAAAATCCAGCTCAACTGACGCTTCAGCCTGGCCAGCCGTTTTCGATGGAAAAGGAGAGCGCGAGCCTTCGCGAGCTGTTTCGTTCCGGCCGTTACGCGGATTTGCGCGCGGAATTGAACGATGTGCCGGGCGGCGTGCGCCTGGATTTCGTGGTTCGTCAGAATTTTTACATCAATCGCGTGCTGATTGATGGATTGCACGAACCGCCCAGCGAGGCGCTGGCCTTATCGTCGCTGCGCTTGAACGTGGGCGAAACGTTCCGCGAAAGCGACATGAAGGACGCCGTTGACCGGCTGCATCAGACTTTCGAGGACGACGGCCAGTATCAGGCCATGATTAAATACGAAACCACGCCGCATCCGGAAACGCTCGCCATGGACGTCCATGTGCGCGTCACGCCCGGCCCGCGCGCCCGCATCGGCGCAATCACCATTCAAAACCAGACGCAATTTTCCGACGCCGAACTTCGCGGACGCCTCCGTCTCGGGGAAGGCGGCGAGATTACCTCCGACCGGCTGAACAAGGCCGCCGAGCGCGAACGGAAATGGATGGCGGACAAAAATTATCTCGGCGCGCGCGTCACCATCCACCGCGGCGCGTACGATGCGAAGTCAAATCGCGTGCCCCTGGACGTCACGCTGTACGCGGGCTCCGAAGTTCGCGTGGCCGTCGACGGCGCGAAAGTTCCCATGCGCACGCTGCGCCGGTTGGTGCCCATCTATGAGGAGGGCGCGGTGGACGAGGACCTGCTGCAGGAAGGCCGCAGGTCGTTGCGCGAATATTTCGAGCGCACGGGCTACTTTGACGCCAAGGTGACGTACACGTCCGCCGATTCCACTCCCGAAGTGGCCGGCAAAGCGGCGCAGCGCCCCTCGCGGACGGTGACCTACCACGTCGATCGCGGCGAAGTCCATCGCCTGGTGGGGGTTGCGTTCGCGGGCAACCAGTATTTCAGCTCGGCCCTTCTAACCGGCCGGTTGAAGATTCAACCGGCCGCGTACGCTTCGCCCGGCCGGTTTTCCGACGCGCTGCTGCAGGATGACGTCGCCTCCATCCGCACGCTGTACGACGCCAACGGCTTCCCGGATGTCGAGGTGCACAGCCAGCTTGTGGACAATTACCGCGACCACAAGGGAGATTTGTTCGTCCAATTCCAAATCAACGAAGGCCAGCAGACGCGAGTTGCCGAAGTGATGATCGACGGAAACCAGCAGCTCAGCATGGACGAACTGCTCGGCGTCATCGGCTCCTCCGCGGGCCAGCCGTACTCCGAATTCAACGTTTCCTCCGACCGCGACAACATCCTGGCTCTCTACTACGATCAGGGATTTTCACAAGCGCGCTTTTCCGCCGACGTCGAGAAATTGGCTCCGGCAAAGCCGGATGCGCCACCGCGCGTGCGCCTGATGTATCACATCACCGAAGGGCCGCAGGTGCGCGTGGCTCGCGTGCTTCTGAGCGGGTACGAACACACGCGCCCGGGCGTGATCTCCCGCCAGGTGGGCATTCGCGCCGGGGAGCCGCTGAGCGAAGGCGCGGTGGTGGAGACGCAACGGAAGCTTTACAACCTGGGAGTTTTCAGCCGCGTGACGGTTGCGCCGCAAAATCCGGAGGGCGAGAGTACGGAAAAAAACGTGGTGGTCATGGTCGACGAAGCCAAGCGCTACACCGTCGCTTACGGCCTGGGGCTGGAGGCGCAGCGCCTGGGCAGCGGGGCGACCAGCACGTCGCTCAGCGTGGCCCCGCGCTTCACGCTGGAGATGACCAAGGCCAATCTCACCGGGCGCGCCGACGCCCTTTCATTCAAGGTGCGCGCGAGCACCATTCAGGGGCGCGCGCTGCTCACCTATACGGCCCCGAATTATTTCGCATCGCCCAATTTCAGCCTGCAGCTTTCCACCTATTACGAGACGGCGCGCGACATCCAGACCTTCGATTCCCGCCGCGCGGAAGGTTCCGTGCGCCTCGCGCAAACTCTTTCGCCCACCAGCTCCCTGCTTTACCGCTACGCCTTCCGCCACGTCATCGCCAGCAACCTGAAAATTGACAGTGAGCTGATTCCCCTGTTCAGCCAGAACACACTGGTTTCCGAATTCGGCGTGGCCTGGCTGCGGGACCGCCGCAACAGCGCTTCCGATGCCAGCCGCGGCGATTTTGAAAACGTGGACATCAGCGTAGCCATGAAGCCGCTCGGTTCGTCGGCCAACTTCCTGCGCGTGTACTTGCAGAACTCGACCTACCATCCCATCGGCCGCCGCCTGGTGTTCGCGCGATCCACCCGATTTGGGATTCAGACTCCGTACGGCAATTCTGTCTCCGGCGATATCCCGCTGCCCGAACGGTTCTTTGCTGGAGGCGGCACATCCTTGCGCGGATTTGGATTGAACCAGGCCGGCCCGCGCGATCCCATCACCGGGTTTCCGATCGGCGGCCAGGCGATGCTGGTCTTTAACCAGGACTTGCGATTCCCGATGCACCTGCCCCTGATCGGCGACCGGCTGGGCGGCGCTCTGTTCTATGACGCCGGAAACGTTTTCTCGAACGTCCGGCAAATCACGCTGCGCTCCGCGCCCGCACTTCCCGTGATCGGCCCGGCGACGGGCGGGAACGGCCAGCCGACCACGGCGTGCCTGACCAATTGCGGCAACGAACTCAATTATTTTTCGCACACGGTGGGATTCGAGATTCGCTACGGCACGCCGATCGGGCCGGTGGCGCTTGATCTTGGCTATCAGCTGAACCCGGCGCGTTTCCTGGTGCCCACAACCGTGAACGGCAATCCCGGCGTGGGCTTGTCGCGGCTTCCGGCATTTCAATTCTTCATCAATCTGGGGACAACGTTCTGATGCGGCGCGCGATTTTCATTTTTGTGGTGACCCTGGCGGCACAAGGGGCGCTCCCGGGCGGCGCTCTGGCGGCTGCGCAGTCCGGGCGCGTGGTGGACCGCATTGTGGCCCGCATCGAGGGCGACATCATCCTGCAAAGCCAGGTGCGGGAGCTGGGCGCGTTCCAGCAGCTGATCGAAGGCAAGGCGGAAAGCGACGACCAATTGCTGTCCGAACTAATCGAACAGTGGATGGTCCAGACCGAAGCCGCGGCGTCCCATTTTCCCGATCCGGCGCAAACGGAGGTTGACCGCGAACTAACCCGGCTCACCTCCAGCTTCGCCGGGCCGCCGGCTTACGCCGCAAAGCTCCGCGAGCTGGGCCTTTCCGTGGATGAAGTGCGCCAACTGCTATCGCGGCAGATTTACATCGAGCGATACCTCGATTATAAATTCCGGCCCTCCGTGCAAGTCGAATCCGCCGACTTGGACGCGTACTACAAGAAAGAGCTGCTGCCGGAACTCGCAAGAACAAATCAGATTCCTCCCCCCCGGGGAGACGTCGAGGAGCAGATCCGCGAAGTCCTGGTGCAGCGCGGAATCTCCAGCCTTACCGCGAAATGGCTGGACGAAACAAAATCGCGTTTGAAGATCGAACGGGAGCTTCCGGCGTCCAAGCCGTGAGCGTGGACCGGGATTCAATGGCATGAGCGGCGCGAAACGAAAATTCGGATTGAAGCACGGGCTAGGGCTCGCCGTCGGCCTGGCGCTCGTTGCCGGCCTGGCGATCGCTTATATCATCGCCAGCGGATTGGCCGATCTGTGGGCGCGCCGCACGATTGTCGAGCAACTGGAGAAAGCTACAGGCGCGCGCGTCGAGCTGGGCAATTTCCATTTCGCCTGGCGCACGCTGGGCGCGCGCTTTGACGGCCTTACGCTGCACGGCCGCGAACCGCAAAGCGCTCCGCCCCTATTTCACGCGGACCGCCTGCTGTTCGATATCCACGTTGAATCTCTCTGGAGCCGGAAGATTTCCCTCGGCAACGTGGTCATGTCGCATTTTTCAGTGAATGTCCGCATCGATAAGGACGGCTCGACCAATCTTCCGGGGCCGAAAGCCCCGGCCGGCCCCGGCAAATTGCCGGTGCAGAGTTTGATCGATTTGAAGATCGCGCAGTTGCGCCTGGAAGACGGTGAGATCGTCTGGAACGATCTGCGCACGCCCTTTTCCGCGAAGGGCGGAAAATTCGCGTTCTCCATGGACTACGCCAGCGATAGCGGCGGGCCCGTCTACCTGGGGCAAACCAGCTGGCAGCAGTGTGAAATTTCGGCCCTGAAATTTTTGCCGTTTACCTCGGACATCATCGCGCGATTCGCTCTCCGCGCCGACTCTTTTGCCGTGGCCCAGATGCAATGGAAAACGCTGCACAGCGAGGTTGACGCGCAGGCCAACCTCGCCAGTTTTTCCCATCCGGCGTGGGATTTCAAATACCGCGCGCAGATTCGCCTCGAGGATATTTGGTCGATCTTGCGGCAGAAGGACGCTCCTCCCGGGCGCCTGGAATTCGCGGGAGACGGCCGGTATGCCGGAGACGCGTGGAGCGCCGGCGGCCGCTTCACGGCCAATCCGGTCAACTTAAAATATGTGTGGTTCCATCCCGGCGATTTTTCGGCGCACGGCAGTTATCACCTCGATCCCCGCGCGCTTGACCTGCCTGATTTGGAGGCGCTGATCCTCGGCGGAACCGTCTCCGGCCACGTGCGCATGGGCCTTGCGAAGACCGATTTCACGGCCGAGACAAAGGTTCACGGCTTACAGTTGCGCCAGGCGCTTGCGGCGGTGGATAACCGTGGCCTGCCCATCGTTCCCCTGCATTGGACCAGCGCCATGGACATCGACGCGACGACCACCTGGGTGGCCAATTTTCAGCACGTCGATTCCCGCGGCGCTTCGGTTTGGACCGCCCCGGTTATTTTCGCGCCCGGCCAGATTCCCACCGCGGCGAATTTTGGATTTCATTTCGACATGGACCGCAAGGTGTTTGCGCTGCAGCCCGGCGAGATCACCACGCCCACCAGCCGCATTCAATTCCAGGGCGGGCTGAGCATGGACGATTCTTCGATCGATATGACGGTAGACACCGATGATCTCGCCCCCTGGGACGATTTCATCAACCGCCTGCGCGGCCTCGACGCACACCCGGAAATCATCACCGGCCGTTTCCACTGGCAAGGCCGGCTGACCGGCCCGCTGGACGATCCCACCTTCGAGGGCCATGCGAAGGGAACCGACGCGCGGTACGGCGATTTGTATTGGGACGAGATGGAAACCGAACTCACCTATTCCTCCGACCAGCTGCACCTGGAGCGCGGCCGCCTGCGTCGGGGCAAATCCTCCGCCGAACTGGAACTGCTTCTTGCTCTCGACCATTGGGGTTTTGCTCCCGAGAGCGAATGGAATTTTGACGTCAATCTGGTCGGGGCCGATACCGACGATTTGCAGCACCTGCTGGGGACCTCTTATCCCGCACGCGGCACGCTCACCGGGCAGTTCCACGGGAAAGGGACTCGGGCCAAGCCTGAATTTTCGGGGCTATTCGATTTGTCCAGCGCCACGGCCGCGGCCTGGAGATTTGACCGCGCGCGCGGCCAGCTTTTCATGGGAGCCGGCGAGATCCGCATTTCCAATGCCGAGGTCCGCCTGCCGCCTCATGCTCAGGGCGAGCCCGCCGGCCTGCTTACAGGTAATTTTGGTTATCGCACGGACACCAAGGACATCACCTTTGACGTCACCGGCGCGGGGCTTCCGCTGGAGGCGATCAGCAAGATCCAATCCGAGCGCCTTCCCGTGGGCGGTCGCCTCAATCTGCAAGCCCGGGGACAAGGCCCTTTGACGTCTCCCGAGATCCACGCCACGCTGCGCCTGATCGATTTGAAGCTGGGCAAGGACGTGGTGGGCAGCTTTGACGCCAAAGCGGATTCGGACGGGCATCATTTGACCGCCACGATCGATTCGGCCATGGCCGCCGGGCGGCTGAGCGGCAAAATGGACGTCACCATGGGCGGCGATTATCCCATTACCGCCGAAGCCACCGCCGAGCGCATCGATTTCGATCCCTTCCTCATGTCCGCGATGCACTTATCCAAGTTGAACGGGCACAGCCTGGTGGACGGCCACTTCGCGATCGCGGGGTTTGGCGCAAAGGCGGAGACCATCGCGGTGGAAGCAAATCTTTCGCGCATCACATTTGATTTTGAAAAAGTGAAACTGGAAAACGCCGGACCCGTGCGGCTGACCTACCACCAGGACGAAGTGCGCGTGGAACCGGCGAGCTTCAAGGGAACCGACACGGACTTTCTGTTGAGCGGCTCGGCGCGTTTTTCCGGCGACCGCGCGCTCAATTTGCGGCTCGATGGCGCGGTCAGCCTCCAGTTGCTCGCCGGGTTCGTGCCCCAGCTGGAAGCCGGAGGCCGCGCGCAAATCAACGCCGCGGTGGCCGGAACGCTGGTCACGCCTCGCTTTAACGGCAAGGTCCACATTGAAGGCGCATCGCTGCGTTACGGAGATTTTCCGGCGGGCCTGAGCAATGTGAACGGCGATTTCAATTTTGACGCGGCGCGCATGGTCTTTGAAAACGTCGTTGCCGAAAGCGGTGGGGGGCATCTCGATCTCGGCGGGACGCTGACTTACGGCGAAGGGCCGCTCACCTACACGGTCACAGTGCGGTCCGATCAGGTCCGCATCCGCTACCCGGTGGGGATGAGCTGGCTGGTTGCCGGAACGCTGCGGCTTTCCGGAAACAACCAGGCGGCCACGCTATCCGGCCGCATTGTCGTGGATCGCCTGCTGATGGCCGAAGGATTCGACCTCGCCGGGTTCATGGTCTCGTCCAAGGAGCCGGTGAACGGGCCGAGCACCACGTCTCCGTTTCTGCGAAATTTGCAATTCGACATCCAGGGAGAATCCAGCCCCGATTCGCGCATGGAATGGAGCGGAGCGCGCCTGCAGACCGATGCGAGCCTGCGCCTGCGCGGCACCTGGGAGCATCCCATTTTGCTCGGCCATATTCATCTGCTCAGCGGGGAAATGAATTTTCGCGGCAACCAGTACACCATCGCGCGCGGCGACATCAACTTTGCCAATCCTTTTCGCCTCGATCCGGTGCTGAACGTGGAGGCCACCACGACCATCCGACAATATGAGGTGACGCTCGATTTCACCGGGCCGGCGAGCCGCCTGACCCTTGCGTACCGCTCCGATCCGCCGCTGCCCTCGACCGACATCATCGAGCTGCTGGCCCTGGGCCAAACCACGGAGGAAAACACGGCGCGCAGCGCGACCGGGCAGAACCCCGGCGCGGGCGCGTCGACGCTGCTGTCCGAGGCCATCTCCAGCCAGCTCGGCGGCCGCATCGAGCGCCTGTTCGGGATCAGCCACTTCCGCGTGGGGCCCTCGGTGGCGAACTTGAACACGCAGCAGAACTCGATCGCCAGCGTGACCATCGAGCAGCAGGTGTCGCGCGGCTTGGTCATCACCTACATCACGGATGTCACCACCACGCAATATCAGGTCATCCAGATGGAATACACCATCAACCGGGAATTTTCCGTGGTGGCGTTGCGCGATGAAAACGGCACGTTCGGCCTGGACGTGGTCCGCAAGACGCGGTTCAAGTGAGCCGGGGTAGCACGGCCACTCGTGGCTGTGTGGGTTTGTTAACTTTATGTACGGCGTCAAATCATCCGCGGTTGAAAAAAATCACACAGCCAGGAGTGGCTGTGCTGCCCGGCGCGGTCCTCGGCAAGGCGTGCACCAGCACGACACTCCCGCCGCCGAATCCCGCGGCTGGAAAAATTGTTCGTGTTATCTTCAGCACCGGGGGAAAAATGAGAAGGACCGCGAAGAATCGCTTCGGTTGGGGCGCAGCTTGGATTTTCCTTGCAGTAATCCTGGCTTCATTGCCGGCGGCCGCGCAGAAAAACAAGAACAAGAAAGCGCCCGAACCCGATCCCAACGCCGTTTCCGATTTGCGTTCCGCCCTGCCTGCTCCGCCGGATTCCCAGGTGGTTGACCAGACGGTGGGCGAAATGCTGGGGTACTGGCAAATCGGCGACGTCGATATGCTGCGCAAATATTACGCCGATGACGTGGTCATGGTGAGCGGCGCCTGGGAACCGCCAGTGGTCGGCTGGGATAACTTCTTGAAAGCGTACCAGGCGCAACGCGCTGGGGTCACAGGCGTGCGAATCGAACGCAGCAACACCTATATCAAGGTGAATGGAAACAGCGCTTGGGCAACCTATCAGTTCTTGTATGTTGCGGTCGCATCCGACGGCAATGTCGTGCAGTTTCGAGGGCACACGACCCTGATCTTGAATAAGGCCGCGAACCGCTGGGTGATCGCCGTGAACCACTCTTCGGTTGTGGACTCCACGACTTCCGGACCGTCCGGCCCCGCGGTTTCAGCCCCGAATAGCGCCCCGATGAACAACCGTTAGAAGCTGTTAAACCCCTGGTACATCCAGACGCTGGCGCTGGCGAGCAAAAGCACCGCGGACAGCACGGCCAGGGCGATGATCGGCTTGGTCAGGCGCACGCTTTGCGCGATGATCGCCTGCTGCTCCGCGTAATGATGCTGCTCGGCAGCGTCGATGAAAATCTGGTCATCTTCCCTGGACGAAAGCATTCCCCTGTAAATTACCAGGACCGCCAGAACCGCGGTAATTACACCCCACGAAATCATGAGAAGGGTTAGGGCCAGTGATTGAGAATTTGCCATGATTTTCCTCCCTGCGCGAACGGCACTGATTGGAGAGGGTCTGAACCGGGTGCCGCTCTTGAACGGCATAATCTTACATTAACTATAGCACAAACCGGGACAGGTGCCGCGAAAAGGTCAATGGGCGTCAGGTCGAGGGGGAAACCGCACCCCCCAGAAGTCGCCCAGGGGTTCAAGGCATTCGATTCCCGTTTCCCAATGCTCGCCCTCTTCCGAAGCCTTTACCCAGACCACTCGAAACCTGGCCGTGCGCTGCGAAAACCGGTTGGTGACGCCCAATTCCGCGCCGATCTCCAGCCTCCGCGACAGCCGCACCATGGCTCCCTGGACTCCCACTACGCCCGTATGCGTTTCCTCGTCCAGCCGGTTGCCATCCGGCCCGGCGAGATGCACCTGCACAGGGATGCTCATGTGCACACGCCGGTCCTGGCGGCGTTTTTCAAACGGATAATTTTCGTCCAAGCAACCTACCCCTTTATCCCCGCTTAAAATGGCATAGACTATGACAACCCGAATGGTATTGTCAAATAGAAGATGTTTAGATAAATATATTCTGTATTGTATTGAAACATTTGTGAGTACCGGTAGGAACAAGCGCATGGGTCGAGGGTGGGCTGGCCGCGCCTCGACGTTCGACGTCCCTCCACGCCTGGGCAATTGGGTCAAACTTGCGGTTATCTCGCCCGCGTTGACAAACCCGCTGGCGCACGGGCACAATGAATTTGCCTCGTAGTACCTGCCGCAGTGCCCGAATGGCGGAATTGGCAGACGCGCTAGCTTCAGGAGCTAGTTCTCGCAAGGGAGTGGAGGTTCGAGTCCTCTTTCGGGCACCACAAATTCGTGTGATTTGTGACTTGTGATTCGTAATTCGTGACGAGCCACTGAAAACCAGCACATAAAATAAGATTTGTGGGTCGCGGCTAGAGCCGCGATAATCAGAACTGGAACTTCTCTGCACTTCAGCCCCTGACGCTTGCTGCAAGCCCCCCTGCCTTCCGCGGGTCCCCAATTGATGTTACTTTCTAAGCGGCGCTCGATTTCGCCGTGGAATTCCATGCCCGAGCAATTTGCGTTTCGCGATCTGCGCGACTTGCTGGCCAAGGCCAACGAGGAAAAGTCCGGCGACCATCTCGCGGGCCTTGCCGCGAGGTCCGAGCGCGAGCGCGTGGCCGCGAAAGGAAGACTCGCCAATTTCCCGCTGGCAGAAATTGTCCGCCAGCCTGTGATCGATCCCGATGAGGATGACGTCAGCCGGCTGCTACTGGAAACATTCGACCGGGAGAGGTTTCACCGTATCGAGAGCCTGACTGTCGGCGAATTCCGCGAATTCCTTCTTGAGGATTCCACCACCGAAGAACAACTCCGCGAAATCCAATGGGCCATCGTGCCGGAAATTGCCGCGGCCGCCGCGAAGATCATGAGCAACAAGGACCTGGTCCTGGCCGCGTCGAAAATCCGGAATGTCACGCGCTGCCGGAACACGATGGGCGAGCGCGGCGTGCTGGGAATCCGCATTCAGCCAAATCACCCGGTGGACGACATTGGCGGAATTCTGCTGGCCGCGTTCGAGGGCTTGCTCTTCGGCTGCGGCGACGCCGTGATCGGCGTGAATCCGGCGTCGGATTCGGTGGAAACGACCGCCGCCATTTTGCGCGCGCTTGCGCGGCTCATCGACGCCTACGGGGCGCCCACGCAGGCCTGCTGCCTGGCGCACATCACCACGCAGCTCGAAGCCTTGCGCCGCGGCGCGCCGGTCGACCTGCTGTTTCAATCCATTGCCGGAACGCAGGCGGCGAACCGGAGCTTCGGAGTCACCCTGCAAATGCTGCGGGAGGGGCGCGAGGAAGTGATCGAGCATCATTCCCGGCGCGACGTCGCTTGGAAGGGCGCGAACGTGATGTATTTCGAGACCGGCCAGGGCAGCGCGCTTTCCGCCCAAGCGCATCACGGAGTCGATCAGGTGACGCTCGAAGCCCGCGCCTATGGCGTCGCGCGCGTATTCGATCCGTTCCTGGTCAATAGCGTGGTCGGGTTTATTGGGCCCGAATACCTGTACGACGAGCGGCAAATCATCCGCGCCGGCCTGGAGGATCATTTCATGGGCAAGCTCCTCGGCCTCCCCATGGGCTGCGACGTCTGCTACACCAATCATGCCGCCGCCGATCAAAACTCCGCCGACAATCTGTTGCTGCTTCTGGCCGCGGCCGGCTGCAACTATTTTATGGGTGTGCCCTCATCGGACGACGTGATGCTGAACTACCAATCCACCAGCTACCATGACGCGCTGGCCGCGCGAAAGCTTTTCCATCTGCGACCCGCACCGGAGTTTCTGGCGTGGCTCCAGGCCATCGGAATTTTCCGCGACGGCGAGCCGGCGATGCTCGATGCCGCCGCGCGGGGCCAGCTGATGCAGGGGCTGGAATCTTCGCTCGGAGAAATCGCGTAAATGCCGGAAGACACGGATTCTTTTCTCTCGCGCGACATACCCGAACTGTTGCGCAAGATTCGCGAGCGCACTCCCGCGCGCATTTTCCTGGGCCGAGCCGGCGCTGCTTACCGCACCGCCACGCAGCTGGATTTGCGCGAAGCGCACGCCGCCGCGCGCGATGCGGTCGAAGCCGAATTCGAGCTGGGCACGGCATTTGAGGCTAAATTTGTGAATCGCTGGAACCTGTTCGAGGTTTCGACCGAGGCGCGTTCCAAACAGGAGTATCTGGTGCGGCCGGACCTGGGCCGCCGGCTGGATGAGGCGTCTCGGCAGGAACTGGTGAAGCGCTGCCCGCGTGCCGCCGACTTCCAGATTGCCATCGGCGACGGTCTCTCGGTGACGGCGGTTTCCGCGCAAGTCCCGTCGCTGTTTCCGTTGCTGCAGGAGGGAGCGCGATCGCGCGGCTGGACCGCGGGCCAGCCATTCGCGATCCGTCATTGCCGCGTCGGAATTCTCAACGAAGTCGGGGAACTGCTCGCGCCAAGAGTCGCGGTCCTGCTGATCGGCGAACGCCCGGGCCTGGCCACGGCGGAAAGCTTGTCCGCTTACATGGCATACCAGCCCGGTGCCGCGCACACCGACGCCAATCGGAACCTGATCTCGAATATTCATGCGCGGGGATTGAGCGCTGAAGCCGCGGCCACCCGGATATTGAATCTTGCGGCCCAGATGATGGCGCTTCGGTTCAGCGGTTTTCGCATCCGCGAGCAATCGCCGGCGGATCCGTCTAAAGCCGCTCTTCCGTAGCACAGGCACTCTTGCCTGACCGGTTTAGATTCTCTTCGCCGCACGTCAAACCGGACAGGCAAGAGTGCCTGTCCTACTTAAAGCAAAACGCCCCGGTTAGCCGGGGCGTTTTGCTTCTTGCTCGATGCTGCTGATTCACCGTCCAGAGCCGCGCATTCCCTCTCGCCCGTTCATCCGAAGCCGAATTTCCACCCGGATGAGCGGGCAATCATCCGCACTAAGGCTTCGGCACGCTGTTGATCGTCTTCAGAATCCGCGAAGCGACCTGGTAGGGATCGCCTTCCGAGTTCGGGCGGCGGTCTTCGAGGTAGCCTTTGTAGCCGTCCTTGATGAAGTTAACGGGCATGCGGATCGAAGCGCCGCGATCGGACAGGCCGTAGCTGAACTTGTCGATCGCTTGCGTTTCGTGCAGGCCGGTCAGGCGCAGGTGGTTATCCGGGCCGTAGACGGCGATGTGTTCAGGGATGTGCTTCTCGAAGGCCTTCATGAGCGTCTCGAAATAGGCCTTGCCGCCAACTTCGCGCATGTACTTGGTCGAGAAGTTGGTGTGCATGCCCGATCCGTTCCAGTCGCCCTTGATCGGTTTGCAGTACAGGACCAGATCCACTTCGTATTTTTCGCACAGGCGCGCCATCAGGAAGCGGGCGGTCCAGGTGTCGTCCGCAGCCTTGGCCGAGCCTTTGGCGAAGATCTGGAATTCCCACTGGCCCTTGGCCACTTCCGCGTTGATGCCCTCATGATTGATGCCGGCGGCCAGGCACAGATCCAGGTGCTCGTCCACGATCTTGCGCGCCACGTTGCCCATGTATTTGTAGCCGACACCACAGTAGTACGGGCCCTGAGGACCGGGATACCCATCCTCCGGGAAGCCCAGGGGGCGGCCGTCTTTATACAGGAAATATTCTTGCTCAAAGCCGATCCACAGGTCCGGGTCGTTTTCGATCGTGGCGCGCGCATTGGTCGGATGCGGCGTGCCGTCCGGATGCATGACTTCGCTCAGAACGATGTAGCCATTGCTGCGGCTGGCATCGGGATACAGAGCAACGGGCTTCAGGATGCAGTCGGAACTCTTTCCTTCGGCCTGCATGGTGGAGCTGCCGTCAAAGCCCCAGAGCGGCAGGTCGGCCAGCGTGGGGGGCTTCTCAAACGACTTGATCGTGGTCTTGCCGCGCAGTTCGGGAACCGGTTTTCTCCCATCCAGCCAGATATATTCGAGTTTATATTTCGCCATAATGTTTGGTGAATCTCCTTAATAAAAACCAAAGATTTAGGTCACAGGCAGCGCCAAGCGGACCGAGACCCCCGTTTGGCGAACGTGCAGAGTATCGCGCCCCACCCGTCGCGTCAAATCGAAGTTATCTTTCGGCTGGTTTTCAAATGGTGATCCCAGGACCCGTTTTGGGGATGAAATGGCTCATTCCAGGGACTCGTGGGGGGCGCGAAAAATATCCGCTGAAAATGCGCGCAGGGGCATGAAGACGGGTGATTATCGCGGTCGGCGGGTAACCAGTCGCGGGTCAATGAAAGGGCCATAAAGATTGAATAAAGAATTGCTTATGCTCTGCATTTGAAATATTAAACCAGGGTTGCTTGACCCTCGACACCAGTTTCGATACATTCCCGCCATCCGTTGCTGGTAGGCCTGCACTCCAATCACTTAGTTCCATAAGGAGAGCGAATGGACCCCAAAGGCGTACTTGCATTTGCAGCGAAAAACAACGCGAAAATTTTAGACCTTCGTTTCATCGATGTCCCGGGTATCTGGCAGCACGTCAGCTACCCGATCGACGAACTTTCCGAGGATTCCTTTGATGAGGGATTCGGATTCGACGCCAGTTCGATCCGCGGATGGGCCTCGATTCATGAGTCCGACATGCTCCTGATCCCGGACCCGAATACGGCGTTCATGGACCCGTTCCGCACCGAGCCGACGCTGGTGATGATCGGGGACGCCACCGATCCGCTCTCCCACAAACCGTATCACCGCGACCCGCGCCACGTGGCCAAGCGCGCGGAAGCCTATCTGGCCTCCACGGGCCTTGCCGACAAGGCGTTCTTCGGCGCCGAAGCGGAATTTTTCATCTTCGACAGCATCCGCTTTGACTCAGCCCCGCAGCACGGCTTCTATTTTATCGACTCGAACGAAGGCAAATGGAACTCCGGCCGCGAAGGCGACGGCGCCGGCGGCCCGAACCTGGGCTACCGCACGCGTTATAAGGAAGGCTATTTCCCCGTGCCGCCCAGCGACCACTATCAGGATTTGCGCACGGAAATGGTCCTGAAAATGATCTCCATCGGCATGGACGTCGAGTGCCATCACCACGAAGTGGCCACCGCAGGGCAGGCGGAAATCGATTTGCGCTTCAACACGCTGCTCCTCTCCGCCGACAACATGATGAAGTACAAATACATCGTCAAGAATGTGGCCGCCAAAGCCGGAAAGAGCGCCACGTTCATGCCCAAGCCGATTTTTTCCGACAACGGCTCGGGCATGCACACCCACCAGTCGCTGTGGAAGAAGAACAAGCCTCTGTTCGCCGGGGACGGCTATGCGGGACTTTCGCAAATGGCCCTGCACTACGCCGGCGGTTTGCTCAAGCACGCCCGCGCGCTCTCCGCGATCATCGCGCCCGGCACGAACTCCTACAAACGCCTGGTGCCCGGCTACGAGGCCCCCGTGAACCTGGCCTACTCCAAGCGCAACCGCTCGGCCGCTGTCCGCATTCCGGTGTATTCGGAAAGCCCCAAGGCCAAGCGCCTGGAGTTCCGCCCGCCCGACCCCTCGTGCAATCCGTACCTCGCGTTCTCGGCCATGCTCATGGCCGGCCTCGACGGCATCAAGCACAAGATCGATCCGGGCAACCCGCTCGACGCGGACATCTTCGACCTCAGCGCCGAGGAAGCCGCGAAAATTCCCTCGATGCCCGGCTCGCTGGACGAAGCCCTCGGCGAACTTGCCAACGATCATAAGTTCCTCACCGAAGGCGGAGTCTTCACCGAGGACTACATCGAACTCTGGATCAACTACAAAAAGAAAAACGAAGCGGACGCCGTGCGCATGCGCCCGCACCCGCACGAGTTCCATCTCTATTACGATATTTAGAATTCCTCGCGCCTCACACGGCGAGCCCCAGTCCAAGAAAAAGCGGATGCAACGCAAAACGCCCCGGTATTTTCGGGGCGTTTTGATTTACTGAAGCTTTCTGGAACGCTGGATAATGCCGTCGCGGTTACTTCGCAGCGGGCGCCTTGGGTACCAGGCGGAAGAGCGCTTGCGCGTTGCGGTCCAGGATGGCTTCCGCCTGATCGGGCGTCAATCCCACACCGGGATCTTTCACGTAATCCACGCATTGCTGGAAGATCTCTCCGGTTTCGTAGGGATAATCGCTGCCCAGCAGAAAACGATCGTAGCCCAAAGCCTCGCAGGCCACGCGCAACGCGGGCGCGTAGGCGTGGGACACGGTGTCATACCAGAGGCGCTTGACCGTGACGCTGGGTTTTTCCGCATCGGCCGGGAGAAACAGCATCTTCTGGTTATTGATCCGGTTCATCAGCAGGCTGATGTCGCCGCCCAGATGGGGCACGATGATGCGCACGCGCGGGTAGCGCTTGGGAATCTGCTTGGCCAGCAGATGGCCGACGACCATGGTGTCCTCGACCTCGGCTCCGATGGGCCAGGTCAGGTCGTACTGCTGCACCAGCGATGAGCACGCGCCCAGGCCGTGCGGATGGAAAAACAGGATTGTGCCGCGGCGGTTCATCTCTTCCCAGAAGGGATCGAACATCGGATCGGCCACCGACCGCGTGAGCACCGAGGTGCCCATGGTGACGCCGACCATGCCCAGCGTATCGAGGCCGCGAGCCATTTCCTCGAGAGCCGCGTCCACGTGCGGCAGGGGAGTGGTCACGTAGGCGACGAAGCGGTCGGGATGCCGGCGCACGTGTTCGGCGTAGGCGTCATTGATGAACCGGCATGCCTTGACGGCCAATTCTTTTTTTTCAAAGTAGGGAAGCTGCGGAGCAGGCGAGAGCACCTGAATCTTCACGCCGGCGCGGTCCATCATCTGGAAGCGAGCCTCCAGCTCGTCGGGGTTGCCGCTGCCTTTCGCGATGCGCGCGATGTGCGTGCCGGTGCCGCCTCCGCCCATGCTGTCGAGCATGTCGAGGTATTTTTCGGGATAGATGTGCCCGTGGATGTCGATGCGTAATTTGTCGGGGGCACCGGAAGCGTCCACCGCGGGCGGCTGCGCGGCAACCGCGTCCAATCCCGCAAGCGAGCTGCCGGCGGCCAGTGCGGCCGCCGCGCCGCCTGCCGTTTTCAGGAAATCCCGGCGATCAAGAGGTGTGGATTCTGGTTTTGACATGTCTCCCCCCAAAGATTGGTTTTCTCTTGCACGCGGCGCAATAGTTCCGTCGGATGACCCGCACAGTTTGATTTCAAGAGTATGGCTTGAAAAAACGGTGATGCGCCTTCGGCGTCAAACCGAGCCGGCCCAGGCCATTTCCACCCCGCCATGAGCCATGCGCCATAGTACGACACTCGCCACGCGCGGCACACCGGAAAATGGGCGCTCTCCCCATTTCATATTCTCCGTCCAGGTTTTTGTAGCGCCAAATTTGCTTCCTGGCGCATCAATTTCCGGAATCTCAGACACGCCGGAAACAACCTAACGTACAATACTCCATTCTTTCCAGTTCCCAGGAGACGCTTGTGGAAACGCCGGAAACGATTGCCGCGCAGAATCCTGCGCGCAGCAAGCCGCGACTCACGCGCAATCAGGTGCGCAGCTTCTGGGCCGCCTGGGGCGGCTGGAGCATGGACGGCATGGATTCGTTCATTTATTCGCTGGTTCTGGTGCCGGCGCTCACCGAGCTTTTGCCGCGTTCCGGAATTCCTGCGACCACCGCCAACGTCGGCTACTACGGCGGGCTTTTTTTCACGCTGTTCCTGATCGGCTACGGCACGGCGCTGGTCTGGGGGCCGATCGCCGACCGCTTCGGCCGCGTGCGCACCATGATGTTCAGTATTTTTTGCTTCTCGCTGTTCACGCTTCTGGCCGCGTTTGCCACGGGCATCTGGAGCCTGGCGGTTTTTCGTTTCATGGCGGGAGTCGGAATCGGCGGGGAATGGTCCATCGGCGCCGCCCTGGTGGCCGAGGATTGGCCCGAGGAACGGCGCACCATGGGCGCGGCCCTGATGCACACGGGCTACTACATCGGATTTTTTCTCGCGGGCATCGCCAATATTTTCATCGGCAGCCGCTATGGGTGGAGATACATGTTCGCGCTGGGCGGAGTTCCGGCGCTGCTGATCGGGTTGATCCGCAATAACGTGCAGGAGCCGGCGCGCTGGGAGAATAAAGTGCAGGAACTGGGCGGCGAATGGGCCATGCACCGCGCGTTCCTGAAACTTTTTTCCGCGCAATACCGGCGCAGGACGATCGTGAATTGCATGTATCTGATCGTTTCCTTGTGCGGTTTGTGGGCGGGATCGGTGTACGCGCCCACGGCGATGACCTACATCGCGGAGCGCGCCGGAAAAACGGCCGAGGAAAGCGCGCGTTTCGCGTCGTACTCCACGGCGCTGCTCGGAATTACCACCGTTCTCGCCGCGCTGATCGTGCCGTTCATCGCGGACCGCGTGGGGCGTCGCGCCACGCTCGCGATTTTTTACGTGATCATGATGTTCGCAATCTGGCTGGCGTTCGGGCGCGTGTTTTACATGCAGCAGAACGCGATCGCCTGGTTCCTGGTGTGCTCGGTGCTGCTGGGCCTGGGCGGGGCGAATTTCATCGTCTATTCGTTCTGGCTTCCGGAGCAGTACGGCACCGAATGCCGCGCCAGTGCGTTTGCCTTCATCACCAATCTCGGCCGCTTCGTCGCCGCCGGATTCACGTTCCTGGTGGGAGCGGGAATCCGCCACTTCCAGACATTCGGAATACCAGTGGCCATGATGGCCTTGGCGTTCATCGTGGGACTGGCGTTGGTCCCGTTGGGTGAAGAGACCAAAGGCAAAAGCCTTCCGGCGTGAGGTTTCATGGCGCCGGCGTCGCGCCGGCGATTTTTGGTTTTTTTTGTGCGGAAAGAAATGCCGGCGAGACGCCGGCGCTACCAAGGGCGCGAGTACCGGCAGAGATGCTCGCAGCCCGCACGTTAGGAATCCAAACTCTTCGCCACCGCCGGTTCCGGAACCGCGTTGGTTCCCTTGCTCGGCAGCGGCATGGCAATCAATCCAACCGCCATCAGCGCGGCCAGAAAAGCCAGCGTAGCGCTGCCGTAGAACACCACCGTCCAGTTCCCCGTTTTTTCAAACAGCAAGGCCGCGATCCATCCCGCCATGATGGCGGCCACTCCCTTGGAGCTATAGAGAAAGCTGTAATTGGAACTGGCATTGCGTCCGCCAAAAAAATCCGCCGAAGCCGCCGGGAAGATGGAATAAATCTCGCCGTAGGTGAAGAACACGATCGTGAGGCAGGCGATAAATCCGAACGGAGAGTGGCGCCCCACGCGCAGAACGCTGACCAGGGAAATCGCCTGCAGCAGGAACGCGATGATCATCGTCCGCTCGCGCCCGATGAGGTCGGAGACCCAGCCCCAGAAAATGCGCCCGCCACCGTTTGCGATCGGTGTAATCGTGAGCGCGAGAGTGATCACGGCGACCCGGCCGATGCCCAGTGTGTCGGCCACCGAGCCCACCTGCGCAACCACCATCAGCCCGCCAATTCCCATCATCAGCATCATCGCGTAGAGCACGTAAAATTGCATGGTCCGCAGCATTTCAAACGAGGTGAACTGTTCCGCATGGCTGCGCAATTTGAAACGGCTCACTTTTTTCTTTCCCGCAATTTGCGGGTCGTTCGGATCCGGGTTGATCAGCAATTGCGCGGCGAAAAGTATCACCAGCCCGATCGCGATTCCCGTGTACAGGAATGCGGCCCGGTAATCCTCCACGCGAATCACGTAGGCCATGGGCTTCACGAACAGCGCCGCCCCTGACCCGAATCCCGCGGCAATCAGTCCCGAGGTAAGCCCCAATTTGTCCGGGAACCACTTCAGGCCGACGGTCGTGGCCCCGCCATATACCACGGAGGCTCCAATCCCCGCGATCGAATACAGCACGTACAACTCCGGAAGCGTTTTCGCGTATCCCAATCCCGCCCAGCCGATTCCGCAAAGCACCCCGGCAACGGAAACCAGCGCGCGGGGGCCGATGCGATCCATGACCCAGCCCGACAAGGGCATCATCCAGGTTTCAAAGGCGATGAACAGCGTGAATCCCAGCTGGACTTGGGAAAGTTTCCAGCCCGTGGCGGCGATAATCGGCTTCACGAAAAGCGCCCACGCGTATTGCAGGTTCGCGATCATGATCATCGCGACCACCGCGGCAATCAACCGCACCCATCGGTTCATCTTGGACCGATCCTTTCCTTACATTGCCCGAAGATTTGCTTTGTGAGGCAGTATCCTATCAGATTTTCAGCGACATATTCGCCGGTGAAATCGTGGAGCCCTTCAGTGGCACAGGCACTCTTGCCAGTGCGGGGTTAGCGATTGCAATCAGGCCCGCATATTGCAGCTCGCCTGCAAACTCACACAGGCAGGAGTGCCTGTGCTGCTCAAGACTTCCCACAAACCTCAATGTCACGCCACTTGTGAGAATTGAGGGCAAGGACAATAATGAGGGCGGATTGCCGGGGGCGAAAACAAGCACGGAAAGGAATTCGATGGCGGCCCTGAAAAGCTTGAGAAGCAAATTCCGCGGGAAATTCGCCGGATTCGCGGCGCTGGCGCTGGCCTGCGCATTGTTCCTCGCCGCATCGGCGCGCGCCGACGAGATCAAGGTCGCCACCTCCGGCGGGTTCACGGCCGCCTATCAGCAACTGGCTCCTCAATACGAAAGCTCCACGCACAACAAGCTCGTGACCATGTTCGGGCCGTCGATGGGAACCACGCACGACGCTATCCCGAACCGTCTGGAACGCGGCGAGGACATCGATGTCGTAATCCTGGCCGGTCCCGCGCTGGACGATCTCATCAAAAAAGGCAAGGTCCGCGCGGATAGCCGCGTTGACCTGGTGAAATCCTACATCGCCCTGGCCGTCAAAGCCGGTGCGCCCCACCCGGACATCAGTTCGGTGGAAGCGCTGAAGCGCACGCTGCTGGCGGCAAAATCCATCGCGTATTCCGATAGCGCCAGCGGCGTTTATCTCTCCACGGAATTATTTCCGAAGCTGGGGATCGCCGATCAGATCAAGGGCAAGTCGAAAATGATTCCGGCCGATCCGGTGGGCGGAGTCGTCGCGACCGGGGAATTCGAGATCGGTTTCCAGCAGATCAGTGAGTTGAAACCCGTGAAGGGCATCGAGATCGTGGCGCCGCTGCCGCCGGGCGCGCAGAGGATCACTGTGTTTGCCGCGGGCGTTCCCGCAACTTCAAAACATCCCGAGGCGGCCAAGGCGCTGATCGAGTGGCTGGCGTCGCCCGCAGCCTACGCTGCGATCCGCAAGAGCGGTCTCGAGCCGGCGAACGCCAAGTAGCACAGCCACTCCTGGCTGTGTGGGTTTTGCAATTGATGTCCGCCCGCCGGCGCCTGTTCATGTTGCAAACCCACACAGCCAAGAGTGGCTGTGCTACTAGAACCCAAGTCCAATCTCACTTCAGTTCGTTCTTCACCACTTTTCCGCCCTTCATCACAAACTTAACCCGCTTCATTTCGGAAATGTCTTTCAGCGGATCACCGGAAACGGCCACCAGGTCGGCGTATTTCCCCTTCTCGAGCGAACCGATGCTGTCTTGCCACCCCATGGCCTCGGCGTCCACCAGAGTGGCGGCCTGCAGCGCCTTGTTCGCGGCCATGCCGTGATCCACCAGCCATTGAAACTCAGTCCACTGGTCGCCGTGCGCGTACGGATCGCCGTCGACGCCGCTGCCGAACAGCATGGTGACGCCCATGGAAAGCCCATTCTGAAACGCTTTCGCAAATATCGATGGCAGATCGTATTTCCCGCCGGTGTCCTTGCGGTCTTTCGCGACAATTTCCGGCAGCGAGTAGCGATATCCGGTCACGTCCCAATAAATGCCTTTCTGCTTCATCATGGCGAGCTCGGATTCATCGAGCCCCTGGCCGTGCTCGACCGTGTCGACACCGGCGAGCACGGAATACTTGAGCCCATCTCCGCCGTAGGCGTGCGAGGCCACGCGGCGGTGGTGAATGTGCGCTTCATCCACGATGGCCTGCACCTCTTCCAGCGTAAGCATGGGCTCCACGAACAATTGCCCCGTGGCGCTGAACGAATATCCGCCCGCCGGAAATATCTTGATCAAGTCCGCGCCGTAACGGACCTGGTCGCGAACCGCCGCGCGCGCTTGCGCCGCGCCGCTGATGGTCTGTTGCCCGCCGGTCAAATTGACTCCCGGCGCGCCGATGTAATCCGACCCGGCGCCGCCGATCCCGCGCGTGGCAACCTGCATCCGGGGGCCTTCGATGATTCCCTTATTGATGGCGTTGCGGATGTCCACGTCCCCATAGCCTTCGCCGTGCGTGGCGCAATCGCGCGCCGACGTAAATCCTGCCCGCAGATCAACAGCCATGTCCTTCACGGCCATGATGGTCCAGGCTTCCTTGGAAGTTGTGACCCGCTGCCCCGCCGAGAGGCTTTCATACATGTGCGTATGCGCGTCGATCAGCCCCGGCATTACGGAAGCGCCGCTGAGGTCGATCACCTGCGCGCCCGCCGGAATTTTCACCTGATCCTCAGGCCCCACTTCCACGATCCGCTCGCCCTGGATCAGCACCACTTGCCTGTTGAGAAATTGTCCGGTCTTGCTGTCAAACATCCGTCCTGCGCGCACGCCAACCTGCGGCGCAGTCTGGGCATGAAGCGCCCCTGTAAACCCGATCAGCGCGAAACAAATTCCAGCCAGCAATTTCTTCCGAATCATCAAATCCTCCGGTCGATTTTCACCCACGCGAGAATGGCGCGCCCAAAGCCACGATTATAGAACTTTTCTTGTCGACTTCACGGCAAGTTTGCAACAGTGTGACTTCTCTGGTTCGTTGAGCCTCCAGAACGATTCGATGCCGGGGCCGCTGAAAAAAGTCACATACCGAGAACGCAAGTGTTGCTCGGGACAATCGTGCGGCCTATGCCCCTCGCTGTTGGAACTCGTCCAGGTCCGCACGAGATCATCTCCGCTATTGGTGCGGCCTGAAAGTGCCGCTGAATAGACAATGATCGGCCACATCATCTTGCACTATCGCATCCTCTCGAAGCTTGGCGGCGGGATGGGGGTGGAGACTATTCACTTGGTACTAGTACTCCTAATCTTTCATTTGTTCATATTGAGGGAGGAAATGTTGTGATACAAGGGCGTCAGCTTTTTTGGGTCGGAGCCCCTCGATGCGCACCTATCGCGGAGAATCACGCTTAAAAGCGAGGACCATGGCCCTCCATCGTCCCCACTCTAAAAGGAGAAAAAATATGAAACGGCCCAGCCCCAGCAGCGTACTCAAGTCCAAACCCTTTTTGGCTACAGCAGCATGCGTGTTAATCCTTCTGGCAATCGCCGCGGTGACTCCGCAAGGTGTGCTGGCGGGGTTGCCTAGTCAGTCTTTCGTGTTGACTAACCAGGTTTCGGGGACATTTAACGGTAAGACCACAATCATCGATCTTGGGCCGTGTCCTCAGAATTTCTGTGAATTCCGCGTTGGTGGCTCGGCTACGTTGAACCCTGGGGGCTTTGGCCACTCCAGTAATGGAGCTGTTGGACAGTTCTCGGTGAGTCTGGGAGTGGGAGGAGGACCGGATACCTTTCACTTCCCGGCGAGTACGTCGAATGGATTGCAGCAGCCAACGATTGCTTCCTCTTCTGAAGACGAATCTCGGCACGACGGATACAACCATGAGGGATACAACTTTGTGTTGCCTCCGTCGGGGCCTTTTTTTACGCAGAGAGGCGAACACATCTTCCTCCGGTTCGTATCAACAAGCAATTCCGGAGGAGAGCTACAAGGCACAACCAATGGCACCGCGATCTTCCCAGCAACGACACCGACAGGCAAGAAAATTGCGGGCTTGCAAATGCCGGGAACAGTGGGCTTGCTAGGTGCGGGGATGTTGGCGCTTGCAGGTATCTTTGGTGTATTGACCCTGAAGCACATCGTAGCGGGCTAGCATTCTTGACCCGCTCAAAAAGCAAAATCTGGAAACGACAGCCTGGCCAAAATCGGCCAGCGAATCATGACTACTTTCAAGCGGAATGCGGACGCTCCGCATTCCGCTTTGAAAGAAATCATCGATCCCCGAGCTGATCGTCATTGAGTTTCGCATTAACCGAATTGAAGTCTATCGGTGCCCAGCGGCGACTAAGCCGCTGCGGCAGATCATGCCCGCCCGGACCGGGCGGCGATTCGTGGAGGACGAGAATGGCCCATCGTGCCATCCCTGGCTACTCAAAGCCGGCCAAAACCTTTGGTGTGCTCAGCCTGCTGACCTTTTCACTGTCGGTGATGCTTCTCAATCACAATCAGTTCGCGAGTTATTTCGCCACAAGGGAGATCGATCCTCCCGGAACCAACTGCTCCTATAGCATTTCGGCGCACGTACTTCAGTGCACCTCGGAGGGGACCCGCGAAAAGACGCCGATCGTCGTGGGGCCTCAGGACGTGACATCGGGTATCGGCTCCTGCAGAGATAACCCCGGATGCGTCGGTAGAAAGTACAAAAAGATGGGACCCATCGAACCGGGCGAATACAGGATCCGTCTTGATACTCGCGAGGGAGGCGATCAACGTTTCCGGTTGGAGCCCGTGCCTCCTGTTCCGGGTTGGAGAGTGTGGCTTCCGGGTTGGATGCCGGGATCCTTGCGCGGCGGTTTTCTCTTAGGGATGGGTAGTTTGACCACGCATGGCTGTATCATGGTGCTGGAAGAAGACAGCACCGCCAACGCGCAGTACAGGAAATTGCAACAGGTATTACTCGCGCAGTCTGGAGCGAGCAATAAACTAGTGGTCGTTCGATAATTGTTTTTGCGCAGATGGGTGGCCGCATGAAACAGATCGTTGCATTCGGTTCTCCGTCCCGCGAGGCCGCCTTATGGTGAATGTTTCTAGACGCAACGTACTTATCTTCGGGCTCGTGGTTGTGGACCTCATGGTAGCCGGTGCATTCGCAGCGAACTTCGCGATTGCCAGCGCAGCCAAGAATAAAACTTACTCCGATATTGGCCGGATTCCTCATCGGCGCGTTGGGCTGGTACTCGGATGCCCCGAACGCCTTTCCGATGGCCGCTTCAATCTCTTCTTTCAGGCGCGAGTCAGGGCAGCGGCGGAATTATATCGCCAAGGCAAGGTCGATTATCTGCTGGCAAGCGGAGACAACAATACCCCTGGAGACGATGAACCAGCGGACCTTAAGCGGGAACTAGTCAGTCAGGGTGTGCCAGGCGAAAAAATCTACCTGGATTATGCCGGTTTCAGCACCCTCGACTCGGTTTTCCGCGCAAGAGACCTTTTTGACCGGAATGAGATCACTATCATCTCCCAGGAATTTCAGAATCAGCGTGCCATCTTCATCGCCAACCATACGGGCTTGGATGCCATCGGCTTCAATGCCGACGACGTCTTCAGTGTGAGAAACGTTCTGCGTGAGTCTTTGGCTCGAGTCAAAGCCGGGCTCGACGTTTACGTATTTCGCAAGCGCTGGCATCCTCCAGGACAGACCGCGCTGCTCAAACCACTGGCATGATATTTCGTTCCGAGCATATTGGCTAACGAAGTAGTTGCCATAATATTTCGCCACCTACCGCGGAATTGAGGGATTGCGCCCGATAAATTGGGTAGTCTCAATGGGTCGATGCACCACTTGCTCTGAGTCTGCTTTCAGGGGTTTCAAAACCCAAAGTTTTTCTTGGAAGCTGATTGAATCTCAGCGCGCCCGCGATACAAACCTTACCCTCTAAGTTTTGAGAATTGTGAGCGGACCCGGCAGGACTCGAACCTGCGACCTCCCCCTTCGCTTGCGGGTTCTCTGTCCACCTGAGCTAAGGGCCTCTACAGGGAATAGAACGATGGACGCACGCGAACACCCACGAGGATGCGTTTATAGAGACCGCAAAACGATGACACGATAGATGGCACGGCAGAAAAAAGAAAAGACCCGCTTTTGGTGTCTCTTCAAAAAAAACCCTCTATTTTACTGAATAAAAATGGCGCGCCCGGAGAGATTCGAACTCCCGACCCTCTGCTTCGAAGGCAGATGCTCTATCCAGCTGAGCTACGGGCGCGCAGTGGAAGTGAATCTGATTCTAAAGCATGTGCCGGGGAACCTAGAATCGAATTCTTTTCTTGAAGTTTTTGTGTTCCTATTCCCTGCAAATCCATGCCGGCCGGTTGCAGATTCCCATGCGGGATGATCGGGGCGGGCATTTGTGAAAGATCTTGAAGTAATGGCCGAAGTGTACCGGACCTGCCTGGATTCCAGAGCATGCGCAAACGAGCGACTGCACTAAATCGGAGCGAGGTCGTTGACCGATGGCCGGGACGATCGGTTTCGCGCGGGACGGCGTCGCGACGAACGCCGCGCGGGGGGCCGGATCGTCCTGGTTCTCCTGATTCCGGCTGGCGCGCGTGCCCTTAAAACTGCCAGGAATAGGCGGAATCATCGCTATCGGCAGAACTCCTGCGGGGCATCAGTCCTCCCAGAACCGCGGCCACCAGCAACAGCGCGGGAATGTCGCCAAACAGGTGGCCGTGCTCCTTGGGCATGTTCATTGCTTGAGCGATCATGATTGCGGCATGCACCAGGCTGGACCACACGGTGAACCAGATCAGACTGCGATGCCGCAACGGGTTGCGCGACGCGAGAATCAGAAAAACTCCGAGAGTGCCGTAGACGCCGACGATCATCTGTTCATACTCGGTCTGATTCGGGCTCCACCGCCATCCCGCCGGCCACCAGGCATTCATCAGCGGATAGAGGCCGACGAGAAAAATTAAACCGAAAACCACGAGCGCTGCGCGAAGCAAGCGCAGCCTCACCGCCGATACCGCCGGAGTGAATGCTTTGTTCATTCGTACTGTCTGTGTCGATGCCATTTCATGTTCTCCTTTCGTTAAAGAGCATATTTAGAACCTCGATGCAATTGCTGACCGCTCCGGCGGATTGAAAATGGCGCCGGAATTTCTCTACTGCACCGCAATGCTGACGGTTGTTGTGTGGACAATCGCGCCGGATTGCGCTGTTACCGAGACCAGAGCCGTGCCGCGATAAGCCTGTGAATTTGCGGAATATCCGCATGACAGGAGAGTGAGCGCCAGGGCAACCACGGCCAGCATGCTTGTTGCAAAACCGAGCGCCGCCCGGCGAGGTTGATGCGATCTTCTCAGGAATGAAATCAGCAGGCCCAGCAGACCCAGTCCCAAGGTGAACCACCCCGTGCCTTTGCCCGGCGTCTCGCCAAAATGAAGCACGTTGGCGGACGTGGTTACCGTGAGCGTGGTCGTGGCCATCGCTGCATTAGGTGTCACGGTCGGTTGGGTGAAGCTGCACGTGATCCCCGTGACGGGAGGGCATGAGAGTGTGACGGGATCGGCGAAGCCTCCCGACGGAGTAATCGAGATGTTGAAGGAAGCCGATTGGCCAGCCGTGACGGTCGCGGCCGGCGGGGCTGCAACCAACGCGAAGTCTCTGGCGGCGATCGTGGTGGTGACCGGCGCCGACACGCTGCCCGCAAAGCCGCCCTCATCGCCATAGGACGCGGAAAGCGTATGCGCGCCAGCCGCCAAAGTGCTGGTGGTGAACGTGGCCACGCCGTCGGCGTTCAGCACCGAAAATCCAATCACCGTGTTGTTGTCTAGAAACGCGACATCTCCCGTCGGAGTTCCTCCCGCTGAGCTGACGGTTGCAGTCAACGTGACAGGCGAGCCGGGTGCGGCATTCGCGGGAGCTGCGAGAGCCAGCGTTGTGGACGTGCCTGTCACCTGCGTGTCAGTTTGTGAAGTGCTGGGAAGGAACGTGTCATCTCCGCGATACCGAGCTTCGATGTGGTGAATGCCCACTCCTCTTAGGGCCGTGTCAAACAGGGCCATCCCATCTGTCAGAGGGACCTCCGTGATTACCGCGCCTCCATCCAACAGTGTCACCAAGCCCCTCGGCGTTCCCGCATTCCCAGGTCCGGCTGAAACCGTCACCGTAATCTGCGCGGCAGTGCCTGCTGCAGTGGGGGGCACAGTCACTCGAGTAGTGGAAACCAGACCAGTTGCGATCGAGCCGAACAAGCCATCCTGCCCGCCGGCGATTCCTGCGGTGAAGTACAGCGCGTTCGGGTCGCCTACTACCTGCGGCCCGGATGCGAGGGCGTGAAGGCCGTCGATGACCAATACATTTCCGTCGCCGTCCTTGATTTGTCCGGCAAAATTGCCGGTTGCGGGATCGAACGCATCGATGGTTCCGTCGCCCGTGTTGCCAATCAGGATGTCATTGCTGAAGGGCCCGAAGTTTGCGCTGGCCTGACCGATCCCCCAGGGAGCGTTCAAAGGCCCTGCGGTGGCGAAGCGCCGGACAAAATTGCCCTCCAGGTCGAAGATGCTGACGATTCCATTCCCCGCGCCGATGACGGGATTTTGCTTGGCGGCGTCTTGCAGCCCGTAGGTGATGAACACCCGGTTCCCCAAAACTTGCATTCCAAAGGGGGCAAAGCCCGCGGGCAGATTGGGATCGGTAAAGGATCCCGGAGGCGCCAATCGATCGAACCTCGAAGTGTAAGATTCAATTGAGCCGGTGTGAAAATTAGCCGCGGCCAGAAATTCGGCGCAGCAGGCCGGGGTCAGAATCGCGAGCCCCGTGTAGACCGCGCCCGCGCGCGACTGGTCCACCACCAGCGTCGCTTGCGGCAGCAAGGTTCCGTCCGCGTTGACAAACCAAAAATAAATTCCGCCATCGGCTGTCGCCGTGATCGTGGAAATCCGGAGCGGCGGGAGGCTGTTTACGGTCCCGAAGAAAGAGTTCAAATCCGTGACCACTCCGGTGGGAGCCGCGGGACCGTTGCCGGCTGGATTTGGAACCGAGAACGAAGGCGGCGTGGTCCTGCCGCCGGCGGCGTCCAGCGAAATCACCCGCCCGCGATTGGAGTTGGCGACAATAAACGACACGCCCGGGTCGAGCGCAATGCCCCAGGGGTCCAGTAGAAACGGGTCCGTCTTATCCGCGAGGCTCGCCACATCCGATGCCAAATTGTGCTGCCGGTAAGCAATGTTCTGCGCCGACGCGCTGCCCGCGGCCAGCAGCATTCCGATCAGGAAAAACATAAACGGCTTGCCGGAAATTCTTCGCAACATATTTTCCTCAACTTTCAATTTTTTCTTGCGTTTTCAAGCTTGCATCGAACTTCAGCCCAGGGCGCGACGTGGGGTTTCCACGCCGCGCGCCCTGAGCCGCTTGATCCATTGCAAATAACTTCAGATCCGCTCCGTCTTAGGGCTCATCGATTTCGTTGAGCTCGGTGGCGACCGGAACGAGCGTTCCGAACGTGCCGTCGTTTTCATTATTGGGACCGGCCGTAAAGAAGAGCGTGTTGTACGGGCCGGAATTGGCGTTGCCCGCGCCGAACGCAAGCGCCCACAGGCCGTCGATGGTGAGAGTGGAGTTGTCGGATTTCCTCATGAGGCCGAGGAAGTGGCCGTTGACCGGATTGAAGGCCGCGATCTGGCCGCTGCCGAACATTCCGACCAGGAGCGAGTGGCTGAATTCGCCGAATTCTCCGGGAGCCAGCGACATGCCCCAAGGCGCGTTGAACCACGGGCCGGATTGCAGATGGGCCAGACGCTTTCCGCCGGGGGAAAAGATGTTGACGAAACCCAGGCCGGCGCCGTCGACTTCATCCTTCGCGGCTGCGTCCTGCTTGGCATAAGAGACGTAGAGGTTGGTGCCGATGGCCTGAACGTTGAACGGAGCGAAACCGCGCCGGTCCCCGTCGCGATCGTCGCGATCCCGATCGTAATCGCGGGAATCGTTGTCGCGGCCCCCGCGGAACGCATCGTCATCCAGTTTTACCGGCTGGAAAGTGGAGTCATAGACTTCAATTTCGCCACTATGAAAGTTCGCGGCGTACAGGAAGTGCTTGCCGTTCCATTCGGCGATGGTGACGCCCTTGTAGACGGCTCCCTTGTCCGAATTGTCCTTGACGATCACCGCCGCAGCCCCGCCATTCCAGGCCGCGATGGTGCCCTCTTCGGTCACGAAAATAAATTTCGCGGCGGTGCTTCCCGGCAAGGCGAAATCGCCGGTGCCGTTGGCCACCACACCGGTGGGCGAGGAGTGCTGGTTTATGCCCTGCGGTACGGGGATGGTTACGGTGAGCGCCTTGTTCCCGACGCCGTTATAGACCGTTGCCAGTCCCGTGCCGTTATCGGAAATCCACCAGGCGCTTGCGGCGCTGCGGGTCAATCCCCACGAGTTCACGAGCTGGGTGTCATGTCCGTTGAGCGGGTTGGTGCCGTCGCCGGGAATGCTGGAAACCAAATCTGTTCGGTTGTACTGCTGCGCGAATGCCACGGTCGGCGCCAGCGCCGACAACAGCGAAAGTGCAAGCAGCCATTTGCAGTTCTTGCGGAAAATATGCATCAAGTTTTCTCCAAGTTAGATTTTGTGGAATTAAAACCAGCCCTTTCGGACACACTCCGACTCACCCACGCGAACGCCGGAACATTTCCGGCAACCCCCGTGTTCCCCCGCCCAAATTCAGTGCATGTTGGTTACTTGAAAGGCTTGGGCTTCCTTCCCAACTCCGTAATTTCGTCTTGCGGCAAAAATGTTTTTTCTATTTCAGCTCCGGCGCCCCACCCGGGCAAGCCTCCGGCCAGGTACCTCCCAAATCGACCTCTCAGGTTGACGAAAATTGGAAACCGCCGTGCGAACGCTTCAGGCGACTCCGGCGGCAACTGCCCTGGGCCGCCGGATGGCGCGATTGGTTTCTTTCAGCAGTTTGCGGAGCCTCATGCGCGCCTTGTGCAGCTGGGATTTTGAATTGCCGATCGAGCAGCCCAGCAACTGGGCAATTTCATTGTGTTCGTACCCCTGGACGTCATGGAGCACGAAGGCTCTCCGGTAGCCAGAGGGGAGCTGCGCAATGGCGCGGGTGAGATTGAGCCGATCGATTGCGCCGGCCAGTGCCAGGTCGCGCTCGCCGTATTCTTTCGGCGCTTCATCGAAATCTTCGCCGGTCGCGCCGTCGTCCAGCGGCGTCACGTTCACTGTCTTTTTGCGCAGCCGCATCAGCACCGTATTCACCGAGACGCGGTGCAGCCAGGTGGAAAACGCGGAGTCGCCGCGGAATGTGTGAATTTTTCGGAACACCTGCAGGAACGCCTCCTGCGTCAACTCCTCGGCGTCGGCCGTGTTCCCGATCATGCGCACGCACAGCGAATACACGCGCTGCTTGTGCTGTGTAAACAGCGCCTCGAACGCCCATTCCTCGCCTTTTTGCGCGCTGGCAACCAGGTCTGCCGTGCCTGGAGCAATCTCTGCTGGCCGATCTTCTAACTTCAAGAACCCGTCCTCCTGTCTCCGCAAGCCGTCGATGGCAATCGCGCTTGCTGCATTTCCCGGAATCCCGCCATGGCATAAGGAAAATTTCATGTCATCGGCATTCCGGGTTTCTGATCAGCCCCGCGATGAACGGTGAGGCGTTCAGGAATTCCACACTGTATTCGGTCAGCTTCCGGAGCATGGCGGCGCCGTCGCGATCCACGAATGAAACGTTCCTGAGATCGATGCTAACGCGCAGACCTTTTTCCAGGTGCGTCTCGCAGGTCTTTTGCAGCAGCTTTACCCACTCCGCGCTGATTTGGCCGTCGATTCGTATCGTCACCGTGTCACCCGCTGCCTCGAGGATTGAAATTCTGAGCATCGCGGTTCCCGCTGTGGAGAAAAGCAAGCAGCGTGCCAAACCCGGCAAAGCCCCGGAATTTCGCTAACCTATTGAAAGAGAAGGTGTTACGGGAACGGTGTTCAGGCGGGCAAAACACAAGCCACCATATATCGTGGCTTGCTCAAAACAAATGTGGTGGGAACTACGATTCGCGGTGGTTGGCGCGCTTGAGCCCGAGCTTTTGCATTCGGTGGCGCAACGTATTCGGGTGCAGGCCCAGGATTTTTGCCGCGCCCCGCGGGCCTTCCACCACACCCTGCGTTTGGTTCAGGATGGCAACAATGTGGCTGCGCTCGACGTCTTCCAGCGTTGCTGTTTCCGGCTCAGGCGTGGAAATCGGATCCTCGCCTGCGGCTTTCTGGCCGTCGCCCGGATTGGAAGCCGCGGAGGCGTGCAGGAGGGGCACGGTATCGGTTTCCAGTTCCAGCACCGAACGCTGCGAGAGAATCGCCGCGCGCTCGATCACGTTTTGCAACTCCCTCACGTTGCCCGGCCACGGGTAATTCACCAGGCGGTCGAGCGCCTCCCGCGATATGCCCTGGATGTCCTTGCCGAATTTTTTCGAGAAGCGCGAAAGAAAAAACATGGCGAGCTGTGGAATGTCGGATCGCCGCTCGCGCAGGGAAGGCATATCGATGGGGAAAACATTCAGCCGGTAGAAGAGATCGGACCGGAATTCGCCTTTCCGGATGGACTCCGCAAGATTCCGGTTCGTTGCCGCGATCACGCGCACATCCACGCGCACGGGCTTGTTGCTTCCCACCGGTTCAAATTCTTTTTCCTGCAGGACGCGCAACAGTTTGACCTGCGTTTCCAGCGGCAGCTCGCCGATTTCGTCCAGGAAAATCGTGCCGCTGTCGGCAAGTTCAAAGCGGCCGACGTGGCGCTCAAACGCGCCGGTGAAGGCGCCTTTGACATGCCCGAACAGCTCGCTCTCCACCAGGCCGGCGGAAATAGCGCTGCAGTTTACTTTCAGCAAGGGACGGCTCTTGCGGGCGCTGTGTTCGTGAATCGCGCGGGCGATCAGTTCCTTGCCGGTTCCGGTTTCCCCGTAAATCAACACGGTGGAATCCATGGGAGCCACCTGCTCGACCTTGCGGAGCACCGCCAGCAGCGCGGGGCTGTTGCCCACGATTTCCTCGAAATTGTGGTCCGTGCGGATTTCCTGCTGGAGGTAGACGTTCTCCTTTTCCAGCCTGGCTTTCAACTCGCTGATTTCCTCGTACGCCTGCATGTTGGCGACCGCAAGCGCGATCTGGTTCGCCATTTCCTGCAGGGTTTCCAGGTTCGCCTGGGAATACTGGTTCTTCTCGGTGCTGCCGACATTCAGCGTGCCGATGCTCTTGCCTCCGACAATCAGCGGAACGATGCAGTCGGAATGAATTCCCTTGGCCAGCAGGCGGTCGTCATTGGGATACTTCTTTTCTTTTTCCAGGTCGCCGCGGATCACGCCGCGCTGGTGATCGAATACCCAGGCCGAGATCGTTTCCTTGCGGTCGAATTCCAGCCCGGATCGGAAAAATTCCGTGGGGATGGTGCCCTCCATCGCAAGATACCGGAAGGTTTTGCTATTCGGATAAAAAATCGTGAGGGCCGCGCCGCTATAAGGGACAACGCGGCGCAGGATTTCAGACAGCGAGCGCAGCAGTTCCTCGGGGGTGAGGTGCGTGACGATCGCGTTGTTAATTCCCAGCAGCGTGCGATAACGCTCGGCGGAGCGTTCCACCGTGCTGTTGAGCGCGGCGATCTCTTCGTAGGAAGTCATGTTGGAGACAGCCAGGGCCACCTGGCTTCCCAGTTCGCACAAGAACTCCGCATCGGCATCGGAGTATTGGTTCGTCTTCCGGCTTGCAAGATTCAGTGTGCCGATGCTCTTCCCCCCAACGATCAGAGGGGCCACGCAATAGGAGACGAGGCCCTCCTCAATCAGGCGGTGATCGTTCAGATAGTGCTTCTCCTTCAGCAGGTCGCGGCGCACTGCGGGGCGCTGGTGTTCGAAAACCCAGGCCGAGACACTTTCCTCCGGATCGAACTCCTGCCCGGCTCGAAAATGCGATGAGGCAGCGATGCCTTCGATGGCCAGGAAACGGAACTTCCTGCTGCTTGGGATGTAGAGCGTGAAAGCGGCCCGGTCGAATGGGATGACGCGGCTAAGTACGTTGGAAATGGCGTGAAGCAGCGCCTCCTGGCTCAGGTTCGTGATAATCGCGTTATTGATTTCCAGAAGGGTGCGGTAACGTTCCGCGGTATGTTCTACTTTGGTATTGAGCGCGGCGATTTCCTGGTAGGACTTCATGTTTCCGACGGCCAGTGCGACCTGGTTTCCTATTTCCGTCAGAAATTCACCATCCGCATCGGAATAACGGTCCTTGCTGTCGCTCCCGACATTGAGGGTGCCAACGCAGTTTCCTCCGAGAATCAAGGGAACCACGCAATACGACTGGATCCCATCGGTTAGCAACCGCCGATGGGTGGGGTCATTAATTTTCGCGGATACGTCCCGGCAAATGAGGGGCCGTTGTTGCTCCATGACACTGGCCGCAAGACTGTCCTTGCGACGCAATTCTGTTCCCACCCGAAAAAATTCCGAGTTCCAATTTCTGGAGAGCGAATGGATACGTATCGTATCGGCGACGGGGTCGTACAAGGTAAGCAAGGCGCGAAAGACGGGCATGACGCGTTCCAGGGCGTCGCAAATCGCGCTGAACAGGCCGTCCTGGCTCAGGTTCGTGATGATGGCGTTATTGATTTCCAGAAGAGTGCGGTAGCGTTCCGCGGTGTGCTCCACCTTGGTGTTGAGCGCGGCGATTTCCTGGTAGGACTTCATGTTTCCGACGGCCAGTGCGACCTGGTTTCCTATTTCATTCAGGAACTCCGCATCCGCATCGGAATACCGGCCTTTCGTGTCGCTCCCTATGTTGAGAGTGCCGATGCAATTGCCCCCGAGAATCAACGGAACCACGCAATACGATTGGATACCCTCCTCCAGGAGGCGCCGTTCGATGGGGTATTTAATTGCCGCCGCGATATCCGGGCAAAGCAGAGGCCGCCGATTGTCCAGGACCCAGCCCGAATGGCTGTCCGTGCGGCTCATTTCTACTCCGACCTGAAAATAATCCGAGTTCCATGCTGTCGAGAGCGCATGGATGCGAATCGTATCGGTGGCGGGATCGTAGAGGTTTAGAGCAGCGCGATAAACGGGCAAGACACGCTCGAGGACCGCGCAAATGGCATTGAGCAAGCCGCCCTGGGTCAGATTCGTGATAAGGGCATTGTTGATCTCCAGAAGCGTGCGGTACCGTTCCGCGGTACGTTCCACCTTGGCGCTCAACGTGGCGATTTCCTGATACGACTTCATGTTTCCGACAGCCAGCGCCACCTGGTTTCCTACTTCATTCAGAAATTCCGCGTCCGCCTCGGAATAACCGCCTTTTACGTCGCTTCCTATGTTGAGGGTTCCGATGGGTTTTCCCGCCAGAATCAGGGGAACGATGCAATACGACCGCAAGCCCTCATCCATGTACCGCCGGGCAATGGGGTAATCCAGGGCCGTCTCAACATCCGCGCAAAGCATGGGTCGGAGGTGCTCGATGACCCAGCCCGAAGGGGTGTCGGCTCGTTTGACCTCCGTGCCAACCCGGAAATATTCCGTAATCCAGTGCTTGGAAACCGCCAGGATGCGTATGGTGTCCTTCTCGGGATCGTATAAGGTGATTGCGCCCCGGTACACCGGCAAGACGCGCTCGATCGCCGTACAAATTGCATTGAGCAGGCTGTCCTGGGTCAGATTCGTGATGATGGCGTTGTTGATCTCCAGAAGCGTGCGGTAACGCTCCGCGCTGGCGAGCACATTCGTATTGGAAGGAGTGCCGTTCATGGGGCTGATTGTCAGGGCTTATCGGTTCCAGAATCCTACACTGGAAAGCACTACTTTGGGAAATGCACCCCGACATTTTGCCCTACATTATGTGAACATTGCATTACAAGCAATAGCAATGCTTCCGGTATTGCCGGCCGGGGGCCTGTGCTGGTGTAAAGCCTTGTTATTGCGCAGGCGTTCTCCATTCCGCTAATCTTCAGTCACCATTCAGATAGTCCGGGTATCCTGCTGACAGTTTGGAAGTCAGCGTTGGCGCTCAGGCGTCGCATCTCTCGGCCGAGCAAGGCCTAAGGAAGAAGCGAAATGAAAAAATCCATCGTGTTTCTCGCCATCCTTGTCACGGTTTTCGTTCCCGTAGCCCGCGCTCAGTATACGACGGGCCAGCAGCTGCCCATGACGCACATGGCGGGCCTTTTTTATTCTTGCGCGGCTGGACGGGATCGCTGCGGCCACGCATCGCCTACTGGAGCGTCGCCGTGCTGACCGCGTGCGCCGTCCTCACGCGCGGGCTGATCGGCGTGCTGTTTCCGGTCGGAACCATCATCGGGTTCATCATCCTGACCCGCGGATGGAAGCGCTGGCGCGAGCTGCACCTGGTTTCCGGCACGCTGATCTTTCTTGCCATCGCGGTGCCGTGGCACGTCATCGCCGAACTGCGCGCCCCGGGTTTTCTCTGGTCCTACTTCATTAACGAGCACGTGAAGCGCGCCCTGGGCACGCGCTGGCCTCCGGACTACGACGCTACCCCGCTTCCCATCTGGTGGGCGGCGCACCTGGCGTGGTTTTTTCCGTGGAGCGTCTTTCTGCCGCTCGCCATCAAGCAGTTTAGGTCGCCGCGGACCTGGTGGAAGCAGATGACGGTGGAAGCACAGGCCCGCCTTCTGTTGTTCGCCTGGTTCGGCGTGGTCTTCGTCTTTTTCTCGCTGGTGGTCGGTTCGCGGATGGAGTACTACGCGTTCGGCGGATGGCCCGCGGTCACCATCCTGATCGGCCTCGGCATGGCGCGCGCGGAAGAGCGGCGCGACCAATGGCTGCCGCGCTTGCAGGCCGTGCTCGCCGCCATCGGCCTCGCGCTCGGCGGCGTTCTGACCTGGGCGGTCTGGCAGGCCGCGCGCGTCCGCGCCACCGGCGACATCTCAACCCTGCTGAAGACGCACCCCAACGATTTCTACCGCCTCAGCATGGGCCACCTGTTCGACCTGACGCCACAAGCCTTTGCCGACCTGCGCACGCCCGCGCTCATCGCCGCCGCCTGCTTTTCCGCCGGGTTCGTAGCCACCTGGCTGGTCGGCCGCACTCGCCGCGTGATGACCAGCGCGGTGGTGCTCGGCGTCACCATGGCGGTGTTCATCTTCGCCGCCAATCTTGCCTACGGCGTTTTCGAACCGCACATGTCGTCGCGCCCGCTGGCGGCAGCCATCCTGAAACATTTGCGCACCGGCGACCAGATCGCCGTTTATGGCGAGTTCGATCCCGCCTCCAGCGTGTCGTTCTATACCCATCGCCAGTTGCTGATCTGGAACGGCCGTTACAACAACCTGGAACTCGGCTCGCACTATCCCGATGCGCCCAGGATCTTTTTCACCGACCAGACGTTCCCCGCCATGTGGATGGATCCGCTGCGCATGTTTCTCGTCGTGCCGCAAGAACAACGCGAAGCCGCCTACCAGCGCCTGCCGAAAGATCACACCTGGCTGTTGATGGAGAGCGGAGGCAAAGCCGTGTACGTCAACCATCCCCTGACGCCCGGCCAGCCCTCGCTGGCGCAATCGCAGGTCGCCTCGAACTCAGGTTTCTGAATGGCGCTTTAGATCGCCAGATCGCCCGCTCACGCGATCACCCGATGGGATCGCTTCCGCCCACCCGGTCTTCATGCTGCGATACGCCGCGTCCAGGATGACCTGATTTTTCTGACCTTCTTCGCCGGGAACCGGAAAGGCCGTGCCACCCTCCAGCGCATCGGCAAACGCATCCACTTGCCGGGCGTACGCCAGTTCATTCGAAACCTGTTCCGTCTCGACGCCGCCGGAACGGCGCAATTCGATGGTGATCGGCCGATCGACGCTGAGCCCATTGTCGGCGCGAAGCACGCCGCGTTCACCGACAATTTCGATCGGCGTTCGGTACTCCGCCAGCGAGGACACCAGCACCGCTCCCAACCCCGAGCGCCGGAATTCAAGCGACAGGAGGGCCGCAGCTTCCATGCCGCCGGTCTCGCCGGCGCGCGAGCTCGCCGACAGGCGCTCAACTTCGTCGTCGAGAATGAAGCGCAGCGCGTCAATGCAGTGCACTCCGACATCGGCGACCGGCCCGCCGCCGGCGATCGCCGCGTCATGAATCCAGGTGCGCGCGTGCGCGGCCACAAAGTAGGAAAATTCCGAGCGCGCGAACACCACGCGGCCAATCTCGCCCGCCGCGACACGCTGGCGCAGCCTCCGCGCACTGTCGGCGAAGCGAAAGACCTGCGCGATTCCCAGCAGCAAGCCCTTCGCCCTAGCGCGCTCTACCATCTGCGACGCCTCGGCGGCGTTCATGGCCATGGGCTTCTCCAGCAGGACCGGCTTGCCGCA
>JAIQFG010000088.1 GCA_020073375.1 Terriglobia bacterium | reverse complement strand
GCTATCACAGCCGCGACAACACGATCAGGAGCGCGCTTCAAGAGACTCCAGATGAAAGGGCCGCCGATACAGAAGCCCATCACCATGAACTTGTCGATGCCTAGATGATCCATCAGGCCAAGCTGGTCGTCGGCGTAGGATTCCCACGGCCGGTCGACCTCGACAGGGCCGGTGGACTGGCCGCTGGGGGCGTTGCGCAAGTCCGCTGTGATGCAGCGATACTGTGCTTTGAATTCCTCAACGGCGTTGAAGGGCGCGTTGCCGGAGAAAAAGGATATTGTGGAGTTCAATCCCCCGCCGGGAAGCAGCATCAACGGGAAACCGGCCCCGGCCTCCTCATAGTAAATACGAACGGAGCCTTTTTCGTAGAATTTGCCAGTTCCGCCTTTGCTCTCCTGCTGTGCAAATGCGCGCGGCAAGGCGGCCGTTGCCGCTGCCGCAGCGCCCGCTGCCAGTATGGTTCGTCTGGTTAAACCCATAGTCGGCGTCCTCCTTGGTCATATTCATGGCCGGGGTGTGCGGCCAGTTTGATCCGCGGTTGGGAAGGATCCTAGCACAAGTTTCCTTGGCGAGGAGAGCCGTTGCGGCCCAAGCCTGATGTAGCTTAATCATTCGATCAGGAAGCAGAGGGATACTGATTGACGGGGTTATCGTCATGTGGGAATTTGCCCCCATGAGGCCAGGAAACCAGGTTCCGAGAGGACGAATCCACGGCCGGTGGGCGGAGCATGCCCACAAATTCGATGGTTCTTCTATACTAACTTAGGATAGATTCAGTATTTGTGGCTTTATTGTTCTTCTGTTTTTCCTGTTAACTTCCAGAGGTTTAAGAATGGGAATCATACCGTACTGTCTGGTGGCTGCGGTCGCTTGCGGTGTTCTATTGTTCCGCCGTCGGGAACCACGAAGTGGGTAGAATTACAGGTCGAACGCGAATAATGTACGCGTCACCAAGTCTTAGGAGACAGCGCTACCGTCAACTGACAATCCGGCAAATCCCACATGACAATTTCCGGACCTATCAGGAGTTGGCCCACGTTTCGCAGATTTCCGAGGTGACGCGCGTCAACTCATTCAGTATGATTTGCCCGAATAAGGAGTATCCTTCGGCAGGCGGGCGCCACACTTATGCACGACGACTCCAAACCGCCGCGCTCCTTGCTTTCGCGATTGCGCAAATTCCTTCTGGTCACGGCGATCAGCTCCGCCATCCTTATGCTCGTTCTGGGCGGCATCGCAAAGACGCGCGCCAAACCCGCGCTTGACGACTTCACCGAAAGAACAGGCACGGCGCTCCAGCAACTCACGCCCATGGCGCTCGGCAGCCGTTACGTGGACATTGTCGAGAGCCGGTTGAATCCTTGCCTGCATCTGCCCTATAGTGCGGCCCGGCAGTGCTACGCGGAGCATCCCGGAGAGCCCTCGAATGGCGATGTAATGCAGAGTGTCGTCATCGGGTTCTTCTCGCTGCTCCGGCAGATCTTCGCGGAGTCGTGGATGCAATCCGTGGTGGATATTCTCCAGTTGATCGCCGGGCTCGTTGTCGTGGTCATGCTGCTCTCGTTGCCCGGGGTGCGGCAGGTAACGATGCATCCATTTTTCGGGTTTTTCTTCGTCCTGCTCTGGATCGGTTCGGCCTGCGTGCTGTCTTACGTCATGGTGTTGATCGTGCACCTTGGCGCGGGCACGCTCAACGAAATGCTGCCTTCGCAAACCGGCATCAGCGTCGCCGGTGGTGCCTGGAGCGGCGTTGTCATCTCCTGGTCAAGCCATACAGTGGAAGACGCACTATCCCACGGTACCGGCCACATCGTCGAACGCACGATCAAGTCCATGCTCCACCTTCGCAAATAACCTTGTCGCATGAATGTCCTCTCCACACGGTGTGCCGTCAGCACCCTCCGATCGATGCGAAGTAAATCTTCGGGCGGAATCTGAATTGGCGCATGAGAAACGGTCTTGTCGGAACCTGGGAATTTAGCCGGATTCCGATGACCCACCTGGGGGTTTCAAGCGCGCTGGGACGAGAATCACTAAGACTCGTGACGGGTGTCACAGAACACTTTTCATCTGCGATGTAAATAAAATACCAATTAGTTCCTCACAACAAGGAGCGGGGCCGAATGGTGGATATTCGGCCCCTTTTTACTTCAAGGGGTTGGATGTGCGAGGAACGTATTCCACGTGATAAAGGGATTCTCGGACCCTGGGAATTTGCTGCATGAGGCGCATAGACATGTTGCGATGTACGGGTTAGGGGGCTTTCAGGCGATTACCGAGCGGTGAGGAATTAAGCGGCACCGCGCGGCGTGCTGGTAACAGCCAAAACTCGCCGCGCGATGCGCCGTATTTTAATGCGTGATTCTTTACTGAACCGCAACCACGTGAATTCCCTGGGGAGCCGCAGGCAGGGAGGACGATGATCCGCCCAGTTGAAACGCGCCCCTGTCCCAGACGCCGTTTGCTCCGCGGGTTGTTCCGAACTCGTCCACGTTATAGGGGGCCGCGAGCGTGAAACCGGCCGGAGTATCGGCCAGGAGCTGGAAATTACCGGCGGCTGCGTTGACGAATGGCGAGGCCGGAAGCGTGGAAGCATGAGCTTCGATCTGGGTGACGGTCAGTGTATCGCCGGCGCCGACCGAGGCTGTCGAATCGTTGAAGACGGCGTCATAGTCGGAATCGGCGGGCGCGTCCTGGGCGCAAACGGCGCTGTTCCAGTAAATGTTATTGCGCGCCTGGCTGCCTGACTTCCAATCGTTGGGACTGTTGGGACGGAAAACGCAGTAGCCGTTCACATTGGCGATGGTGTTGTTGTAGAAGAACAGGGGCCCGGTGGGCGCCTGCGCCTGGATGACGCTGGGAAATGCGCCGTTAAAAGCGTCATGGAACACGTTGCCGTACACAAAAAGCGAACCGCCCGACGTCCAGGACATCAGTCCTTCCGTGTTCCAGTTCGACCAATCGTTGTAGCGGAACGTGATGTTGGAGTTTCCGGCGTATTGCACCATGTTGGGATGGCCGGCGCTGCTGCCGCTGGCCACGTTGTCGTAGAACTTCGTGTGTTCAAAAATAACGCCCGAGGACAGGTCGAGCCACACGTTGTTGTTCGCGCCATGGATGCGGCAGTTGGTGATCAGGACATTTGCCGTGACCATCCTGACCATGACAGCGGCGTCGTAGGAAGCATGAGTGAATGTCGCTGCGCCGGCCGGCCCGGCAAAGTCGATATTGGTGAACGTGATGTCGTGGTTCGATCCCGTGCCGTTATTTCCGGGGAACGTTCCAAGGTCGAGGGCGGATTGGCCCGGCGTGGTGTTGTTCGTGGGACTCAAGCCAGAGATGTTGGAGGTTCTCAGGCTGATGCCGCTATCCACGCGGCCATCCCAGTACGTAAAATTGCCCATGCTGGAGCTATTGAAGCAGAGCACGTCACCGGCGCTGCAGTTGGAACCCTTGTTATTGGCCGTGGTGTTGGTGACAATCACCTGGGAATCGAAGGAAGCGCTCCAGCCTGCCGCCGCAGCGGGGATGGCGTCGGTGGCGAGCACGCGCTTGATGAAGATCAGGTTGCCCGCCGCACCGCTGGCGCCGGGGACGAAGGGACTGTTGGCATAAGTTCCGCCGGCCAGCCAGATGGTGTCACCTGGCTTGACCGACGACCAAGGGATCGCAGTAATGTCGGAGGCGTTGTTCCAGTCGGTTCCCGTCTTGGCTCCCGCGCCGCCCGGCCGGACATACCAGTTGCCGCCGGCGGTTGCCGGCGCCGCCATGACCGCCAGCATGAGCCCTTGGCAAAGCAGCAGTAGAACAAACCCCCGCCAGATCTTTCCACGTTTCATCTTGATTGGATCTCCACCCTTTGCGGCCAGGCTCGCTTTCCAGGAGCTAGATATTCCACGCCTGATTTCGAGTGCGCGAGCGCCGCAAGATCAATTCAAATCCTTATCGAAGCTGGGCTGCAAGTACAGCCCAGACCCGAATGTTAGAGCCTGAGACAAACGGCCTGAACACTGCTAGCTTGTGCTCCAACTTCGATGTGGGCCACCGTCTGAAAGGACAGATTTAGGACATGTAACAAGGACATGTAACAACGCTGTCCGAAAGGACAGGTGGGATTGTCGGCGAAGCTCAAGTGCTCTGGTCATAACGCGCATAAATTGAATTCTCACCACATTCTGAAACCTTCACCTCCGAAATCTGGCCAGTCTTCAAATTAGGACACTGTCAATCGCCAAAAAATAGCGGGCAAACAGGCCAGAGCGCAGCTGGGCTTGGGTTGGGCGCTGCAATGGCATATTTTCCTCGCACTGTGTGGGCTAATCCCGGGAAGTAGAAGGAGGCTTAGAAAATGGCGAATGTGCGCTTGTTACGAAGCGGGCTTCTGGTGGCCCTTGGTTTTGCCGTGGGCGGCTTGTTCGCGGCAATATCCGGACATTCGAGCGCGTCTGCGCAAGGGAGCGGCGCTGTGCCACCAGCACCCCCGACGATGGCGGACGTGCAGCACCTGAAGGACATCACGCCGCCGATGTCCCATCCGATGGTGGACGTCGGATTCAACGCGACCAATCTCTATTTCGCCGGACAGAAAAAGAATTGGCCCCTGGCGAATTACTTCCTGAACGAGACGCGCAACCGGATTCGCTGGGAAACAGATTTGAATTCCGGACCGAAAGGGACAGACGGGAAACCGCTGGATATGAAGTCAATCTTCGACGGCATTGATAACGGATCGCTGACGCAACTCAAGAACGCGATTGCCGCCAAGGACAGCAAGCAGCTCGGCGAGTCATACAAGCACCTTCTCGAGGAGTGCTACTCCTGCCACAAGGCCGCTAATCGTCCGTACCTGCGGCCACAGATTCCGATGGAAGCCGCGCAGACAATTATCAATGCCGATCCGAACGCGAGTTGGCCGCAGTAAAGTCACCAGGAATGCGGCGATGTGGGAAGTTCACGAGTCAAGTAAGTCCGCACCACTCGGGTCTTTGCTCAGCGCTTCCCGTAGTCCGTGAAGACGTAGTCTCTATCCTTCACGATCGTGTGGCACGCAAACCCGCACCTGGCGTCGTTCCTCTGGGGCGGCTTGTCAGTTGCGGTGCCAGGCGCGAACGTATCGGACGCCGCGTTATAGTCGAACGCGGCCCATCCCCATCCGCCGCTGCTCGCGAACCGCTTGCTATCCTTCTCCATGAAGTCCACGTTTTGCAGGGTGCCCGGCACGGTTGTCGGGCCCGGAGCTTTCTCGCTCTTTTTCGGTTCCCAATGGATCTTGGCCATCTTGGAGCCATCGGGGAAAGGCTTGCCGTTGCCGGGAACGCCGGTACGGTAGGCGTCAATCATTACGGGATTTGCGAGAATGACAGCGACCGCCGTTTGGCTATGACTGATGGAGACAGCCTGCCAGCCTTCATAACCCCTGAAATCAGAGAACGCGAGCCCGCCGGGCACTTTCAGGGAGTACTTGTCCTGCTGGGCCCTTAATCCGATACCAACCAGGCCAGAGAGCGCAATCCCAACGATCAGCACGGCCCGAAAGATCTTCCAGTGCTTCATTTTGGTTCCCCCTTGGATGTTTTCTGTGAAGGCGGTTAACAAGAATTCCTGATTAGAATCGCGGACTCGCACATTTTATCCTTGGCCTTCGATCAACACAAAGAATTTGACACCAAAGCAGGCCCTCGCTGGGAGGTTTTGAGGGTGGCCTGGCCTTCGCATCTTGGAAGAGCGGGGCTTATGATGCCGTTCTTTCCTGTGGAATTCCGAACAAATGGCCGCGCCCTTGAAAAGCGTCAAGGACGTGGCATCCAAACGTCAGTACGACAACTCACGGTTGAGTTGCGGATGTAGCGTGATGCGTAAGCGGCATCGCACCGGAATTTAGAAGTGTGCGCATCCGCCTTGAATCAATCGGCCCAGGCGAGATAGCCGGGAACGATGATGTTGATGACGGGCACGATAATTAATATTCCCCACCAGTTCGGTTTGTGGCGCGCCTCGGCGATGGCCATCCAGACGATGATCAGAATCACGATGTTGACCAACGGGATGAGACACAGCAGGAGCCACCAGGCGGGCTTGCCGGCGATGGTGAGCATCAGGAAGATGTTGGCGATGGGAATCCAGGCAAGCCAGCCATTCGGGGTATTCGTCTTCGCGGCAATGGTCATCAGCGCCAGAGACATGTAGATGTAGCAGACTGCGACGAACAGCAGGAACGTGGTTCCAAACATCATCATGATGCTTCTCGGTTCCATGAAGGTCCTCCCTGAACGAGAATTGGAATGGCGCTTCCGCCATGATCTTGCCGGAATTTGGGTTAGGGCATCGAACTGGGGGAGATAGTACACCGAGTTGGTCTGTTGCAGAAGTTGCGGAAGTGTGAATTTCCGGGACGGGCACGATGGGCTGTTGACGGGAAAGTACGGCAATTCCATCTGCGAATTATGAGGAACGGCGTTCTCGGGATTTGGCTGGATTGATTACTGAGGCCAAAAAGCCAGTTTCCGATAAGACTTATCGGGACTTGGGCCACCTTCATTTCAGGATTCCTAAGAGTTCCGCCAGCCCAAACAGTATGACGAGCGGGCTGAGTACCTTCATCAGCGGGCCAAACTTCCGCAGCCACACCTCATTGCTCTCTGAATTCTTGCTCACACGAACAATACGGAACGCCGCGAGAAGTCCGTAAATGCCGCCAGCGATCGCGATGAGGCCACTTAGATTGAGATGCACAGTTCGATCTCCTTTCGATATAAGCCCGAAAAAGCCAGTTTCCGAGAAGACGACTTCACGGGACTTGGCTCCATCTATGGAGATACACTTTATTGACCGTCAATTCCTTTCAGCTTAGTCTGTCATTGCACCAACATTGCTTGGCGTGAATTCGGAGCGCAATGACTGAATTGAGCAGGTCCTGGAGCCTCATATTCATCCTAATTGGGATGGTGATAATTAAGACGACTTCACGGGACTTGGGAAGGTCACGCCTTGAAATTATCATTACTGACTCTGTTCTCGACCACAATGCAGTACGTTTCTTGCCAGTTTCGTTGCCAGCGCCAGCCCTTCTTGGTGCCGGGTGCATCTTCTTCAATGTAGGTGGTGGCCTTTTCTGCTGAAAGCGGCTGGCTGCAATGAGGGCAACGAGGCCAAGCTCCCTTTTTGAACGCACCGCCACACTCACACGGCTGGATGAAAGGTTCCCAATCAGCACAGATTTCCTGCTGCCACGCGCATTTTGGCAAATGGGGAATTGGTTTGGCCCACATCGAAAGGATGGCTGTCCTTCCGCATTTCTCGCAGTACGCATATGAACTATCGTTGAAACCAGAATGGACAAGGTAGTAGCCAAAATTCTGTTGGCATTGGTCGCACTTTCCGGTGGAAAGTTCCCTCATGTAGTCCCAAGGATACCACCAGAAATGAACTGGAGAGCCTGTCGGGCCACATTCCGAGAAGACGTGCCGGCTCAACCGGGACTTGGCACAGGTACTTGGTCCGGTAAGAAAACAAATGGGTCGAAACACACATCCCAGAAGACGACTTATCGAGCACGATGTGAGATTGATTGGTTTTCAACCGTTGAGATTGAGATGAGGTTTATTTAGTCGTGTATATTATCCTCATGAAATCTGTGCTATGGGCGGCGCTGCTCCTTCTGCTGTTTAGGTCGGTCGGAACCAGCGCACAATATCGGCGAGTAGCCAAACCGGAGTGGTTCGATGTGCCCGTCAATAATAAGACTTTGGATTTTGGGCCATCTTGGGAGAAACCGTCGGACACAGCCCCAGCTTGGCAATGGAACGCTTACCGGGGTGCTCGCAACAAGCTGTCCTGCTACTGGTTCCCGTCGGTAATGGTCAAAGAATATGACATCAGCCAGAAGGGAGCAGCATGGATATCATTTATTCGCGTCGCAGCTAGCGAGCGCCCTGAATGTACCCGGTCTCATGTCCCCGGAGAGAAGGTCCTTGCGAATGGAGGTTATTTCTATGGAGTGAAAAAAGACTTTGTATTTCTGACCGATGCCGACGGCGACGACGGAGGAATTGGCTTTTACGTCTACGACTCAAGGACGAGCAAGAAAATCTTTGAAGACACCGATTGCTTAACGTGTATGTACCTGGACAAGATGTACGGGAAGCAACCGCTGATTGCTCCTTTCGACCGGATGCGGATCAGCGAAACCCCAGACGGAGCGATCACGCTTGTGTACATGCGTGCGAAGCACGCGGACTGTGATCTCCGCGCCAACAGCGCTTCTTGTTGGGACCATGTGAAGATACAAATGGGTGTGGAGAATGCCAAGAAGCCAGAATGCCTCGGGTATGAGGCTGACACTCCAGTCGGAGGAACGCCATCAATGGTAGCCCACCCTGTGTTCGTTTCCCTCGAATCTCCGCCAATCGTCAACACCGTTGATGGCCCGCTCTTGTGTTGGGGACCTGATTGATCGTCCTCAGTTCATTCCGACTCCTAGCCAAGTCATGATAAACGGCGTTATCGTCAACTGGCGCGGCAACTGTTTTCTGCCTCTGTGTTCTCTGCGCCCTCTGTGTTGAAATCATCGCTCTTCGGTTTACGGCTTGCGCGATGCCAGGTATGCCGCTATTGAGCGTTACCGATGAGCTTGACGAACTCGTCGTTTGACCCGACCCGCGGCCCCACGATCGAGACATGCTGCGCAACATCCAACTCCAGCTTCTTCATATTTAGGTTCAACGTTCGCATGCCAGCAGATGGAGGAGCTGGTTTTGCGCCCGGTTCCGGCGGCACATAGAGATCGGCGTTTATCAGGATCTTCTCTTTCGGCAGATAGGCCATCAACATGTCCGCGGAGTGATTACCTCTGGCCAATGATGGGCCGGGGATCTTGATGTAACTCTCTCCCACTTCGTAGGCCATGTCCTGCACATGCCAGATCTGCAACTGGCGCTCGTCATCGCTGATGACGTATTTCCCGATCATCGTTGTGCCGCCCACTGTTTCAATCGGAGGGGGCCGGCGGCTGATCATGTACATCGGGTTATAAAATGACATGTGATCCGGGTCCAGCGTTCTCGGAAACGGACTGAACAGGATTCCGACATAATAGTCTCTGTTCAACTGGTGGGTTACAACCGTGGTTCCCTGCGAGAAGTACGTGCGGAGACCACCCGCATACGTCATGTGGTGATTTGTGTTGACCACGTACCGGATCATTTTGCCCGGAACGAGTTTATGAACTTCCTCGATGACCGCCAGCGACCGCGCCTCGTTCTGCGGCGCTTCGACAACGGCTACGAAGTCCTTGAACTCGACGAGCACGCTGTTCATCGGCCCGCCGCCCAGCAGCCAGACATGGTCCGCAAGCTTCTGAGTGTCCACCTTGACCGGATCGAGTTTTGCCGTCCGCACCACGTCAGGAACCGCAATCTTGTTCACCACCAGATTGGGCTGAACATCCTTTATATAAACCTGAAAATAATTTTCCGCGGTGTTGATCCTGGGATCGCCCTGATGGACGTGGATTAACCCGGGAAATTTCACGCCGTTGTAATCCTTGTATTGTGTGTATCGCATTTCATAGGGCATGTCGCCATAGACAGGGTTGGCAATCCACGTACCGGTGAATTCGACGAGATTCTGATCGTTGATCGTGCCGTTGACTCTGTGCTTTCCATAGCTGAAGGAGACGATCGTCACCCAATGGCCAAACATCGAGAGGCCGAAGTCCGAGGGACCCACGATGGGTTGCGTGATGGCGGTCGCGTCGGTGGAGGCCAGCGCCGCCTTTATAAATCCGTGTGGAGAGAGCACCAGTTCGAGTTGCCGCAGTTCGGCGTACGGCAGGCCATCGAGATACAGGCGCGTGAAAGGCACGGGCGTATCACCATTCATGTCCCATGCGTAATTGCCGCTCACGACATTTGTGACATGACTCTCCGGCACGGGTGGATAGCCGTTCGCAGGGTAGTTTCCCTGCTTTTGGTCATAATCCTGGCGCATATACTTGGCGTCGAAGTCGATCGTGCGCGTGTAGTTGGTAACGTCAAAATGCGGCCAGTCCGTGGTCAGGTCGTACTGCTCGCCGACCTTGGATTGAAAGCCGTCCGCGGTAAATTGAATCGACTTCAGGTTCGTGGTGCCCATGGCCTTTGCAGCAGCCTCCAAAGCCTTCCGGGCATCCACGGTCTGCGCGGACGACGTTCTGGCGCCGAGTGTAATGAGGGCAACAAAAAGAACCGCAAGAAACCGGGGGTTTCGCGTCATTTGCCTCTCCTATGGGAATAGAAAATCGATTGACCTGAAAGCCGGATCTGCTGGCCAGATTGTACGGGGCCGGAGGATTTTTCTCCAAGCGAATTTATTATTGCACTGCCCGCGAATCAGCGCTCAGTGGGGTGTTTCAAGCAAAATGAATGACTCACCAGAGGAGGTCGGATGGCCCGGGCGCTGATTTTGGACTTCGGGCGGGCTGCACTTCGTTTTTTGGAAAGGCGGGGCTTTTGGCGAATTCCGGTTGCCGCTATTTCCGATGGCCGAAAGTTTCCCGGAGCGCCACGTTCAGGTCATCCAGCGCGCGGGCGCAATCGCCTGTGAAGCTGGAACCGTGCATGACGGCGAGCGTTTTCGGTTTTAGATCGGCCAGCTTCTTGAGGTTTTGCGCCGTGAGCGGAGTGTAAGGAACGTAATCCGCAAGGATGCCCGCTTGATATTCCTTCATCGCCTGATGCGAGCGGCCCACAATATCGTCGGAGGTGATCGGTTCGACGTCGCCGAGTTGATGGAACAGGTCCGAACAAAGAAGCGTCTTCTGCGTTTCCTCGAAGAGCACGCCGGCATCCCAGCCGTGCGGCAGATGCGGGGTCCGGCAGTAGCGGAAGCGGTATTTTCCCGTGGCAAAGGTCTCGCCATCCGCGAGGGTGCGAGCTTCCCGGCCGATGAAGTCGTTCACGCACACCAGTCCGCCGACCTGGCTGCAAATCACGTCGGCCTTAGGGGAGGCGGCCAGCCACTCGTTCAGCGAGCCGCATTCGTCCGACTCAAAGTGGCTGAAGCTGATGTGGCGCAACTCTGAAAGTGGAATGAGTGTTGCGACCGCCTCGCGAATTTCCGCGTGCATTCTCCGCAGCCCCGTGTGGAACAGCAGCGGTTCATCGTCCTTAATTAGGAAATGGTTGAACTGCAAATTGGCCCATTGGGCGAAGATCGAGATGCGATAGATGTTCGGCGCGATTTCCGTGATTGCAGCCATGCGGCCCTCCTGAATTGGGTTCCGGGAACGGGGTTTCCATGTTTGAGTTCCTGTCCAACGGATACCGTACTCCTGGCCTTGCCTGCGTACAATGCCCCAGGCAGGTTTTTCGGAGGGCGGAAGTCATTCCCGCGGCTTTGCGCATGTTCCCTGTGAGGGCGCGCTGGGAAGCGATGCTCTTTGTTAACTGGATCCCATAGCTCGTGATAGACCTGATCACCGGTAACCCGGGAAGAAAAGCCAAATTCCGAGAAGACGACTCACAGGGCCTATCCGACTTGCGACCTGCCTCCGCTGTCAGATTAAGTAAGGAACAATCGCCTTCGTCACCTGAGCGTATGCAGCGTATTCGGGGTAACGATCGCGAAGAAAGCGCTCTTCGAGGATAACGCGAAGTGCAGCGATGATGGTGACAACCACGCCAATTGCCATTGTCCAATCGGACAGATGAGAGAGAACCGCCGCCCAGATGAACAGCAATGCGGCACAATACATCGGATGTCGAATCAATCGATATGGACCGCGGCGAATGATGGTCTCGGCAGAGGGTGCCGCATCCACGCGAAATGTTTTCGTTGGAAACGAGCGGCGTGCCCATATGGCGATGCTGACGGCAAGGAGTTGCAAGGCTATGACGACGACCGATGAAGAGAAAAGACTGTGGGTAGCTGCGAGAAGAACAAGCGCACCAATCACAAACAGAAGTGCGTAGCGAGTGATGACTGTCGACATGCGTTCCTTTCTTTCATTTCACCTAGGTTTTTGGATGCAGGGAACTTCACCGCAGATTCACGATTTCATACGGCCAACTCCCGACAAATGGTGCCGCCTCAACCGGCCGATGCAACACCATCTGCTATAAATCTTTTCTCTAAAGGTGGTGTTTATGACGGTTCGGAGACGGATGAAGCTTTCGGCAAACCAGCGGACTGACATGTGGCGCCGTTGGAATGCGGGACAGCCGTTGCATGAAATTGGGCGTGCCTTGCGCAAGGACCATGCTTCCATTCAGTTTATGCTGTCGCAGCACGGCGGGATTGTTCCAGCCGCCCGTCGGCGCCCTCTGTGTTGAAATCCTCGCTTTTCGGTTTACGGCTCGCGCGATGCCAGGTAGGCCGCGATCGACACCATATCCTCCTCGCTCAGGTGCGCGACGGGAGCTTTCATCAGGTCGCTCCAGGGGCCTTTGCGGACGCCGTGTTGCAGGTCGTAGAGTTGGCGGAACAGGTAGCTGGGGGAACGGCCGGCGAGGCGCGGGATGGGGCCGAGGCCTCGCAAGTCGACGCCGTGACAGATAGCGCACTGCGTGGTTTTTCCGGCGCCGCCGGTGGTGACCAGGGCTTCGCCTTTCTTGATGCTGCCTGGGGGGACGAAGGCGAGGAAGCCGGAGGCGTCGTCGCGCAATTCGGTTTGCTCGCGGTTCACGGGCGTTTCGATGATGCGGTTGCCGATGGGCTCGGTCCCTCCGCCATCGGAAGCCACCAACATGCTGCCGCTGACCTTGGTTTTCAGAACGGTGGCGGCTTCGACGACCTTGATCCAGGGCTTTAATTTCAGCGAGGAGAAATATTCGGCGGCGGATTTGACTTCGTCGTCCGAAGCCTCTTCCGCGATCATGATCATGTTGTTGGGCGGACCCATTCTTGGTTCGGAGCTTCTGCGCGCACCGCTGCGGATGTCGCGCACCTGCTGCTCGATGTAGGGCGCGGGGAGGCCGGCGAGGCTCGCGTTTTCCGGGCGGCCCTGTCCGTTGGGCAGATGGCAGTAGCCGCAGCCGCGCACACCGGGTTTGCGTCCGTGCTCGACCACTCGCGGCAGCGCGGGATGGCCATCGGGGTGCCAGTCGGGAATGTTGAACGAATCGAGAATCTGCGGAACGGTCAGCGACTTACTGCTGCCAGGAACCTGATGCGGCGCGCCGTCATTTTTCAGCACAACTTCGTTGGGGGGGGCTATGGGGTAGGCCCAGGACGGCGGGGCCGGCGCGGATTTTTCGTTTTGCGGCGGCGTCGCGGCGGACGCGGAAGAAACAGAGATAAATATCGCGAGAACCGAAATCGGAAGTTTCATGACACCCCATTCGTGGTGCGGATCATGTGCCAAAAATTTCGTGCAACAAGGGATACCATGCGGGAAATGCAAGTTCAACTGGGTTTTGACGGGGAGGGGCGCGGGCCGGGGATGGCAAGGGGGTGAAAGAATTATTTTATGGCGTCACTCCGAACGAGTTGAGGAATCCCTCCGTGAGTGGTCGCCAAAAGAAAGAGGGATTTCTCAATTCGTTCGGAATGACGGCATTTTTTTTGTGCTGGCGATGCGCCGAGCAGCGGGATGCTAGTTGGAAGGAATTGCGGCGGTGACGGCGAGTGTGGGGAGGCTTTGAAGATTGGCGGTATCGAAAGCTGTGACCGTGTAGTAGTAGGTTTGCCCGGCGGCGACGGATGTGTCGATGTACTGGGTGGCGGCGGGGAGCATGATTGCCAAGGGATAGAAGGGGCCCGTGGGATCTCCGGTGGAACGGTACACTGCGTATCCGCTTACCTTAGTCGCGCTTGCAACCCAGCTCAAAGTGACGGAATGGCTGGTGACCTGGACGGTCGTCGTTTGGCTGGGCGCGCTTCCGCATCCGATCAGCGCGATGGCGGCTAGGAGAAGAAGGCACGCGCCGCGCAAGAGCGCGGGATGTTTGGCGTGCCGGGATGTGGAGTGGGCGCCCATCACGATGCATCTTTCAAGACAGAAGAATCCAACAACATTCCAACAGCAGGATGCGGAATGGCAAATGGTACGTTGGTCCGCCGCGATTGGTACTCGGTCGCATTTGAAGCCATCATAACAGATGGCAGCATTTAGGCTCGACGGCCCGCCAGGGGCTAAAGCCCCATTCTTTTCAGGGCTATGGATGTCGCGGCTAAAGCCGCGACCCACAAAGATTATTTATGAGACGGCATCCAGGAATGTGCGGCAGACGGCACCCGGGCGGCCTTATTTGTGGCGGATATCGTCGGGGGCGCGCTGGCGGTCGAGGGGCACGATCGTAAGATTCCAGGTGACGGGAACGGACGCGGGCAGGAAGCAGATTTTAGAATCGCAGGCCTGGTATTCCAGCTTGCCGATGATCGTGACGGGTTTTCCGTCAGCGGCAATCGCGCCGCTGAACGCCGTCATGGAATTCACTTTTAATTCCAGGCTGATACGGAAGGCGCCCTCAAAGACGGGCACTTTTTCCTTGATCGCGGGCAGGTAGAGAATTTTGGAGCGCGGATACACGGCCTGGCGAAGCTCGAAATCGGGAAGCGGGTCGATTACCAGGCGGATGGGCTTGTAGCCTTTTGTTCCGGGGGCGTAAACGTGGACGTCGGCGGGGAGTTTGATTTCGGCGGTAAGCGTGACCAGATTGCCGGGGACGCCGACGCGGTCGGATTGTCCGGCGGCCAGCTGCAGGTGGGGAGCGTCGACCGGGTCGCTGACCTCTTCGCCCAGTTCGGGGAAAAGTCTTGCGAGCACGCCGTTGCCGGTGAGGCGCTCGCGGTATTTTGCTTCAAAGAACTTTTCGCGGATCACGCCTTCGGTGTCGATGAAAAAATATCCGGGGCGGGCCATGCCCTGGTTGGGTCCGATGGCTTCGGAATTCAGCACCTGGTACATGCGGATGATTTTGGAATCGGGATCGGAGAGCAAGGGGAACTCGATTTTGCGGCGGCCGGCGAAATATTTCAGGATGTCCACGCTGTCGTAACTGATTCCGGCGAGTTTGATGCCTTGCTTTTCAAATCGCGCCTTCGCTGCCTGCAATTGGATGAGCTGACCTTTGCAGTAGGGGCACCAGTCGGCGGAGCGGTAGAAAAGAAGGACCGTGCCCTTGGCGCCTTTCAGGGAATCGAGGGTTTGTTCCGCGCCGAATTGATCGCGGGCGTTGAAGGCCGGAGCTTTTTGGCCGACGGTAAGCCCGACTTGCGCGAAGGGCTGGATGGCAGCGACGCGAATGGTGTCGTTCTCAAGCGTACCGCTGACGGTGACGCTTTCGCCGAGGCGGCCTTTGGCCTTGTCCTGCGGGTCGAGGACGTAGACCTGGCGGATGGTGTCGTCGTAGAGGGCGAGGGGTTCGCCGGGGGCGGCTGCGGTGCATTTGGGCAGCTCGGCGAAGGCGTCGTCGGCAGTGCAGACGGCGTTGACGATTACGCCGGACCAGGATGGCATCTTTGGTGCGGCGCTTTGGCCGGCGAACGCCGAAGTTGCGAGGAAAAGCAGTCCCAGGGCGCTTGCCAATTTGATCCAGGTCATGTTCGATGCCTTTCGCTGGCGCGGATGCCGGATTACACGAAAAATAACGGATATATGTTATTTCAGCATACTCGCGGGGTGGGGGTGGGTCAAATTGCGGTAGGACAGACACTCTTGTCTGTCCGGTTTTGATTTTCATCGCCGCGCATAAAACCGGACAGACAAGAGTGTCTGTCCTACAAGGGCGGCAAGCAAGACGATCCATTTCACGATATAATTGAAGGCTATGCTATCGGTCAACAACATCACCATGCGGTACGGAGGCAGGATCCTGTTCGAGGACGTGACGTGCTCGTTTATGGAAGGCCGCCGCTATGCCATTACCGGGCCAAACGGCGCCGGAAAAACCACGTTAATGAAAATCCTGGAAGGGGAGATCGAGCCCACGAAGGGCTCGGTGACGCGCCCGAAGAAAATGGGAATTCTGCGCCAGGACCAGTTCGCGTTCGACGAATTTCGCGTGATCGATACGGTGATCATGGGGAACGGGCCGCTGTGGAAGGCGCTGCAGGAGCGCGACGCGCTGTACGAGAAGCCGCACGACCAGCTGACGGATAAAGACGGCATGAGGCTGGGCGAACTCGAAGGGATCGTGGGAGACGAGGGCGGGTATACGGCGGAAGCCGACGCGGCCATTCTGCTCGACGGGTTGGGCATCGAGGCGGCGGTTCAAGAGCGCAAAATGAGCGAGCTGCAGGGCGGGCAGAAAGTGCGCGTGCTGCTGGCGCAGGCGCTGTTCGGCAATCCCGCGGCGCTGCTGCTGGACGAGCCGACCAACCATTTAGACCTGGATTCGGTGCACTGGCTGCAGGACTACATGAACGAGTACCCGGGCGTGCTGATCGTGATTTCGCACGACCGCCATTTTCTGAACAGCGTGTCGACCCATACCGCGGACATCGATTACCAGACGGTGATCATGTACAACGGCGGCTACGACGACATGGTGCTGGCCAAGACGGCGATCCGCTCGCGCATCGAATCGGAAAACGCGGTGCGCGAAAAGAAAATCGAGCAACTGAATGAATTCATCGCGCGGTTTTCGGCCGGCACGCGGTCCTCGCAGGTGATGTCCCGCAAGAAGGAAGTGGAGCGGATTCAGACGTCCGAGCTGGCGCGGTCGAACATTGCGCGTCCGTTCATACGCTTTGACATCAAGAATCCGTCGGGCCGGCATCCGCTCGAGTTCCGCAGCGTGACCAAAGCCTACGACGGGCACAAGGTGATCGAGAAATTTTCCGCGGCCATCGAACGCGGCGAAAAAATTGCGCTGATCGGGCGCAACGGCGCGGGCAAGACCACGCTGCTGAAATCGCTGATCCGCAGCGCGCCCGGTTTTATTGACGACGCGGACCGGATATTCCTGGCCGACACCGGCGAAGTAAAATGGGGTCACGAAGTATCCGTCGGATATTTCGCGCAAGACACGACCGACACGATCCGCAAGGGCACGACGCTGATCGAGTGGCTGCATGAATTCGATCCGCAGGCGGGGCAGCAGGAATTGCGCGCCGTGCTAGGGCAGATGCTGTTCAGCGGCGAGGACGCCACGAAGAGAACGGACGCGCTATCGGGAGGCGAACGCGCGCGGCTGATTTTCTGCAGGCTGATGCTGCAGAAGCCGAACGTGCTGGTATTCGACGAACCCACCAACCACCTGGACCTGGAATCGATCAACGCGCTGAATATCGCGCTGCAGAAATATCCGGGGACGGTCCTGCTGGTGACGCACGATCACGATGTGATCGACGAAGTGGCCACGCGCATCTGGCATTGCAAGGGCGGACACGTGGAGGATTTCAAGGGGCCGTACGAGGATTTTCTGGTGTATGCGAAGGAGAAGGCTTCGTAGGGTTTGTTTCTTCCTTTAGCGATCCATGCGCAAATCTGGTAGCACAGCCACTCCTGGCTGCGTGGTCTTGTAGACCGTTGGCATTTCTGGGAATTAGCCACCACTGCAAAAAGCACACAGTCAGGAGTGGCTGTGCTACTTAGTGCTTCCTCAGGAAAAACACGATCGTGATTACCGTGCTCACGAGGGTCACGAACGCCCTTACGTACACCGGGTTCACTTTTTTGACCATTTTTGCGCCGTAGTAGCCGCCGAGGCTGGTGCCTAGCAGCATCACCAGCGTTTGGGGCCACCAGATTTTGTGCGCGAAGACGAACAGGGCGATGGCGAGGATGTTGGCCGCGGCGCCCATGACGGTGCGGTTGGCGTTCATCACGTGGATGTCATTGAGGCCGTACATGGCCCAGGTGGCGAGCATCAGGATGCCGATGGCGCCGCCGAAATAGCCGCCGTAGATGGCGATGGGGATTTGAATCAGGATCACTGCAAGCGGGCCGATGTGGAACCAGCGCTTCAGCATCGGGGCGAGGCGCGGACCGAGGGCGAAAAGCAACGTGGCGCCGAGCATCAGCCACGGCATGACCGAGTCAAACGTGTGCTGCGGGGTGAACAGCAGGAGCAGCGCACCGGCCATGCCGCCGAGCAGGCTGGTGATCAGCAGCGCCACGAACGGAAAATCCTTCGATTTCCGGAAATCCTCGCGGTAGGCCCAGGCGCTGGTCAGGACTCCGGGGAAGACGGCCACGGTGCTGGAGGCGTTGGCGATGATTGACGGGACCCCAGTGAAGACCAGCGCAGGGAAGGCGATGAACATGCCTCCGCCCGCGACGGAATTGATCAGTCCGGCGGCCAGGGCGGCGACGATCAGCAGGAGGTAGGAAGCCATGCGCGATGCGAGCAATTGAAAATAACATTGTTCGCGCTTGCGGCGCTCTGGAAAATGGAGCGGTCCGTGATTTCGGGCGGTGGCGAACTGCGGGCAATGCTGACGATTTTCGGTGGGGGATGAATTATTCGACCAGTTTTAGGGAGGAAGATTTTGGTGGCGCCGGCGCCACGAGGGAGTGCGCGGTTTTGTAGCGCCAGCGTCTCGCTGGCAGGTTTTGTGCTGGTATGGGGATGGGAAAAACTGCCGGCGAGACGCCGGCGCTACTTGGCCCCGCGTTTCGACGCCAGCGGCTAACAGACTGGGCCTAGCCGGCTTTTTTGCCTACGTTGTCGCTGACCAACTCGCCGACCGAGACGGCCTGGGTGATCTGATCGCGCAGGTCCTGGAGGGCGCCGGGGGCGTGGGAGAGCATCAGGGTGTTGGTGTTGGACGATGCGCCGATTTCCTTCAGCGTGTCGAGGTATTGCGTTAGAAGGACCAGCGTCATGACGTCCTTGGCGGTGGCGCCTTCGACGACCTTTTGAAAATCTTCCACCGATTCCTTGAGGCCGGCGATGATGGCTTTGCGCTGCGCGGCGATGCCCTCACCCTGCAGGCGCTTGCTTTCGGCTTCGGCCTCGGCTTTTTTCACGGCGATGGTTTTGTCGGCTTCGCCCTTGGCGAGGGCGGCTTCCTGCTCGCGGCGGGCGGCGTTGATTTCGTTCATGGCGGTCTTCACGCGGGCGTCGGGGACGATGTCGGTAACCAGGGCGCGCACGATGGCGAAACCGAAATTTTCCATGGTGGCGTCGAGTTCGTCCTTGACGGCTTTGGCGATCTGGTCTTTTTCCAGGTAGGCCTCGTCCAGAGCCAGCTTCGGGACGTGGCCGAGGATCACGTTGTAGACATAGGACTCGATCTGCTTCTGCGGATCGGTGAGCTTGTAGTAGGCGTCGCTGACCTTGTCGGCGAGCACCTGGTACTGGACCGAGACGGGGATGACCACGAAGACGTTGTCTTTTGTTTTGGTCTCGATCTTGAAGGGGAGTTCCTGCACGCGCATGTCGACTTTGTTGACGGTCTCGACGAAGGGAATCTTAAGCGAGAGGCCGGGGCCGGCGACGCGGGAGAATTTATTGAAGCGCTCGACCACGCCGCGCTCGGCCGTATTAATGGTGAAGAACGAGCCCAGCAATGCGCCCAGGGCGATGAAGGCCACGATCAGAACCAGTCCGAGGACGAAGAACGATGTAGGGTTATCCATGATGCTCACTCCCTCCGCAAATCCGCTCATGCGGTGACGCGCATTCCGGAGCGCGAGCCCCGGAAAAGCGGTTGCTTGAGCGCGGATTCTATCACCGACTCCAGTAACCGCCGTGTGAATAAAATTAATTGGTTAGTACTATAACGGCTGGTCCGGCGCAGGCGAATGTGAGGCGGCCCTGAGCGATTCGCCCTTCCTGCAGGCGAATTATGAGGTCCCCAGATCGCCCGCATCGCGCATCAGCATTGACTTATCCGGCGGCGCTGTGCTACCCATACAGGTCCCGAAAACAGGTTCCAACGGCGGAATGCCCTCAAAACCTCAGCGGATCGAAGTTACCCTGGAAACGCTCATCGAGAGCATCGCTCTCGCCGAGGAGATCGGTGTGCGCGTGGCCGTGGCGGCCGGTTTCGATGAGGACGGGCAGTATAAGATCGGCTTGTCCGTGCACGAAGCGGTCATGAACGCTTTCCAGTACGGCAACGAGCAGCAGCGCGAAAAAAAGATCCACGTCCTGTTTGAATTATTCCCCGAAAAACTGGTGATTCACGTGACCGACCAGGGCACAGGGTTTCATCTCGCCGACGTGCCCGATCCCCGGCACGATGACAATGTGCTGGGCCATTCCGGCCGCGGCGTTCTGCTAATGAAAGCGTTCATGGACGAATTTGACGTGCAGGTAAGCCCCACGGGGGGCGCCGAAGTAGTGATGGCCAAGCATTGCAGCAAGCAGATTTCACAGGCGAGCTAGGGATCCCGGAACAATTCCCGTCCCTCAATCCCCGATCAGGAGCAGGAAGGGTTTCCATGAGTTTCAAAGCGGTGAGCCGCGAAGTGGGCGGCGTTACGGTGATCGACATGGTCGGGCGCATTACCTTGGGAGAGGGCGGCGACCTGCTGCGCGAGTTGATCGAGGAAAAAATGCGCTCCGGCCGCAAAAAAATAATCATGAACCTGGCCGAGATCAATTACATCGACAGCACCGGCCTGGGGGAACTGGTTTCGGTTTACCGGCAAATGAAGACCCAGGGCGGGGAATTGAAACTGTTGAACCTGAACAAGAAGGTCAGCGACCTGCTGCAAATCACCAAGCTTTACGCGGTATTCGACATTCACAACGATGAAGCGCAGGCCGTGGCCAGCTTTCGGCCTTAGACGAATATAGTTGGAGTCTCTCAGGGCAGTCCAAATTAAACCCGGGCAAGTTCCAGCATCCAGCAGCAGCCACTCCCGAAACGGGAAAATCTCTAGACACGCGTTCCATTTTGTTGTATTCATGGCCCGCTTTTGTTGGCCCAGTAATACCGTAGGGGTACGGCGGCCCGGAACGACCCACCCGAAACGGTGACCGCGAAGGGCAGGCATTTTTCTACCACCGACTGGCGTTACGCCCGGCAAATAGCGACCGCTCATGATAGAGGAGTCACGAAGTTGAGCAGAGAACAAGGAACAGTGAAGTGGTTTAATGCATCGAAAGGGTATGGGTTCATCCAGCGCCAGTCGGGCGAAGACGTGTTCGTTCACTTCTCCGCCATTCAGATGGACGGATACAAGACGTTGAACGAAGGCCAGACAGTCGAATTCGAGGTCAAACAAGGCCCGAAAGGCTATCAGGCTGAAAGCGTCACCGCTGCATAATCGGGGGTCCACATGTTCTGGGGGCCTTGTCCGCGCCAGCGGGCAAGGCCCTTTCGCTTTTTTGGGTTGAAGGATTTGCAGATATAAAATGCCGCCGCGCTTGGGGCGGGGGCTATTGAATCGCAAGGGCAGATGGGCTACGGATGATCCTGGTCGTTGAACGTGAACGAAGCGTTTTGCTCCTGCTTCTGTTGGACCACGACGGTTTGTTTTTTGACGCCAAAATTTTCATGCCACGCCGTGAGCGTGTAGGATCCGGGCGGCACGTTGCGCAGCGCGAACTGGCCGTCTTTTCCGGTGACTTGAAAATAAGGATGGTCCACGACGGCCAGGTAAAAGCGCATCCACGGGTGCATGTTGCACTTGACGATCATGGGGATTTCCTGAGCGGCAAAGCGCCGCACGATCGGCGGCCCGGCTGACATCTGCGTTTCGTTCCATCCTTGCCCGAGTTGCGACATCGCATTGATATTGTGCGTGACCGCGTCCTTGTTGGTCACTTCGAGCGGGTCGCCTGTCATCACCGCCACCACGTGCGGCGCGTAGACGCATCCCTGCTGATCGACCTCCACCGGCGCCGTGGCCGCCGGAAACGAATACGCGCTGAAATCGCCTTCAAGGTAGACCACCGCGTTTTGCAGCGTGCCGTTGTCGCCCGGCACGAATCCCTCGGTCATCGTCGCGGCGGAATGTTTCTCGGCGCAGCGCGGCACGGTGACCATGTTGATCGTTTTGTTTTGCGGCGGCGCGCCGGTGAACAGGATATTCCCGGTCACCGAACCTGCCGTGGCGGCGTCCACCGGCTTTCCGCCTGTGTGCGCGGCCGGCGCGTTTTCGGTGGTGTTCGGGGAGGTCTGCTTGCCTCCGCAACCCGCGAGCGAGATAGCCAGAAGAGCGAGCGCTGAGATGCTCAAAATCGACGGCTGATTTTTCACACGGTCTCCCGGGTTACCAAGTGCCCTCTTATAAGGCCAACTCTCCCTGCCTGGCTGTGACTCATAACACTCGACAACGTCAATCTGGGCGGCCAGTTGCCGCGTACTTGGCTTGACAATTATTTATTGGAGGCCGCGAGGCTTTCAAACAGCACGGGCAAGACTGTTGTTTTCTCCTGCTTCACCGCTTGCAACGCATCGGGATTCAAACCAAGAGCCTTGAGAATCGTCGGAGCAACCTGGGTCATCTGCACGGGAGTTCTTACAACGCGCGCGGAAAGGCGCGGGCCGGCGATCAGCAACGGCACGCTGGTGTCATCGTCATTGAACCCGCCATGCTCGGCGATGAATTCGCTGTCCGCTTCCGTAAAGATGCCGCCAAGATTGGGAATCAGGACGATGTCCGGAATGCGCTCGTCCCGCAGCGGGTCGTTGAACATCACTTTTAGCGATTCCCCCGACAGAATCTGATACGTGTCGAGGGCGGCTTCATTCTCCGGAGTGCTGAGAGTCTTCGTTACTTCGTTTGTCTTACTCTGGTCCTTGAGCCAGATGGAGGCGATGTCCCCATCCTGATAGGCCAGCGCCAGGACGTCTCCATGAGCCTGCTGAATGATTTTCGGAAGAATCGTGTCCGGAATAATCCTTCGTCTGGTGCGTTCCATCGGCGAGTCGCCATGCCGGGAAGTCACGATCAGGAGCGTTGTCTCCATTAAGCCCCGCGCCTTCAGGGCCGCCACCAGCTTGCCGATCGCTTCGTCGATATGTTGGAACGCCTTCGCGAGGTTCGCGCTCGGGGTCCCGATGGCGTCCACGTATCCCCCGTCCGGAAGCTTCTGCGCAAAACTAATGTATTGAAGCGCCGCGCCGAAAAGCGCGGGCGTTGCTTGCGTTTTGAGGCCCGCGTGATCTTTTCCTGCGATCAGATTCAGGACCGCTTGCACCTTGAGATCATCGTAGGCCTCGGCGGCCTGCAGGTTGTGGGCGGCGGAGGTCGCGGCCACTTCGGGAGTGAATAGATCGTCCAATCCCTTGCCTGAAGGCCCCGTCAACATTTCATCGTAGGCAGGATGTTTATCGGTCCACGCCGTGCGCATTCCTGCTTCGTGCGCAACCTCGAAGATCGTATTGACGCGCAGAAAATTGTGAGGATACACGGGAGCGCATCCTTTGGCGGGGTCGCGCGGAAGTTTTGCGGGGTCGATTCCTCCTCCGTCAATTGCTTTTCGATCCTTGTCCAGCGTGCTTCCCCAAACCACGGGGGTACCGCGTGTCTCGCAATTGGAACCCGGAGGGGAAAGCGAGCGGGAATACGATCCTTCATACCAGATGCCGGTGGAATTGGGGGAGCCGCCCGTGACCATGGCCAGCAGTCCGACAATGGAGTTGGAGGGCTTGGCGATGGCCGCCTGCGTGTACGTAATTCCCGCCGCAGTAAGTTTGGCGAGCGTGGAATCGGGCTCCGCCTTGACGAAATTGGCGAGATCGACGGCGTGCATGCCGTCGATGCTGATAAGGAGCACGCGGCGAATTGCGCGGGCTGGGGGCTGCTGCGCAAAGATTGCATTGGCCGGCCAAAGTAATCCCAGCAAAAGCAAAACCGATCCACAGCTGATTCTGAATTTTGTGAGATCGCATCCCAATGGCGCGCCTCGCTGAAGAAAATTGTTTCCATACATTGTTACTTAGCAATCCAGGATTCTAGTAGACTTCCGGGACGGCTGCTGAACTTTTCCGCGTGTCCCGGGAGTGAACCTGGAACTGTCAATCTAGTGTGTTCGTCTCTTCCTGCTCCAGCCTTCGGAGGGGGCCGCAGCCGCGTATATAGACATTAAAGTAAAGATTGAGTGTCCGCGCCCCGGTCCACTATAATGTCTCGTTTTGCTAGGTGTGCGGCGGTCGTCCCTGTTTCGGGAACCCCCTAATTTAAGCTGGGCTCAAAACCGGGCCCAGACTCGTAAGGCGGAAACCGGAACTGGGTGCGGCGCTGCGCGGGAGGCATTTCGGCCGTGCTTGACGCGATTCGTGGTAGACAAATGGGTGTGCGGATCATGCTGGGCGTGATCCTGGGAATTCTTTGCATCGGCATGCTGCTGTATCTGGTGCCGCAGGATACCGGGACGGAGTTGACCGGGACGGACGTGGTCGCGCAGGTGGGCGATCAGAAGATCACCATGGCCGACGTTCAGGAACAGCTTGACCGCATCTCGCGCAACGGCCAGATTCCGGCCAGCATCCGCGGGTTGTACACGCAGCAGGTGCTCGACAACCTGATTTTTCAAAAGAGCCTGGTGGTGGAGGCGGACCGTCTGGGCCTGCGCGTGACCGACGAGGAGCACGCGGATTTCCTGAAGAAGCTTGTGCCCACTGCGTTTCAGGGCGATACGTTCATCGGCATGGACCGCTATGCCGCCGAAGTTCAGGCGCGATTCCAGATGGGCGTTCCCGAGTTCGAGACGGCCATCAAGGATGAATTGCTGCAGCAGAAATTCCAGCAGCTGGTGACCGACGGCATCACCGCCAGCGACGCCGAAGTCCATGCCGAATTCCAGCGACAGAATGAGAAGGTCAAGCTCGACTACGTGGTCATCCGGCCGGACGACCTGCAGGCCAAGATCGAAGTCTCGGACGCCGACCTGGCCGCCTATTTCGAGAAGAACAAGGCCGCCTACGTGGTCCCCGAACGCCGCACGGTGGATTATGCGCTGCTCGACCTATTGCTGCTCCGGCAGCGCGCCCAAGTGACCGAAGACGAGGAAAAAGTCTACTACCAGGCGCACATCGACCAATACAAACTGGAAGACCGCGCGCACGTCGCCCACATTTTGTTCAAAACCGTGGGCAAGACCGACGCTGAGGTCGCAGAAATCAAGAAGAAGGCCGAAGACGTCCTGAACAAGGCCAAGCATGGCGGCAATTTTGCCGATCTGGCCAAGCAATATTCCGAGGACACATCCAAGGACAAGGGCGGGGACCTCGATTGGATCGTCCGGGGCCAGACTGTGCCGGAATTCGAGTCCGCTGCGTTCAGCCTGCCCAAAGGTGCCATCTCGGACCTGGTCAAAACACAGTACGGGTTCCACATTATCGAGGTAATCGACCGCCAGACGGCCCGCACGCAGACCTTTGACGAGGTCAAGGCTCCGATTGCGGCGCAATTGCTGACGGAAAAGGCGGAGCAACTGGGCGAGACGCTCTCAGGCCAAATCGCCGAGGAAATCCGCCGCTCCGGGCGCGTTCCGATCGATCAAATAGCAAAAAAATTCGATATGACCACCGGGGAAGCGAAGCTGGTCGAATCCAACCAGCCCCTGCCCGAACTGGGCAATTCGCCCGCACTGCTGGATACCATCTTCCACCAGCGCGTGGGCGACCTGAGCGCTCCCATCCATACCGACAAAGGGTACGTGGTTTTGTCCGTAAAGGATATCCAGACGACGCATCCGGCGACGCTGGCCGAGGTTCGCGACCGCGTGACCGGCGATTTGCGCCGAGAAAAAGCTGTCGAGCTGGCCAAGACCCGCGCCGACGACCTGGCCAAGCGCGCCAAAGGAGGCGAAAACTTCGCCGCGGCGGCAAAAGCCCTTGGGCTTGAGGTGAAAAGCAGCGACGCCATCACACGGACCGGCAACGTGCCGGACGCGGGCAGCGCCAAGCTATTTGCTGCAGCCTTCACAATGCCTGCCGGCCAGTCGGGAGATCCAATCTCGCTGGGCGGAAACTGGGCCGTTTATCGCGTCGCCCAGCACGATCCCGTCAATCAGGACGACTACGAGAAGCAAAAATCGAAGTTGCAAGAGACGGTCCTGCAGCAAAAACGCCAAACGGCCTTCGATTTGTTCCGGACATCGCTGCGAACGCGCCTGCAGCAAGAGGGCAAGTTACAGCTGAATGCGGACAATTTGAAGCGTCTGACCACCCCTGCATAGCACTTAACTTTAAGAAAACAAGTAGGTTATAAATTTTCCGGCGGGGCTTGCTTTCGGCCCCGCCCTGGGCTAGCATATTTTCGGTAACAATTTCGAGCCTCACGCCAGGGGGCTTGGAATTCGACGCTGACACCTTCCCAGCGCTTACTGCACGGCAGACTTCCGATTCGTTTCATCCCGGCAGCGGGTTTTCACAATACGGCCCGATACTCCACACGCTATGGCGAGGTGCACGATGCCGCTCAAGACAAATCATCGCAATGAATATCAGTGCTCGATTGAAGTAAATCATAACGGGAAGTATTGCGTGCGCGTGCGGGCCACGTATACGCGCAAAGGATGGGTTCTGCCCGTTTATTTCCTTGCATCCACGTTTGACCGTGCCATGCGGAAGCTGGAAGAAACCCTGCAATTCCTGCAGCAAAAGGAAGAACGCTTGTGGTTCTGGGGAGTCGAGCACTCCGACGACCCGCAAATTTCACAGGAAATGGTTCAGGAAGCCGGGCTGCGTCTGGACCGCCGCGTGGAATTCCCGCGCCGCTCGGCCAACGTCATCCTGTCGCCGGAAAAGCGCGTCCCGGCCGTGTTGCTGGCCCCGGTGCGACGCGGGCTGGCGGATTCGATTGATACGGGCCGCATGAGCGCTGCCGGGAATTGAGACGAAACGGGCGTTGCTATTGGGTTCGGACGCGAACCCCGTCGCTCACCTCGTTTGAGGGGTGCAGAATGACTTCTTCACCTTCAACTACCCCTTTAAGTATCTGCGCTTCCGATTCATTGCGCTGACCTGTTTTGACCTCTCGCCTCTTGGCGCGCCCGCTTTCGATGACAAATACGCTCCAACCCTGACCCTGACGAAAAAGAGCGCTTTGCGGAATCTTCAAGACTTTATCGCCCGACCAGATGACCGTCCGAGTCTCCACCCTGTAGCCGTCCCCGAGCGGTCCGGGGGGATCCACAAAATCAGAAATGACGTTGACGCGTTTCTCTTCGATTCCAAGGGCGGAGACTTTCGTGAACCCTCCGGGTTCGACGAGCCGGACGCGCGCCCGAATTGGATTAGCCCCGCCCCATCCTTCCAATAGAACAGGCATGCCGGCCTGGATCTTTACGGCGTCCGTGGAGAGCACATCCGCGACAACTTCGAGTTGTTTGGCGTCACCCAGCGTCAAAATGGGGGTGCCTGCCGTAACGACGCGTTCGCTTTTTTCGATCACGCGCAGGACTCGGCCCGCAACAGGGGCCCGCAGCACTATCAATGGATTGGTATTGCCCGATCCCTCGATACCGGTAAGGCCCGCTCGAGCAACCTTCAACTCCGAGGCGGCAACTTCGACGCTGTATTTGGCCGCATTGAGCTCTTCCCCGGCCGTGACGTCCGCATTTCTCGCCAGTTCGAGCGCCTGCGGCGAGATGAGGCCGTTATGCCCCAGCCGCTCCGCCCGCTCCCGGTCCCGGTGCGCCTGATCCCAATCTTCACGGGCATGCGCCTCGCGAGCATTCGCCTGCCGTAAGGCGGCTTCGGAAGCTCCGATCCGGCCCAGAATTTCCTGGCGTTCGCGAGGGCTCAGCGGAAGTGGATCGATGCGCGCGATGATCTGGTCGCGCTTCACGGCGTCGCCGTCCTGGAGTTCGATGCGCAGAAGGTGGCCGGAAACCGGAGCCGAAATGACGAACCGATCGCGGGCGCGGGTTTCGCCTTCCTGATCGAGCGTGACCTGCAGGGAACCCGCACTCACACGGCCGGCTTCCACCAGAAGGCTGGACGGGATGAGAGCGAAAACGATGGCGGCCACAATCGCAATCACCGCTATCAGCCAGAAAACGCGCCGCCGGATTTTCTTCCGCTCCAATTCATTCCCTCGCTTTCAGCACCGCGACCAGGTCGAGCTTGCGGAGCTTCCGCGCGATCAACACGCCGGAAATTACCGATGCCATCGTGACCGTGATGAAAGCGAACGCATACGTGCGGCCGCTGATCACCAGCGGCATGCGGTACAGCTCCGACTGCATGGAGTACACCAGCAAGCCGCAGATTCCGTAACCCATCAGGAATCCCATCGGAATCGAGACTCCGGCAAGGATAGCCTGTTCGCCGAGCAGCATCCATCCAATCTCCGTGCGCGTGAAACCCAGCAC
>JAIQFG010000005.1 GCA_020073375.1 Terriglobia bacterium | reverse complement strand
GCCGTAACCGGGATTTGAGCCGTTTGACATGTCGTGGCGTTAGGTCGAGCAGTGAGGCGGCTCTGGCACACGCCAACTCCCCCTTCACGCAAGATGAAATCACCGCTACTCGTTGCAATTCCTTCTGGCTCAACGTGTATGTCTCCATAGGGTGACATTTTCACGTAGCCGTTAGGGGGTGACATTATTATGGAGCTAAGACAATCGCTAACGGCGCAGTTTGCGCATCCCCGGGATTTCTGTAGAATACCAAGGATCACGAATAATTTGTGGGCAGGGCGGCAATCGTCCCTGCCATGGCCGGGCGGCCGGGACGCACTTGGAAAGGCGGACACCATTCGACACAAAGGCAAAAAACTGGACGACATTCTGGACGCGCATCTGAAATTCCACAAAGGCCACGATGGCGGCGAGCGCGCCGATCTTTCGGGGGCGAATCTTTCCAAACAGGATTTGCGGAAGCGCGATCTGACCGGAGCGAATCTTTCGGGCGCCAATCTTCAGAAGGCCGACCTGCGCGGAAGCAAGCTCAGCTTCGCGGATTTAAGCAAGGCCGATCTCCGCAAGGCCGACCTGCGAAACTGCGATTTCACGGAAACCAACCTGGAAGGCGCGGATCTGAGCGAGGCCGACTTGAGCGGCACCGAACTCTTCCGCGGCGATCTGCGCTCCGCCAAACTTCACAAAACCATTCTTCGCGGCACGGTCCTGCGCCAGGCAAATCTTCGCGGCGCCGATTTTTCCGGCTCCGATCTCGCCCTCGCCAGCTTCCGCGAAATCGATTTGACCGACGTAATCCTCGACGGGGCGGACCTCAAGAACGCCGTCGTCCGCGACAACGTCTCCAAAGCCACAAAAGGATGAATGCGGAAATCCGCAAGCTTCTGGCCGAGCTTGAGGAGCAGGGCCGCGCTCACGACGCCGGGGAAACCGACCGATCACGCAAATTCCTGAATCTGGAATCGGAAACGGCGCGGATCGTGAGCATGCTTGCGCGCGGCTTTCGGGCGACGCGCGCCCTGGAAATCGGCACGTCCAACGGGTACAGCACCATCTGGCTGGCCGCCTCGGTGGCGCCGGCCGGGGGTCGCGTCATCACTATCGACCGCAGCGCGGAAAAGCAAAAAATGGCGCGGGAGAATCTGGCCAAGACGGGCCTCCTGGAATCCATTGAACTGCGTTGCGGAGACGCCACGGAAATTATTGCGGCGTTGCCCGGACCGTTCGATTTTGTGTTTTTCGACGCCGACCGCATTAGCGCCCCCAAACAATTAGCCTTGCTCCTGCCGAAGCTGTCCCCGCAGGCGTTCCTGCTCGCCGACAACGCGCTCTCGCATCCCGCTGAAATCGCGGATTACTTGGCGGCGATCCAAAATGTGAATGGCGTTCAGCACGCATTGATCCCCGTCGGTAAAGGCCTGAGCGTCGCTCTCACCGATGCGGGATAGCCCGGTTTCGGAGCGCCGGCGTCCCGCCGGCTCCTTTCGTCTCCACAAATTCGCAAAACTGCCGGCGAGACGCCGGCGCTACGAAACCTCTCCGGGCATTGCCGCGCCGTCGAGGGAGCGTTCAGAAATAGGCTGCATTCGGGGCGCGTGAGATTCAGGAATTCCGGCTGGAGTGTGGCGAAGAAGGTTATTTCCCTGTGGCGGACGCCGCCGATTCATCCGCATCCGTGCGCGACGGTCCCTTGCGGCGAGCGTCAATCCCCAGGCGTTTAATCTTCTGATTCAGTGTCGAAAGCGGAATCTGAAATCGTTCCGCGGCATCTGTCTGATTCCATCCGGTGCGCTCCAGCATGTCGCAGATTACGCGCCGCTCGATTTCATCCATGATTTGGAATAGCGACCGTTTCGAGCTATCGGCTCCGGCGCGCGATCCCGGCTCGCCGGGCAGCGGCGGAACAAACTCGGAAAGATGCAGCCGGGTGCCTCCGATCAACTCCTTGGAACGCACGCTTTCCGGGAGCAAGTCGGCGTCCAGAACTTCCTGCGACGAAAGCACCACGGCGCGCTCGACGACGTTCTCGAGTTCGCGCACGTTTCCCGGCCAGTCGTAATCGACCAGCAATTTCAACGCGGCGGGCGTGAATCGTCCGGCGGGCCTCTGATTTTCCTCGGCAAATTTCCTGAGAAAATGGTCCAGCAGGAGCGGGACGTCTTGCCGGCGCTCGCGCAGGGGCGGTAGAGGAATGGCGATCACGTTCAGGCGGTGGTACAGGTCTTCGCGGAAGCGTCCCTCGCGAACCAGATTGAGCAACTCCACGTTGCACGCGGCGATGATGCGCACATCCACCTTGATGGTTTCCGTGCCGCCCAGGCGCATGAACTCGCGTTCTTGAATCACGCGCAGCAGCTTGGCCTGCGTTTCCGGGCCGATCGTCGAAATTTCGTCGAAGAAGATGGTGCCCTGATCGGCGACTTCAAACAGCCCCTTCTTGGAGGCGACCGCGCTGGTGAATGCGCCCTTCACGTGCCCGAACAGCTGCGATTCCAGAAGATCGACGGGAATGGAGCCCGTGTTGATGGGGACGAAGGCCTTATCCGCGCGTGTGGACGCCGAGTGGATGGCCTTGGCGATGAGTTCCTTGCCCGTGCCGCTCTCGCCGTGGATCAGCACGGTGGAGCGCGACGGCGCCACTTGCGTGACCAGGTCCAGCACCGCCAGCATCTTCTCGCTCTTGCCGATGATGTTGGGGAAGTTGTACCGCTGCTTCAGCGCGCGCTTCAGCTGCACGTTTTCATCGCGCAGTCGACGGCCTTCGACGGCCTGCGCCACCTGCACCAGGAGCTCGTCGTTGGACCACGGCTTGGTGATGTAATCCTGCGCACCGCTCTTGAACGCGGCCCGTGCCATGTCGATCGAGCCGTAAGCGGTAATCAACACGACCGCAAGATTAGGATCGCGGCGGCGGATTTCGCGCAGCAGGTCGAGGCCGTTGCGATCGGGCAGGCTGACGTCCAGCAGCAGAAGATCGAAGGGCTTTTCGTCCAGCAGCGCCAGGCCTGCGTCGCCGGTTCCGGCGCTCGACGTGGTGTAGCCTTCCGTATTGAGCAGGAGTTCCAGGCCCTCACGGATTTCGAGTTCGTCGTCGACGACCAGGATCAGGCCTTTAGACATGAACCGCTTTCCGCGCCACCGGGAATTCGAGACGGAACGACGTTCCTTTGCCCGCCGTCGAGCGCACGTCCACTTTTCCGGCGTGCTCCTTGATGATGCCGTAGCTCACGGAGAGTCCCAGGCCGGTGCCGCGCCCCGACGATTTCGTGGTGAAGAACGGATCGAAGATGCGGTGCAGATTTTCGCGGGGAATTCCCGAGCCTGAATCGGTGATCTCAATTTCCACCGAGCCGTTGTGCGACGCCGTGCGGATTTCCACAATACCGCCGGCCGGCATGGCATCCTTCGCATTCATGAATAAATTGAGAAACACCTGCTGCAGCTTGTTGTTCGAGCCCAGCACCGGAGGCAATTCCTCCTGCAGATTGCGCGCAATCTGCACGTGCGCCGTGCGGAACGGGTGCGCCACCAGCGAGAGAGTTTCCTCCACCACCGAATTCAGATTCACTTCGGTGAATTCCGCCGCGCCGGTGCGCGAAAAATTCAACAGGTTGTTCACAATCTCGCTCGCGCGGAACGTCTGCTTCACCACTTTTTCGATCAGCTGGTGCCGCGGGTCCCCGATGGGCAGCTGCTTGGCCAGAATCTGGATGTAATTGGATATCACCGCCAGCGGCGTGTTCACTTCGTGGGCGACACCGGCGGCCAGCAAGCCGAGCGACGTCAGCTTTTCGGTCTGCACCATCTGTTCTTCCAGGCGAATGCGCTGCGTGATGTCGTCCACCAGCACCAGCCGCCCGATGCGGTCGCCGGATTTTCCGACTAGCGGCGCGATGGAGACATTCACCACCAGATTCTGCCCGGCCTGGTTGCGCATATGGAATTTATAAAGGCTGGAAATTCGTTCGTCGCTCGCGCGCGCCGCGATTTCCGCCATCAAGTCGGGCGGCAGGACTTCCTCCGCATTGCGCCCGACGGCTTGCTGCCGCGGCACGCCCGTCAGCCTCTCTAACTGTGTGTTCCAGGACTCGACGGCGCCGGCCAGGTCCAGGGCCAGCACGCCCACGTTCAGCGACTCGACGATATTTTCCGAGAAATCCTTGAGCCGCTCGATCTGAACGGCTTTTTGTTCCAGCGAGTTGTACAGCTGCGAATTGTCCAGCGCGATGGCCAGGTATCCGGCGATGGTGAAGAGCAGTTCGACGTCCTCGCTCGACAGGAAATCTCCATCGACGGTCTTGCCCACGCCCAGCACGGCCACGGCGTGGTCGCGAATCTGGCAAGGGATAAAATAATTCAGATCGAGTTGTTCCAGCGTCTGTCGCACGGAGGGAGTGGATTCGCGGGCGGCGCGCGCCGACTCGTAAAACAGCACGCCATGCACGAACGGCTTCTTTTCCGAATCCAGAAAACTTAGGTCCAGCGGGCCGTTGTAGCGCACGCCCACCGAGCGCGTCAGACGGTACGTTCCCGGATTCGCTTCGTCCTGAACGAAGATGGCCAGGCGGTCCACAAGCAGCGCCTGCGAGATGCGGTCCATCACCGAGGCCAGCATCGGATCGAGGCGCACTTCGGATGTAAGCGTGCGTCCGAATTCGATGAGAGTGCGCCGGTAATCCAGCCGGTCGCGGTAGAAAAACCGGTCCAGGCGCGCCTGAATCCAGTCGCGAAACGGCTGGAACAGGAATGCAGCCACCACGATGGCGATGACGCCGCCCATCATCCCGGAAGGCCACGCCGTGTGGAACAGCGCGCCCACCAGCGCCACGAACGCGATGTACACGGCCACCACGCCGCCGCTCGCCGCCGTGTATGCCAGCCCGCGCTTGAAGATGATGTCCACATCCATCAGCCGGTAACGGATGATGGCGTAGCCGAAGCACAGCGGGATCAGCACCAGCGATATCGTGGACAGGTTCATCCACGGCCGCGGCACGACTCCCAGGAAATACGGGACAATGTACAGGAACAAAAAGGGAACAATCCCCGCCAGCGCTCCGCCCGTCACCCATTTCAATTGCTGCCGCAAAATGCCGGAGGACGCGCGGCGATAACTGTTCACGAACACCACGGCGGCAAGTAGAAAGTAAATGCCCAGGCAAGCCAGGTCGAGGCGATCCAGCAGATTCCGCGCCTCGATCGACGGCATGAATCCCAGCTCGCGCAGCCCGACCAGCAGCCGCACGACGAGCAGCGCTCCCGGAACTCCATATATTGCCGCGAGAATCGCGCCCTGCCATCGTGAAGCAGGCCGCCGCTCCGGAAACACCAGCGCGAAATGCAGCAGCAGCGCCGGCTGCAACAGCCGCGCGACAATCCCGGACCAGTAAATTTCCCAGTCAAACGGGCTCAGCTTCCCGGTGTACTGGAACGAATACAGGATGTAAGACACCAGGCAAAAGATGTAGAAGTGCACGGCCCGGGTGGCATTCCAACGCCGCCAGAAAATGAACAGGCCGATGAACAGGTACAGCAGTCCCACAATGCGCAGATAATTTTCCAGCGAAGCGGGCCGCTCGGCGGGCTGGATGACAAGTTGCGCTTCAAATTCTTTTCCGCCACGCTTGATCCGGTAATGCGCCTGCGACCATAGCCCGATGCGCCACAGCCGCTTGGTCACGTCGATCGAGCTGTGGATGGGCGCATCGTTGACTGCCAGGACGGCGTCCCCGGTGCGCAGGCCGGCAAATGCCGCAGGAGAGTTGGGAGAAATGTGCCAGGCCACGACGCCGGACGGGCCGTCAATCCAGGAAGCCCCGTCATCCGGCGAGGCAAATATAGCGCGTTGTTGAAAATTGATGATTCCGAAGACAATGGCGGCCAGCGTGGCAATGGCAAGGACGGCTGCTCCCAGCCGGATTCGGAGGCTATCGTTGATCGGAGCGTTCACTGGGTCCTCGAAAACGCCTTGCCGAAAGGGAGTCAGGCAACTCCACTTCCAAATTATATAGGTTATTCAAATAACGTAAACGCCTAAATTACAGTTGAATACGGCGATCGCCGGGCGGAGGAAGGGGGACAATTCTTCCAACCTTCCATTTGTGGAAGGCAAGTTTCTGTTTTTAATAGGCCAGCCAGCACTAAAACTGGAAGCTTACCCCACCCCGAAATGCCCGAAACACCGGAACCAGGACGATTCTTGAGTCCTGTCCGCCGGCTGACACATACCCCTGACACAAAGCATTGCTGACGTCCGCCAGCGCCACCCAGCGCCCATTCAGGCCCGGCAACGGCTGGCGGATGGAAAGGTGCAAATTAGGGTCCATCTCGCTCTCCGCTTCTCCGAATGCGTCCATCCGGGAGAGCGTGGCGCCGGAAATCCATTTATAACTGGCGGCAAACTGGGTTCCCGCGCGCGGGACTTTTCCGGAAACGCGAGCGGCGATGCTGTGATGGTTGCGCGTCGCAATGTTATTGCGGAAGTCCGCGGAGGCGGGGTCCAATGGCCCGGACGGCGTGAGCGCTCCAGCCCAGTCATACAGGCCCGCGACTTCCAGGTGGTCGAAAATCTTCCGGCGATACGTGACGCGCGTGCCCCACGAATTCGCGCCGCCGCCATCGTACAGCAGAGCCTGCGAAAACGTGTCCTGGACAAAGTCAGGGGTTGCCGCCGGCCCCGATCCAAAAAGTGCCTGATGCTGGATGGAATCGTGGAACGCGGCAACTTCAATTTTCGCGCGGCTTGTCAGTTTGTGCCGGATTGAAAATTCTTCGTGCCAGCCGCCTTCCAATACGGGATTGCCGCCATGAAACAGCACGGTGGGAAGGCTATCCAGTTCCTGGATGGCCGATTCCAGCGCCCCTGCGCGTTCCCAGTGGTCCAGCGGGGGGTTGGACGCCACAAGAAACGATGCCGACCAGCCCGGTGCAAGATGCCCGTCCAGCCGGGCATGGGGACGCAGCGCCGCAACCGAGGAAACGAATCCGGCCCGCACGTACTCCGCCCCGGCTCGCAGGGACAGCCGATCGCTCAGAGCGATTTGCTGGGACTGGTCAAAACGCATTTCCTGAAACGCAAGGCCCGCGACGCCGAATTTCGATTGGTGCAGCACAAATACGGTTTCCGGGCCCCGCCCCGCAGCGCCCGAAGGCAGCCAGACGCTGGCGAACGATCCGGAGGCGCCGCGCTCATAGCTCATTTGCCCTGCGATCAGCAGGCGACCCAGGTTGCCAATCGGCTGTTCATAGGAAACCGTGGTCGCGGGGGCATCCGGAAGACTCGAGGGGGAGCCGGGGCGCATGGCTCCATTGGTGAACTGGACCAAGCCATGGACGCGCTGCGTTCCGGGATGCTCGGGGCTCGCGGCGGTGGCGGTGAAGTCCGGATCGGTGTCGCGCCATTGCAGGATCGTCCGGGTGGCCGCGGAAGACCGCAGCACCCATTTCCAGTCGTCAGTCTCCGAGGTCGCGTCGGGTTTGCGGCGCAGCGTATCGAGCGAAGCGAATACCGAATTCATCCGCACACGCAGCGTGGTGGTCAGGTCGGCGGACACCGGCACATGGACCTGCATGGCCGGAAGAAATCCCGCCAGCGAGACGCGCACGGAATAGCTGCCGGGCTTGAGATGATCGGTGACAAATGCGCCGTACTGGTTGGAGAGCAACTGCGAAACCGTCCGGCCGCCCAAATCTTCCGAAATCAGCCAGACCGTCGCGCCCATTTGCGGCGTGCCGTAGGGATCGGAGACCACGCCGGAAAGCGTGCCGTAACCCTGCTGCTTGGCCGTCGCGCGCGGCCCGATCGCCAGCACCGCGACGATGGCCCAGGCCATCATTCTCCACACCGACCTGCAAATCGGCTTCATGGGGGCGGGTTACCTCCCTGCGGCACCGCTTGCGGCCACACCAGGATTCGCGACCGGAGGCGTTACGGTGAAGTCCGCCGAACGCGTCACGGTCTGGTTCGACAGCAGATCCGTCGCTTGAATGTCCAGCTTGTATTTTCCAGGCGGCAGCGTCTTGGGCGCGAACAACTGCTCGAAGGTCACCTGCTCGCCGTTTTGTTTCAGTTCCTCGCCCGTCTTTACAACATGCGAGACGGTTTGCGCCCCCTGAGTCACCTTCATGTCCAGTGACAAATTGTTCTTGTGCGTCTTGTCGTCCACCTTCAGGTTGTAAAACTGCAGGTAAACGCCCATGGGCTGGTCTTCGTGGAACGCCGCGTCCAGCTTGGGCCGGACCTTGGTGGAGCCGAGCACGAATTGCCCAACGCCCACGTCCTTGGACGAAACCGGTTCCATCTGATCGGCAAGAATCAGCGAACTGGCGTCCAGCTTGTCGTCCGGGATTGGCGAAACGGGCAGGCGCTGGTTCATTACGCCCACGTTCCCGCTGTTCACGTCCTTCAGCACGATGTCGATCTTGTACAATCCGGGACGCAGCGGAACCGCTTTCTGATAAATCGAATATCCCTTGAGCGAAGGCTCCAGCAGCGAATCCGGGAAATCGCGCTGGATCACGTCCTCGAACGTCTGCACGATACGCCCGCCCAGCGAGCTGATTCGCGCGAAAATGTTCATCGTCGCCGAATTCACCCCGTCGTGTTCCTTGAACGTCATCTGCTTGTTCTGGATCTGGATCGTCACCGGCACCAGGATGGTGTCGCCGGTAATGCGCAGGTAATCGGTCCGGTAATCGAACGCGATCTGGTTGCGCAGAATGCGCGAGCTGACCACTTCCTCCAGATCCTTGAACTTCACCGGCGGCGGAGCCTGCACCTTCACAAATTGTTCCAGGCGCGTGAACTCCTCGTTGCTGTCCAGGTTGTTGATCCCCCCCAATCCTACCGGGGCCGTCGACCCGTCGGTGCGCGTGAAGCGCGCCGCCTGGCTGGACATGCCCATCTGTTCCACCATGCTGGGGTCGGCGCCGGGTACCTTGGACAGCGCATCCTTTTCGCCCGGGTCCATCGTGATGTGATATTCGCCGGTGCCGGTCGGGTCCACGAACTCGATGATGATGTTGCTCCCGATTCCTTCCATGTAGCGGTAGCGCCAGTCGTCGTACGCATATACAACTTCAGTGCCGCCGCCTTCGCTCATCGGGCGTTCCACGCTGCTGCCCGCGGAATGGGATTCGATCTCGTCGGGCGGGCCCCACATGATGTACATTCGCCCGCGGTCGGTTCTCCATCCGGGGATTCCGGAAGCAAACCGCTCGTTGGCGTACGCGATGCGCCGGTAATGCTCTTCTTTGAACTCATTCTCCACGGTGTCCGGAGTCGGGTCGCGGCGCTGCCAGAACGCTTCGATGAATTGCTCGCGCTCCTCGTTTGTCTGCAATTGCAGGAACGCGGCGCGCTCTTCGTCCGTGATGATGTAGGGAACTTCTTCCTGAAGCCACTTCTTGTAGGGCGTGGCGAGTTCCTTTTCGAGTTTCTTCAGGTTCTTGGGGTTTTTATTGAATTTCTTCCCGCTGTCCGGCTGTTTATCGGCGGGAGCGTCCTTGGAATCTTTCTCCTGAGCGCGCGCGGCCGCCGCGAAAGAAAAGAACAGTGCTCCGCCCAACAGGATCAAAAACGGTATACGCCGCAAGCGGTTCATATTGGTACCTCGCCCCTGATTCGGAAGCATGATTCTATCCCCCTGTATTTCCCCCGTCAATCAAGGAATGCTTGCAAATCGCACGCCCGCTGGAAGTTATCGCCTATGTGCAGGATTTTGCGTGCCTGAGCCGGCCCGGCAATGGCGTTTGAACGGAAACCCACCCTTGACTGGCAGATATTAAGAATTGCGGTTGAGTTCCGGGGTTGCCTGCACTGACGTGATTATTCGCATGGGGATTGCGACCCCTTCCTCATGAGGAGAGCAATGCGGCGCTTTGGCAACACCCGTCGAGGCACGAAGAAGTTGGTAGCACATTCACTCTTTATCCCGAGCCCCTTCGAGGGGCTGGCTGTGTGGGTTTGTAGGCCGTTGCCAATTAGGCGATTCCCCGGCGATCGCAAAAAACACACAGCCAAGAGTGGCTGTGCTACGAATGCCCAGCGCCCCCAAATTTCACCCCTAAGATGTTCCAGAGTGGGTGTACTGTAGTCGCGCACAATTCCATCCCAAGAGGGTTGCATTGACTGCCGAAACCGGAAAAATCTTGCGCGCCAAGCTCGCCGAACGGCGCGGAATGCTTGTGCCGGGTGCAAGCAATGCCCTCGCCGCGCGAGTCATCGAGGATCTGGGTTTTGAAGCGGTGTACGTCAGCGGCGCGGGCGTCACGAACGCGTTTTGGGGCTTGCCGGACCTTGGGTTTGTGAGCCTGACCGAAATCACGCAGCATACGGCCGCGATTCGCGAGGCTGTGGACATCCCCGTCCTGGTCGACGCGGACACCGGTTTCGGCAATGCCCTGAACGTCCGGCACACCGTGCGCGTGCTGGAACGCGCTGGGGCCGACGCCATTCAGATCGAAGACCAGACCATGCCCAAGAAGTGCGGGCACTTTGAAAATAAATCCGTAATTTCAGCGGAAGAAATGTCCGGGAAAATCAAAGCCGCCGTGGACGCGCGCGCGAGCCGCGACCTGCTGATCATTGCCCGCACGGACGCGCTGGCCGTGGAAAGCTTCGACGCCGCCATCGAGCGCGCCGGGCGCTACATTGAGGCCGGCGCCGACGTCACGTTCGTCGAGGCTCCGAAAAACGCGGACCAGCTTCGCGAAATTCCGCGGCGGCTTTCGGTGCCCCAGCTTGTAAACGTGGTCGTTGGGGGAAAGACGCCGGTCATGGCCCAGGAAGAATTGGCCGGGATGGGTTTTAGTCTGGTGCTCTACGCTAACGTCGCGCTGCAAGGCGCACTTGCAGGCATGACGGCGGCCCTGAAACATCTCAAGGCAAGCGGCCGCATGGACGAAGCGAGTGGAATGGTGGCAAATTTCTCCGAGCGCCAGCGGCTCGTGAAAAAGCCGATGTTCGATGAATTGGAACGCAAGTACACGGAACGCAAATAAGTTTCACGCCCAACATGAAAATTCATTCCGTGAAGGTTCATCCTTCCGCGGAGCAGCTTCCGCGCGAGGAACAGCTGGCCTGGAAAATCGCGGCCGTTGCGGCCGACGATGTCGCGATCGAGCATGACGTCGCCGAGACGGTGATCGATCGCCTCATTGACAACGCCTCCGTGGCCATCGCCGCGATCAATCGGCATCCCGTTGCAACGGCTCGCCAGATGGCCCTGGCGCACCCGCACGCCGCCGGCGCAACCATTTTCGGGGCGCCCCTGGAAATACATTGCAGCCCTGAATGGGCCGCCTGGGCCAACGGGACGGCCGTCCGCGAACTCGATATGCATGACGCCTTTCTGGCCGCGGAATATTCCCATCCCGGAGACAACATCCCGCCCATCGTCGCGGTCGCCCAGCACAAGCATCGCACGGGCAAGGATGTATTGCGCGGAATCGCCGCCGCATACGAAATCCATATCAATCTCGTGAAAGCCATCTGCCTGCACAAGCATCGCATCGACCACATCGCCCACCTGTGCCCCGCGCAAGCAGCAGGAATTGGCGCAATGCTCGGCTTGCCCGTGGATATAATTTATCAGGCCGTGCAGCAGGCCGTTCACGTCAGCTGCACCACGCGACAGTCGCGTAAAGGCGAGATCAGCAGCTGGAAAGCGTTCGCTCCGGCGCACGCGGGCAAACTGGCCGTTGAGACCGTCGATCGCGCCATGCGCGGCGAAAATTCCCCCAGCCCGATTTACGAGGGAGAAGACGGCGTCATCGCCTGGCTGCTCGATGGACCGGAGGCGGAATACCACGTGCCGCTTCCCGAACCGGGCGAGCCCAAGCGCGCCATCCTGGAAAGTTTCACCAAGGAACATAGCGCCGAATACCAGGCCCAGGCTCTGATCGATCTCGCCTTCCGCATGAGAAATCAGATCAGCGACTTTTCACAAATCGAAAAAATCGTAATTCACACCAGCCACCACACGCACAGCGTCATCGGTACGGGCGCAGCCGACCCGCAAAAAGTCGACCCAGGCGCGAGTCGCGAAACGCTCGACCATTCGATCATGTACATTTTCGCCGTGTCCCTGCAGGATGGCCGCTGGCATCACGTCGATAGCTACACGAAAGAGCGCGCGGCGCGCCCGGACACCGTCCGCCTCTGGCGCACGATCGAAACCCGCGAAGATCCCGAGTGGACGCGCCGCTATCACGAGACCGATCCCGCGAAAAAAGCTTTCGGCGGACGAGTCGAAATATTTTTTAAGGACGGCTCGCGGCTAGAAGACGAATTGGCCGTGGCCAATGCGCACCCGCTGGGCGCGAAACCCTTCCGCCGCGCCGACTACATCCGCAAATTTCAAACGCTCACCGAGGGCCTGATTTCCCCCGAGGAATCGCGGCGATTTCTGGACCTGGCGCAGGGCCTCCCGGAATTGCAGGCCACCGAACTGCGCCAGCTAAATGTCGCCATGCCGGGAAACAAGATCGTGAGAGGCCGCCCGGGAATTTTCTAAATGCCCCGGAGGAAAAAGTTTAGGCGCAGCGCGGAGGAAAATATTTTTTGGCGATTTTCGCGAGGTTCAATGGTGCGGCCTTCTTCTGGCGCTGAAAGCGCCAGAGTTGGCTAGCCCAGGGCAACGCCCTGGGTCGCGAATTCCACCATCGAGGGTGCGCCCTGAAAGGGCGCAAGGGACCTCCGCCCTTTCAGGGCGGGTCGCGATGGTTGACCGCGATACCCGGGGCGTTGCCCCGGGCTAGTCACCTCCGCGCCGTTGGCGCGAAAGAACGGCTCAATTTTCCGGCCGGATAGATCGCCGTACGTGAAATCGTGGAATAACCCGTGGCGTCACGGAAATTGAACCAGCACTAGAAACACCCCGCAACACCCGTGGAGGCAGCGAATGGCCGGAAACAGCGCAGGCGAAATTACGGCGCGCATCGACCGTCTGCCGGCCTGCTGGACCGTCTGGCGCCTGGTCGTCCTGCTCTCGCTCGGCGCATTTTTTGAAATGTACGATCTGTTTCAAACCGCGTACGTGAGCCCCGGCCTGATATCCAGCGGAATTTTTCGAGTGGGCGCCAAGGGATTGTTCGGCCTCACCGATCAGGCCACGTTCGCCGCCGCCACATTCGCCGGACTTTTTGCCGGAACGATCCTGTTGGGCTCGGTCGCGGACAAATTCGGGCGCCGCACCATTTTTACGTACTCAATGCTCTGGTACACGGTGGCGAACGTCGCCATGGGCGTGCAGCACACCAACGTGGGCGTCGACGTCTGGCGTTTCATTTCCGGCCTGGGCATCGGCGTCGAGATTGTGACCATCGACGCCTACATTTCCGAGTTCGCGCCCCGGCGCATCCGCGGCCGCGCCTTCGCGCTCAATCAATCCGTCCAGTTCACGGCCATTCCGAGCGTCGCGCTGGCCTCGTACCTGCTTGTCCCCCGGTCTCCGCTGGGCGTGACGGGGTGGCGCTGGGTGGTTTTTCTTGGCGCGCTGGGCGCAATCGCCGTCTGGTTCATCCGCCGCAAAATTCCCGAATCCCCGCGCTGGCTGGCGCAGCAAGGCAGATTTGAAGAGGCCGGCGAAGCCATTGCCCTGATCGAAGCCAGTGTCGTGGCCGAGACCGGCAAGCCGCTCTCCGAGCCGCTGCCGGGCCCCGCGGAATTGCACGGCGCGGGAACGTTCTCCGAGATATGGGCGCCGCCCTACGGCGGGCGCACCGCCATGCTGGTCGTGTTTAATTTTTTCCAGACAATCGCCTTTTACGGTTTCGGAAATTGGGTCCCGGCGATCATGGCCTCGAAGGGCGCGAACATCACCAACAGCCTGCTCTACTCCACCGTCATCGCCGTGGTCTACCCTGTTGCGCCATTGCTATTCATGTTTTTCGCGGACGGCTACGAGCGCAAGTGGCAGATCGTGACCGCCGCCATCGGCACGGCCACGTTCGGCCTGCTCTTTGCGCGGCAAACGGCGACCACCTCGCTGATCATGTTCGGAATGCTGATCACGTTTTCCAATAATCTCCTCTCGTATTCCTTCCACGCTTACCAGGCCGAGCTGTACCCCACGCGCATCCGCGCCCGCGCCATCGGCTTCGTTTATTCCTGGAGCCGACTTTCCACCATGTTCACCAGTTTCATGATCGCCTTCTTCCTGGAAAATTTCGGCACCCGGGGCGTGTTCGCCTTCATCGCCGGCAGCATGCTGGTGGTCATCCTCTCGGTCGGCATTTTCGGTCCGAAGACCAACAATCTGTCGCTCGAGGAAATTTCGCATTGAATCCAGTAGGACAGGCTTCAGCCTGTCGGTTTTGCGATTGCAGCCCCGCAACAAACTCGACAGGCTGAAGCCTGTCCTACTGGCGGTTGCAATAACCGCGCTGCTGGATTATGTTTTCAGTGTAGCTTTTTGCACGGGTCCCGAGACGCAATCCGCAGGCACTGTGGCATTTGGCCCGGCCGTTGCTTCTGACGCATTTCTTCCCCGTGGGTTTTGCTATACGTCGAATTCAAATCGCACAGGGCCGCCAAACAGGGTTTGCCGGCGGCGCCTGAATTGAGGAAAGTCATGGCCGAAGCCACCGCGACTCGCACCAAAGTTTTGAATTACGTTGACGGCGCCTGGGTGGAACCAAAATCCGCCGAATGGCGCGACGTCATCAATCCCGCCACCACCGAAACCATCGCGCAAACGCCGATGACCTCCGCCGCCGAAGTCGCCGCCGCGGTCGAAGCCGCCGCGGCCGCCTTCCGCATCTGGCGCCGCACGCCCGCCGAGGACCGCATCCAGCCGCTCTTCAAACTGAAAATGCTGCTCGAAGATCACCTGGACGAACTCGCCCGCATCATCACGCTGGAAAACGGCAAGACGTTTGGCGAAAGCAAGGGCGAACTTCGCCGAGCCATCGAAAACGTGGAAGTGGCCTGCGGGATTCCCACGATGATGCAGGGTTATAACCTCGAGGACGTTGCGCGCGGCATCGACGAAATGATGATCCGCCAGCCGCTCGGCGTGGTGGCCGCGATCACGCCGTTTAATTTCCCCGGCATGATCCCATTCTGGTTCCTGCCCTACGCGATCGCCACAGGCAACACGTTTGTATTAAAACCGTCCGAGCGCGTGCCGCTCACCATGATGCGCGTCTTCGAGCTGCTCGAGCAGATCGGATTGCCCAAGGGCGTCGTCAACCTGGTGAACGGCGGCAAGGACGTGGTGGACGCGCTGCTCGACCACCCGAAAGTCCGCGCCGTCAGCTTTGTCGGCTCCACGCCCATCGCAAAATACGTGTACGCGCGCGCCGGAGCCAACGGCAAGCGCGCCCAGTGCCAGGGCGGCGCGAAAAATCACGTCATCGTCCTGCCCGATGCCGACATGAAAATGGCCACGCAAATTATCGGCGATAGCGCCTTCGGCTGCGCCGGGCAACGCTGCCTCGCCGTTTCGGTCGCCGTCACCATCGGCGAAGCGCAAAGCGTTTTCCGCGATTCCATCACCCAGCTTGCCGCATCGCTGAAAGTGGGCAATGGTCTCGATGAAGGCGTCCAGATGGGCCCGGTGATCACCGCGCAAAGCCGGACGCGCATCGAATTGCTGATCGCCACCGGCGAAAAAGAAGGCGCAAAGGTCATTCTCGACGGCCGCAACGCCAAAATCCCCAAACTCGAATCCGGAAATTTCGTAAAGCCCACGATCCTCGACGGCGTCCCTTCGACGAGCGAGCTGACCGACACGGAAATCTTCGGCCCCGTGCTCAGCCTGATCCACGCGCGAAATCTGGACGAAGCCATCGACTTCCTCGAGCGCAGCCCCTACGGCAACCAGGCCTCGCTGTTCACCTCCAGCGGCTCGGCCGCGCGCCGTTTCCGCTACGAAGCCCCCGCCGGCAACATCGGCATCAACATCGGCGTCGCCGCCCCCATGGCCTATTTCCCCTTCACCGGCTGGAAAGGCAGCTTCTTCGGCGACATGCACGCGCAGGGACGCGATGCGATCGAGTTCTATACGGATAAAAAAGTCGTCATCGAACGCTGGGGAGAGGAACACTCGCGGAAGTTCTAGGTCAGGTGATGATGACACCGACGAAGGCCCCGCCCTTCTCAAGATCAAGAACGTGGCACCCGGCAGGTGGAAATGTTCTCACGGAAACAACGAATGAGGCTGCGTCAAAGAGAGGACGAACTAGTTTCAGAGGTGGTTCGTCACTATAGTCTCCCTCCGGGCTCAAAGACTAATTGGTTATCTATTGTGCTTTGGTCCGTAATTGTTTTGGCGGCGCTCGTACTGTACTGGCTTGTATCAATGCAATAAATTCGCACAAATACTCGACCACTTCGCCCTCAAGAAGGGCGGGGTTTAGAGCCCACTGCAATCCGAAAACATCCGCCACTCCTTAGTGTTTCGCCTTTGCCTCCGCCATCGCCGATTCCTTCGCACGGCTGAGCACATACCCCTCAATCGATTTCACCTGCTCCGCCGTCAAATCTTCCGCGAACGACGCCATGCCGAATTCATGCAGCACGCCGCCGCGCACAATATCCTGAAAACTCTTGTGCGTGGATTCGGCCGAGCGCCGCAGGTCCGGCACCTCTCCGCCGCTGACGACGTTGGCTCCGTGGCAGCGCGCGCAATATGTGGCGAACAGTTTCGCTCCGTCTTTCACTTGCGCGGGCGTCACGGCCAGCTTGAACGTCGGCATCGGAATTGGCGGAACGGGCAGATCGACGATTTCCACTTTTCCGGTGGCTCCCAGCGTGTAAACCGTAAGCCGGCCGCGTCCCATCTTGCCTTTGCCGATTGGGCGATTGTTCAAAACGGTCGGTCCGCCCCATCCGGACATCACGGCAACGTATTGCGTTCCGTCGAGCGAATACGTCATGGGTCCGGCGACCACTCCGACGCCGGTGTCGAACTCCCACAGCGGCTTGCCGTCGGTCGCGCGGTAGGCTTCAAATTTTCCGTCGGCGCGGCCCTGGAAGACCAGGTTGCCGGCCGTGGTCAGCGTGCCGCCACTCTTGGGGAATGGTTGGTCGGCGTGCCACACTTCCTTGCGCGCCACCGGGTCCCACGCCAACAGTGTCCCGGACGCCGTCTCCTTCGCATATTTATCCATCACCGGGCCGTGGTAGGCGCGGTCGACGCCGGTAACCTGGTCGTGCGGATTGAATTTCAAGTCCTTAGGTGTCGCGTGAAGAGACGCGCTGTTGAGCACGGCCAGGTACACAAGTCCGGTCTGCGGATTGAACGAAATAGGGTGCCAGTTGTGCGCGCCCTCGGAAGCCGGGCGCACGATGGTAGCGTCCTTCATCGCGCGGATCGCCGCGTTTTCCATGGGCCGCCCATTGGCATCGATGCCGGTGGCCCAGTTCACGTCGGTGTACGGCGTGCCCGAGATGAACGCGCCATTTTCGCGGTCGATCACGTAGAAAAATCCGTTCTTGTTCGCCTGCATGATCACGCGGCGGTCGCGGCCGTCGATTTTCAGGTTCGCGAGCAGTAGCGGCTGCGTCGAGTCGTAATCCCAGTTGTCGCCCGGCGTCGTTTGATAGCCCCATGCCTGCTCGCCCGTGTCGCCTTTGAGCGCAAGGATCGAAGCGACCCATTGATTGTCGCCCTTGCCGCGCGATTGGTCGTACCAGGGAGCGGCGTTGCCCGTCCCGAAGTAAACCAGATCGAGGTCGGGGTCGTACACGATACTGCTCCACGGACTTCCGCCGCCGCCGAGCTTCCACCACTCGCCGGTCCAGGTTTTCGCGGCATTCTTCAGTGCTTCTGATTCGCCAGGCTGCGAGGGATCGCCCGGCACGGTGTATGTTTTCCACGCCAACTTGCCGGTATCGGCATCGTAGGCGGAGAGGAATCCGCGAACGGCATATTCCGACCCCGCATTGCCGATCACCACGCGGCCCTTCACGATGATCGGCGCGCCGGTAATAGCGTACGGGCCGTCCTTGGGTGTGGTCTGCACGTCCCAGACGGGCGCGCCGGTCTTCGCGTCGAGACCGATCAGCCGCCCGTCGAGCGTTCCCAGATAAACGCGGCCCTTGTAAAGTGCCACGCCGCGGTTCACCACGTCGCAGCACACATATTTTCCGTGATCTCTCGGCACCTTGGGATCGTAGGTCCAAAGCTGCGCGCCGGTCTTCGCGTCGAGCGCCCAGACGATGCTCCACGCGCCGGTGGTGTACAGTACGCCGTCCTTCACCAGCGGCGTCGCTTCATAGGCGCGAATTTCCGGAAAATCCTTGGACCACGCCAGGCCCAGTTTTCCGACGCTTTGCTCGTCCACCTGTTTGAGCGGGCTGAAGCGCTGCTCGGAATACGTGCGGCCGTACGTGATCCAGTCGGCCGTATCGGAATCGGCGTCGCGCAAGGCGGCGTCATCCACTTGCGTTTGGGCGGGCTTGCCGCAACCCGATATTCCCAGAATTAAGACTGCCGCCAAAGCCAGCCAGCCGCTTCGATTCCAGTTGCGACGCATAATCCCTCCGCCAAAAATTCACATGCTCGGGCCACACCGAGCCCGCAAATCCAAATGTCGATTCCAAATTTCCAAGTAGGCCGCATTGTATACCGAGTCGCGAATTCCGAAAATCAAATCGCACGCAGGATGCTCATGCAGCGGGAATCCAATCCCGTCCTCCCGTGCCCAAGCAACGGCGACGCGGACGCCTCTGCGAAACCAATCTGATCGAGCAGAGGAACAACACCCGCATTACGATTAGTCAAATTACTAAAATGCTAAAAGTAAATTGCTTTGTTCCCGCCGGATTTGACGGTAAAATTTCAAGTGGGGTGGCGCGCGATTTGCCTGCCTTCCCGCACCAGAAATAGCCGAAATTATACAAGAGCGTTGCGCCGCACGGATGTTCGCTCGTCCGGTCCGCCGTGAAAGTAAATCAGGCTTCTCTGCGTAGTAGCAATTGGGTGCCGGAGGGGTTTCAGCCAAAAGCGCCTCGGCAGCAAAATCATGAAACTGTGGCAAAAAATCGGAATTGGCGCGGGCACGGCCGCCCTGCTGGGCGGCGGCATCTGGATCGCCATCTGGCAAATCAATAAGGGCGTGGTCACGGTGCAGACCGGCCCGGTAACGCGCGAGGACCTGACCTCGGTGGTCACGGCTTCGGGCGAGATCAAGCCGTTGACCTACACCAACGTGCTGGGCGAAGGCATCGGCAAGATCACCGACATCGTGGTGAATGAAGGCGACCGCGTTAAGAAAGGCGACGTCCTGCTGCACCTCGAAAGCATCCAGCCCGCGGCGGACGTGAACGCGCAGCGCGCGGGCATCCAGTCGGCCGAGTCGGGCGTCAAATCCGCGGAAGCCAACGACGTTTCGGCGCAGGCGGACATCACCTCGCGCGCCGCCGATCTGGAGCACGCCAAACTGGATTGGGACCGCGGACAGGAACTCTACAAGCAGGGCCTGATCGCCAAGCAGGATTACGACACGCGAAAAGCCGCCTTCGACAGCGCCGTGGCGGCGCTGGCCTCGGCCAAAGCGCGCGCCGAGCAGGCCCGCGCGCAATTGAGCCAGTCGCGCTCCGGGCTCGAGCAGAGCAAAGCGATGCTGAATCGTCTCTCCGATGTGTTGCGAAAAACCACGTACACGGCGCCCATCAATGGAGTGGTCACCTACATTGCGGTTCGCGTAGGCGAAAATGTCGTCCCCGGGATCCAGAACGCCACCGGAAGCTATCTCATGACGATTTCCGATATGTCCGTGGTGACTTCGGAAGTGATGGTGGACGAAACCGACATCACCAGCGTGAAACTGGGCGAGCTGGCGGAAGTGACCATCGACGCGCTCCCTGGGAAATTTTTCAAGGGCAAAGTCACCGACGTCGGCACGCAGGCCGTGCTGCGCAGCTCGGGTCTTGCGTCCACGCAATCCACGACGGGCAATCAGGAAGCCAAGGACTTCAAGGTGGTCGTGACCATGGCAGATCCGCCCGATGGATTGCGCCCTGGTCTTTCGTCCACGGCCAAAATCACCACGGCGCAAAAGAAAAGCGTGCTGACCGTGCCCATCCAGGCGCTCGCGGTCCGCACGAAAAAGGAACTCGACGAAGCCGCCAAGGCCTCCGGCCACGCTGCGGTCACCCTGGCTGCCGACCGCCCCGCTTCCGAGGCAGGCTCCGCGGGTATGACTTCTTCTCCCACCTCGAAAAACCCCGATATCCAGGGTATTTTCGTGGTGCGGAACCGCCGTGCGGAATTTGTTCCCGTGAATACGGGCATCATCGGCGTCACGGACATCGAAGTCCTCGGCGGCGTCCAGGAAGGCGATGACGTCATCACCGGAGGCTACAAAACCCTGCGCACACTCAAGCCGGACACGCGCGTCAAAGTGGACAATTCCGCACCGAAGGCCCAGGATGAAAATTAAGCGTCTCCCGGATTTGAGGAATTAGAGGATGCCCACCACGACTCTTTCGCCCGATTCGTTTCGCCAGGACCTGGTCGACCGCGGCATCGCCATTCAGACCGAAGGCCTCTGGAAAACCTATGAGATGGGCGCCGAAACGCTGCACGCCTTGCGCGGAGTCGACCTGGTCATCCGGCGCGGCGAGTACGTGGCCATCATGGGCCCGTCCGGATCGGGAAAATCCACGCTGATGAATCTGATCGGATGCCTGGACACGCCCACGTCCGGAAAATACTGGCTGGCCGGGCGCTTGGTGAGCGACCTGGACGACGACGAGCTGGCCTACATCCGGAACAAGGAAATCGGGTTCGTTTTTCAGACGTTCAACCTGCTGCCCCGCGCCACCGCGCTGCACAACGTGGAACTTCCGCTGATCTACAACGGCACTCCCGCCGAGGAGCGGCTGGCAAAGGCAAAACGCGCCCTGGAGGCCGTCGAGCTGGGCGCCAGGATGCTGCACAAGCCCAACGAGCTTTCCGGCGGCCAGCGCCAGCGTGTGGCTATCGCGCGCGCCCTGGTGAATTCTCCGTCCATCGTCCTGGCCGACGAACCTACGGGCAATCTCGACTCAAAAACCGGCGACGAAATCATGGCCCTGTTCGCGCGCCTGCACGGCGAAGGCAACACCATTATTCTGGTCACGCACGAAAACGACGTCGCCCAGCGCTCCGACCGCATCATCCACGTTCGCGACGGCAAGGTCGAATCCGACGAGGCCGTGAAACACTGATACGCTTTTAGCGGGACAGGCTTTAGCCTGTCGGGTTTGGTTGCATCCAGTTCGATTGTGTTTGCAGGAAACCCGACAGGCTTGAAGCCTGTCCTACTTGGACCATCGAGGACCCCACAGCTTGCGCGCCCGCATCTCCCTGTTCATCGCCATCATCCAATCGATCCTGCTCCTGGTCCATTTGGCGCTGTATGGAACATTTGCGTTTTTCTTTGCGCCCCTCGATCCGACCCGTCGCATCGCGCTGCGCCTCGCTCTGGCGATTCTCTGCTTCAGCTTCGTCGCCGCTTCCTTGGTCGCGCGCCAATATGCAAATTGGCCGGTGAGGGTGATCTACACCATTGCCGCCGTGTGGCTGGGGCTGGTCAGTTTCCTCTTTCTTGCCGCGTGCTTGTGCTGGCTGACGTACCTAGCGCCGCTGATGTTCGGAATCCGGATGGAACGGGGGACATTAGCCCTGTTGTATTTCGGCGGCGCCTTTGTCCTCGCGCTTTACAGTATCCTCAACGCCGCGCGAACTCGCGTGACGCGCCTGTCCATCCGGTTGCCCAATCTTCCGCCCTCCTGGCGCGGGCGCACCGCGGCCGTGGTCAGCGACCTGCACCTCGGCCACGTCCGCAACCGCCGCTTTCTCCGCCGCATCGTCGGGATGCTCTCCCAACTGCAGCCCGACATTTTGTTTGTCCCGGGAGACCTTTTCGACGGAACAAACATTAACGAGCAGAGCCTTGCCGAACCCTGGGCAGCGTTTTCCGCGCCGCTCGGCGCTTATTTCGTGACCGGAAACCATGAACAATTTTCCAGCCCCGATCAATATCTCGATGTGGTCAGGAAATCCGGATTCCGCATTCTCGCGAATGAAAAAATTGAGGTCGAGGGCCTGCAGATTGTCGGCGTGCACTACCTGCACTCGACGCACCCAGACCACTTCCGGTCTATCCTGAAAAACGTGGGCCTTGACCCAACCGTCGCCAGCATTCTTCTGATTCATACCCCCGATCGCATGGCCATCGCCGCCGAGGAGGGGATTGCCTTGCAACTTTCCGGGCATACGCACCGCGGGCAATTTTTTCCTTTCACGATGTTCGTCAAGCGCGTCTACGGCCGGTTCGCTTACGGATTGAACCGCCTCGAAAATCTCTGGGTTTACACTTCCTGCGGGGCCGGGACCTGGGGCCCGCCCATGCGGCTCGGAACAACCCCGGAAATTGCGCTGATCCGGTTCGAATAATCATTCGTAGAAGACGAATGCACTCCCATGGGATGTTGCAAAGTGGCACACGCCGCTGCGCCATTTCCTCTCAAAACCTAAAGTTGTCCTTGAGCCCGACCGATTACAAATCCGAGGCACTCAATCCTGCTGTTCCAGGGAGGTTCCCAACCAGGCATCATTGCCGGCCGGGAAATCGAACGCGCAGTTTGCTCCAGCACACGGGGGTTCAATCATGGCTTTAACTAATATCGTGAATATCGTGCAAAGCTTGACCAAGCAATCGCTCGCGCAAGGATCGGAGAATCCGCCGCCAGCGCAACTGATCGCAAACACCAACAGCTCCCGATTGGTTGCACTGATCCAGGACACCTTCACGCCATCGAATCCGGCCAATTCCACGGAAGGCTCGGCGCAGGAAGCCGGCCTGTTCCAGGTCAGCCAGTTCTCGCTGGCCGTGGCAGCGGCCGGCACTCTGGCTTTGCAGGCGGTGCAGCCCCGGGCGAATGAAAATCCGGCGCCGGCGCAAACCGCGCCGGCTGCGACGACAAACGTCAGTGCAATTCTCCCCGTGACGGCCGCCGATCTGAATGCGCCCGCGGCGGCGCAGGCTCCGGCCGCGCCCTTGCAAACTGTCTCCGTGGCAAACACGCAGAACCAGATCCTGGCGTTCAATCAGGCGCTTGCGGCGATCGGCCTAAACAATAATGACATTGAAAAGCTGGACCAGATCGCAACGCTGGTGAATCTTTTCAGTCCCACTGCATTTAATGACCTGATCCGCCAGTTCCAAGTGCTGGCGCAGCAAGCCGAGCAGCTCACCGCTGTAAACGCTTCCGGCCCCTCCACTCCGAATGCCGGCGCATACCAGGTTCAGCAGTTGTCTCTTCAATTTAACAATTCGCAGCCGTCTTCCAATGCCGCCGCGCTTGCGGGGGGCCTGGGTGGATTGCAGCTTGGGAATGTGCAACTGGCGCTCGCCAACAACGCGGGCCAATTCGCGAACGTGCAGGCGCCGCAGCAGAAAGCCGCGGCAGCCGCAATCTAAACGCATCGCGCGGCGGCAATTCAGGCACTTGAGGGGATCGTCCGTTCTTTCATTTGGTGGCGCCGGGGTCCCGCCGGCGCCACAAGGCCACAAGACCCGCCTGCGGCCAAATTCCAGAACATGATATAAATTCAGGGCCCTCCACGGGCGTTATGTTCACATCGCGCACAAATTGGCAGCTCCATCCCAACCCTTACACGCAAGCCCTTGAGGAACACCGGCGATCCGGCGGGGAAATTTTGGATTTGACGGCATCCAATCCCACCGAATGCGGATTCGATTATCCACAGGAGGAAATTCTGTCCGCGCTGGCCGATCCGCGCTCGCTCGCTTACCATCCGGAAAGCAAGGGCCTGGCCGAAGCGCGCCGCGCTGTCGCCGGATACTACGAAGGGCGCGCCGGATTTTCGCCGTCCGCCGCGCCGGTCGATCCCGATCACGTGCTGCTCGCCTCGGGAACCAGCGAAGCCTACAGCCATGTGTTTCGCCTGCTGTGCGAGCCGGGCGATGAAATTCTGGTGCCCGCGCCCAGCTATCCTCTCTTTGAATTTCTCGCCGACCTGGCCGATATCCGGCTGGTCCCCTACCCGCTGCTTTACGATCACGGCTGGCAAATCGATCTCGTTTCCCTGCGCGCGGCGCTCACGCCGCGATCCCGCGCCGTGATGGTCGTTCATCCGAATAATCCCACCGGATCCTTCGTGAAACCCGGGGAAGCCGCGGAACTTGCCGGAATTTGCGCCGCGCGCGATATGGCCATCGTGGCCGACGAAGTGTTTCTGGATTACACGAATGCACCCCACCCGGCGCAGACGTTCGCGCTGCATGATGCCGCGCTCACGTTTACCTTGAGCGGACTTTCCAAGATCTCGCTGCTGCCTCAGATGAAGCTCGCCTGGACCGTTGTCTCCGGTCCGCATTCGCTCGCGAAAACCGCGGTCGAGCGCCTGGAAATCATCGCGGATACGTACCTTTCGCCCGGCACGCCCGTGCAACTGGCGCTGCCGAAATTCCTGGCGCTTCGCCACGGGCTGCAATCGCAGGTGCGACGCAGGATCTCAGAAAACCTTTCCGTTCTTGACGCGGCCCTGGCCGAATCCGGCGTGGTCACGCGCCTTGACTTTGAAGGCGGCTGGTACACAGTCCTGCGTGTTCCCGTGACACGGACCGACGAGGCCCTGGCCATCGACCTGCTCCAGCGCTGCTCGGTTCTCGTGCATCCCGGGCATTTTTTTAATTTTCCCAGGGATGGTTTTCTGGTCATCAGCCTGATTACGCTGGAATCGGAATTTCAGGAGGGAGTGCGGCGCTTGAGGGATTGCCTGGCAGCCGGATAGTTCCGGACCCCTTGCTAGTTGCTGGCCTTATCTGTTTTTTCCTTTTGGCCAAGATCCAGTCCATAGTTGGGATGGTTCAGCGGACCTGTAATCTTGATTGGCAGGACGGCCCCTTTTCCGTTTTTTGAGAAAAACGGGTCGACAATTTTCAGGAAAAAAGATTTAGCGCCCGTCATGGTCTGGGACAGCCTGGCCTGCAATTCGACGATCCCGTGAAAATCGAGATTTTCCTGATCAAGATCGTAATCCCCATGCATATGGATTTGCGCCCCCGGAACCTGGAAGGAGATCCGGGTCAGCCTGACCGATCCATTCTGCATGCGGAAGTCTCCCCTCATCTCGCTGGCCACGTCGTCCGTGCTGTCCGCAACCAGGGGATCCTCGACCTCCTTCGGTTTTCCCAGGCTCCGCTTGCTCAAATTGTCCAGATTTTGCTGCACTTGATTGGACGTGAAATGCACCGCATCGAGCGCAAACGAACCGTCCAGATACAATCGCCTGGGAATTTCCTCCGGCCCCGGTTTCAGGACAAATTTTGTTTTCAACCGGATGGGCCCGGTCATCGGGGCCGATTCCTTCACTGCGAATTGCAAGAGGTCCTGGATGTCCGCCTGCTCCGCGGCGACATCGAGTGTGATTGTCTTGCCTTTCTTTCCCGCGGTTCCCTCCACGCTGCCTTGCGCTCGCAGTGTCGTCTTCCGGAAATGCGCCACCACCGGATGCAGGTAGGTGTCGCCATTGGTGCCGTCCACCGTCGCATCGAACGTGGTAGACAGGTCCAGCGGATGGCCTGCGCCGGTGACCTGAAAATCCGGCGTATCGGTGACGCCATGAACATGAATTTTCTCGAGGACTCCTTCATAGGCCCCCTTTGAGGACAATGTTCCGCGAATGCCCGGGAATACCCCCAGGTTCGCATTTTCAAACGTATACGTTCCGGAAACCGGAGTGGAGCTGGGAGAATCGGTATTCCACGGCCCGAATGCGCCGTTCGACAAAATCTGCCCGGGAGGCGTGGGATTGGTAAGTGTGGCTTGGAATATCAGTTCGCCCTGTTTGCCGGAGGAATGCAAATTCAAATGTTGAATGTCGAACTCGAGCGGGTCTTTTCCCGGCTTGCTCGTCAGAATTTTTAGCGTGGCATTTTCCGACACGATTTCGTCAAAGTGAACGGCCCGCACTTTGCCCATCGCTTTTCGTATGCCTGCTGCATCCTCCCCGGCGGTGTTTTCACCGCGCGGTGGTATGTTCAATTGCAAGCCCTCCAGGTGAACGAAGGAGATGCGCCGGGGATTCCTCAGCGTTCCGAGAATAGACGCTTTCATCGAAAAGCTTTTTACCGCGATCAGGGGAGGCAAGTCCCGGCGTCCGTGAAAATGCAAAACGAGGTTTTCGCCATCGGCCTGCACCAGCGGGAAGAAAAAAGACACATGAAAGTTTTGCAGCTCCACTTCGCTGTTGAATTCCTGTGTAAGCCAGTCTTTCACCCAGTCGCGTTCATGCCGCGAAATTTCGATGGAAATAAGAAGCATGGCAGCCGCGATCGCGATGCCGGCGGCGCCGACGATATAAGAAGCGATTCCTTTTCGAGACGGCATCGCGCACCTCAATCATATTTTACGAGCATGAGAAAACCGGTCGATACCGGATTCCATTGGGTTCGAGCGTGTCGATTCATTACTTTGCGATACACGCTTCCGGGTATGGAACTACACGTGGAGCGCGCGGAGATTTACCGGAGGTTTCTTTTTCAGGGTTCGATTTCGAGGACCACAACGGGCTGGTACGTGCGCGGCACAACGGCTTCGGCGATGGCGATCAGGCGTTCCTGCTGGCTAAATACGCGCAGGCGCGCGGGCTTCCATTCGCCGGAGTTGAGTTCGGCGGTGGCGCCTTGCGCGGAGCTGGCGCGGCCGGGCTGGATTTGCGCGATCTGCACATTGAATTTCGAGCCGTGGCGCACGCGTGTCTCCATTTGAGGCAGCACGGTGACGCTGGGCAATTCCGGCAACAGCCGCTCGAGCGGGATCACGTAACGCGACAACTCGCCGGCCGTCGCGGCCCGCTCCAGGTCCTCGAGCTTCACGGCCTGGTCCAGCGTGAATTCGCCGACCGCCGTGCGCACGATTTCGGCCAGGTGCGCGCCGCAGCCCAGGGCCGCGCCCATGTCGTGCGCCAGCGATCGGATGTAGGTGCCGGCGGCGCATTCGATGGAAAATTTCGCGAGCGAGCCGGAAACTTCCTTCACGCGGAAGTCGTACACTTCCAGGTCGACGGCCTTTAATTCCACGGGCTTCTTCTGCCGCGCCAGTTCGTGCGCCGGGCGCCCGTGAATTTTTTTAGCGGAGTAGGGCGGGGGGACTTGCGGAAAAATGCCGATGCGCGCGGCGGCTAGCCGTTCGATTTCCGCGCGGTCGAGTGTCGGAGACGTGTCTGGCCCCGCCGGCGTGCCGTCCGCATCGTAGGTGTCGGTGGCAAAGCCGAAGCGGAACGTTGAGTCATACCGTTTACGCCGCCCCGCGTAGAATTGCGCCAGGCGCGTGGCTCGGCCCAGCAGCAGCACGAGCACGCCGGTCGCCAGCGGATCGAGCGTTCCCAGATGCCCGATCTGCCGGAATCCCAGAATGCGGCGGGCTGCGTCGACGACGTCGTGCGACGTGCGTCCCTGCGGCTTATCGATCACCAGGGCGCCGTCCAGCGAAGCGGGTTGTGGTTTCTTGGGCATGGAAATGATTTACGCGTTCAACTAGGAGAAATTCGATGGCCGGCGCAGCGCGAGTAGGACAGGCTTCAGCCTGTCGGTTTTCGTTTGCGATGGTCTAAACCCGACAAGCTGAAGCCTGTCCTACTAGAGCAGCGTCATGACACCGGTTTTTTCGCCTGGCGGAGCAATTCATCGATGCGCTGGGCGTATTCCTCGGAGTGATCGAGGGTAAAATGAATTTCGGGCGCGCGGCGAAGCTGTATGCGCTCGGTCAGCTCGAAGCGGATGTAGCCCACCGCGGCGAACAGGCCGCGTATCGTGCTTTTCTGCTCGGCCTCGCTGCCCATCACGCTGACGAAGACGCGCGCGTGCTTCAGGTCGGGCGTCACGCGCACCTCGGTGATCGTCACCAGGCCTTCAATCCGCGGGTCTTTCAATTCGCCCGCCACCATGATTCCCAATTCATGCCGGATTTCTTCCGCGACGCGTTCGTGCCGGTGCCCCGGGATGGTCATTGTTGTTTCACCAGGTCTGAAATCTAGAAATACTTTTTCTATCCGGGCGGGTCCCCTGCGCATCCCGCGTCCGCTGCTATCGTTCCAGAACTTCCAGGTCGTGCCCGACCAGATCGCGCCCCAGGTGCCGCTCGGACTCCGCGAGCACCGTGCGCAGCGATTGCTCCACGTGCCCGGCGTTGTTCGACAGGCTCACCACGCCCACTACTGAGCGCTGCCAGGAATCCTGCCCTTCCAATTCGGCGACAGCCACATTGAATTTCCCGCGCAGCCTGTCCTTCAGGCTGCGCAGCACCTGCCGCTTGTCTTTGAGCGAGTGCGCCTCGGGAATGTAAATTTCCAGGGTGAGCAGACCGATCGGCATCATCATCCCTGCGAACCACGGCAACGGGGCCCCGAATGCAGGGCTTGCTGGAAGGAATCCCATAAATGGACAGGCCAAAAACTCCATGGGCCGCCAGGGGCTAAAGCCCCTTAGTTGCAGATCTCTGAATGTCGCGGCTGAAGCCGCGACCCACAAAGATTATTTATGAGACCGCTTCCGTGAGACAGCTTCCAAAAAAAATCAGGCGGACGCTTCCGCGAGCAAAATCTTCTGCATGTGGAAGCATTCCAGAATGTCGCCGATTTTTACGTCGTTGAAGTTGGAGACGCTGGCGCCGCACTCGAATCCTGCGCGCACTTCGCTGGCATCGTCCTTGAATCGCTTCAGCGAACTGAGCCGCCCGGTATAGATGACCACGCTGTCGCGCACCACGCGCACTTCGGCGTCGCGCTTGAGCACGCCGTCCAGCACGTAGCAACCCGCGATCGTGCCCACGCCCTTCACGCGGAACGTGTTGCGCACCTCCGCGCGGCCCATGTGCGTTTCCTTGAACACCGGCTCCAGCAATCCGGTCATGGCCTTCTTGATTTCGTCCGACACCTCGTAAATGATCGAGTGCAGCCGGATCTCCACGCCCTCGCGCTGCGCAAGGTCGGAAGCCTTGCGGTCCGGGCGCACGTTGAACGCCACGATGATCGCGCCCGAGGCGGAAGCCAGAAGCACGTCGTTTTCGGTGACCGCGCCGATGCTGGCATGGATGATTTTCAGCTTCACGCGGTCGTCGGAAAGTTTCGGCAGCATTTCGCTGAGCACTTCCACCGAGCCCTGCACGTCCGCCTTGATGATCAGCGGAAGTTCCTTGACGTCTCCGGCTTTGAGCTGTTCGTGCAACTGGTCGAGCGTAATGCGCGCCCCGGCCGACCGCGCCAAGGTGGCTTCGCGGATCTTGCTCTGCCGGAATTCGACGATGTGCCGCGCCTTCGCCTCGTCGGTCACCTGGAACTGGTCGCCCGCTTCGGGCGCGCCCTGCAAGCCGAGAACTTCCACAGGTGTCGACGGCCCCGCAATTTTCAGTGGGCGGCCGTGATCGTCAAACATGGCGCGCACTTTTCCGTACACCGCGCCGACGATGAAGACGTCTCCGGTATGCAGCGTTCCGGTCTGCACCAGGATGGTGGCCACCGCACCGCGTCCCTTGTCCACTCGCGATTCCAGGACCGTGCCGGCAGCCGGCGCCTTCGGATTCGATTTCAATTCGCGCAGGTCGGCCACCAGCAGGAGCATCTCGAGCAGCTTGGTCAGATTTGTTTTCTGCTTGGCGGAAACTTCCACCATCACGGTGTCGCCGCCCCACTCTTCGGGCATCAGCCCGCGTTCGGAGAGCTGGCGCTTCACGCGTTCCGGTTCAGCGCCCGGCTTGTCGATTTTGTTGATGGCCACGACGATCGGAACGTTGGCGGCCTTGGCGTGGTCGATGGCTTCCTGCGTCTGCGGCATCACGCCGTCGTCGGCGGCCACGACCAGCACCACAATGTCGGTCACTTTCGCGCCGCGCGCCCTCATGCGCGTGAACGCTTCGTGGCCAGGCGTATCGATGAACACCACTTTGCGCCCGTCGATGTGCACTTCCGACGCGCCGATGTGCTGCGTGATTCCTCCGGCCTCGCCCGCGGCGATTTCCGTTTCGCGGATGGCGTCCAGCAGGCTGGTCTTGCCGTGATCGACGTGGCCCATGACGGTCACGACCGGCGGGCGCGGCTCCAGATTTTCCGGCTTTTCTTCGCGCGCGACTTCCTGAACGACGTCTTCCTCGAACGTGAGCACCTTGACGATGCCGTTGAAGGCTTCGGCCAGACTGGTCGCGGTTGCGGTGTCAAGGGCCTGGTTAATGCTGGCGAAGATGCCGCGATCGAGCAAGATTTTCAGAACTTCCTTGGCGCGCACGTCCAGCTTTTCGGCCAGATCGCGAACCGTCACACCTTCGGTGATGGTGATCTCGCGCGGCTCTCGCGGAGGCGGCGCAGGAGCGCGCTCGATCAGCGCGGTGCGGCGCTCGCCGGGGCCCACGCGTGCGCGGACCGGATGCAGTTTGCGCTCGCCTTCTTCAAAGCGCTTCTCCATCGTGGGCCGCGCTCGGGCCGCGGGCTTGCGCGCGTAAATTGGTTTGCCGGGCTCGGCCTTCGGCGGCGCCTGGCCAGCGGGCAGCGGCGGCGCAGGACGTCCTCCCGGTCGCGGAGCGCCGGGGCGTCCTCCGGGCATGGGTTGTCCCGGGCGCCCTGAAATGGGCTGTCCCGGCCGTCCAGGCGCGCCCGGACGTTGCGGAAATCTTGTGGGCGGACCTCCGGGCCTTTGCGCAGGCGCGGGCCGCGGGGGCGCGGGAGGATTCACGCGAGCGCCGGGCGGCAGAGGATTCCAATTGGGCTTCGGCGGAGCCTTCACCGGAGCAGCAGGACGAGCCGCAGCCGCAGGAGTCGCGCTTGCCGTCACCGGAGAAGTCGGGTGGCGCGGCGTGGGAGGCGGCTTCAATCCTCCGGGTGTCTGCGCAGCCGCGGGTCTTACGGGCGCGGCTGGCGTAACCGGAGGGCGCGCCGCGGGCCTGACAGCAGCAGGCGGCGCGGCAGGAGTAGGCTTCGCGGCAACCGGCGGAACCGCGGCAGGCTTCGCCGGGACCGGCGCGGGCGCCGCTGGTTTGGCTTCAACAGGAGCTGGGGCGATTATTGGTTTGACAGCGACCGGCTCAGCGGCAGCAGGGGGCGGCGGAGCGGGGATCGCGGCGGGAGGAGCCGGCGGTGGAGGCGCCACTGCCGCTGGCGGCTTCAATCGCGCGGCACGGGAGGCGGCTTCTTTCGCGGCCTTGTCCTGCGCTGCTTTTTCTTCCACTTCGGCTTCGGCGTTGGCTGCGTCCCGGAAGTGCTTGCGCACAAGTTCGGCGGCGGAAACGTCGATCGAGCTGGAATGCGTCTTTTTTTCCGTGACGCCGGCTTCGGGCAAATAGTCGATGATCGCCTTTGCCTTGACCTCAAGCTCACGCGCCAGCTCGTTGATCCGGATTTGATTCGGCTCTGTCATTGCCCTCCGGGCAGACTACTTGTTGCCATTCTCTTCCGGCGCTTCCGGCGAATCCGCGTTCGTGTTTTCGCTCTGTGCCTCTACGTCAGCCACGATTTCCTCGGCTTCGGTGGGCGCGTCGATCTCTTCCGCGGCCACATCAGCTCCCTCGACGGTCGATTCGGCGACATCGGCCTGATCGGCCGCGTCCTCGGACGAAACTTCCTGCTCCGCGAGGGCTTCGACCGATTCGGATTCGGGCTGCACGTTTTCCAGCGACTGGAAATAGGCCGACACGGCCAGCTGAATCTTCTCGACCATTTTTTCGCCGATGCCCGGAATTTCGGTGAGCTGTTCGGGAGTCATGTCCGCGAGTTTCTCGATGGTCGAGACGCCGTGGCTCTCGATGCGCTCGATCGTTTTCGGCCCCACGCCCTGCAATTCGGATAGCGGCGTTCCCGGAGCGGTGAGCGCTGACATTTGCGCTTCGATTTCCTGGCGCTTTTCTTCCTCGCTCTTGATGTCCACGTTCCAGCCGATCAGCTTGCTGGCCAGGCGCACGTTCTGGCCCTTCTTGCCGATGGCCAGCGAGAGCTGCGTATCCTCGACGATGATTTCCAGGTGGCGCGTTTCGGGATCGATGATCTGCACGCGCGTCACTTTCGCGGGCGAAAGCGCTTTCTGCGCGAACGTGACGGTGTCCTCGGAATACGGGATGATGTCGATTTTTTCGCCGCGCAATTCGCGGATGATCGACTGCACGCGCATGCCCTTCATGCCCACGCACGCGCCCACCGGGTCAACGTCTTTGTCGCGGCTCTGCACCGCGATTTTGGTGCGCTCGCCGGCTTCGCGCGCCGCGGCCCGGATCTGCACCGTGCCGTCGTAAATTTCCGGAACTTCCATCTCGAACAGGCGCTGCACTAAAATGGGATCGGCGCGGGAGACGATCACCTGCGGACCCTTGGCGGAGCGGTCCACCGCGCGAATCACCACGCGCAGGCGGTCGCCGATGTTGTAGGTTTCCAGCCGCGACTGTTCGCGCTTGGGCATGCGGGCTTCGGCCCGGCCCAGGTCCACGATCACGTCGGGGCCCTCGGTGCGCTTGACCACGCAGTTGACCAGCTCGCCCACGCGGCCGTTGTATTCGTTGTAGATGGTGTCGCGCTCGGCCTCGCGCACCTTTTGCATGATCACTTGTTTCGCGGTTTGCGCCGCGATGCGCCCAAGCACTTCGGTCGGCCGGCGCATGACCACTTCGCCGCCAACCACTGCATTGGGGTCGAATTTCTTGGCTTCCGCCAGCGTGAATTCTTTTTTCGGGTCGGTGACTTCCTCGACCACGGGACGCACGGCAAACACGTCGACCTGGCCGGAATCTGGATTGAACTTTGCGCGGATGTCTTCCTCGGTCTTGTAATACTTGCGCGCGGCGACGATCATCGCGTCTTCTATCGCCGCGACGATCACCTCCGGTTCAATGTGCTTTTCCCGGCTGATCTGCTCGATTGTCTGGTACAGCAGACTGGCCATCTGTCCCTCACCTTAAAATTCCACAACCAGGTTCGCCTTGCGAATTCCTTCCACCGGCAAGGCAATCACCCGGCCCTTCACTTCGATCTGGACTTTGCCGTCGGCGAATCCCGCCAGGCGGCCCTCGAAAAATTTCTGGTTCTCCACCGGTTCCGTCGTGGAAATTCGCGCCAGCCGCCCGGCAAACCGCTCAAATTCCGCGGGCTTGGTCAGTTTCCGGTCCAGGCCCGGTGAACTGATTTCCAGAATGTAGTGCGGCCCCGGCACCAGATCCTCCACGTCGAGGATCGCGCTCAACTGATTGCTGACGGCTTCGCAATCCTTGTGGCTGACGCCCCCGGGCCGGTCGATGTAGACGCGCAGGAAGCGGTCCTTGCCGACCTTCCACTCCACATCCACAATTTCGGAGCCAAGTGAGCGAGCCACCCGCTCGGCCGCATCACGGACGCGTTCCAGATCCATACTTCAGCTTCCCGCTGCCCCCGGACCGCGCGTGGGGACACCAACGCGCACTCCGCAATTTGCGTGACACCTTGCGCCCAACAAAAAAGTGGGCTCTCGCCCACTGAGATTGCTGTCCGGCTTAGGCTAGGCCAGTATAGTCAGCCATGCCTCCAAAAGCAAGCTGCGCGCAGCCGGGCGCCATTTAGCGCCCATGTCATGTGAGGGATATGCTGATTCAGCCCATCCCAATTGGATTTTCCGATTTCGAGAGAAATCCCGCCGTGGATTATTCCGCATCTGCGGCGGAGACAATCCCGTGCATAATCAAGACAGCCACCGGCCGCGATCCGACCGCAGGAACAGGGCCGCATGAGAATCTCAAAATCCAAGTTCGTCGCAGGCGTTCAATGCCTGAAGCGCCTCTACTTTGAGGTGCATCAGCCTGAATTGGCAACGGGTGCGACCGAAGCCGCCGAAGCCGTCATGGAACAGGGACAACAGGTTGGCCTGGAGGCGCGGAAAGCTTTTGCAGGAGGCGTGTTGGTAGCGGACGACCATGAACACCTGGATGATGCGATTCGCGCCACCCGCGAATTGGTTGGAAATGCGGAGGTGCCGGCGATCTTCGAAGCGGCATTTGCATACGGCAGCGTGCTCGTTCGAGCCGACGTTCTGGAACGTCGCAGCCGGTCACGCTACCGGCTGGTCGAAGTCAAGTCATCGACGGCCCCGAAACCGCACTACGCCTTCGATATTGGAATTCAGAAACTTGTGCTGTCAGGGGCGGGGATCCATCTCGAAGGAACCCGCCTGATGCACCTGAACCGGAATTATGTGTTTGACGGACAGGCCTACGAGGTTTCCCGGTTGTTTGTCACCGTGGAAATTCCGAAGGAGCACGCCGTCGGCGATGCGGAAATTTCAAAACGCCTGGACGAACAACTCCGGATTTTGGGGCAACCCGCGCCGCCTGATGTGAAGCCCGGAAGGCAATGTGAAGATCCGGTGCTCTGCGAATTCTACAATCACTGCAATCCCGGCTTGCCTTCCGATCACGTCAGTGTATTGCCCCGGATACGATCCGAGAAGGTGGACGATTTACTGGCCTCGGGCATCCTGTCCGTCCGTCAGATTCCGGACGATTTTCCCCTTTCCCGGACGCAACGCAGGGTCGTCGATGCAATGAAGAGTGGAAAGACCTGGATCGGCCCGGACCTTGCCCGCGCACTTGCAAGCCTGCGATACCCCATTTGTTTCATGGACTTTGAAACGGTATTTCCGGCTCTCCCGCGATTTGCAGGGTTGAGACCGTACGATCAACTTCCATTTCAGTGGTCCGTCCACCGGCAAGAGCGAAGTGGCGGGCCGATCCAGCGCCACGATTATTTGGCGGAAGACATAGCCGATCCCCGAGTCCCATTTCTGGAATCGCTGTGCCGGGCGGTGAAAGGGGCCGGCAGCATTGTGGTTTACAACGAGGGGTTTGAAAGTGACCGCCTGGACGAACTATTGCAATGGCTGCCGGAATACAGGTCGGAGATCACGCGAATCAAGGCTGCGATGTGGGATCTCCTCCCCGTAATTCGGAAGAATGTCTATCATCCGTTATTTGGCGGTTCTTATTCCTTGAAGTCGGTGCTGCCTGCGTTGGTGCCGGAAATGAGCTATGACGGCCTCGCTGTCATGGAAGGAGCCCAGGCTGGGATCGCGTGGGGCCGATTCATTGACCCCGCAACGAGTGCCGAAGAGAAAGCGCAACTCAAGCAGGAACTCCTGGAGTATTGCGGACAGGACACACTTGGGCTCGCTCGCATCCTGGAGGTACTGAGGAAGCTTCCGCGCGCTCCAGCCAGTTGAACTTTACCGCTGGCCGCGGGGCGAACACAATCGGATAGAGAGGTGCCACGCATTTGAATCCCGCTCCACTTCTGAAGGCAATCGCATTTGCCGCCAACAAGCATCGCCACCAGCGCCGCAAGGACGCTGAAGCTTCGCCCTATATCAATCATCCGATTGCCGTCGCCGCTGTCCTTGCCGCCGAGGGGGACGTTTCCGACGAGAACACACTCATCGCCGCGGCTCTGCACGATACGGTGGAAGACACGAAAACTACTTTTGAGGAGCTGGAGGAATATTTTGGCCCCGAGGTGGCCGGTCTGGTGCGCGAGGTGACCGATGAAAAGTCCCTTGGGAAGATGGAGCGGAAGCGGCTTCAGGTCGAACACGCACCAAACCTCTCCATCCGCGCGAAGCAGCTGAAGATCGCGGACAAGCTCTGCAATGTTCGCGACGTCACCGACGCGCCTCCGGCGGATTGGCCGCTCAAACGGCGGCGCGACTATTTGGATTGGGCTATGGATGTGGTCGCCGGCTGCCGGGGTGTAAACACCAAGCTGGATCAGGCCTTCGACCAAGCCATCCGTAGGGCGAAAGGCAAGCTGGGGACCGGCTAAACCGTCCTGAACTGACTTGACGGGGAAATAGCCATGCCCCCAGCCTTCGTATCAGGTCGCCGGTTCATCCGGATGCAGTCCAACGGCCAATGTCTCCTTCATCACGGCGTCAAAATCTTCTCCCATCGCAAAGGAAATCGGCCGGCCATCCTTGAATTTGCAAGTCCGCCAGCGATTAGAGCCTTTTTCCCAACCGACATCCACATGAAAATCGCTCGGATTCTTGGAGACGTACCGCAGCTCCTTTTGCGATCCGTTCTCGAAGAACGATCCAGGATCAAACGAGTAACGGGCTTTCATCAGGATCGGTTTGCGGGTTTCGTCGTTGCGGGGACGCACGCCAATATAGACAAGCTGAACAGGGAAGCCCGCCAGGACCGGGGAATATTTCTCGTCCCAAAACGGCTGAATGGGAACGGGCAGCTCGATTCGAGGCTTGCCGCAATGATGCATCCAGCCCATCATGATAGGGATATGCCAGATACGGCCTGCCGCCTCGTCGAAAATGTTCCCGCTCAACTTGTATTCATAAATTGGTTCGCCGCACGTTGAGCATAGGTTAGCCTCGCAGCGGCAGCTAATACGGGTGGGGCCTTCGTGCCATATGAGGGGGTTAGGGAAGAGGCAGCGCCCGATCCAATCGCCGCAGACCGGGCAGCGGGAGAGCCCCTTGGGCACTCCGTTTTCCTGCCTGCCCGCTAATTCCAGAATTTCGCGCTGCTTGATGGATTCGTCGTTTTCAAATGGGATTTGTGTCATGGATGCATGCTCCTTAAGTTTAGGCATGCACCAGGAAGCCGGAAATACAAAGACCGCCCAAGACATCAGGCGGTCGAAATTCCCGGAGACTCGCTTCGGAACTCAAGGTTCCGCGCATCGAGCGGTTGCCCGCTCAAGGCACCGTGGCGTCTCCTGCCCGGTTGCCGGACTCGGTTTGACCCGAGTCGCTCCTGATGCTCGAAACATTATAACATGGATGAGGAGAACGTCATGCTTCCCGGGCGCCGTATTTTCTTCAGAAAAATTCCTCGTCAAAGCCCGAAATATTCGATGTCCTCGGCATCCAGGTCAACCTTGGCCGAAGAATTGAGTTCAAAGACGCGCACCCAGGTCGTATATTCATCCGTGAATTCCTAGTGTTCCTTCACCTTCGAGAAGCACTCGTTGAGCCGGCGTTGGTAAGTCGCGTCGATCACAATTTCTCCCCGCGCGCCACGCGTGATTTCCTGCTCGCGCACTTCCAAACCTTTTTCCCGGACATCTGCGATAACTTTATTCTGTTCGGCTTGCCACCATTTCAATCGCTCTGCGTGATATTCCCTTTTCTTGCGAGCGGCCTCTTGTAATTGTGAGCAAGGATATTGAAATTTCCATGCATTTCTCAGGCTCATGGGTTCTCCTCTTTCAAGCGATACTTGATGCAGGGCCGACGTCCGGGAACCGGACGATTCAATATCGTGCAATCCTGTGGCCGCTGGCCGAAAAAGCAAAAAGCCGGGAGCATCGCACGCGCGCGCCCGGCTTCCTGATTGTTTCAGATTGGGAAAAACCGTTACGGAGTAGTCTTCTTGGCCGGAGCCGGAGTCGCCGGCTTGGCCGCCGGGGCCGCAGCGCCAGCCTTTACCGGATACGCCTGGTCATAGAGCCGCACGATGTCCTGGGTGATATCCGAGCCGGACGAGCCGTAGACGACCGGGCTGCCCTGCGCGGAGGTGTCCAGGACGATGGTGAAGCCGTTCTCGCGGGCGTAGCGGTCCAGCACGTCGAGCAGTTTGCGGCCGATGCCGTCGACTACTTCGCCCTGCGCGGCGTTCAGTTCCTCGTTCAGGTCGTCGTTATTGCGCTGCAGGCGGCGGGTAAGCAGTTCGCCCTCGCGTTGCATTTTTCCTTTTTCGTCGTCGCTCAGCGTGCGCGCGCCTTCGCTCATTTTCCGCTGCAAGTCCTCGATCTGCTTTTGCGTGTTCTGCAGGTCGGCTTGCCGCGGGGCGAACTGCGATTGCAGCTGGGCTTGCGCCTGCTTGCCTTCGGCCGTGGCGATAATGGCGTTGCGCATATTGATGATGGCGATTTTTACCGGAGCTGCCGTCGCCGCGGCGGCCTGAGCGCGCGCGCCCGGGACCGGTGCCAAGCTTAGCAGGGCCAGCGCGGCAATCGTAACTTTCCACTTCAAATGAACGTTCATCCTCACTCCTTTTAAGCGAACCCGCACAAATCGCGGATTATAGCGGCCTGATTTAATCTGCGTCAATCGGAATTACTGTTGCTGCGTGGCCCGGAACCAGACCAGACCCACACCCTCACTTATCCCTCATTGATGCCGCCGGTTACGTTCGAGTTGGCCGGTGCGGGAATTGAGTCTGGCCCGCTGCCCGGCGCCGCCGCCCGCGCTTACCGCGGAATCGGCACGAACAGGATGCGGCCATTCGCCGTGTCCGAGATTACCGCAAGATTGGTCAACGGGTGAATGTCCAGGGCGAATTGCGGCAGCCCGAAAACAGTCAGATTGGAGGTGACCGGCGCGGGGGGCAAAGTCAGCACCGCGCGGATCTTGCGTCCCAGGAAATCGGACACGGTGATCGTGTGGCTCAGCGTGTTTGTGCTCACCAGCGTGCTGGTCAGATAGTTGTAGGCGATGGCGGTCGGGTTGATGCCCACGCGGAACGCCGATTGCGACGAGTTAATGGGGTCGATGATGGTCACCACATTGGTCGTGCTCGAACTGGCGATGAAGCATCCCAGCGTGTTCGACGGGCCGCAGTCCGAAGGCACCGGATCGTACACGATCGAGGTCGGCGCGCTCACCGAGAAGGAACTAGTGAGCGAGCCGCTGCCGAATCCGAATCCGATCGAATCGCTCGAGGCGTTGGCCACCCCAATCAGATGATTCTGATTGTTGAACGCCACCGAGATCGGGAACTGTCCCACCGAAAGCGTGGAAGCCCCGGCGGTGGCCACATTCACGATCGAAACCGTATTGGCTACGCTATTGGCCACGGCTGCTTCTCCGGTGTCCTGATTGGCGCCGACGCCCGTCGATCCCGCTCCCGTGGTGACCGTGTGCAGAACGGTCTGGGCCAGTTCGTCCACCACCGAGGCGGTGCCGTCACCGTTATTGGCCACCACCGCGGTGTGCAGGCGCGGGAAGGTGGCGACCCCGATCGGATTATTGCCGACGGCGACGGTCGTGCCGGTGGCGCTATCCATATTCAGCAGCGCCACGCTATTGCATCCTTCCAGCGCGACGGCCACAAGATTCGCCTGCGGATCGATCGATACGCCCGACGGATAGGGAGTCGCTGAGCAGGCCGTGACGTCCACGCTTTGCTCCACGGTAAAGTCCGAGGCGTTGGTAACCACGCCGGAATCCGCGACCTGCACCGTGTAGCGGTGCGCCGTCGACAGCATCGATGAAGGAACCGTGGCGTTCAAGCGCCGGTCGTTGACCAGCGCGGTGGGCAATGCCGTCCGGTCCAGTTGAACCACCGAATTGCCGGTGAATCCTTTTCCAAGCACGGTCAGTTGTTGCGGAGCCGGCGACGCAGGGCTGGCCAGCGTCGACTGGGCCACAAACGTTTTGGGACTGGTTTCAGTGATCGAGAACGGCCGGATCGGACCGAGCGAAAGAATCGTCACGGAATTATCGCCCTGGTTGGCGACAATCGCGATATTGGTTCCGGGATCGACGGCCACGGCGACAGGCCCTGGCCGCGTGTTGTACAGATTGCCATCGTTCAGTCGCACCGGTGTCGAGGGATCGATCACCGACAGCGTGTTGGTGAACGGGTTCACCACGACCGCGGTATTGGTGAGTGGATTAAACGCGGCCGCCGACATTCCAAATTCCACCGCATTGTTGGTCTTCAGAATCAGCGAGTTCACGGACTGATCGATCAAACTGAAAAAGGACACAATCCCGCCGGCCGACGGGTCGACCAGGATGGCCTGCTGGGTCTCGGTATTGATGCCGATTCCCTGGATTGAGGAGGTCAAGCCGACGGTGGCCACCGGCTGCGCGTAGTTAATCGTTCCGGTTGCCGGCGCGCTGGTCACGTCGGGCAAGGTAGCCGCGGTGGTCTCCGTATAACTGAATTGCGAAATTCCCGGGCCCAGTCCGGTCACCGAAAAGAAGCCGTTGAAACTCGGATCAGCGGTGCCATTCACCGTGATCCCCTGGACTTGAACGACGTCGCCAACCTGCACGGTTAAGGGAGGCTGCGGGGAGGTCAGAGTTGAGGCCTGCACGGTTACGGTGACGACGTTGGTCGCTCCGGTGGCGTTGGCGGTGGAACTTCGGGAGATGTTCGTGATCTGGTTGATGGTCTGGCTGTTGAGGTCCACGATTCCCATGGATCCAACCCCGCCGGGCGTCGCGATGGCCCAGTTCAGGTGCGGCTCCACGGCCACGCGCGTATTGGCCCCGGTGCTAATGGTCACGGTCCCGACAAACGCGGGGGGAGACTGCTTTACGTCCATCAGGATCCCGTAATTCCGGGTTTGCATCGCAACCAGGGCCCGGCCGGTAACCGGATTGACGCCGACCGCTCCGGGCGAATCCTGCAGCGCCGGGGTGACAAAACTCACCGCCTTGCTGTTCAGGTCCACGACGGCGATTGTCTTGGTGGTCGCATTTACAACCAGCGCGATATTGCGAACGTAGTCGATGGAAACGCTGGTGGGGCCCGAGGACGGGCAGGGCGCAGCGGCGCCCACCGCGGCCGTACACAGCGTTGCGACCACCGTCGGGGACGGCGAGGTGAGATCGATCAGGCTGACGTTATTGGATCCGGTGTTGGCGACCACGGCCAGGCCCGTGGCCGGGTTGATGGCCACGTCGCCGGGTGAGGTTCCCACTGCAAGCTGCGCGGCGATCACGCCGATTGAAGAGATATTGTAATTCGGCTGAACGGCAAGGTTGGTGACCGCAAATTTCGAGGCGTCCCGCCCGCTCTGGATGGTCACCGGGTAAAGGCCAGGCGTCGTGAAATCGCTGGCATTGGAATTGCCGCCGATGGTGACCGATAATTGCCGCGTGCTGTTGGTCGCGCCGCTTTTCGGAAGTTGAAAAGCGCGCAGCTGGCCGTTGAAGAAAGTGCTCACTGCCGGCGCCAGCGAAGTCCCAAAGAATCCTCCGTCCACGTTGAAGCTGAGGACTCCGGATGTCCCTTGCCCGATGCTGTCGGGAGTGGGGCCGACCACGCTGGGACGGACACTTTTTACCGTGATCTGGCAATCCGTGGGATTCGCGCAGGTCTGCTGCGCGCCGGTCTGCTGCGAAACGCTGACTTGAAGCACGGGCAAGGCCGGCGGCGGCGGTGGAGAGGCCAGCAGGGTATCCGGGATGCGGATTCGAATTAAAGAGCTGTTAACGTCCGAAACCTGGGAATCGGGGAGCACGACCCCGTTAATGTAGACCTTATTGGTCGAGATGAAATTTGTCCCGGAAATGTAGGTGTCCTGGAACAATCCTCCCAATCCCATCACGTTGGGGCTGACCGAGGTGACTGTTGGAGGGATCGACGTCTGGATCGTGATCAGTGCGGTGGCCGTGACAGCCGTGTCGGCCACGGAAGTGGCGGTCACGGTGACGGAGTTAGGCGAGGGCGCGGTTGCCGGGGCGGTGTACAAACCGGTGTTCGGATCGATGGTGCCGTCCGAACCGGCTGTGGTTACCGTGGGCAGCGACCAAGTCACGTTGTTGCACGTGGGATTGGAAGTAATGATGCAACCCGGATTGTTCACGGTAGCGACGAAATTGCTGAAGGTTTCCCCGGTGCCCACCGTGGCCGTGTTTGGCGTGATGGTAATGCTGATGCCGCTGATGATCGTTATCGTGGCGGTAGCAGTCTTGGTGGTATCGGCGGCCGCGGTTCCCGTAATGGTCGCGGTGGGTGTAACGGTCGTGGTGCCATTGGTCGTAACCGTGGGAACTTTGGCCGGCGCGGTGTACAGGCCGGTGGAATCGATCGTGCCGCAGGCGGGAGCCGTGACGCCGGTCGGGCAGGTCACGGTCCAGGTCACGGTGGTATTGCTGTTTCCGGTGACCAGGCTGGAGAACTGCTGCGTGCGGTTTGTGATTACGCTCGCCTGCACGGGCGAAATTGTCAGTGCCACGGCCGAGTTCGCGGAACTCCCGCCGCAACCCAGCGCGCCCAGCGCCAACGCCAGAGTGAGTCCGATTGAGCAGCTCTTCCACCACCTCATCCCTGTCCTCCCAAGCCGTGCTCTCATGCGATCTTCCCGCGAAACCCCCGCGGCCATTGCCATATCATTTCCGCCCCCGAGATCGCGGGCCGTGATGCAATCCGATTTTCCCCGCCTGCCGCGCGCCCCATCCAGGACTAGAAAGTCCGGCTCACCGTGAAGCGCAGCGTGCGTACGGGATCGAAGAAATTCGTGCGCTGCGGGTTGCGGAACAATCCCAATATGCCCTGCTGCGTCGGTGTTCCGTTCACCACCTGATCCCAGATATCCGCCGGCAGGCCGTTTTCGTACTTGAACCAATTCATGTCGAAACAGTTCGTAGTATGCGACGAATCGCACGGCGGGTTCAGAGGATTCGTATTGTTCGGATTCCCCGGGAACTGCGTCGTGGGCGCATTGATGATCTGCGACATGCGGTTGAAGTTATACGCCCAATAAATGCGGAACGGCGCCTGCACGATAGGCAACTGCACCACGATTTCCACGCCTGCCGAACTGCGCAGCTTGAAATTGGTCCCGGGCTGGAACGGCAGCGTGGGGCTGATCGTCGTATTGCTGCCGGCAAAGGTCTGCTGCAGCGTTGCGAGGTCGGACGAATTCAGTTGCAGCTGATCGTGCCGCAGCGCGCCGGTCGCTCCAATATCCCCGAAGATCGAAGCGCTGACGTGCGGCGCGATGGGAATGCGGTACTCGAAATTGCCCACCAGTTGCGTATCTCCGCCCGGGAACGAAGTCTGATACGTCAGCATGGGAATGCTGACCGTGCCGAGGGTCGGCTGGCCGTTGGAACCCAGCACGCGCGGATTGGAGTAATTGAAGCCGTAATTCGATAGCGTGGGCACGAACACCACGGGAGACACAGTGCGGATATCGAATCCGCGCAGCGTGTCCTCGCCTCCCAGGTAATACCGGCTGAAGGGAGGAATTTCCTTGCCGCCGAATCCCGTCTCGAACGAACCCAGCACGCGCATGGCGATCACGTTGCGGCCGTGATAATGCGGCCGGAAGTATTTGGCCTCGACCACATCCGAGAAGGTATTGACGTTCCCCCCAATGGGCCCGCCCTCGAATGAGACCGATTCAAAAATGCTTTTTCCATGCGTCGGGTTCACCGGATTATCCACGGTGTTATAGCTCAGCGTGGGCGTGATCTTGCTCTCCAGGATTCCTTGCAGAGCCGACGGGCCCGCGAGCGACTGGAATTGCAGCACGCTGAACAATGCCGTGGACGCCGTGCTCAATCCCGTGATGCTGGTGCTGGTCAATCCGTAGGTGAGGCCCAGGCGCGTGAATCCGAGCTTTCGCAGCGGATAGCTGGCGAATATCGTGAAGCCGTCGCTGTTCTGCACGTAATTCTGCACGGTGTTGGGATTCAACTGGACCTGGTATCCCAACGCCAGCGACGTTTGCCGGGCCTGATCGAAATTGTAGCGGCTGTAAAACACGGTGAAACCCGTGCTGATCGGGCGGTCGAACAGGTACGGCTCGGTGAATCCAAAGGAAATGTCGCGCTGCAGCGTGCCGACGTTGGCCGATAACGTGAGCGTCTCGCCAAGTCCCAGGAAATTATTGGTCTGGTAGGTGAGGCCGATGTAGCTGCCGGCGAAGCCGCTGACGCCGCCGGTCAGGCTGATGGATTGTTTTCCTTTTTCCTTGAGCTTGAGCAGGATGTCCACGGTGCCTTGCTTGACGTTGCGCTTGATCTCGGCATTTTCAGGTTTGACGGCCTCGAAGTAATCGAGCTGATTCAGGCGCAGAAGGCTGAGTTCCCACAAATTATTGCGGAACATGTCGCCTTCGCTAAGCAGCAGTTCGCGGCGGATGACCTTGTCGCGCGTCCCGGTGTTTCCCGAAAATTCGATGCGGCGCACGAAGAACTGTTTTTGCTGGTCGAAGGCGAAGGTCAGGTCGACGGTCTTGGTGTCGTCGTGCACGTCGGTGTCCGGCACTGCCGTGAAGTCGATGAATCCATAATTGCCGTACAGTTTTGTGTATTCTTTTATCGCGTCGCGGACTTTGGCCACGCTGAAAATTTCACCCTTCTTGAGGGGGAACAGCCCTTCCAGGAAATCCTGCTTGAAAAACAGGCCTTCGTCCGGATTCGCGTTGCGCACGTGAATTGTGCCCATGCGGTAGCGAGCGCCTTCCTCGATGGGAATGGTGATGTTCGTGACCCTCGATGTTTTGCCGCCCGCGAATGGCACGCTTCGCGTCAGAATATTGTTCTGCAACGTCACGTTCTCGATGATCGGGTCCTTCACCAACACCTTGAAATATCCGTTGTCCTGGTACAGCCCGCGAATTCCGATTTCCAGGTCCTCGTCCAGCTTCGGGCGGTCAAAGGTCTTGGCCATGACCGGAATGCTTCCCAGAAAACTCAGCGGAATGGCGATGGGGCGCGAATTGTGCATCGAACGGATGATTTTCCCGCGCGAAAACGCGGTGTTTCCTGTGATGATAATCTTGCCGACCTTTACTTTGGGGCCTTCGTTGATGTTGAACGTGAGTTTGACGGCGTTGGTGCCGGGCAGGCGCTCGTAGGTGGGCTTGACCTCGGCGAACTGGCGCCCGTGCTCGGCCAGCAGTTCTTTCAACACCACTTCGGCCTTCTTAATGCGCGTGGGATCGAACTGGCCTTCGACGGACAGACCGACTTTGCGTTCCTTGAACCGGTCCAGGATGTCGGACTCGGAAACCGATTTATTGCCCTTGTACTCGATGCGCCGGATGATTGGGCGCTCGGTCACGTAGAAAATAATAATTTTCTGGTTCGGTTTGTCCGCGCTGTCCTCGATTTCCAGGCGAATGTCGTCGAAAAATTGCGTGTTCCAAAGTGCGTGGAAATCGCGGCGCAGCGTTTCCGGGTTGACAGGGTCGCCGCGCCGGGAAAAGATGCGCGCTTGCAGCGTCTCGCTGCGGATTCTCCGGTTGCCCTGGAATTCGATGCGTTCGATGGTAGGCGTTTCAGCTGAAGCCGCGGGAGTTGGCGGCGCAGCCTGCTGCTGGGGAAGGGAAAAGGCCTGCGTGGCCGTCCCAAAACACACGACGACGGCCGCGAGCAGGCACGCCAATCGCGCCCGCAGCCAGAATTTGAAACACGAATTCTTGCCTGCGGCCAGAGCAATGCTCAAGGCCGCTTCCCCCAAAACAAGATTGTACGCTCCCCCGCCGGACCCGGATGAGTGCGGCCTGTGCGCGTAGGATTCGCTAGTGGGATACCGGGGTTGCTTCGACCACCGGTCGGAATCCGAGCCCGTCTGTTGCGACGTAGACTTCCAGCGTTGCCGGACGCTGCAGGCCCCCCTGAATCAGCGCTTCCGACAACGGATCTTCGACGTACTTTTGCAGCGCCCGCCGCAACGGCCGCGCGCCGTAATTACGGTCCCCGCACGTCTTCTCGAGGATCCACTGGCGCGCTTCCGGTGTCAGTACGATCTGCACCTGGCGGTGGATCAAAGTGTCGTTGATCTGGCCGACCAGCAAATCGATGATGCGGAGCAGTTCTTCATCACCCAACGGGTTGAACAGAATGATTTCATCCAGCCGGTTTAAAAACTCCGGATTGAACACGCGCTTCACTTCGCTGAGCACGAGTTCATCCATGGATTTCGCGTTGCCCTCTTCGGCCGACGATTGAAAGCCCATCGTGGAGCGCTTCTGCAGGTGCCGCGCGCCCAGGTTCGAGGTCATGATCACAATGGTGTTCCGGAAATCGACGGTATTGCCCAGACCATCCGTCAATTGCCCGTCTTCGAAGACTTGGAGCAGGATATTGTACACGTCCGGATGGGCCTTTTCGACCTCATCCAGCAAAATTACGGAATACGGCGTGCGCCGCACGCGCTCGGTCAGCTGGCCGCCCTCTTCGTAGCCCACGTAGCCTGGAGGCGCGCCGATCAGTTTTGAGACCGAATGCTTTTCCATGTATTCGGACATGTCGAAGCGGATGAGCGATTTTTCGCTGCCGAACATGAATTCAGCCAGGCGCCGCGCGACTTCCGTCTTTCCGACGCCGGTGGGGCCCAGGAACAGGAAGCACCCGACGGGGCGGCCCGGAGCCTTGAGTCCGGCGCGGCTGCGGCGGATGGCGCGCGCCAGAGCGGTAATGGACTTATCCTGGCTGATGACGCGCTTGTGCAATTCAATTTCGATGCGCAGCAGTTTCTGCTGTTCGTCTTCCTTGATCGAGTTCACGGCGATGCCCGTCCAGCGCGCCACCACGTCCTCAATGTCCTCGCGCGTGACGATGCCCGTGTTGGTGTCGTCCAGTTTCAGCTTCTCGCGCACCACGCGCAGATTTTCCTTCTCCTTGCGCTCTTCCTCGGAATAGAAACGAGCCTTCTCGAATTCGTGATTGGCAATGGCCGTTTCCATGCGGTGCGTGATGAATTTCACGCGCTTTTGCACTTCGGCCACTTCATCGGGCAGCATGGCCTGGCGCAACTTCACGCGCGCGCCCGCCTCGTCGATCAGGTCTATGGCCTTGTCCGGCAGGAAGCGGTCCGGAATATAACGGCTGGAAAGATAGACGGAGTAGCGGATGGCTTCGTCCGTGTAGCTGACGGCGTGAAACTTTTCGTAGCGCTCGCGCACGCCTTCCAGAACCTGGATGGCTTCGTCCTCGGATGGAGCTCCGACCTTCACGGCCTGGAAGCGGCGCTCGAGCGAGCGGTCTTTTTCCACCGATTTGCGGTATTCGCCGGGCGTGGTCGCGCCGATGCACTGAATTTCGCCGCGCGAAAGCGCCGGCTTCAGGATGTTCGCGGCGTCCAGCGACCCTTCGGCCGAGCCCGCGCCCACCAGCGTGTGCAATTCGTCGATGAACACGATCGAGTTCTGGCTCTCCATCAATTCCTTCATGATGGTCTTGAGCCGCTCTTCAAACTGGCCGCGATACTTGGTGCCGGCCACGATCAGGGAAAGATCGAGAGAGAGGATGCGCTTGTCGGCAAGAAATGGCGGCACGTCGCTGTCGGAAATCCGCTGCGCCAGGCCTTCGACGATGGCCGTTTTGCCCACGCCGGGCTCGCCGATCAGCACGGGATTGTTCTTCGTGCGGCGGCACAGGATCTGGATCACGCGCTCGACTTCGCGCTCGCGGCCGACCAGGGGATCGAGTTGGCCTTCGAGCGCCGCCTGCGTCAGGTCGCGGCTGAATTCAGCCAGCAGGGAAGTTTCTTTGGGGCGCGAAGCCGCGGGTTTTTCGCCGGCGCTGCGGGCTAATTCTTCGCGCAGAGCGGTGAGGCGCAGTCCGCGCTCCTGCAGGATTTCCGCGCCGAAGCATTTCTCCTCGCGCAGGATTCCCAGCAGCAGGTGCTCGGTGCCGACGTGCTTGTGCCCCAGGCGCTCGGCCTCTTCGGTGGCGAAATTCAGAATTCGTTTGGATTCCTGGCTGAGCGGCACCTCGACGGACGTGGAGATGCGCTCGCGGATGGTGATGCGCTGTTCGATCTCTTTGCGGATCGATTCAATCGACCCGTGGGAACGCAGAAAACGATTGGCCAGGGCCTTATCCTCGCGCATCAGGCCGAGCAGCAGATGCTCGGTCTCAATGTACGGCGAGCCGTACTGGCTGGCTTCGTAGCGCGCGAAAAATATGACGCGGCGTGCCTTCTCTGTGTAACGTTCAAACACGGGTCAACTCGTTTCTCCCTCAGTGCCACTTCAGGGCTTTGGTCTTTCTTCGTTAGCTGGGCTCAAATTAGAGCCCAGACCCGAAACCGGCAGGAGTAATCCGTGCTCCAGTTGCAGCACGCGATCTGCGCGTCCCGCCAGAACTGTGTTGTGCGTAGCCAGGATGGAGGTGAGCCGGTGCTCGCGGTGCAACCGCTGCATCAACTCAAAGACGGCCAGTGCGTTTCGCTCGTCCAGGTCCCCGGTAGGTTCGTCGGCCAGCAACAACGCCGGACCCTGCACCAGTGCGCGGGCAATGGCCACGCGCTGCTGCTCCCCCCCGGACAACTCCCCCGCCCGCTGCTTCATTCGCGACTCCAGACCTACATCCCGGAGCCAGCGTGCGGAAGTTTCGAGCGCCTCATCGTACCCCGTGCCACGCATTAGCAGAGGCATAGCCACGTTTTCGGCCGCCGTAAAGTCGGCCAAAAGGTGGTGCCGCTGCCATACAAAACCAATTGAGCGGTTGCGATAATCCGCAAGCTCATTTTCCCGAAACGAATCTATCGCTTTCTGCTCGAAGTATACTGTACCGCTCGTTGGTGTGTCTAGCGCGGCCAGCAGGTGTAGAAATGTGCTCTTGCCCGCGCCGGATGGCCCCACAATGGCGATCAGTTCTCCCGGCTCGACGCTCACGTTAACACCGGACAGCACAGTGACTTCGCTGCCGCCCGCGGCATATTTTTTGTGCAGGTTGCGCGCTTCGATGAGCGCGCCGGCGCGGGGTGCCGCGTCCTGTTGCACTCTCACCGTGGCTGTGGTCTCTGCCGTCATTCTTGGTCTTCCTTAGTTCTTTCCTTCAGCGTATTCGCTTGGTGCGTCCCGATTTGGTCCCAATTCGCTTTCAAATAGCCATTTAGTACAAGTAAACCTCATGTGAAATTAGATGCCATTTTCCCGCTTCGCGTTCCACCCGGCCTGTACCGCCTGGAAACCTCAAAATCTTCGGGACAATCGCTTTCTCTTTCTCGCCCTGTATGTGCCTGTGCAAATATTTACTCATTTGGGTACTTGCTGGACTGCCCTTCAAGTCATTGATACCGCTGCGATTGCAGCCCTTGTCGGATGGTCCCGTGCGGCCTCTGCCCGCACCCCTCACGCCTGCAAAGCATACACCAGCTATATGTGCAACCCGTACGCCATATTCGCGATTCATTGCATTGCAAATTTTGCGCCTTTGCATTCCGGAACTGGAAGGATTTCGGACCAGTAGGGCAGGCTTCAGCCTGTCGCTTTTGGTTTTCTTTGCCGGAGAGAGAAACCGACAGGCTTGATGCCTGTCCTACTGTTCGTTCGCGGGCCAGGAATGGCAAGTCTGGCAAACGGTGGGAGCATTGTTGAGTTTGTGGCAACTGATGCACACGCCCATCGACGTCACACTGGTGGCTTGGGACATCGCGGCCATATCGGCGACCTGTCCGTGACAGGTTTCGCATTTCATCCCGGCGTCCAGATGTTTGCGGTGCGTCCAGTTCACCCCTTTCGTGACCGCATACACACGCACCCACGGAATGGACTGGCCGGATTTAGCGAATGTAGCGAGTTTCCGGATCGAGGGTTTGTCCGTCGCCACCGTGTTGTGGCACCCCATGCAGACGCTCGTTGCCGGGAATGTCATCAAATTCCCAGGTGCGGGATTGGTGTGGCACATGCCGCATTCGAGGCCCAGCGACAGGTGTGTCTGGTGGCTGTAGGGGATCGGCTGCGCGGGCGGCGTGTGTTCGGCCAGATTGTCGGGGACTGCTTTCCCGGCTTGCGGCATAGCTGCCGATTGTCGCGCCAGCAGCGGCGGCGCTGCAAGGAGCAGCGCCGCGCCCAATGCGGCTGCCGCGAACGTCGCTACACGCATGATCGATTCTCTCCGCACAAGCATTCCTCCGCGAATCCTTGCGATATGACCCAGCGAATCCGTTTCCAATTCCTAGGACACTTTGCCGGAAGGCTTCGCCACCACTTCCTCCAGGCTCGTCCCGAAATCCTTCAGGATGACGGCCGCGGCGTTGCGCCCCGGCATCCCCGAGACCGAGCCGCCTGGAGCTGTGCACGCTCCGGTCTGATACAAGCCCGCGACCGGCATCCGGTAATTGCCCCAGCCCGGCACGGGGCGCATGGCTCCCACCTGCGAGGGATTACTGGCGCCGGCATGAGCGCTGCCGCGCCACATCGATGGATTCATGCGCTCGATGTCGAGCGGGCTTTCAATGAATTTTCCCAGGAATTTATCCGGCGTAAGGTTCGGCGCGAATTTCCGCAAGTGATTGAGCAGGGAATCCGCCACTTCGTCCTTGATATTGTCCCAGTGCTTGGCGCCTTCCTTCAGCGCGTAGGGCAAGTTGCTCTCGATTTTCACGGTGTGGCATCCGGCCGGCGCGCGTGTGGGATCGACGACGCTCGGGCTCACAATCTGCAGCCCCGGCGGATCGTTCGGATCGATCACGCCGCGCGCCTCGAGATAATCCATGCGCAGGTAGTAGTCCAGGGCGGGAGCGATGGCCGCCTCGCACGTGGAAATCGTGCCGCCGGTCGGGAGCGGATATTTTGGAGGCTCCGAGGTCGCGTAATGCAGGCTGATCATGGCGTGCTCGGGCTGGAACATTTCCACGCCTTCCAGAAAATCCTCGCCCCACAATTCGCGCGGCGCCATGTCCACCAGGTGCTTCACGTGGATGGTCGAGACCACGGATTTGTCCGCGCGGTAGGAGCTGCCGTCCAGGCACTCGACGCCCGCGCACTTGTTGTTCTCGATCAGCAGGCGCGTCACCGGCTTGTTCGTCATCACCACGCCGTTGTGCGCCTCGATAAATTTTCCCAGAGCAACGGCCAGCGTCCCCGAGCCGCCCTTGGGAATCACGCGCCCGCTGAGCTGCTGCGTCACCATCGAAAACGCCTGGTTGCCCGTGCCCTGGTTTCCTCCCGGCACTGATCCGAAATGCCCGCACACCAGATTGGCGCGCCGCATCTGCTCGCTCTCGTACAACTCGCTCACCAGCTCGTAGCCGGACATCGCGAACCGCCGCTGCCACACTCCCGCCTTCGGAATCTTGGGCGCGCCGCCTGCATCGGCGCTGCGGCTCGCCGCTGTAGCTGCCGTATACGACTTGTACTCGGCCACCATCCGCCGGTAGGTTTGCGCGTCTTTTTTGGAAATGCGGGCAATGGTATCGCAGGTGCGGTCCAGGTCGCGCCACACCGTGATCGAAGCGCCGTCCAGAAATGGAATGTGCATCACCGGATCGGACTCGATATATTCGCCGTAGCCGTAATCGCGCAGCCGCAGCTCGTCGTTCTTCATCAGCGGATTATTGGAAATGCCGGAGTGCACGCTCGAGCATAAATCTTCCTTGAACCCCGGCAGGCAGACTTCCGCCGTCTTCGTCCCCCCGCCAATCGTCGGACGCCCCTCCAGCACCAGCACCTTGAACCCGCCCTTGGCCAGGTACGCCGCGCACACCAGGCTGTTGTGCCCCGCGCCCGCAATCACGAAATCGAATTTATCGCCCGGCGCCGCGCCCTGCGGCTGCGCCACCGACCGAAACGGCGTAAGCGCCAGCGGCGCCAGTGCCGCGCCTTTTACGAATCCTCGCCTGGTGATCGCGCTCATGTGGTCATCCTCCCGTGCTTCGGACGAAACGAATGCCCTGAATCTATCGCGGGGGGAAAGATGTTGCAACGCGCAGTTGTGGGACAGACACTCTTGCCTGTCCGGTTTAGATGTTCTCGGCCGCGCACAAAACCGGACAGACAAGAGTGTCTGTCCTACCAAAAAGTCGCCCGTGCCGGAGCTGGTATCTACAATGTAGACACAGACCCAGCGCGCTGCTAGAATGTAGAAACTGTGTATCTGCAGTGGAGGGAGGCCATGCGAGCCACCGTAAGAAAATGGGGCAACAGTGCGGCGGTGCGAATTCCTGCCCCCGTGATGCGGGCCACGCGCCTCGATCTGGATGAACCCGTGGACGTGCGCGAAGAAGCGGGCCGCATCGTGATCGAGCCGGTACGTAAGAAAATCTACGCCCTCGGCGAATTGCTGAAGGGAATCACCGCGAAAAACCAGCATAAATCCGTCGATTCCGGGGCAGCACGCGGCAAAGAGGCTTGGTAATGGCCCGCTATGTCCCGGAAGCGGGAGACATCGTGTGGCTGAATTTCACCCCGCAGGCAGGACATGAACAGTCGGGACACCGTCCGGCTCTGGTGGTCAGCCCGGCGGCGTATAACGGCAAGACCAGCCTGATGATCTGCTGTCCGCTCACGATTCAAATCAAAAACTACCCATTCGAAGTTCTGATCGCCGGTTCGCCTGCAAGTGTCGTCCTGGCCGATCAGGTAAAAAGCCTGGACTGGCGCGTCCGGAAAGCCAAGCGCAAGGGCGCAGTATCGGGCGAAGAACTGGCCGAGGTGCGGGCAAAGATTCAGGCGCTCATCGGCTGAGCGCGCCACCTTCCTGGAAGATTCTTATCCAACCTATTCGTAGCGAAGAATATCCACCGGCAAAATCCGCGACGCCGCCCGCGCCGGAATCAGCGTCGCGCCCACGCTGATGGCGAGGGCAGCGGCGGCGATCCACATCCCATCGAAAGCGCTGGATTGGAACGGCACATAAGGGACGGAATATACTTGCGGGTCGAGCGGGATCAGGTGATACGCGCCGGCGGCCCAGGAAATGGTGTAGCCCAGGACCAGCCCAGTGAACGTGCCGATCACGCCGACCGTCAGGCCCTGCAGGACAAAAATATTGCGCACCTGCGGGCGAAGCGCGCCGAGCGACATCAGCACGGCGATATCACGCGCGCGGTCGGTGACCGTCATGGCGAGAACCACCAGGATATTGAGTCCGGCGACGAACGTGATCAAGCCGATGAAGAGCGCGGTGACGAGTTTTTCCAAGGCCAGCGCGCGGAACAGGGCGCGATTTTCGTCTTCCCACGTGGTGGTCACAAATCCGGATCCGGCGGCCGCGCCAATCAGGCGCGCGGCGTCCACGGCGCGGTCTACATCCTTCACACGGAATTCCAGGACGCTGGCCACATCTCCCACTCCCGCCAGGTTTTGCGCGGCGGGCATGGTGGCGAAGACCCAGTTGGCGTCGTAGTCGTAAAAGCCGGAATTAAAAATGCCGCCGACGCGAAAACGCCGCGATCGCGGCACCATGCCGTAGGGAGTAAGTCGCCCCTCGGGGCTGGTGAGCGTGAGGTAATCGCCCATGCGGATATTCAACTCGTCCGCCATCAGATGCCCGACCAGGATGGAATCGAAGCCGTCGGCATCGGGCTTGAAATCGGCCGCTCCGGCGACGATGTGGCGCAAGGCGTCGTCGGATTTCTCCTCCAGGACCGGATCGATTCCCTTGACCACCACGCCGCGCGCGCGGCCGGTGCCGGAAAGTAAAACCGTCAGGTAAATTGCGGGAGCGACGCTGCGCACGCCGTCAACGCGGCTTAATTTTTCGGCCAGCGCGCGGTAATCGTCGATCCCTTCCGCGCCGGGGCGCGACAAATTCACGTGCGCCGAAACGCCCAGCAGGCGGTCCTGAATTGTCCTGCGAAAACCGGTGTTCATGGAGAGCGCGATCACCAGCGTGGCCACGCCGGCGGCAATCCCGACGACGGAAAATGCCGTGACCAGCCGCAGCACGGCGGGCTTATACGGCGACCGCAGGTACCGCCGCGCAACCAGCCAGGCAAATTTCATTTTTTGTCGTCCGATGGTTGCGTTGAAGAATCTGCCGCGTCGCTCCCCGCCGCTGCTTCTCCGGGAATCTCCGGCCGGAGCAGTGGGAATAAGATCACCTCGCGGATGGAGTGCGAATCGGTGAGCAGCATAGTGAGGCGGTCGATGCCGATGCCTTCGCCCGCGGTTGGCGGCATGCCGTGGGCCAGCGCGCGGATGTAGTCCATGTCCACTTCGCGCGGCACTTCCTCGCCGCCCGCTTCCACCTGCTGGCGGAAGCGGCGTTCCTGCTCGGCGGGATCGTTTAATTCGGAAAAAGCGTTGCCCAGTTCCATCCCAGCAACATAGATTTCAAAGCGTTCGACGAGCGTGGAATCGTCCCGGCGGCACTTCGAGAGCGGGGAAATATCGGTGGGGAAATCGTACAAAATTGTGGGCTGAATCAAGTGAGACTCGGCAAGTGTCTCAAACAAGAGTCCGGTGATCTGGCCGTCTTTTTGCGCGGCCAGGTCTGCGATGGGTTCGCGCCCGTGCGATTGCGCCCAGGCGTTGTAGCGGTCGGCGGCGGCGCGCGGCCCGCCCGGCGCCGCCAGGTCCGCAACCGAGGGGGCGGGAGCAGCGCCCGCGGGCCAATAGCGGCAGACAGCCTCGCGCATCGACATGCGCTGGAAATTACCGAAATCCAGCTCGTCGTCGCCGTACTTCACTTTCGTCGATCCGGTTACTTCCCGCGCAACGTGCGCAAACAGCTCTTCGCTCAGCGCCATCAAATCGTGGTAATCGCTGTACGCCTGATAGAACTCAAGCATCGTGAATTCCGGATTGTGCATGGTGGAGATGCCCTCATTCCGGAAATTGCGGTTGATTTCATAGACGCGGTCCAGGCCGCCGACGATCAACCGTTTCAGATAAAGCTCCGGCGCGATGCGCAGGTACAGGTCGATATCCAGCGCGTTGTGATGCGTGACAAAAGGCCGCGCAGCCGCGCCCCCGGCGATGGGTTGCATCATGGGAGTTTCGACTTCGATATAGCCGCGCGCGTCGAAAAACCGCCGCAACTCGCGCACGATTTGCGCGCGCCGGTGGAAAACTTCCCGCGCCTTGTCGTTGGAAATCAGGTCGAGGTACCGCTGGCGATACCGGATCTCGACGTCCGAGAGTCCATGCCATTTTTCCGGCAGGGGCAGCAGGGATTTGCCGAGCAGGGTCAGTTCGGAAACCCAGACCGTCAGTTCGCCGGTGCGCGTGCGGAATAAATGCCCGTTTACGCCGATCAGATCGCCCAGGTCCATCAGTTGGAACAGCTCGAAGATTTTGGGCCCCACAACGTCCAGCTTCACGTAGATCTGCAGCCGCTGGCCGCCGCCGGAGATGTGCGCAAAACCCGCTTTTCCGTGCAGCCGCAGCGTCAAGATTCGTCCGGCGACGCGCACCGGCGGCTTGGAGGCTTCCAGCGCGTCGTGGTCGGCCGCGGCATACTTTTCAACCAGTTCCGCGGGAGTGGCGGTCCAATCGAATTTGTGCGGGTAGGCCTCAAACCCGCGAGCCTCAACCTCGGCAAGCTTCTTTTGACGTTGGAGATACTGGTCGAGCGGCTCAAAGGGTAACAGGGGGGTTTCTCCTCGAAGGTCGGAAGTATAACGGGTGACCATGCGGCTGGCAAGGAACCCCAAGCTGGGCGGATTGTGATATAGTTCTGCCCGTCCCTGTCGGGGTCGGTGGGGGTTTCCTTGGGAGTGATCGGCGCCAAGCGTGCCAGGCAACGTTCCCGTTCTGTGCGTGAGGACTGGTTCGCCTGGTTGCCCAATGAGATGGACCGGCTCTTTGACGCCACGCGCGGCGATCTGGAATCCTCCAACGTCATCCTGAGCATTACTTTAGACGAAGCTCTTTCGCTTTGTGAGCGAAGAGAATTTGAACGCGCGATGGAATATTCCGAAGTATTCGCGGACCTGTTTGACCGCCTTGCGAATCGTTTAAGCCTGGTGGTCCACACGATTAGAGAGCATGGTTCCCATTTTGGAACCTTGCCTCACGTAACCCCGCTGGCTTCTTCCAATTTCCGAGGCTCCACCGCGCAGAGAATTTCCACCATGAGCGCTTTGCTGGGCAAGGCCGTGTTCAGCAGCCGGATGCGTTTTTTCCACAAGCTGAATTCGCTCGACGAAATCATAACGGATTTGCAGAGGGATACCCGATCGATCGTGGTCAAAGCAGCCCAGGGAAGCCCTGTGTTCTCCGAGCGCGCCTGGCGGGAACTGGAAGTCCGGGGCTATGATCTGAATACGTGCGTGGGGGAGACGACGGTGGTTCTGAAATCGTTCTTCTGCGCCCTGCCTGCCGAGGAATTGGAACCCTTCAGGGGCAGGTTGGTGGCCCTGGTTCCAGCCCTGCTGGGGATCGATCCTGGACCGGGGAACCCGTAGGGCACGCAATGGCAGCTGGGAAGTTGGCGGAAACCGGGCGATCCGGGGGCGGTAAGACAAATCGGCCGGGGTATTGAAACCAATCCAACACAACCGAACCGGAATGAATGCAACTCATGGAGGCGGGGTGGCATCCCAGAACCAGAACTCGGATGCGTCCCGACGGGTACGGTGACCCGCACGAGACAAACCGATACCAGCGAAATGACTGAGGCAGAGGCCATCCGCCTCGCCCAACAGGGCGACGCTGGGGCGTTTGAACGCATCTACCGGCTGCATAGCCGGCGCGTTTATGCGTTGTGCCTGCGCATGGTCGGAAACACGGCTGAGGCCGAGGATCTGACGCAAGACGCCTTTTTGCAGTTGTATCGCAAGATTGCGACGTTTCGCGGCGAATCCGCGTTTTCCACCTGGCTGCATCGCCTGGCCGTGAACGTGGTCTTGATGAAGCTCCGCAAGAAAACCCTTGCGGAAACTCCGCTGGACGAGACCAACGATCCGGACGATGAGAACAGCGGGCCGCGCAGGGAAATTGGCGCACCCGATCTGCTGCTTTCCGGTTCGATCGACCGTGTGCACCTGGAACGCGCCATCGACCAGTTGCCGCCGGGATACAAGCAGGTGTTCGTGCTCCACGATATCCAGGGCTTTGAGCACAATGAAATCGCTGGATTGATGAAGTGTTCGATCGGAAACTCGAAATCGCAACTGCACAAGGCGCGCATGAGGCTGCGTGAACTGCTGCAGGAAACCCTGCGTAACCAGGCGCGCCAGGAACGCCAGGCCGCCAAATCCGAAGCCGGCGGATCCGGCTAGACCCGGCAAGTATTTCCCGGAATTGGAATCCTGGCAGTGGAAACTGAACTGGGAAAATGCAGGAAGAAGAAGTGGAACAGGAAAGCAATGACAACCAAAATCAAGTGCGATGAATTTGAACGGATTCTGGAGCAGCAGGACGATGCCGTGCTGCCGCAGCCGGCTCTGGCGCACATGCAGGATTGCGAACCCTGCCGGTCGCTTGCCACCGATCTCAGCGCGATCCGCGAAGCCGCGCTGGAACTGGGCGCCGAGGAACTTCCGGTGCCCGAGCGCGTGTGGATTGCCCTGCGCAACCAGATCGACGCGGAAATCCTGCAGGCCGTCCCGCGCACTGCGGCTGCGAGCCTGAAGGCCGGCTGGTGGGCCGCTTTTCAGCGACCCGCTCTGGCGGGCGCTTTTCTATCTTTCGTTCTCGCCGCAGCCGCTCTGGTCGGTTATCAATCGGGTTCGGTGCCGATGACGGTGCATTCACCGCTGGCCCCGCTGGCGGACAGCGCTCCGATTCTCACGGCGGAGAAGGAATTCAAGGAAGAGTCGCAGGCCTTCGGAAAAGCCTTGCTCCCTGAATTGAAACTGCAGGATACCGCTGTAACCGATTCGTTCCGGCGCAACCTGGGCGTCGTTGACCATTTTATTGCCATGTGTGAAAACAGTGTCCGCGAACAACCGGACAACCAGATGGCGCGCGAATACCTGTACGGGGCCTATGAACAGAAAGCCGAATTACTGGCCACGGCCATGAATCGTAATGTGACGGGAGGACTGCAGTGAGCGCATCTTGCAACGTACTCAAGGCTGGCGCACTTGGTTTGGTGATGGCGGGATTGGTCCTGGCCGCATCTCCCGCGAAGGCCGATCCCGCCGATCGCGCCGAAAAGCATTTTCCCGTGCAGGCCAAGCCCAAAATCACGGTGCGAAATTCCAACGGGCGGATTCAGGTGAAGGCCTGGACGAAGAACGAAGTCCTGGTCTCCTGGACCAACGCCGGCGGCAGGAGCATGGTGGAAACCGAGGAGGCCGGAAACCGCGTGGAGATCGCGACGCAGGATAATGGCGGAGTTTCCGCCGGCGACCAGAAGACGGATTTTGAGATTACCGTGCCGGTCGAGAGCGAGCTCAACGTGCGCACCGACTCCGGCAACGTGACCGTCGAGAGCGTGCACGGCGACATGACCTTCGATACGGTCGGCGCGAATCTGCAACTCACCGACGTCAACGGCTACATCGTGACCAAGACCATCGACGGTTCGCTGGTCTGCACGCGCTGCTCCGGAAAACTCGAAGCCAATTCCATCAGCGGCAATATGCAGATGCTTGACCCTTCGCTCGACAGCGTGCGCGTGCAAACCTCCTCCGGAAATATCCTGTTCGACGGCAGTTTCCTGAGCCGCGGCATTTACATCATGAAGAATTTCAGCGGCACCATTGAAGTTCACTTCTCCTCCAGCGATTCCTTCGACGTGCGCGCCAATTCGCTGAAGGGCGACGTGATCAACCAGGCTTCCTTCAAGCCGGACACGCACGGAAGCCCGCATGCCGACTCCAAGTTCGGCCACAGCCTGTTCGGCACCATGAACGAAGGGCACGCCAAGGTCGAGCTCTCTTCCTTTAGTGGTACAATAAAAATTCTGAAGCGCGATTAGCGCGCTCGGAATCGCTTGCAGGAACTATCTCCATCATACAAGCCCTCAGGGCCTGTCCCGGACTGCCGTTTGGTTTGCCTGACCGGTTTCATGGGCTCGGGCAAGAGCACGGCAGGGCGCCTGCTGGCGGCGCAACTGGCCTGGCGCTTTATCGACCTGGACGACGAGATCGAACGCCTCACAGGCCTTCCCATTTCCCAAATTTTCGAGCAAAAAGGCGAAACCGTGTTTCGCGACATCGAGCACGATTGCCTGAAGCGCATTCTGGGATCGGTGTCTGAGCGCGACACGCACCTGGTCCTGGCGCTGGGCGGGGGCACATTCGCGCAGCCGCGCAACGCCGCGCTGCTCCGCGAATTCGGATTGCCTGCGCAGGGTTCCGGCGCCGTCCTGATCTGGCTGGACTGCCCCATGGAGGAGTTGCTGCAGCGATGCGTGCTGATGGGCGGCCGGCCGCTGTTCCGCGACGAAAGCAGTTTTCGCAAGCTCTACCAGGAGCGCCTGCCGTATTATCAGCAGGCGGATTATCGCGTCGCCAGCGGCGGCGAGCCCATTCGCGTGGTTGAGCAGATTCTCGCACTCGGAATTTTTGGCCGCGCGGCGGGCGCGTCCGCGGATGGAAAATTGCCCGGAGCTTCGATTGTATGAGATTCGCTACAACAACCCGCATATCGTCGTTCGCGTGTTTGGTGCTTCTCACGCTGGCGGGACCGGCGAAAATCGCCGCGGCGCCGAATCCGCGCTTTGCCCCTCAAAAAGAGAAAAGCGTCCCGACTGCCGGCTCACCAGCCGTCTTTACGCCCGACAAGGGAAAATTCCGCATTCTTCTCAACGGACAATCGTTGGGCGAAGAAGAGTTTGAAATCTCGCGTTCCGGCGACACCTGGACGGCGCACGGTTCGACCACGGCTCATGCACCGGGAGGCACCGACATCAAGGCCGACGGCCAGCTCAAGCTTTCCCCCGACGGTTCTCCCATCCGGTACCAGTGGTCGGCGGAGGCGCAGAGAAAAGCCACGGGCGTCGTCGACTTCGACAACGGCACGGCGAAATGTTCAGCCAGCCTGGGAACGGCCTCGCCGCTGATGAAGGACTTCAAGTTTGAGACCCCGCGCATCGCCGTGCTCGACAATAATCTCTATCACCAGTATGCAGTGCTGGCGCAAATGTACGATTGGAAGGCCGGCGGGAAGCAGACGTTTCCGGTCGTGATCCCGCAGGACCTGACGCCGGGAAGCATTTCGGTGGAATCGATCGGCCCGCAGCAGGTCGAAAACGTAACTTACCAGGCCATGCGCGTAAGCTCCACGGACCTGGAAATCATGCTGTACCTCGACGCCACCCGCCGCCTGGTGCGCATCGATGTCCCCGCTTCAAAAGTGACCATCCAACGGGAATAACGCAGCTTTCCAAGTATACGAATTTGCGGTTTCGTTTCGGCAGGGCCGGCGATGGCACGTTGGGCCACGCGCGTTCACCGCAATTCAGCTAACTTTCAGGATGCTGCTTTACCCTTCCTGCATCGTCGCAAACTCGCTTGGCGGTCCAAGAAGGCGGTAATGCCAAAGTTAGTCCACATGACGACCACGTCTGATTATTTGGTTAGTTTGCCGGAGCGCACCTGGACTAACATGCAGGGCTAATCCTCATGCACATCTCCGCGCCATTTATCCGGCGGCCCATTGCCACTTCGTTGCTGAGTGTCGCGATCCTGCTTGCTGGCGGAGTGGGTTTCTATTTTCTTCCGGTGGCTGCTTTGCCGCGCATCGATTTCCCGACCATTTTTGTTCGCGCTGGTCTGCCGGGCGCAAGCCCGGAAACCATGGCCTCGGCGGTGGCCACCCCGCTGGAGCGCCAGTTCGGGCGCGTCGCGGGCATTACCCAGATGACTTCCACCAGCCAGCTGGGCGCTACGGGAATTGTTCTGCAATTCGATCTCGACCGCGACATCAACGCCGCGTCCCGCGATGTTCAGGCGGCCATCAACGCCGCCGCGGGGCAACTGCCCGCCAATCTGCCCACCTTGCCCACGTACCGCCGCGTCAATCCTGCCGAATCGGACATCCTGGATTTGGACGTCTCCTCGGAAACGCTTTCCAGGGGGCGCCTGTACGATTTGTGCGATTCCTTTCTGGCGCAAAAGATAGCCCAGGTGCCAGGCGTGGGCCTGGTGCGAATTTCCGGCGGAGCAAAGCCCGCGGTTCGCGTGGACGTCAATCCAAATGCGCTCGCGCATTACGGGATTGGCCTGGAGGAAGTGCGGGCAGCGCTTGGATCGGCCAACGCCAATACTCCCAAGGGCAGCGTGGAGGATGGAACCAACCGCTGGCTGGTGAACGACACCGACCAACTGCTCAACCCCGAGCAGTATGCGCCGTTAATTATCGCCTATAGAAATGGGGCGCCGGTCCGCCTCAGCGACATTGCGAAGGTGACCGAGGGAATCGAAGACCTGCGCAATTCGGCGTACGCCAACGGCACGACCGCGGTGACCATGGGGATTGGCCGCCAGCCTGGCGCCAACATCATCGAGACCGTGGACCACATCATGGCGCTGCTTCCGGAATTGCGCGCGTCGGTTCCGCCCACTGTCGAGATCGGCACCAACTTCAACCGCACCACCACCATTCGCGCGTCGGTGAAGGATATCGAATTCACCATGCTGCTGACGGTGGCGCTGGTGGTCATGGTGATTTTTCTGTTCTTGCGAAATGCCTGGGCCACGGTGATTCCGAGCATCGCCGTGCCGCTCTCCATCGTGGGCACGTTCGGAGTGATGTCCCTGCTGCACTACAGCCTTGACAATCTTTCCCTGATGGCGCTGGCGATCTGCACGGGATTCGTGGTGGACGACGCGATCGTGGTCATCGAAAATATTTCGCGCTATCTCGAGGCCGGGGATTCTCCGCTGCAGGCGGCCATGAAGGGCTCGCGCGAAATCGGGTTCACCGTGTTGTCCATGAGCCTTTCCCTGATCGCCGTATTCATACCGCTGCTGCTGATGGGCGGGGTGATTGGCAGATTGTTCCGGGAATTTGCGGTCACCCTGAGCGTGGCCATCGCCGTTTCTCTTTGCGTGTCGCTCACCACCACGCCGATGATGTGCGCGCATTTCCTGAAACCGGAAAACGAAATCAAGCACGGAAAATTATATCTGGCCAGCGAACGCGTGTTTCAGCGGGCCGTCCACACCTATGCCGCGGGGCTGCGCTGGGTGCTGCGCCACCAGCCGTTCATGCTCGCAGTCACGGGCGCGACGATCTGTTTAAGCCTCTATTTGTATGTCGTCATCCCCAAGGGATTTTTCCCGCAGCAGGATACCGGTCTGATCGCGGGAAACATGCTGGGAGCGCAGGACACTTCCTTTCCCGCAATGCAGCAGAAGTTGAAGCAATACACCGACATCGTGATGGGCGACCCCGCGGTCAAGAGCATGATCGGAGAAACCGGCGGCGGGGCCGAAAATACCGGTGGGATGGAAATCGAACTCAAGCCGCTCAACCAGCGCGACGTCAGCGTGTATCAGGTGATCTCGCGCCTGCGGCCCAAGCTGGCGACCGTTCCCGGGGCCACGCTGTTCCTGCGAGCCTATCAGGACATCACCGTGGGCGGGCGCATCAGCAGCTCGCAATATCAATTCACGCTGTCGAGCGAAAATCTGGCGGACCTGCTGGAATGGGCGCCTCGCGTCGCGGAACAGATGCGGCAGTTGCCCCAGTTGCGCGACATTGCCAGCGACCAGCAAACCAACGGATTGCAGGCCAGCCTCGCGATTGACCGCGACACCGCGTCGCGACTGGGAATTTCACCGCGGGCCATCGATAACACCCTTTACGATGCGTTCGGCCAGCGCCAGGTGTCGACTATCTATACGCAGCTCAACCAGTATCACGTTGTCATGGAAGTGGACGCGACGTTTCGCAACAGCGCCGATGCCATCCGCGGCCTGTATGTGCGATCGGCGAACGGCAGCCAGATCCCTCTCGGCGCCTTCACGCACTACGAGACCAGAAACACGGCGCTTTCGGTCAACCACCAGGGCCAGTTTCCGGCCGTGACCATTTCGTTCAACCTGGCCGAGGGCGTCGCCCTGGGCGAGGCCGTAACCACCATCCAGCAGGCCGTCCTGCACATGGGGCTTCCCGCGGATATTCATCCGACGTTTCAGGGAAACGCGCAGGCCTTTCAATCTTCACTCTCCACGCAGCCGTGGCTCATCCTGGCCGCGCTCGTCACCGTGTACATCGTGCTGGGGATGCTTTATGAAAGTTACATCCACCCGGTCACGATTCTTTCGACGCTCCCTTCGGCCGGTGTGGGCGCGCTGCTGGCCTTGCTGGCCTTCCGCACCGAATTGACCGTGATCGCCATCATCGGAATCATTTTGCTGATCGGCATCGTCAAGAAAAATGCCATCATGATGATCGATTTCGCAGTGGAAGAGGAGCGCACAGGCAAGACTCCGGAGCAATCGATCTATCAAGCCTGCCTGCTGAGGTTCCGCCCCATCATGATGACCACGATGGCGGCGCTCTTTGGCGGCTTGCCGCTGGCGCTGATGACCGGCACCGGTTCGGAAATGCGCCGCCCGCTCGGGATCAGCATCGTGGGCGGGTTGCTGGTGAGCCAGATGCTTACCCTGTATACGACGCCGGTGATTTATCTCTACATGGACCGCTTGCAGTTGCGTTTCCGGCGGAGCAAGCGCGCCGCATTCCTGGAGGCCCAGGCGTCTCCCCATCCGGCGAGACCCATCAAAGGGATGCCTCCCGTTTAGGTTCGATTCCCCGGCGACAAACCTTCCAACTGCTCGTGAACCAATCGATCCCGATCAAGGATTGCGAGTCTTACGGTTGCAGGGGCACGGCAATGCCGCGCCGCTACGGCCGCGGCGGCTCCCACTCTCAACCGGGAAATTACCCTGCGGGGACTTATCTACAAAAATTAGCGCCGGGTTGCGCGTTTGGGTGTAGCATTGCGCGCCTCGGGTGGATCAAACGGCATTCCAGGTCAGAACCGGCCGGGCCAGGCCCGGCGGGACGCTTATCTCGGAGAGGAGATAGTTGATATGAAACGTAACTTATTGGTATTGTCTCTATTTGTGTCCGGTGCCGTGCTGGCCGCCGGCGCGCTGAAGGTCAAGGCGCAGTTCGGCCCTCCCAGCCCGGAGCGCCAGGCCGCCATGGCCAAGCAAAAGGCCCTCGAGGAAGCCACGCCGCAACTGAAGTTCACCGAGGATGTTCTGCCGCTCTCGATTCCCGATCACACCATCGGCGAATCCGAAGGGGTCTCCATCAATTCCAAGGGCCACCTGTTCGTTTACTCCCGCACCGGCAAGGGCGGCAGTTCCCGCGGCGGCACGGCCGCGGAACTGTTTGAATTCGACCAGAACAATAAATTCGTGAAAATGTGGGGCCCGGACAACTACGCCGCTTCGTTCGCCCACTCCGTGCGCAACGATAAGTACGACAATGTGTGGATGGTCGACGAAGGTTCCGGCATGATCGTCAAATTCGACCCCAACGGCATCGTCCGCATGACGCTCGGCCGCAAGACCGAAGCCATCGACTACATGGAGCGCTACATCGAGCGCGGCGAGAAAGTCACCGAACGCTACCCAGTCGGCACGATGGGTACCTTTAACCGCGAAACCGACATCGCCTGGGACGCCCAGGACAACATGTACGTCAGCGACGGCTACGGCAACTCGCGCGTCGTCAAGATTTCCAAGGACGGCGTCTGGCAGAAGGCCGTCGGCACCCACGGCAACGGCGAAAACCAGTTCAGCACCCCGCACGGCATCGCCACCGACGCGGCGGGCAACGTCTACGTCGCCGACCGCGGAAACTTCCGCATCCAGGTCTACGACTCGGATCTGAACTTCAAAAAATCCATCGGCGGAGTAGCCGCGCCGTGGACCGTCCAGGTCACCCCCAAGTACATCTACAGTGGCGACGGCACGGGCAAAATCTACCGTCTGGACCACGAAGGAAAACTGCTCGGATGGATTCAAACCGGCATGGGCATGGGCCAGACCGGGTGCATTATTCACGAACTTTACGCCGTGAACGACAATGAACTGATCCGGGGATCGTGCTCGGAATGGGATGTCACGAAGATTACCTTCAAGTAGTGCTCAAATGAATGAGGGGGGCCCGAACGACAAGTTCGAGCCCCCAACTGTTTTGGCGATCCGCTTTCGGAGGTGTGCGCACGCCTAGATTGACGAAGTCTGAAAACCCTCAAATATGCCATTGATCGATGTGTTTTGTTGCGAAGATCCGGTAATGCGCGATCGCAAACGAGCCTTCTATTCAGGTCTGCTGTTCCCACAAGCCGGGAATTCCGTAATTCAAGAACCATCCGCTATAGCACTAGAGGATTACTTCCGGATTGCCCGTTATCCAGGAGCTTCTGCGATCGATTCACACAAGCCGACTTTGCCGTTGGACGGGGCGTTGATCGACGGGCGCCTTTACATGACTCTGCTATCTACACCAACCCAGCGCGCACCGTTGCATCCGGCGAAGGAATCAGTGAGGAGATGAGACGGACTGTCTGCGGAGAGTCCATCGAAAATACGAACGTCATCAACAGCGAACCGTCCGTCCTCTGCTCTCACTGCGACAGAGACGTGCCAATTTCTCCAAGAAGATGCGGAAGTAGCGGACTTCGGTACAACAAACCCTTTGCGCGAGAGCCACACGATGACATGAACGGAACCATCATCCTTTTGCTCTTCGTGATCGATAAGCTCGGCTCCGGGGGCGGTCAACTCGCCTTCTCCGGAAAATAGTCCAACGTTGAACCACATAGGTTTCTGATTTCTGTCAGAAGTTGGAGATTGGTGAAGGTAGTCATCCTGACAAGCCTGCGCGTCTTGCAGTTGCTTCCGCAGACGTGTACTCAGGAGGGGCAATATTCTGGATCTATCGTCTGCTTGCGGGATCCCGAGCGGATGGTGTTCCACAATTATGTCATAGAGGTTCCGCGCCACTTCTATCGCCCCTTCATGGTCGAGGAGGCGCGGGAGATCGGAGAGACGGTCCGAATCGGATACCTTGTCAAGGTCGCTCATAAGATAGGACAGAAGACGCTCGTCTTTGTCATCGACTTTCATGTAGTCCAACCTCGGCGTTCCAGGCATACCCTTGCGTCCGTTGCTGACTTTGATTTCAACAAATGCATTGCCCCGTTGAAACCATACTGCTGCGCAAAGACCACCATCTGGATTTGGAGTGGCGCCGTACTGGCCTTCCGTGATGTTGCATCCGAGTGCGCTCCAGTAGACATGATCAGCATTGAGAGGATCGGCCCTGAGCCAGTTCTCGAGACGCTGGGAGGACAGCAAAGGGTCGAGCTGGTGGACATCGAGGACCTTGGCAAGAGTAATTTCTTCTTCTGAGGCGCGCCCTCGCAGAGCGTTCACCGCATTCCAGTCTGTGAAATGAGCACCTGGCAGCGCTACGTGCGCTCTGGTATTGATGCGCTCTCCCGTCCACTTCGGACCGTCGCAACCGGGAAATGTTTCAGAGAGCAAATGCGATGGGCCATCCGTGTCCAGTCCATCGAAAAGGCGAACATCATCGACGACGAAACGATCGCCCTCTGGGACAACCGTTGCGATGATCACCCACTGCGCATTATCGGGTACAAAGCCAGGAAGCTTGACATACGTGAGGGTCACATGCACTTCAAACGAACCATCCCTCCTAGGCTCCTTGTTTGTCACAAGGGCGTTCAGGGGTAAGGCACGCTTGCTATCGCCTACAAAAATCCCTGTACGCAACCACCCTGGCTTTTGATCGATTTTTGTTTTCGCGTGATGGCGACGGTAGTCGTCCTGGCAAACTTGGGCCGTCTCCAATTGTTGCCTCAACCTCAGGCTGAGAAATGACCAGATCATCGCCTTATCTGATCCCCTCGGAATACCGATAGGGTGTCTAGCCACGATCGCGTCGTAGAGCTCGGTTACCCGAGTGGTGACTACAGGCTGGTCAAGGAGATTAGAAAGCCCGGAGAGCCGCTCTGTCCACCCAGTCTGAACGAAGATCGACTCCTGGACACCGATACCCTGATAGAGCTGTGGAGGGCCGATAATGCCTTTGCGAAGGGTCCCGATGTGGACAAGAAAATATCCGCTCTGACCACCTCGTCCAAATGCGACATGCACGCAACGCGGGTAATCGGTGTCTGGGTCAGGCTTATTATCGCAAGTGTCGTCGGATTCCCACCGCAGAAACTCTGAATGCGGCGGGCCAGACCGCAGCCAGTCCTCAAGGCGCTCAGAGGGCAAGGATGGATCGAGCATCTTCACATCGATGGACTTCGAATACTCGATCATCTGCTCTTCCGTGAAGGGAAGTTGCGCGAACAAAGATGAAGCGATTAAAGACGGCAGCATCGCCAGGAAAAACGCCTTCATAACTTCCGCCTCAGCTAATGTGATTATAAATGCTTAGACCCCGTGCCGAGGAAAAAGGTTCCCCGCAGACTAACAATTGGATGAGTCCCGATAAACGCTCATCGCCACCAACTCCCGAATTGTCGGCAAACCAGAAGTTATCCACGGACGGGATTTTCTCGTGCCTCAATGCAGCCGGAACGAAACCACCAGCGTGGTCACCACGGCGGCCGGGCGGCCGTTCATGATCACGGGGTGATACTGCCATTGCTGCACCGCGTTGACAGCGGCGCGGGCGAGGACCGGTGGGCCGTCGAGGACGGTCAGTTCCGTGACGCGGCCTTCTTCGGAAACGCTCACGCGCAGGACCACGTCGCCTTCGACGCCGGCTTTGCGGGCGACTTCCGGATAGACGGGCGCCACCGAGTGTTCCAGGCGCTGCTGCATTTCCTCGGAGTCGACGGGAACGCCGCCCCACCAGGATTCGGCAATCATGCGGCGGATTTGCGCGAAAAAACCGTTGGCGTCGTAATCGTTTCCCGGATCGATGGAACTGGAGGCCTGCAGGAGATTGGGGGAGACGTCGGCGCGGTCGCGTTCCCTGCGGCGTTCGTGCAATGCGGCACTTGCTTCGGTGCGAGGCTCGCCGGACTTCAGGATGATGTTGCCGGACGCCGCTCGAAGATGAAAAACTTCTCCGCCGCCGTTCAATTCGCCGGCGCAGTGGATCGAACGCGGTCCCACGCTGGAGTCCTGGTAGCTGACCTGCAGCGGCAAGGAAGGATCAGCGATAATGCGGTGCCCTCCGCTGCGTTCTTCGATGACCGCGTCAATCGTCGCGGCCATTCCGCGCGGGATGTACACCACGATGTCGCCGTCAGCCGATGACAACTGGGAAACCTCGGCAACCTTACGGGAATTCTTTCCATTTCCCGCGGAATCGGGCGAGTTGCGTCCGGTGGAATCGGCGAGCCACGCGGTGACGTTGCCCGACGTGGACGAGGCACGCAGGGGCGCGTCCACTTGGCCCAGAAAGATGCCGCCGCTGGTTTCGACGGTGGTGAGTCCGGTCACGTGCGCGATGCGCAACGAGCCGCCGCCGGTGCGCGCGCGAATCGTTCCGGAGGTTTCTCCGAAATCCATTTCGCCGCCGGCCGAATCCGCCGAAACATTCGAAGCGGTGCTTTGCACGTGAATGTTTCCGCCACCGGTTTCGAGCTCAGCCGTTCCGGAAATCCGGCCCGCGCGGATCAGTCCGCCGCCGGTGTGCAGAAACGCGTCGCCGCTGATGTCTCCGGAGGTGATATGTCCGCCGGAGGTGCTCGCGCGCAGCGTCCCGGCCACGTCGCCGATGGCGATGTGCCCGCCCATTGTTTCCAGCTTCGCGGCCACGCGGCTTGCCGCGGCCTTGGCCGCTGACTTGGAAGACGCCGCAGGTTCTGCACCCACGTTTCCCGCCGTGATGTTTCCTCCCTCAGTCGATAAGTCGGCGGCGCCATCAAGATCCTGCAGCTCGATATTTCCGCCGAGCGTATGCACCTCGACATTGCTGCGGCGCGGGATATGGATTTCATACACGACGCGGAATCGCCCGGCGAAATCGCGCCACGGCACGTTTCCTTCCAGGGAAACCCCCCAAGACGCGGGCCGCGCGATCAGCTTGAACTGTTCGAGGAATTCACGCGCGCCGGGCTCGCGGGAGTCGGCTTCCACGCGAATCAGGTAGGAAACCTGCGCGGTCTCATCCGTGAAAATGTGGACGTTCCCGGGATCGGCGCTGACGCGAAGGCGCAGGCCCTTCTTCATGGGTACCGCGCCCGTTCTTTCCATCGAAAGCAGCGGCGCGGAATCGGCGGGATCCAGCGGCAGTTCGGTTTCGAGCGAGACGGAGGAAGAATCGGCGCAGCACGGATTTGGAGGCGCGGCATGCGCGCGCGCCGCCGGCAGCGACGGTAGGGTCGCGAGCGCCAGGAGCGCTCCCCAAAAATTTGGTCGCCAATTCGTCATGAGGTGAATTTTGTAGGACAGGCTTCAGCCTGTCGGGTTTCGCTTGTGCAAAAATCAAAAGCGACAGTCCGCCGCGGCGGACTGTCCTACCTGCCCGCGCCGAGATCGCGCAGCGCGGCGGCGCTTTGCAGGCGCACGTAATTATTGGAATCGTTTCGCAGGCGATCGCGCAGCACGGCCAGCGTCTGGGCGTCCGCCGATCCGGGGTCGTTCCCGGACTCGAGCGAATTCAGCAAGAGATTGATGGCCGAAACGCGCACGCCGGAATTGGCGTCGTTCTGCAGCGCGTCCATAATCGTTTCACGCACGGCCGGATCCTGCTCGAATCCCTGCAGCGATTCCAGGGCCTTCATGCGCACGCCGGGATTGGTGTCCGAGCGGGCCGCGTCGCACAGCGACCGGCGAACTTCAGGATCGGCGGCAAGCGTGCGGAGCACGTTGAGCGAATCCATGCGCGCGCCGGGATCGAATTGTCGGCTGTTTTCCAGCACGAACGTCAGCGCGCGCTCCACGTCGGCGTCCTCGGGAGCGCCTTCGATGCTGGTGGGCGTTGGCGACATCAGTTGCACCTGCACGGTGGGCGTGCGCGAATCCGCGGACGACACCCAGCCGACGCTGGCGCTCTGTGCGCTGTGCAATTGCTGGTCGGTGATTTTCGGAGCGGCGGAAACGGTCATTACCGGGTGGGGCGTGACAGGCGTGGAGGCGACCTGCGTCCGCTGTCCGGCCACGCCCGCCATGAAACTTACGATCACCAGCGCGGCCATGCTCATCGCCGGGTGATACACCAGCGTATCGCGCAGCACTGACCACCACGCCGCGGGAGAAAAGACGGGGCGCCAGCCGGGCTGATTGCGTTTGGCCTCGTGATCGTCAATCGCTTCGGCAAGTTGGCTGCGGCACTCGGCCAGCAGCAGGCCGGCGCGGTCGAGGGAATCGGCGGGCTGGTCAAACGACGCGACGGCTCGATACAAACTGGCTTCGCGGGAAAAAACGGCGGCACACGCGGGGCATTGCGCCACGTGCTGCTCAAGCGGGTTGCGCACAGCCACGTCGAGTTCGCCGCACGCATGCAGAATCGCCAGCGTCTCGATGTCTTCGCAGCGGACGGCAGCCGTCTTGTCCAACGCCTTGTTCACGGCGCTGTTCACTTCCTCCGGGTTGTGCAAATGTTCGCTCACAGCAGTTCTGCCAGTTGCTCGCGCAGTTTGCGCGTCGCGCGGAAAAGCGAGTTCTTCACCGTTTCTTCAGACGTGCCAAGCGCGTCTCCGATAGCACGCAATTTCAATCCCTGGTAATGCTTCATCTCGAATACCATCCGTTCCCGCGGCGTCAGCCGTTGCAGGGCGGAGGAAATCCGCGCGCCGATTTCCATTCCCATCAGCCGCCGTTCGGGGTTCGACTCCGCGCCCGTATCCTGCTGGCGGTCGAAAAAATCGGCGCCGGGAGCATCTCCCCTCGGATTCACGGCAAGTTCCGGGGCCTGATCCTCCGGCCGGCTCTTTCGCCGGCGCAGGGAATCCAGGCAGACGTTGGTGACGATGCGGTACATCCAGGTATAGAAGCTGCACTCGAATCGGAAGCGGTGGAGATTTTTGTAAATTTTGAGGAACGCTTCCTGGTACACGTCGCGGGCGTCGTCGGGCTTATGCAGGATGTTCAGGGCGATGCGCAGGACGTCGCGGTCATAGCGGTGCACCAGGGCTTCAAACGCTTCGCGGTCGCCACCCTGCGCGCGTTCGATCAGCGCGCGGTCATCGGGAGCGGCCAAGGCCCGACCGGATGCGCTGAGAGCGGCGCCGGGTTCGCCCCCACCGTCAACTGACCACGCGATTGTCATTCCGTCAGCGTCCATCTCAGAGTCCGACCCTTGGCCCTTTCGCCTGTCGTTCTTTGTGTCCGGCCGCTCGTGCTCAAAAGATCCCATATTGTTAGACGCATCAAAGCGGGGAAAGGTAGGCGGCATCCGCCGGCAGGCCGACCGTCCTGCCCGCCCCCTAACCTGTTCAATCAGAATGTATTAGACAATCGCTCCGGGATCAATTCATTTCGCTTTGGGAATTGGGGATGGTATAAGACTCCTCGGCTTTGATGCAAAGGAATCCGCGCGTGGACCGGTTCCAGCACGGTCCTGTAGCGCCCGCCTTCAGGCGGGCACTTGGTGGACGCCAAGATGCCCGCCTGAAGGCGGGCGCTACAGGCAACAAAATTCGGTACTCGTGAGAACTCCAATTGGTCCATTGAATAGACCCTGGCATTTATGAACTCACCGAAAAAAGGCGGCACAAAAAACGGGATGAAATCGCTGAGCAGAATTTCAGTCGTGCCCATGATCACGGCCACGTACTTCATGGTTGCCGGCGGCCCGTACGGGCTCGAAGACATCGTTCAAAAAACCGGCTACGCGGCCACACTGCTGATCCTGATCATCACGCCCCTGCTGTGGAGCTTGCCGACGGCCCTGATGGTCAGCGAACTGGCCACTGCCATACCTGAGGAAGGAGGCTTCTATATCTGGGTGCGCCGCGGCATGGGGCGCTTCTGGGGATTTCAGGAAACGTGGCTCACGATGGCAGGCAGCATTTTTGAAATGGCGCTGTACCCCAATCTATGCATCGCCTATATCGGCCGTTTCATGCCCTCGCTTGTTTCCGGTCACCGCGGGCTGATCCTGGGATTCGCGATGATTGCATTGTGCACGGCGTGGAATCTTTTGGGCGTGCATTCGGTGGGCGAAGGCTCCGTGTGGCTCAACGTTGCGCTGCTCGCGCCGTTCGTGGCCCTGATTATTTTCGCGCTCGGAATGGAAAGGGCCCCCGGCGATGTCGCCCAGGTCCCGCTGCGCCACGTGGACCTGCTTGGCGGCGTGCTCATCGCCATGTGGAATTACATGGGCTGGGACAATCTCTCGACCATCGCGGGCGAAGTGGAGGCGCCGCAACGCACCTATTCGCGCGCCATGTTCGGCGCCGTGATTCTGGTGGTGGTGAGCTACGTGTTGCCCGTGGGCGCGGTGGCCCGCACGGGAATCGACCCCAACAGCTGGACGACGGGAGGCTGGGTGGACGTCGCGCACATTATCGGAGGCGAGACGCTGGCCATCGCCATCGCGGTTGCCGGAGTGATTGGCGCCATCGGGTCGTTCAGCGCGCTGATGCTTTCCTTCACGCGCCTGCCGCTGGTCATGGCCGAGGACGGCTACCTGCCGCGCATCTTTACGAAACTCGACCGCAAGGGCGCGCCGTGGGTGGCGATCGTGGTGTGCGCGGTTTTGTGGGCGATTTGCTTTCCGCTCGGTTTTGAGAAAAGTCTCATCCTGGACGTGCTGCTCACAGGGCTGAGCATCCTGCTGGAATTCTGGGCGCTGGTGGCGCTGCGGATTCGCGAGCCGGAACTGGCGCGGCCGTTCTGCGTTCCAGGCGGCCTCGCGGGAGCGATTGCCATCGGTGTGCCGCCCATGGCGTTGATGGTTGCGGCCATGGCGCGCAACCGCGCTGAGCTCGTGGGATCGACCAGCGAACTGGCCATCGGGATCGGCATCGTAGCCGCCGGAGCGGGGCTCTATTTTCTGAGCAAGTTGATTCCGAGGGGTGAGTAGGACAGGCTTCAAGCCTGTCGCTCTTGCCTTGGGCTGCAACATCAAATTTGCCTTGCGCCGCAACATCAAACTCGACAGGCTGAAGCCTGTCCTACTGCGCGCGTTTCCAATAAATCGCGGGCCAGGCCAGCGTGGCGATCGCGAATGCAACAACCACGTAGCCATTCGCGCGGAAATACTCATTCGGCTGCTGCAGCAATTCCACCGCACCGGGCGCCAGCGCGATCATCGCCGAAGCCAGGAAATAACCCATCGCATTGAATCGCACAAAGCGCGTCACGCCTGCCCACAATACGCTCGCCGCAATCAGGCGAAACACAGCGTCGCGCAAGAATGCTCCCGGAGTGGCCACGTTGCTGGTCATGAGTACGGCGTACAAAACCAGGAGCGCGCCGCGCATCCACAGCGGGCGGACGTAGGCAGCAATCAACCCGGCGGCCAGCCCCACCAATCCTGCCGTGAAAAAACTCGCCGACAACGCCGAAGCAATCGTCGCCGATGCGGGATTGAGCATCCCCAGATATCCCGGCACGCTCGCGGGCAGGTCGTGGCGCATCATCGGCCAGCGCGCGAACAATCCCGGCAGGCGGCCCAGCCCCATCACGGCCGCCGAGCCGAACGCCGCAACGAAAAACGCATCGCGATAATATCCAGCGGTCATGCCTTTCCATGCGGGAATGCGCCCGGGGCCGAACGCGCGCTCCAGAAAAAACCAGGCGATCCCCAGCAGCAGCACGATTCCAGCCAAGTCGATGGAGAGTCCAAAAAAACGTATTATCGCCTGGCTGGCGTAATACATCGCCAGCGGCGTCGCCGTTGCATACTCCTGCAGAACTTGCGGGAACTGGTTCGCCAGAATCACGACCGTTGCGGCCAGCACCCACAGCGACCATTTCGTCAGTCTGCGCCAGGGAACCCGCCCCAGGTCCGGATGCTTCAGGTTGCGGAATAGAACGATCAGAATACCGATGAAGATCGCGGCCATGCCGAGGCCGCGGCCGTACTTCTGCGCGAGTTGCCCGGGCGTTTCGCGGCTTTCGGCGTCGAGCCACGCTTGCGGAATTTTCACAAAGATGCGGTAGCCGGATACTTCGTCGCCTTGAACCTGAAGATGCACGCGAATGTGCGCGCCCTGCTGTCCCGATGCAGCATCCAGAGCGGCAATTTGTTCCCACTCGAAGGTGTGATCGGCGCGCGCGGGTTTTTGATCCGTCTGTGCATCGACCAGTTTCCACAGGGAGAGGTCCATCTTTTTCTGGTCCCGCAAATACGTTTCCGCACGCGCCTGCGCCTCCTGCTTGGAAAGGTTCGCTCCGGCCGTTTTTTCGTCCAATGTGTGATGCACCGAATGCAGCGATCCGTCCGGCTTCAGAATCACGCGGTACTCTTCGTTCTGGGAATCGCGGAAATAGCGCACGGACCAAAATGCGGAGGGAACCTCATCGCGATACACGCGGTTGGCGGCGGGGATGCCGATCGCTCGCCGCAGATATTCGTCGGTGAAGCCGTCGAACGTGTACACGACGATCGCGGCGTGCCTCCAGGTGGCGGGATCGATCTTGAGGTCGCGCAACGCCTGGTCCGCGCGCGCCGTGGCTTCGCCGGCGCTGGTCTGAAAGCGGACAAAGTCGCCGATGGCTTCATTTTTTACACCCGCCACAAGAGCAAGGCCCGCCAAGCCGCAAACGGCCAGCACGCCAAGAGTGCGCGTGGACATGGCCGCATAGCCGGTGGAAATTTCCGCCGGAGCGGCGTTTGAATCCGCTTCCTGAGCGGCCGCTTCTGCCGCGCCGGGCTCGGGCTCGGGCCGCGACCCTCCGATTGGCCGGGCGCTGTTCAGCAAATCGGCAGCGGGCTCAAATCCGCCGCGCGAAAAATAAAAAAATCCCGCGACCGAGAGCGGGATCATCGCCCCGCAGCCCACGATCGCTCCGGACACTTGCAGGTACGCGCCATGCGAGCGCAGCAGCGACGTGCTGATCAAAAACGCGTCGACCGAGTAGTGCCAGATGAGCGTCGCCCAGATGCCCCAGCGCAGCATCACTAGTCCGGCGACGATGCCCATCAGCCCCACTTCGATCCCGCGAATGTACGCCGGCTCCTGCGGATAATTGCTATGCAGGAATCCCCACGCAAAAGCTGGGAGGACAACGGCCAGAAATCTGGATTTGGTGATGCGATGCAGATACGGGATGGCGAACAGGCGAAAGAGAAATTCCTCGCTGGTCGCGGCATAAATTCCGATCGTGAGGGCCGACACCCAGGGGAGCGGCGTGCTGACGATGTCCGAATATTTTACGTCTTGCGGAGCCCACGCGCCGAGCTTCCCGCTGACGATATAGAAGACGGTGACGTATCCAATCTGCGCGGCGGCCAGGCAGATGCCGATGACGTTGGCCTTGAAAAATTCCTTCGTGCGGATGCCGGCTAGTTGCAGTCCCGCTCCAATCCTGATTTTGTCCGACTGCGAAACGCGGTACAGAGGTTCTCCCGGCACGATGGCCAGCAGCACCAGCAACGCGCTGCCCACGCTGAATAGCACCGCCTTGCCCACCTGGTTGAGGATGAAGCTTGAGTAGGGAGTGTTGGTATCGTAGGTTGCGAGGTCCATCGTCCACTGGTTCATGGTCATGATGAAGAACAGCGCGGCGAGGAACGCGGACAGCACCAGGCCAGCGCGCCAGTCCAGCAGGTCGCGGCGTCCCAGCGAAACGATGACGTAGAGGCATCCGCCGATCAGGAAGGCGTAAGCGATCATCGCGACAATCTCAACCAGATTGTTCGATTCGCGCAGGCGCTGGTAGCCGCGCTCCCACGCCTCGGGAACTTTCAAGAATTCGTTGTAGCCGTTGACGCGATCCCCGGCCAGCGTCACGTTCAGCCGGTAGGGCGCGTCCTTGGCCCGAAAGCCGCGCAGTTCCCACGCAAAACTCCAGTCGCGCCGGTTTGGCCGCTCGGTGGAGTTCGCTTCTTCCTCGCGGAATTCGTAGCGGGCAAGATCCAGATGTAGCGTGTCGCGCAGAAAGGATTCGGCGGCGGATTGCGCCGCGGCGCGCTCCAGGCGGGCCCCCGGAGCGGTTTCCTCAAGTTCGTGCGTGTACCCGACAATGCCGCCGGCGGGATCGACGCGCACGTCGAATTCTTCCTTCTGCAGGGGGCGGAAAAATCGCGTCTGCCAGTACCAGATGTGCAGCGTGTCCCGCATCATCTGGTTGGCGCTTGCAAGGCCTACTTCGCGCTCCAGATATGTCTTCGCCGTATCGTCCACATCGAAGACGATGCTCGAATCGGTTCCGTCCAGCCGCGCGCCTTGCGCGCCGGCAAATTGCCTGGCCTGTTCCAGGGCGTCCGTGCGGGGCACCTTGAAATCGACCGAGGCTTCCGGAAACGCCCGGAAGAAATATTTGTAGGCGACGCCCGCGCCGGCCAGGCCCGCGAGAATCCAGATCAGAAGAACCCGTATGTCCTTCCCGTCGAGCCGCTCCAGCGACAAACACGCCTCCTGACAACCCGAACCGCCAATCATCCATCTTTTCCCATGCTGTGGGCGATTGCAAGCCTCGGCGCGGGCATGTGTACGGTGATATAAAGAATGGGTGCGGGCTCTACTTGCTCGTCCTGACTCGGGGAGGAGAGCCCGCCCAAAAAAATGAAGGTCGTGCCCACAACCGAATTGATGTACCTGAAAGGTGTCGGCCCGCACCGCGCCGAATTGCTGGCGAAACGCGGCCTGCGCACCTTTGACGACCTTCTCGGCTATCTGCCTTTCCGCTACGAGGACCGCATCCACTTCGCGAAGATTCGGGACATCGCGCCCGGGCAGATCTACACGCTGCAGGCGCAAGTGGCCAGCGGCAGCCTTGTCAGGTATACGCGCGCCCGCGGCGGGATGTATCACCTGCTGGTGCGCGACGATACCGGCTCGCTCCCCTGCAAATTTTTTCACGGCGATTATCTCGAATCCAAGCTCAAGCCCGGGCAGCGCATGGTCCTGCACGGGAAGGCGGAACTCGATCCCAACAGGCCGGGGCGCATCGAAATGATCAATCCCGAGTACGAATTGCTCGGCGCCGACGATGCGGACTCGACCGAAGTCGGGCGAATTGTGCCGATTTACGAAGCCATTGGCGGCATCAGCTCGCGCGTGATGCGCCGGATCGTTTACCAGGCGCTTGAAAAATTTGCCGGGCCCATGACCGATCCTCTGCCCGCGGAACTTCTCGCGCGCTACAAATTTCCTTCACGGCGCGACGCTATCCAGTTTGTTCATTTTCCGCCGTCCACCGAAGCGGTCGCGGCGCTCAATGCCTTTCGTTCGCAGGCGCACCAGCGATTGATCTTCGAGGAGTTTTTCTTTTACCAGCTGAGCGTCGCCATGCGCAAAAAAGCCGCGCAGCAACAGCCCGGGATCGCGTTTCGCGTGCGCGAGCCGGCCATCCGCGAAGCCATCAAGCGCGTGCTGCCCTTCAAGCCCACCGACGCGCAAAAGCGAGCCCTGGCGGAAATCGCCGCGGACCTCGAACGCCCCGTGCCCATGAACCGCCTGCTGCAGGGCGACGTCGGCAGCGGCAAAACAATTGTGGCCCTCGAAGCGGCCACCATCGTCATTGAAAATGGCTACCAGGTGGCCCTCATGGCGCCCACGGAAATTCTTGCCGGACAGCATTATCTGGCCGCGCGAAAAATATTTTCTCGCGCGGGGTACAAAGTCGAGCTGCTGGTCAGCGGGGTGAGGGCGGCGGAAAAAAGGGAAACGCTTGAACGCGTGAAATCCGGAGAGGCGCAGCTGGTCGTGGGCACGCACGCGCTGCTCGAACCTACGGTGGAATTCGCGCGCCTCGGCCTGGTAATCGTGGACGAACAGCACCGCTTCGGCGTTCTGCAGCGCAAGGAACTCATGGACAAGGCCGCAGCGCCCGACGTGCTGGTGATGACGGCCACGCCGATCCCGCGCACGCTTTCGCTCACGCTCTACGGCGATCTCGATATTTCCGTGATCGACCAGATGCCGCCGGGCCGCGTGCCCATCGAAACGAATTGGCGGTCCGAGGCGCATCTTCCGGGCGTGTGGGAATTTCTGCGCCGGGAATTTGCCGCCGGACGCCAGGCCTACGTCGTCTACCCGGTAATCGAGCAATCCAAGTCCGCCGAATCGCAGCGCTCGCTGAAGGCTGCCATCGTGGAATACGAGCGCCTGAAGCAATTCGTGTTTCCAGAAAGAAAAGTCGGCCTGCTGCACGGGCGCATGAAGAGCGAGGAAAAGGAAGACGTCATGGACCGCTTCCGCCGGCGAGAAATCGACTTGCTGGTGGCGACCACGGTAATCGAAGTGGGCGTGGACGTGCCGAACGCCACCGTCATGGTCATCGAGCACGCCGAACGATTCGGCCTTTCGCAGCTTCATCAGCTGCGCGGACGCATCGGCCGCGGCGGTGAAAAGGGAACCTGTATCATGATCGCTCCGAAAACTCCGGGAGACGACGCGCGGTTGCGCCTGGAAACCATGGTGCGCACCACTAACGGATTCGAGATTGCCGAAACCGACCTGAAAATCCGCGGTCCCGGAGAATTTTTCGGCACGCGCCAGCATGGCGAGCTCGGCTTTCACCTCGCCAACCCGCTGCGCGATTTCGATCTGCTGGAACTGGCGCGCCGTGAGGCGCTTTCCCTGGTTGAATCCCCGGCCGCCGAGCCCGCGCGCCGCCGCTTGCTCGCGCAGCTCCCTCGGGAGTGGCAGCGGCGGTATCGGCTGGCGTCGGTCGGATGAAGAGGCGTGATTCGTGATTTGTGATTCGTGCAAAACCGCGATCGAATTCCTGGGGAGGTCTGCGAAGTGAGCGTGCAAAGAATTAAAGGCGGGCGTTCCGGCTTCCAATCCTCGGTTCTCGACTGTCACCGCGCGTCGCGGGCCACGAATCACAGATCACAAATCACGAATCACATCCCCCCATGCGCGTAATCGCCGGCAAATTCCGAAGCCGCACGCTGCGCAGCCTGAAAGGGCTGGAGCTGCGGCCGTCGAGCGACCGTTTGCGCGAGACACTCTTTAATATTCTCGGGCCGGCCGTGCAGGGCGCGGCGTTTCTCGATCTCTACGCGGGTACGGGCGCCGTGGGCATCGAGGCGCTCAGCCGCGGCGCGCGGAGCGCTTGGTTTGTGGAACAGCACGGGCCCGCGACTGCCCTAATCCGCCGCAACCTGGATTCGCTTGGAATCAGAAAGGAAGCGGAGATTCTTTCGGTGGATGTGCTACGCGGTCTGGAACGCCTGGAATCGCGCCACGCGCACGCCGATTTTATATTTCTCGATCCGCCGTACGCCGCCGCCGCGGAATACGAAAATGTGCTGGAGTTTCTGGGCGATTCGCCGCTGCTGGCGCCCGGCGGCCGCGTGATCGCCGAGCATTTGAAAAAACGCGCCCTGCCCGAGCGCGCTGGAGAGTTGGAACTTACCCGCGTCGTTACCCAGGGCGATGCCGCGCTGAGTTTTTACCGCCTGGCGCTCGCAGCGTAAGCCGATCCGCGCACCAAGGATCCCGCATTCGGCAGTCCATTTTCACGATTCGCAGGCCGAGGGTTGCATTGTGGCGCCGGCGTCCCTCCGGCGGTTTTTGGCCTAGTCAAATTAGAAAAGCCGCTGGCGGGACGCCGTCGCTACGAAATGCGACGGCATTCTCTTCACTGAACAAAAATCCACAGGCTGAAGCCTGTGCTACTTAAACCGCGTCGGATTATTTTTTCTTGCCGAACAATCCCTTCAGCGCGCCCACTGCGTTCTGGGGCGTAAGGGCCTGGCCGGAGGGCGCGGCGCCGGGCGCTGAACCCGTAGCCGAAGCGGGCGCTCCGATACCGGGGATGCCTTTTCCGGGGGACACCTTGGGGCTATCGATCGTGCCGGCCAGCGCGAACGGCACCGTAATTTTCCCCACGCGGCTGCCGATCAGCCCGCCCACAATTTGCCCCGCTGTCCCTGAGCCCAGTGCAGCCGCCGGATTCACCGTGGCCGAGCCCTGATAGTTGAGCGTGCTGTCCAGGCCCAGGCTGCCTTTCAAATCCACGACGCCCGCCTGCGAATCGAGGTGAATCAACTTGCTGGCGACCTGCTGGTCGGCGATCGTGAAATCGCCTTCGAGAACCGAGAACGGAGTGTCGCTGCCTATGCCGGATGCCTTCGCCAGCGATTGCGCCATGCCGGCCAGATTCACGCCCGGCAAGTGTCCGTTGCGCACCGCGAATTTCCCAGAGCCGGACAGCGTTTTCTTCCACGCATCGCTCAGACTGCCGCCAAGCGCGGCATCGAGTTCACCAGTCCCGCCCATTTTTCCGCGCGCCGCGGGCGTGACTTCCAGCACCTTGGCCACATCCAGATTCCGCATCTGCACATTGGCCGTGAACCTGGGAGGATCGCTTGAGCGGTCCACGCGTGAGGAAATCTGCAGCGTGCCGCCGTACATTCCGATGCTGATCGGGAAGAGTTCCGCGCGATCGGTGTACACGCGCATTTCGATGTTCGCCGGGCCCACGGTGTAGGGTTTGGTGGTAATTTTTTCGACGTTGATGTGGCCTTTCGCGATCAATTCGCCGTGCCCGGAAGCGGGCGCGGGCGGCGCACCGGCGCTAGCCGGTTTGGCGGCGGGCGCCCTCGCGGGAGGAGCGGCCGGGGCGGGAGCGCTCGATGTTGACCCGCCGCCCGCCACGGCAATCAGTTTGTCGATGTCCAGCTGCGACGCGCTCAATTCAAAATTCACTTGCGGGTGCTCGATGTCGGGAACGCTCAGCGTGCCTTTCACGTCGGACGCTTTCACCAGGTCGGCCACGAATTGCGCGTCCATTTTTCCGCCCGCCAGCGTCACTTTTCCCGATTGAAACGACACCGGCTCGCTGAAACCCTCCAGCGTCAGTGTAACGCCGGAAAGTTGCGATTCGGCCTGCCAGTCGTGCACGCGCATCGGCGTGATCGCAAAATTGTGCAGCGTGAGGTTGATGCCTTTGGTGTCGGCGGTCGGAACGATCGCCCCGCGCGTCACCGATCCCACCAGCACCTCCGCGTTCGTCAGGCTGATGGCGTCGATCTGGTCCAGCGAAACGCTTGAGGAGGACGATGCCGGCGCGGCTTGCGCCGGGGTGTCCGACGTGAATGTGTAATTGTCCTTGCCGGTGGCGTTAGTCAACAGGGAAACTTTCGGATGCACCAGATTCACCGAATTCACGTGCACCACGCGGCTCAGCAGCGGTCCAAGCGCCACATTCACATCGATTTCATCGGCAGACACCACGTCGCCTTCCGGAAATCCATTGGGGTTGCCGATGTGCAGCCCCGCCACGGTCAAGCCGACGCCGGGAAGAATCCGCGCACGCAACTGTCCGAGCGTGACTTTTCGCCCGGTCTGTTTTCCGATGGCCTCGGCGATCGTGTCACGATAGCGATCGACGTCCAGAAAATACGGCAGGGCAAGGGCAATGACTACCAGCAGGACGACAAGGGAAAGGATTATTTTTCCCCAGAGCGGGAAACTTCGGCTGGGCGCGGACGGCGAATTCGTTGTTGCCATGGGATCTCTCATTCCTCGGGCTGCATTTTTCGGTTTCGTGCGCGGCGCCCGAATGGCAGTTCTATCCTTGCAAATCACGCTGCCAACGGCAAGCCATTCGTTTTTTATTCAGAAGGGTTCAGCCCGCGCCCGTTTGGCGCGTAGAGAATGGGGGGTACCAGGCGTATAATTCCGCAGGGGTCATCGGCTTGCTTGTGTTAGGCGAAATTCGACTGAGGCGGCCGCTCGTCTCGGTGGCGGTGCCAATCGCGCCCTCCCGCGTCCCGAGGCTTGCCCTGCAGAAGACGGGCTGGCGCGCACAATTCATTTCCAGCCTCAAGGTTCTGGTTCGCGAGCCTGCGCCGCCCAAGAAATTGCTCGATGGCATCTACTTTCGCGATTGCTGGATCGATTCGCGCTTTCCCAAGCAAGGCTTCGCAGTCGCCGTCGCACTGCAAATCCTGCTGATCGTGTTTCCGCCGCCGATCTGGAGCACGCGCCCGCCGCGAGTCGTGGCGGCTTCGCCCGAAACCGAGCTCACTTGGTTTGGGCCCGCGCACGACCTCCCGGCTCTCACTTCGGCTGCGCTTCGACTGAAGTCCGCGCCCAAATTGGCAGCGCCGAAAATACTGACTGATCGCGGCGCCGACGCCTTTCACCCGCGCCAAACCATTCTTTCCACCCCCCTGCACCCGACGCACCCCCGGCAGACGCTGATTCAACCGGCAACGCCGCCGGAGCCGCCCAAGATCCTGCCCGCGCTTCCCAACATCGTGCAACTCGCGGAATCACAGCCCGTGCGCCCCAGGATGGCTCTCACGGCCATGCAGCCCAAATCGCCGTCGCGTCTCGCCGCTCCGGACGCCTCCGCACCCGAGCTGGCCGCGCCCGACAAGAACATTGGTGCGATCAACATCGCCGCTTCCCGCCAGGTTCCGCCGAAGCCGCTGCTTCCGGTCAGCCCGATGTCCGCGCCCCGTGCGGCCGCGCAACGCAAAGATAGTATCTCCACTGCTCCAGAAATTTCCGGCCGCACTGGCGATAGCGCCACACTGATCGCCCTGTCGGCTGCGCCCGCCCCCGCGCCTCCTCCTGCGATCCCCGCCGGAAATCTCTCCGCGCGGATTTCCATCTCACCGGATGGAGCGCAACCGGGCGCGCCCGGCGGAAATGCGGCTGGCGGTGGCCATGGCCCTGACGGCATTTTCATCGGCGGCGGAAACACGGCTAATCCCAGCTCAACTTCAGGCCTGGGCATCGGCGCCGCGGCGCGCGGCCTTGGTAATCCACTCGCCTCTCGCCCCATGCCGCGGGCTCTGGCAGCGTCCGAGGATTCGCACGCGCATCCCGTCACTGCGGGCTCCGCGAAAGATATTTCCAAGCTGGACGTGCCGCCCGAAAAGATACTGGGAGCCAAACAGGTTTACACGCTGCACGTGAACATGCCGAATCTGACCAGCGCATCCGGCAGCTGGATTCTGAATTTCGCGGAATTAAACGAAGACGACGCGCCCGGGGTTGCAAAGTCCAATTCGACGGACCTTGCCGGCCCCGTCCCCTATCGAAAAGTCGATCCGAAGTATCCGCCCGAGTTGCGCACGTTGCATGTGGATGGAGATGTGGTGCTTTACGCGATTATCCGGAAGGATGGCAGCGTCGACAGCATTCAACTGGTTCACAGCGTCGATCCGCGCCTCGATGCCAATGCCATGGAAGCCCTGGCGCAATGGAAATTCCGCCCCGCCGAAAAGCGCGGCGAACCGGTGGACCTGGAAGCGGTGGTGCACGTCCCGTTCCGGTCGCGCACGCCCGGCTTTTAGTAGGACAGGCTTCAAGCCTGTCGGGGTTGGTGCGAGCGTGATCGATGTTGCCGCAACCAACCCAGACAGGCTGAAGCCTGTCCCTAGAAATGCTCCCGCAAATCGCGAAACTGCCGCACAATCAGCAGCCGCCCCGCGCCGCTGCGCACTTCTTCATGTTCCAGTTCCCACGTCGCCGAATGCGGAATGAACACGGCATTCAGCCCCGCCTCCAGCGCCGGATTGATGTCGCTGCGCGGGCTGTTGCCCACCATCCATCCGCGCGATTTCACCACATGGTGCCGGTTCACCAGCATGCGATATGTGGCCACGTCTTTTTCGGGAACAATCTCGATGGCGTCAAAATGAATTTGCAGCCCGGAGCGCTCGACCTTGGCAGCCTGCTCGGCCGCCTCGCCCTTGGTGAATAAAATCAACCGGTGCCGTTCGGAAAGATAATCGAGGGTCTCGACCACGCCCTCCAGCACATTCGGGGGAACTTTTTCCAGATCGTCCACGCGGTTGTGGATCCCTTGGACCGTTTCGCGGTTGGCGTTGTGCCCCGCGAGTTTCATGTACGTTTCCTCGAGCGACCGGCCGAAGCTGCGCACGCCGTAGCCGTGCTGGCGGATGTTTCGGCGTTCGGTTTCGTTCAGGATGTGGCGTGCGTATTCGCGCTTAAAGCCGAGCGGCTCGAGCAGCGTGAGGAATTCCTCGATGGTCTGCTCGAAGAAAATATTGTTTTCCCATAGCGTGTCGTCGGCGTCGATCAGGATGGTTTCTCGAGGCATGAGGCTGGCCCATTCGGGCTTGTTGTCCCTCCGTACAAGATCCAATTGTTCCGGCGCGGGCGGGGATGGCGGCAGGGCCACGCACCACGACGCTAGCCGCGCGGCGTCTACGAGCGCGCGGGCGCGCCGGCCGCGAGGCGTTCCAGAATTTCCAGGGCGATCTTTTGCGTTTCGCCGTAATGCGTCAGGTAGCTCTGAAATTCGCGGTTCATTTCCAGCGCGTCGGCGGCGTTGAATTGCGTGCGCAGGATCATGTCGCGCATGCGCACCGGATGGGGCAGCAGCGCGTCTTCTCGAAGTTCCTCGAGCGCGGACTTGGCATCGTAGCGGTCCATCGTTCCTCCCGTAGAGGGCAGCTTCCAGCAATTCTACAGCGAAACCGGGCGGAAACGAAAAAAGTCATGCGACGGATTGCCGCAATGCAAATCCATCGAATCAAATTTTAGGGAAGATCAGGCGGCGGGCAGGAACTCATACCGGTCGATGCGTGCGGCAACGCCTTTGCGGCCGTTGTGCGGCTCGACGCGGATAATCTCGGCAAAACAGCGGATGTGCACGTCGCCGGCCATGGTGATTTCGCGGGGCAGGGTAAGGATAAACTCGATGGCGGCGCCCGCTTGCATTTCGGCGTCGATCAAAAAGTATAAGCCGCGGAAGCTGACGTCGCGCGTTTGACCTTGCCGCTCCACATCGGCGGTCCCGCTGGAGCGGATCGTCAACGGCAGCGTCATCGTAAATCGCCGTGAGGCGCGGCGTTCGATCGAATGCACCATTTCACTCCCGGAAGAGGGCGTCCCAGGTTCAAGACACCCTAGCATCGCCCCCTGAAAACCGCAATGGAAATCAAGAGATGGCGGCTGCTGATGCGCGCGGCCGGAAAGGGTGGAGGGGAGCCTTCAGCACAATCTTGAGATTGGTGCAGTGGAATACCGCGCGCTGCGATTTTGGGGAACGGGCCGAACAGGGTGAAATTTTGCGAAGGGAAACCAAGTGGCAAACGCCGGCGGCTAGCGTGTCTCCTCGATCGCCGCCCAATCCAGGCCCCAGAAATTGTCGCAATCCACGAACTCGACGCCGATCCTGACTGTGTCCCGGTCTCCGGGCCGCTGCCATGCAACTCGCGCTTGTGCTTTCTGGCCGGTGTCAAACCGCTCGATCTGAATGCATTCGCCGGGTTTTGCGGGATGGCTGACTTGCACCGAGGCGCCGTAGCGGCTCAGCAGCACCGTCTTACTGTCTTCCTCCCAGGCGCCGCCCAGCCTCTCGCAGCACAGATGCACCGGGATCGAGACAGCCTTGCGAGGGCTGCGCCGAAGATGGCGTCCCAGTTCGCTGGCCGAGAGAATAATGTCCACCAGCTTGGCGCGCTCCAGATTGTCGAGGTCTTTCGACTGCTGCTCGATTTCGTCCGCCTGGCGCGAGCACTCGTTGATGAAATGCCGCATCGAATCCGCGTCGGCCACGCACAACTTCTGCGCCTTGCGCTGTTCTTCGTACCGTTCCAGGCGCGAGTAGCAGACGTCGATGAAATGGCTTCGGCAAAGCGCGCTGCCGTCGATGGACGAAACGCCCTCTCGCTGGCAATCTTCAGCGGTGCAGTGTTCCGTAGTATTCATCGTCTATGCCCGCGCAATCCCGGCTCGCCCGTTCTTGTTCTCAATCCGAGGCCTTGGCGCCGCTGAGCAGGCTGTTCAGGTCCGTTCCGATCTGCTGGCCCTTGCTGTCGATTTCCACGCTTCCCTTAAAGTAGGCGCCCTCTTCGATCATGATTTTGCCCGTGCTGATATCGCCCACCACTGACGCATTCTTCTTGATCTCGATGCGGTCGGACGCGCGGACATCCCCGGTGACTTCTCCGGAGATCACCGCTTCGCGGGCCACGATCTCGGCCGTCACGTGAGCGCTGGGGCCCACGGTCAGGCGAAAACCGCCGATCGAAACCATCCCTTCCACCTTGCAATCCAGACGCAGGTCTTCGTCGCCGGAGATTTCTCCCTTAATTTGTAGGGCAGGCCCCAGGTACGAGGGTGTGCGTACGTTCCCGCCCGGAACGGATGTGGGTACCGCTGGTCCGCGCTGCGCATTATTTTGTATTTGCATAATTCCTTCCTGGGTAGCGATTCCTTGCAAAATGACCGAAACTTGGTGTATCGACAGCTTAAAGCAGGCTTTCCCGGGGACGCAAGAAGCGCCTTGCCCGGGAGTTGCTAGTTTTGCACTCCCTGGGCCTGCTCCTGGACGGCGGAACAAGCGGTAATTTCGGCTGGGATAACGTACTCAGTGCTTCCCGCCATGCCCCAGCCCTTCCTGGCCTCCCGAGGCCCGCATTTGTCCCCGACCATAACTCTGTGGTCTGATACCCATGCACATGCCCGAACCTCTTCACCGTTCTTTGTTCGTCCCCGGCCCGGCCGGACGCCTGGAATCGTTGCTCTGGTCGGTGGCCGCAAATCCCGAGGGCAAAACGCCGCCGGCGGCGGTCGTTTGTCATCCTCACCCCCTGTTCGGCGGCACCATGCACAACAAAGTCGTTTACCAGACGGCCAAGACTCTGCACCGGTTCGGCCTGCCGGTCCTGCGATTCAATTTTCGAGGTGTGGGCTTAAGCGAAGGTTCTCATGACAAGGGCGAAGGCGAACGCGAGGACGTCTCATCGGCGCTCGATTTTCTTGCACGGGAGTATCCCAGAACGCCGCTGCTGCTCGCCGGATTCAGTTTTGGTTCTTGGGTCGGGCTGAGGGTGGGTTGCGGCGATCCCCGCGTGACGCATCTGATCGGCCTGGGACTGCCGGTAAGCGACCTGGCCGGCAGTCAGGGATTTTCCTATCTGGATGCGTGCGCGAAGCCCAAGCTGCTGGCCGCCGGGGAATTCGACCAGTACGGCCCGCCGCACAAACTAGACGCCGTGGTCGCCCATTTTCCCCCGGAGGTGAAGCGGCAAACCAGCGTGGCCATCGTCCGCGGCGCCGACCATTTCTTTACCGGACACCTGGCGGAATTGGACCGCGCCATTTCCGATTGGATGGCGGCTCAGTTTCCCGACCTTACTGCCGGCGAAGCGTAAGCACCGAATTTCGTAGCGCCGCTCAAGTAGCACAGCCACTCTTGGCTGTGTGTTTTTTGCGGCCGCGGTCAGATCGAGAATTAACGTGTGATCTACAAACCCCCACAGCCAAAAGTGGCGGTGCTACTCAAGCCTGCTTCCCGCGCTCAAACAATCTCGAAAACTGATCCTGCGAAGCGGGCTCCACTTTCACCAGCGAAAGGTTCGTGCCTACATGCTCGATGCGGTTCATACCCACCAGTGCCGTCGTGATTCCCGGCGTCGAGCGCACGAACTGCAGCGCGCGTTCCGCGTCCGTGGTCATTCCCAGCGCCGCCTTCACGAACGACGGCAGCCCGCGTGACAGCTGCCCCTGCAGCATCGACGCGCTGGCCATCAGCGTGATTCCCAGCTTGTTCGCGGCCTCGACCACAGGCACCGTGCGCGCGTCGAGTTTCTGGTTCGCGCGCGTGAGCGCCTCGGTCATCCCCAGGTTGCATGGCAGTTGCACGAACCGGAAATGGTGCGACCCGCCGGCAACGTCCCGCGCCAGCGATTCCATCGTCGCCAGCGAAAGATAATCCGTGGAATCTTCCGTCTGGCGGAACGCGTTCCACGTGGCCATGCCGTAAAAATGAATCTTGGCCGCGGCCACCGCCGACTCCAGAAATTCAAATGCAGCCCGCACGCGGCTGTGAAACATTTCGCGCGGCACCTCGTCCAACTGGGTTTCCGGGTTGTGCAGGTAGTAGACGTCGATGGTCTCGACCCCCAGATTGCGACGGCTGCGCTCCAACTGGTCGGCCAGAAAACGAGGCGCCATCGAATGGCATCCAGCAGCGACGTCGCCTTCCTGCAGGATGCCTGTCTCCACGTACTCGCGATTGAAATATTCGCTGGCGTCGGCCGGCATCTCGCCGTCGGGAGTCAGAAATCCGCCCTTGGTGCAAAGCAGCAGCTCTTCCCGCGAATAGCCGCGCCGCAAAAGTTCCGCCAGCGCCGCCCCGATGGACCGCTCCGAGCGCTGAAACCGGTAATTGATCGCCGAATCGATCACGTTCACGCCCGCTTCCACCGCCGCCACCGCGGCATGGGTGTACGCGCGGTCGGTGCGCTCGTCCGGTTCGCCGAGGTATGTGCCTATTCCCAGCGAAGAGAGCCACAAGCCCTGCTGCTCGCGGAAATGTCCCGCGGCCGCGCGCCCCGCAAATCGCGCCGCGTATTTTGTGGTGCCGTCGGAAGTTGCAAACGTTGCCATGTCACCTCGCAGAATTGTGAGCCGCGATTATATGTGAATTGCCGCGAAACTACGAGAAAGCCAGCAGAGCAAGAAATCCACAGATGAACACAGATAAACACTGATAAGACCAAAGAACAGACCGGGAATTATTGAAACCTGTCCCGTAAATCATCTTTGTGGGTCGCGGCTTCAAGCTGCGACATTCTGAGGTCTGAAAAGAAAGGGCTTTAGCCCCTGGCTGCCCATCGAGTTTGAACACAGCCCATTCATCAAATGACTTCTGCTGAATAATTTCATTATTGCTTCGTTCTAATCGGTGTTTATCTGTGTTCATCTGTGGCTGATTCGCTTTCCTCCGGGGCGAGCAGCCGCGAACAGGCCCGCAGAATCCTGCGGTACGGCCACTCGGTATTGCGCTTCGCGCTGGCCGCATCCTGCGGCCCGGCGGAAGAAGTCCGTGCCGTGGCCTCGCGAAAAAAGATTTCGCCCACGCGGGGCTTCTTATAAAACCACCGCGCCACGAGGCCCAGATGATCCTCGAGTTCGCGAAGGCCATGCTGCGGAGCGGATCCTTTTGCAGAAGGGGAATTTTCATTGTCGGAGGGCTCCAGCCACTCGCGCAAAATCTGCTCGACCGACCGCGGCTCGCTGGCCAACTCCGCAAACCGTAGCAGGCGCGGCTCCTCGATGTGGCCCGCACGCACGGCGAATACGGCCACAGCATTCTCCTCGGCGGCGCGCTGCAGGACCACGGCGTTCAGGTCTTCGAGCCGCCGGGCCACCTCGGGCAGGCCGCGCAGCGCCTCCGCGGCTTTTTCAACGCGGCGATGCACGGCCGCGGCGCGCTCGAAATCAAGCGCCTCGCTGGCCGCCTCTCGCTCGCGTTCCAGTTCCGCCGTGAGCGACCCGCCGCCGGTTCCGAGAAACGCGACTACGCGCTCCACTTCCAAGTCGTACTCTTCCTTCGTGCATCCAGCGAAGCACGGTGCCAGGCACATTTTCATCTCGGAATAAATGCAGCCCGGAAATTCCGGATCGCGCCGGATTTTGATCTGGCAGCGCCGGATTTTGAACAAATCGAGAAATCCCGAGGCAAACACGTCGGCCTCGCGCCGCGACCGGAACGGCCCGAAATAAAATCCGCTCGCGCCGATCCGCCGCGTCGCATAGCACCGCGGATAGGCATTCGTCAGGCTGACCTTGAGCACCGCCGGAGGCCGCAGCCGCGTCCGCTCCCGGTAATTCCCCGGCCAGAGCCGCCGCGCATGCTGCCAATGCAGAAGATTCAGTTCAAAAGGGGAAGCCGCGACGCGGTAACGAATGCGCGCGGCGAATTCGCGCAAATTTAGCCGCTTGGAGGAAGGCTCCGGCGGCCCCAGCAGCCGCTTGAGCCGTTCGCGCAGGTTCGCGGTTCGCAGCAGGAATTGATTCGCCCCTGTCAGCTCTTCGCGCGGATCGACCACGAATATAGCTGGCCGCGACGGCACAGATGCAAAAAATTCCACGTCGTATGCCGGATTAAATTCCGCGCTGGAATCGAGTTCAAGCACGGGAACCGCGTGATTCGTGATTTGTGATTCGTGACTTGTGTCGTGTAGTCAGCACGCTATGCATTTGAACGAGCCTGCAGCGGAAAGTCAACGGGGGGAAGCAAGACCGATGGCCCGTCAGATGGAAATATATGGAGCCGTTAAAGAATTCACGAAACGCGAATCCGGTTTTATCCGTGTTTATCTGCGTTCATCCGTGGATTCAATACCTCTTCAGCACTCCCGCCGCGATCACCAGCCGCTGAATCTCGCTCGTGCCCTCATAAATCTCGGTGATCCGCGCGTCGCGGTACATTCGCTCCACCGCGTATTCGCGGCTGTAGCCGTTGCCGCCGTGAATCTGCATGGCCTTGTGCGTCACGCGCGTCGCGAGCTCGGACGCAAACAGTTTCGCGATCGAAGCCTCCGTCGTAAACCGCGCGCCGGTGTCCTGCTTCCACGCCGCCTTGCGTACCAGCAGGCGCGCCGCGTCGATTTCCGTGGCCATGTCCGCGAGCATGAATTGGATGGCCTGAAAATCGGCGATGGGATGGCCGAACGCTTGCCGCTCGCGCGCGTAGGCCAGAGCCAGCTCGAACGCGCCCTGCGCGATTCCGACCGCCTGCGCGGCGATCCCGATGCGCCCGCCGTCCAGCGTCGACAGCGCCACCTTATATCCTTCGCCTTCATTTCCGATGCGGTTCGCCGCCGGCACTTCGCAATCGGCGAACGAAAGTTCCGCGCACGCCGTTGCATGAATGCCCAGCTTCTTTTCTTCCTTGCCTATTTTGAATCCGGCCGTGCCGCGCTCGATCACCAGCGCTGTAATCCCTTTTTCGCCTTTGGCCGGGTCGGTGTTCACATACACCAGCGCGGCGTCAGCCACTGCGCCGTTGGTGATCCACGCCTTCGCTCCATTGACGATGTAGCGACCTCCTTTAAGCACCGCCTTGGTCGCCAGCGCCGCGGCGTTCGATCCCGCCTGCGGCTCGGTCAGCGCGTAGCAGCCGATTTTTTCGCCGCGCGCAAACGGCCCAAGAAATTTCGCTTTCTGCTCCGAGGTCCCGTATCGATGGATCGGATCGCAATACAGCGAATTCTGCACCGACAGTATGACTCCGGTGGAAGCGCACACGCGCGAAATCTCTTCAATGACGATGGAGTAGGAGACGTGGTCAAAGCCCGCGCCGCCCTCGGACTCGGGCAGCGCCACGGCGGTGAGTCCCAGGTCGGCGGCCTTGCGAAACGTTTCGCGAGGAAATTGCCCGCTCTCATCCAGTTCGCGCGCCAGCGGCTTCACTTCGCTTTCGGCGAATTCGCGCACCGTGCGTTGCAGCAGCTTTTGTTCTTCGCTGAGATCGAGATTCAATCGTGACTCCGCGCAAACTCACCAAAGGCCATTATAATTCGTGGCTGTCCGTGCCGCGGGAAGATTCGAGTAGCACAGCCACTCTTGGCTGTGTGATTTTGTAGACCACCCAAACGCGACCGATTCACCTACACTCGTGAAACCCACACAGGCAAGAGTGCCTGTGCTACTCCGATCTGCCCACCTACGAACCCAGCGCCTCACGCAGCTTTGCATACGTCGTGCCAAGCTCTTCCGGCTGCATGCGCGTTTCGCCGACCGTGGTCATGAAATTCGTGTCCCCGGCCCACCGCGGCAGTAAATGCAAATGCAGATGATCGGCAATTCCCGCGCCGGCCGAGCGCCCCAGGTTCATCCCCAGATTAAATCCATCCGGCTGGTAAATCCCCTGCAGCGCCGACTGCACGCGCTGCGCCAGCTGCATCATTTCCGCGGTGGTCGCCGCGTCGAGCCCGGGAAAATCCGAAGTGTGCTGGTACGGGACGATCATGACGTGCCCGGAGGTGTAAGGGTAGCGATTGAGGATGACGAAATTTTTTGCGCCGCGCAGGACGATCAGCGACTCTTCGTCCCGGTTGGCCGCCGGCAGGTGGCAGAAAACGCAGCCTGTGACGTGCCTGGCTTCAGCGATGTACTTGTAGCGCCAGGGCGTCCAGAGGTAATCCATAAATTAGCAGGTGACCGTATGAGTTGGCGGGATCGGCCCGCCGCGCGCTTTCAGCTGTGAGGCGGAACCGGAGCTGTGCCCGTGCTCGGCCCCTTGTCGGGTGCGCCCTTTTCCGAACCGGCATGCGCGCCGCCGTTGACATGATCCTTCAGTTCCTTGCTGGGCTTGAAGAACGGAATTTTCTTGGGCGGCACTTCGACCTTTGCGCCCGTCTTCGGGTTCCGCCCGGTGCGGCCGCGGCGCTGGCGCGTGCGGAAGCTGCCAAACCCGCGGATCTCGATGCGATCGCCGCCCTGCAGCGCGCCGATGATGCTCTCGAAAATGGTCTCGACCACGGTTTCGGATTCTTTGCGTGGAAGTTCAGTGACGCGAACAACCTCTTCTACGAGGTCCGCTTTTGTCACGGTGGAATCGGTCATCGATATATGCTCCGCCAGTTTCTAGGTTGCACCCGCCGGGTACTCGGGCGAGGCGCGTCTCAGGCACACGCCATGCACTCGCTGAACTAACCCCTGCAGCGAGCAGCCTTTGGTGGCATTTCCATATCACCAAATCAGGCTTAAGGGAAATAAAAACTTACAACTCCGGTCCGGGGGACGCCGGAGCGGTTACATCGAACGCTTGGCCATGATGGCGTCGCCGATTGTTGCTTTCGCCGAAGACTTGGTCGAGCGGTAGTCATCCATGTCGCGCCGTTCCGCTTGCTTGATGGCAGCGCGGTAGCTGAGTCCGATTTTATGCTGGTCCTGGCTGATTTTCACGATCTTAAATTCGTAGTCGCGGCCCGGATCGAGCAGGCCGCTCTGGCGCACGCCCGGCCGGGGGGGCGCTGCGGACTTGTCGCCCTTGCCGCGCCGCTCGTCGATCTCGGAAATGTGGCAGAGGCCTTCGATGCCGTCGGCCAGCTCGACAAACGCGCCAAACGTGGTAACGCGCGACACCTTGCCGCGCACCAGGTCGCCCACCTTGTGCTTCTCGAACCACGACGACCAGATGTCGTTCACCTGCTTGACGCCGAGCGAAACGCGCCGCGTGGCCTGATCGATCTTCAGCACCTTGGCTTCGACCGCGTCGCCCTTCTTGTAGACGTCCGCCGGATTCTTGATCCGGCCGGTCCAGGAAATGTCGCTGACGTGGATCAGCCCGTCGAATCCTTCCTCGATTTCCAAGAACGCGCCGAACTCGGTCAGGTTGCGGATCTTTCCGCTGACCACCGTGCCCACCGGATACTTGTCGGCGAGCTGCTGCCATGGATCGGACTGCGCCTGCTTCATGCCCAGTGAAATACGCCGCTCATTGGAATCCACGCCCAGCACAACGACTTCCACCTCGTCTCCCACTTTCACGATTTTCGAGGGATGCGTTTTGCGCTTGGACCAGCTCATCTCGCTGACGTGCACCAGGCCTTCGATGCCCGGTTCCACTTCCACGAAGGCGCCGTAGTCCGTCAGACCCATGATTTTTCCCGTGAGCTTCTTGCCTTGCGTGTAGCGCTCCACCACCGAGGCCCAGGGATCGGGCAGCAATTGCTTGCGCCCAAGCGACACGCGCCCTTTTTCCTTGTCATACTTCAGGATCTTGACTTCCACTTCCTCGCCCGGCGACACCGCGTCCAGCGGGCTGGCCACGCGTCCCCAAGACATATCCGTGATGTGCAGCAGCCCGTCGATCCCGCCCAAGTCCACGAACGCGCCGTAGCCCGTGACGTTTTTCACCACGCCCTTCACCACTTGCCCTTCGGCCAGGTTGTCCAGCATGGTCTGCCGCTGCGCCGCCACCTGCTCGTCCAGAATCGCGCGCCGGCTTACTACCACGTTGCCGCGCTTGCGGTTCATCTTCAGCACGCGCACGGTCAGTTCGCGATCTTTCCATTCGTCCAGGTCGCGCACCGGATGAATATCCGCCTGCGACGCGGGCAAAAACGCGCGCACACCGATATCGACGACCAGACCGCCCTTGATGTGATCCACCACTTTTCCGGTAATGTCCGCCTTCTTGCGGTAGGCCTCTTCAATCTTCGCCCACGCCTGGCGGCGCCGCACTCGTTGGTACGAGAGCAGCACCATGCCGTCCTTGTGGTCGCCGGTGCGCTGAATCTCCACCGGCTGCCCGACCACCAGCGGAAACGGCCCATCCAGTTCCGCGAACTCCTGCGCCGGAATCAATCCCTCGGTCTTGCCGCCCAGGTTCACCACCACGCCGGAATCCGTAATCGCAACCACTTGGCCGGATTCAACCTCGCCCTCGGCCGGCGCTTGATGCGGCGTGGCGTACTGCTCCATCAATTTTTCCATTTCGGCGGTGGATTCGGTGGAAGCTTCGCCCGACTCCAGGTCTGTCTCCACCATTTCGCTCACGTCGGAATGTTCGACCGCGGCCGGCCCATCCGGCGCGGCGACGGGTTCGGCCGGAGCCACGGTCACGGCGGCCGGCTCGGAAGTCGCCGCTACGGGAGCGGCGATAAGCGCAGCCTCGGCTTGCGCATGAACGGGAACGGAAGATTCCGCTTCGGTCGTGGAAGTGGTTTCCGGCGCCGGTGTGGCGGCGGTTGCGGACTGTCCGGCGGAAAGCTCCGCGCCGGGGTTTTCGTTGTCGGAAAACATCTTAATGGCCTCCAGTGAGGTCCTGCCTTCACCCATGACGTATCAATAACGAGTTATCTTCCGAGTCACGGGACGGTGCAAGGAAGGAAGCGCGGCTCCCACCCAGGGGCCGCACGGAGGCGATGATACCCGCGCCCCGTGGCCTATGTCAATGAAAGCCGGGCGGGTAGCACAGCCACTCCTGGCTGTGTGGTTTTCGCAATTTTAACGGGAACTGCCCCGCGGCCCATGCGTACAAACCCACACAGCCAGGAGTGGCTGTGCTACTTGGCGCTGCGCCAGCCTGTTTCGCAAAGACGCACGCAGAAATTCAAAACTAATCGAAGAGGCTACCACAGATACCGGAGGGCTCTAGAAGATCACAACTCACGAATCACGAACGCACTCTTCCCGCCTGACGCACCTCGCGCCGGTAATCCGGCGCAAAAAGCTCGACCGTCCGGCACATTTCATACAGCCGCGAACGGATGCGCCGTCCGAGCCGATCCTCAAGAGAATCCTCGCGCGCGGCGGAAACAGCCTGTCCCGAGGGCAGTCGTGGCGCTGGCGCAGCGGGAGTTGCAGGGCCGCTATCCAGGTAATTCGTGGTCAGCAGAGTAATCCGCCGCTCGTTGTACCGGGAATTCAGGATGTGCCCCACCGTTTCCAGCGCCCAGGGAGAAGGCTTGCTTGCGCCCAGATCGTCTAGCAGCAGCACGTCCGCCGTGAGCACGGGTTCGAGGATCCCCAATTCGGTCGTCTGGTTTTCCGCGTTGTAGCTGCCTTGAATTTCCTTGAGCAGTTCGCGGTAGTCGTAGAAAAGTCCGGTGTGCCCGCGCAACACAATCTGGCGCAGCGCGCTCACCGCCAGATGCGTTTTGCCCGCGCCGCACGGCCCCATCAGCAGCAGGCCGGTTTCGGTGCCGGCCGGATAATCTCGCGCAAACCCTTCCGCCACCAGTTTGGCCTGCTCCAGGCTGCGGTTCCATCCGGCCGATTCCCGCGCGGCGTCGTAGACGTCGGTATCGAAGTTGTCGAAATCGCAATGCTCGTAGCGCTTGGGGATGCGCGCGCGCGCCATGACGCGCGCCGCGCGGTCGTCCCCGGTGCAATCGCACGGCACCGCCCACACCCGGCGCATTACGTCGGGGTCGGATGTCGGCTTGATCCAGGAAACGCGCTTCGGCTTTTCGTCTTCCTCAAGCCGCTCGACCGTCTTCCATCCGGTTCCGCCGCACACAGTGCAATCAGGTCGCGCCATGTCGCCAGCATAGGCGCACACCGCGAGATGCGCAAGATGAGTTGCCCTGTGGAAAGCAAGCGTGAGTGTGGAAAAGAGAAAATCGAATCCACGGATGAACACAGATCAACACTGATAAAACCTAAAACCTAAAACCTAAAACCTAAAACCTAAAACCTAAAACCTAAAACCTAAAACCTAAAACCTACTCCCTACCACCTAATCCCTTGCTCGCCCTCATCTATGTTTATCCGTGGTTGATTCGCTCTTGTGGACGCGGATCACCTTTGGCGGCGGCACGCGCACCAGCGCGTTATCCGAAGCGCGCGGCGCTCCACGCAGGCCGCGCGAAAGTTCCTGCTGCACGAACGACGTGAACGCCTCCATCTGGTGCTGCATCTCGCTCATTTTCTCGCGCATGTTCAGGATGATTTCGATTCCTGCGAGATTGACACCCATTTCGCGCGTCAGCGTCAGGATCACTTCCAGCCGTTCCAGGTCCGCATCCGTGTACAGCCGCGTGTTGCCCTGCGAACGCGAAGGCTTCAAGAGGCCGACGCGCTCATAGAGCCGCAGCGTCTGCGGGTGCAACTTGTAGAGTTCCGCGACGGCCGAAATCATGTATCCGGCGCGGGCCTTTTTCCGTTTTGCATTCACGCGCGGCATGGCTGCGCTCCTTACGCCTTCGCCCGGTCGAAAAGATCCTTGCGGGGATCTTCCGGCGCGAGTTTTTCCAGTTCCTTCAGCAGTTCGCGCACGCGTTCATCGATCGGCTTGGGCACCATCACCTGCAATTCGACGTATTGGTCTCCTCGATGCCTGGGGTCGCGCACGGACGGCACGCCCTTTTCCCGCAGCCGGAGTTTCTGCCCGCTATTGGTGCCCGGAGGCACGCGCAACAGCGACCGCCCGTCCACCGTGGGCACTTCGATCTTCGCGCCGAGCGCAGCTTCGGTCACCGTGATGGGCACGCTGGTATAGAGGTCGTCGCCGCGCCGGTTGAAAAACGGATGCGGCTGCACGTCCGTGATGATGTAGAGATCGCCCGTCGGCGCGCCGTTCGTTCCGGCGTTGCCCTTGCCCGCCACGCGCACGCGCGACCCGGTTTGCACTCCCGCGGGAATGCGAACTTCGATCGTATCCACGCGGCGCACGCGCCCTTCGCCGCCGCATAGCCGGCACATGTTCTTCAGCCGCCCGGTGCCGCCGCAGCGCGTGCACGTCAGATTGAATCGCATGCGCCCGCTGGTCTGCGCCACTTGTCCTGAGCCGCCGCAGGCCGTGCACGTTTGCGACTGCCCCACCGCGCCCGTGCCGTGGCAGTCCGTGCAGGCGTCCATGCGCGCGATGGTCAGCTTCTTCACCGTCCCGCGCACCGCTTCCCAGAACGTGATTTCAATCTGATATTCCAGACTGGAGCCCGGCTCGGCATGAGTGGGCGCCTCCGCCACTCCGCCACCGCCGCGAAAATATTGGCTGAACAGATCGCGAAAACTCGGCCCGCCGCCCGTGCCGCCGCCTCCGCCAAAATCGAATCCTCCGAAATCGAAATGGACGTCTCCGCCATCGCCCGGGCTTGGCATTCCGGCCGCGCCCGGCGTTTCAAATCCGAACTGGTCGTACATTTGGCGTTTCTTGGTGTCGGACAGGACGTCGTAGGCTTCCTGCACCTGCTTGAATTTTTCTTCCGAGGATTTGTCGCCGGGATTTAGGTCGGGATGATACTTGCGCGCGAGTTTCCGGTAGGCCGCGCGGATTTCCTTCTGCGCCGCTTTGCGCGGGACGCCCAGCAGATCGTAATAATCTTGTTTTGCCGTGGTAGCCATTTTTTGTAGGGCACGGCTTCAGCCGTGCCGAAATGCGCCCAAAAATCCAGGGTCTTAGCCTGTGGCGGCTCGCCCTACAACTTTTCCCAGCGTGTGTTGATAGCCGCCAGTTCCTGCTGCTCGCGCGCGTGATCCTCGCGCCGCTGCTTGCGTTCCTGATCGAGCCTGCCGCCCATTGCCGCTTCCTTTTGATTCGCGCGCTCGATCCAGCGGTCGATCCACGCCGTCTTGGCCTCCACGCTGGCCGCGTCCGACCGGAAACGCGCAAAATTCGCGCTCAAGTCCACTCCGCGCGGAGGAAAATCCGGCGGCGGAGCCTGCTGCGTCTCGTAAAACAGACGCTTCCAATCCGCGCTCGGCGTCTCGGAAAGCGTGATCTGCACCATGTACAAATCTTCGCGAAGCTTTTGAATTGCCTGCGGCGGTCCCGCCCGCTTGATGCCTTCGTACGTGGTCAACGGCAGCTCCTGTGAAATTTCGGAATACATGGACAGCGCAAAGGACACGAAATCGCGTCCCCTGCGCAATCCGATTCATCCTGCCTTAATTCGGCTTCTTCGTTTCGTCAACGTCCACGTACTCGGCGTCGATCACCTCGCCCGGAGGCGCGGAGCTCGATCCCGGCTTCGCTCCGCCTGCCGCGCCCGATGCGCCGTCGCTCGATCCGGGAGCCCCCGCCTGCGCTCCAGTGGCCTGGCCGCTCTGGTAAAGCACTTCAGCCAGCTTGTGCGAGGCGCGTTCCAGGTTCTGCGTCGCCGACGTAATCTGGTCGAGGATGCCACCGGACAGCGCTGACTTCGCCGCGGACAAGGCCTCTTCCACCGGCTTTGTGTCGGATTCGGAAAGCTTCTCGCGATTGTCGGCGATCAGCTTTTCGACCTGATACACCCGGTTGTCAAGCAGGTTCCGCGCCTCAATCTCCGCGAGTTTCTTCTTGTCTTCCTCGGCGTGAGATTCGGCGTCGCTGCGCATCCGCTCGGCCTCGTCCTTGCTCAGGCCGGTGGAAGCGGTGATCGTGATCTTCTGCTCCTTGTTGGTGGCGTGATCCTTCGCCGAGACATTCAGTATGCCGTTGGCGTCGATGTCGAACGTGACCTCGATCTGCGGCATGCCCCGCGGCGCCGGCGGAATTCCCATCAGATGGAATTTGCCCAGCGTGCGGTTGTCCGGCGCCATTTTGCGCTCGCCCTGCATCACGTGAATCTCGACCGAAGGCTGGTTGTCCGCCGCGGTCGAAAACGTCTCGGACTTGCGCGTCGGAATCGTGGTGTTGCGCGGGATTAGCACGGTCATCACGCCGCCCAGCGTTTCGACGCCCAGCGACAGCGGCGTCACGTCCAGCAGCAGAATGTCCTTCACCTCGCCGCCCAGCACGCCGCCCTGAATCGCCGCGCCCACCGCGACCACCTCGTCCGGGTTGACGCCCTTGTGCGGTTCCTTGCCGCCGAACAGGTCCTTCACGATTTGCAGCACGCGTGGGATACGCGTCGAGCCGCCCACCAGCACCACTTCGTCGATCTTGTCCGGCGTCACGCCCGCGTCCGACAAAGCCTGCTTGGTCGGCCCGATGGTGCGCTGCAGGATGTCTTCCATCAGTTGCTCGAGCTTGGCGCGCGTCAGCTTCAACTGCAGGTGCTTGGGGCCCGACGCGTCGGCCGTCAGGAACGGCAGGTTGATGTCGGTTTCCTGCACCTGCGACAACTCGATCTTGGCCTTTTCCGCGGCTTCCTTCAGCCGCTGAATCGCCATGCGATCCTTGCTGACGTCGATGCCCTGGTCTTTCTTGAACTCCGCGGCCAGCCAATCGACAATTCGATTGTCGATGTCGTCTCCGCCCAGGTGCGTATCTCCGGCCGTGGCTTTTACTTCCACCACGCCCTCGCCAACTTCCAGGATGGAAATGTCAAACGTGCCGCCGCCCAGGTCGTAGACCGCGATCGTTTCGTCCTTCTTCTTGTCCAAGCCGTAGGCCAGCGCCGCGGCCGTCGGTTCGTTAATGATGCGCAGCACTTCCAAGCCGGCCACTTCGCCGGCCTGCTTGGTCGCCTGCCTCTGGCTGTCGTTGAAATACGCGGGGACGGTGATAACCGCCTTGGTCACTTTCTCGCCCAGAAAATCCTCAGCCGCGGTCTTCAGCTTTCCCAGAATCATCGCGGAAAGTTCCGGCGGGCTGTAAGCCTTGCCGAAAATGTCCACGCGCGCGTCGTCGTGCGGGCCCTTGGTCACCTTGTAGGGCACGCGCTTGGTTTCTTCCGTGACTTCGTCAAACCGATGGCCCATGAACCGCTTGATCGAATAAATCGTATTCTCAGGATTGGTCACCGCCTGGCGCTTGGCCACTTGCCCGACTAATCGCTCCCCGGTCTTGGTGACGGCCACCACGGACGGCGTAGTCCTTCCGCCCTCCTGGTTCGGGATTACTGCAGGCTCGCCTCCTTGCATCACGGCAACCACCGAATTCGTTGTTCCCAGGTCGATTCCTATAATTTTGCTCATTGCAGCCAACCCTCCCTATTCAGGCAATCTCTCCGCCCCAACCGTTCCAAGGCATCTGTCGCGAACACAGAGCTCGGACGCAAGCTCAGCCCAGACCCAGCCGGTATGAGTGCTTAACACGCAGAAATTATATACATTGAGTGTATCCTTGTCAAGTAGTTTGATTGCATTGTATCTATCTTTATTTGTAGGCACTTATGTCACCTTTTCGCCTCCCTGCAGGAAATCCATTTCCGCGTGATTTGCAGGACGGCCTGGAATGAACTCCCCTGCGACAACCATGTCGCTTTCCCGCACGTCTATACCTTATGTAGGGCACACGCTCTTGGCTGTCCGGTTTTGACTCTGCGTGGCGTCACTCGAAATTGGAAAGAAAGGAGTGTCTGCCCTGCAAATTCCGGTCCGAGCAAAGGATCCTGCAGCGCGCACGTTCATTCGAGTGCGGAATTTGCCCGATTGGGGTTAGAATACGCCGATCAGAAAATTCAAGGAGAGCATCGCGTGAATACTTTTCTCGTCCGCCGCATCGGAATTTTCTTCCTGATCGTGGGCATGGCCTCCTCCCTTGCTGTATCGGCTCGGCCCATTCCCCAGGGTGCCGGCCTCGCCGCCGGAGGAGCGATCCGCAAAGGCATTGGCTCGACCAGTGCCCCTATCACCATGGAAGTTTTCGGTGATTTTCAATGCCCGGCCTGCCGCTCGTTTTTTGAAAGCACCGTCAAGCAGGTGATCGACGACTACGTGGTTCCCGGGAAGGTCTACCTGGTGCATCGCGATTTCCCTCTGGAGATTCATCCCTATGCGATGCAAGCCGCGCGCCTGGCCAACGCCGCCGCCGCATCCGGACAATTTGAAGCCATCGAGCGCGCCCTTTACGATCATCAGGAGCAGTGGTCCATCAAGGGAAATATCGAGGAAGTGGTCGCCGGGTCGTTTCCGCCCGCGACGTTCAAAAAATTTCAAGCCTACGAGGCGCAGCACCTGGCGGAAATCAACGCCTCGATCGACCGGGACAAGAGTCTCGGCAACCAGCGCAGCGTGAATCAGACTCCCACCGTGTTCGTGACCGCGCACGGAAAGACCGAAGCCCTTCCGGGCGGCGGCGTGGATTACAAATTACTGAAACAATATTTCGACTACCTGCTGCGCCAATAATCATGGCCACCACCGCGATTTCCGCCGACACCTCCGCTCGCCCGGCTGCTTGGCCGCGCGCGCTCCTGCTCATCGGGCGCGTCGCGCTCGGCCTGGTATTTGTGGTGGCCGCCTACACCAAGCTGCACTTCAACGGTGCCTGGCATTTCAGCGATTACTATTTCTTTTTCGGCATGGCCATCAATTCCTACAACATGGTGCCGTTCTGGGCGGTCGAGTTGATGGGCCGCGTACTGCCCTGGTTTGAGGTCGCGCTCGGCCTGGCGTTGATCTCCGGCATTGCATTGCGCTGGGTGGGCATCGTTGCTAGCGTGCTGCTTCTGGCGTTCATCGGCGGCATGGCGCGCGCCTACGTTCTGGGCCTGGAAATCGTTTGCGGCTGTTTCGGCAATAGCGAAAAGTTGGGCCCGCTTACCCTGGCGCGTGACGGCAGCTTGCTGGTTCTCGCGCTGGCCGTGACCGTCGGCGCGTTTCTCATCAAGAAACGTGCGGAACGGGTGCGGGCTGTACTTGCAGCCCGCCAGGAAACAGTGTCTTCCTGATCTCACCATCCTCTTCGGCGAATTGCGCTAGAATAAATCTCTCATGGTAGATTTGCCGCCGATTACGCTGCAACTGCGCGGCCGCAAGGTTGTCGGCCGCCTCGCTTTCTCCCTATTGCTGATTGGCGCCATCGCCTTGGGCACGGCCACGGGCCTCATCTTTGTTTACTCCAGCGATCTTCCGCAGGTCCGCGCGCTGGAGGATTTCCGCCCCGAAATCGTCACCGAACTGTACGCGGACGACGGCCAGGTGGTCGGCAATTTCGCGCTGCAGCGCCGCGTCCTGCTCACCTACGAACAGATTCCGCAAGTCCTGAAGGACGCCATCCTCACCACCGAGGACCAGCATTTCGAGCAGCACTGGGGCGTCGATTTCACGCGCGTGGCCGGCGCCGCCTGGCGCAATATTCTGGCACGCCGCGTGGTCGAAGGCGCCAGCACCATCACCATGCAGCTTGCCGGCACTTTATTTCTGGACCGCTCCGACCGCCACATGGGCCGCAAGATTCAGGAAGCGCTACTGGCCATACAGATCGAGCGCCACTATTCCAAGCAGCAGATTTTGACCATGTACTGCAACCAGATTTATCTCTCCCACGGCAACTACGGTTTTGAAGCCGCCTCCGAATATTACTTCGGCAAGCCCGTGGGCAAGTTGACGCTGGACGAAGCCGCTCTGCTCGCGGGCATGATTCGCGGCCCCAGTTACTCGCCCATTCTGCACGCGCA
>JAIQFG010000087.1 GCA_020073375.1 Terriglobia bacterium | reverse complement strand
ACCATGAGGCCGGAAAGACATAGCCCGAAGAAATCCTGAAGGTATTCCCGGGTCGATTCATCGGGCAAACTGCGCGAAAGGATCCTCTCAAATTCCGGGCAGACGTCTTCCTCATAATCCTCCATCAGGGAAGAGGCTCTAGTAGAGGTGGTCACTGGTGATTGCTTTGTGCACAGCAAATCAATCCGGTGCTGCACTGGTTCCGATGTGCGAAGGTCGAGCGCCATATTGAGGCAGTTGAACAGCAACGGGTCCGAATCAAGGTCCACATTGCTAATCTGGATGCCGTCTTCGGTTCGCGCCAACTCCAGAGCGGAGTTGATGTTTCTCGACTCCTGACCGTTGAGTGCGTACGCCAGCTTGCGCTTTTCATTCTTGTAAAGTTCAAGGATGGATGATTCAAGCATCGAGATAACGTATTTTGAGTCCCCAGCCTCTTTCGCATCAATTGCGGACACTCCCGGCGCAAGGCTTGCCAAAGATGCTTTGACGGCTTTTTCCCGCTCAATCCACTGCTCCTTGAAATACCGCGCCACGGCCACGTCATCGTGAGTGACGCGCCAGACGCCTTTCCAATACGTCAGCCATTCCCTTGTTTCAGAGTTGTATCGGACAAAGCTCCCGTGATCTCGGATGAAATGTTTGCCATATCCGGTATCGGTCGCGTTCTGTTCATCGTCTTCAAACATGCCGGGATAGGTCCGCACCGTTTCGCCGGAAAGTCGCTCGTACACATGAACGGATAAATGGCGAAGCTCACCCCTTGGAAGTGGCGGCACGCACGACACAGCATTGTGGTCGGACAATTCGTAGTACATCAAATGTTCAGGGAAGTTCGGCCGATAGAATCTTTCGGCCTTTTCCGTGAGAAAGCGGATCCGCTCCTCGCCGTACACCTTCCTGCGCTGGCTTGGTGGCGGTTGGACGTTTGCCGAAAACTTTGCGGTCCCAGCGTCGGCCAACTCTTGCAAAACGGAATCAGGCTTGGGTGGCTCACAAAACTTCTCATTCAGAGACTTGAGTGCGGCGAACAATGCCGCACCACTGAGGCCCGCGTTGACCAACCTGCCGCACTGCGACCTCAACCAATAGAATCGCTCGCCTTCGCCAACTTTGAAGCCCGCGTTCGGTTCCTTGGGCGATGGGGAGGATTTTCGGAAATTCTTCAGTAGATCAGACGGACAAACTGCGCGACGTAAGTCCACAACAATTTCGTACCGCTCACCAGTGATTGGGTGAATCGCGCCGGGTGCCATACCGTATTCATTCTTGCAGCGGATTTCGCCTGCCACACCGTTTGCCGTGTACAGGCCGTTAACGGCTGTGCCTGAAAAATGAAATTGCGCCCCGTAGCTGTCGCGCCGGCCGGTCCGCACAATCAGTGTTGGCGGGAAGTCATTCAGCAGCGCGAAGTTAGTCGCTTCCTTCAGCGAGTTGAGACCAGAGTCAGCGTCCACAATGACGCCGCCCGTGATTGCAGGATTGAAATCGGGATTGATCTTCCACCATCCCCGAATAGTCGCTTCATCGGTACTGGCTTGCTTCACGCCGTTGGGCACCACTTTTCCAGCGGGCCTTTTTGATCGTGGCTCACAAGGAAAAACGGCAAATCCACGGGCCAACGCATTCAGCGCATTGTCAAGCTGGCTATCGACTGTCTGTTTGTCGGCTTCCATTGTGTTCTTCCCGATTTTCTCGTTGGATGTCTGGGTTGCCGCTCATTTTCAGCGTACGCTTGATGTGCAAGGTCACAGGTTTGCCGTCGCAATAGATGATCTCGACCGCGCCGAACGTGCGTGAAGCTTCCAACTCATTCAGCATTTTTTCCAGTGCGGCATTCATGACCGTTCCCCAAGTTGTTCCGCTTGCAATTTGAAAAACTTTTCCGCGACCCGTTCAACCGCGCCGTCCAGCCGCACAAAAAGCAGCCCGGCATTTCCGAAAACAGAAGTCGGTCGCCAGCTTTTTTATTTCCGATTGGTTCGTTCATGATTCACCTCGATTCTATCTGGGCACCTGTGCGAATCACCTGCCCCTGCCGCGCCATCACCAGCTCCGCGATTTGCCCTAGCTGTATTCCTCGAAAACATTTTCGCTCCGGCGTTTAGCACTGGGCTTTTCCTCTTGCTTCTCCTGTTGCTTTTCCTGTTGCTTTTTTCCGTGAATGAGAATTGTTAGTCTTAGGTTTGTGTGCGACCCAGCCAGCGTAATTTCGGGTCTATGGCTTTCCTGAAAAAGTCTCAGGGCTTCATTTTTTGTGGCCGCTTCCACGACGGTCGTGCCGAGCAACTTCCATTGGAAAACGAACTTTCCAGTGCTGCCAGCGATTGGTTTCTTTTCTGGAGACGCCATTGACCCCCTTTCAATTTGAAACCGCTCGAACGGCTCTCCTGCACGAATCCCGCGCCCAGCGCCCCAGCCTCCCGTCACCAGCGGCATAAGGCGCTGCGCCTTTTCACAAGTATTCATGCGCAGCGCCTCCTGCCTCTTCAGTTGGAACTGCTCTTTTCTTCACTCGAATTGAACGCGTTATTCTTAAATGTTTCGTTTAACAACCTCATCACCTCGATCCCAAACTGTCGAAATGGACCTTCCGTGCCTTGCAAAGTGACGGAAGCTTGCGCGATAGCAACAATGGGTGTTTCCCAATTCCAATTAGCTACCGCGACCAAAATTCCGCGAATTGCTGCGTCCTCGTCTTTTTCATTCAATGTTTCCGTGAGAATTGATTCCGTCCTTTCCTGCGCACCTGTCGCTACCTTTATTTCGGGTTCGCTCAAGTCGTTTTTCCAATGCGGAATTCCCGTAGGATAAATTTCAATCTGTGTCATTCTCCGAAGATCTGGGTTCAATCGGGTTTGTGCCATTTTCTTCCTCCTTTGCCGTGCCTGTCTTACACTCAGGCCTTATCGGCAAAAATTGTTTACGCCCGGTCAGTAGTTCGTAACCTCTTGCAATGTTGCCGCCGGCCTGACATCCGCGCCCCATAACGTGAATCCATGAGCCAGATTGCTCCCGCCCAAGCGTTCACTTATGCTCTTGCTGCTCTTTCACGCTTCTGCCGCGCTTCCCCGATCACTACCATGGCGGCAGATCGACGAACCGCTTTGTAATTGGATCGGTAGCTCGGGGAATCCAGCCGGATGACCTCCGGCAAACGTGCGCGTGGAACCCCACTTCCGTGTCCATCGTTCGGTCGTTATCACCGAAGTCCCGCCAGACGTTTGGTGGCCCAGGTTCGCTTCGCTTTCCGGCATTCATATTTCCTCCCTTTCCTACAGGCGGTGCCCGGCAACTACAAAGGCACGCTTCGGCGCAAGACGTCGAGCGCATTATCGAGTTGCGTCCTAGCGTGTTTTAAATCGCTGTCCGCGGTCTATCTCTTTAACGCCTGTCGATCGGCTTGCCGTCGATGTGGAGTTCAACCCGACCGAAACTTGCACCTCTGTTACAGCCGCCCTGGCCAGCGCCCTGTTCAAAGTATCCCTGCTCTCGATAGCCCTGTTCGCCAGGTTTTAGAGGTCCGCCGAGGAAGAAGCGACGCGCATCTCCCTCATGGAGGAAGAAATAAACTTCGTCAATTGAAAGGTTTTCGCCCATCGAAATCAGGACTTTGTAATTCCCATATCGCTGAAGCTCTTTATCCATCGCCTCCGAATAGATTTGAAACCTCTCCTCCAGCGTCTCTCCCGTCAGTCCCTGCAATTTCTCGCGCAATTCGACCCAATCCTCTCGTTTGAGACTTGGGCATTTCCAAATGTGGTCGTAGGACATGTTTTAATCCTATTTCTAGTGCTACCCCAATCCGACTCTTGTGGACTAAACACCTAGTCTGGCCACAGTTCGGTGTCCAATTCTTCGCCTTGCCCCCGATCGTCAGGTTTGGGTTTCACATGCTTTTTTGCTTCTGCTTCATGTTCGGCCTCCTCGTCCTCCCGGAGGCGACTCCTTTCCCTGTGCCATTGATCCATTGCTTCTTCTCGCGCTTCCAATGTTCCTTCCGGTAGCCTGTCGATATCTGGCAATGCGCAGATCGCGTCCATCTCGACAATCAGTGCCTCGATTCGCGTGCGATGTGCGATGTTGTAAAACGCTTTGAAGCTCGGGTTGGTTAAGTAGTTCCGCAGCTCCATAGAGGCGTAGGCCAATACATCCTTAATCATGTAGTGCCTCCTCAATCTCAATGCTCTTAGGCCGTCGGCCTCGTTCCCGGGTTCCACCTAACGGGGGCTGATCAGATAAAAGGGCCAGGGCCCCCGCGCTTCGCAGGTTCGCCAACAGGTGAGTTAATTCGCGGACCGCACGCTACCTCGAGAAAATGTGCGTGTCAACAAGTATTTTACCGTAACAGTAAGTACTGCATCTGACATCATATGACATCAAGTGACACCTCAGCGCATCTTGTGACAAGATATGACACGCCAAGCGCATGCATAGAAAATGCACGCCTGACTGACGATTTACGCAGTTTTGTCTTTCAATCGATGACGACTGGAGTTAGAATTGGGGCACTCAAGATCGAAATAAGACCTTAGATCCAGGACATTGCTACCACTAGACGTGCTTCTCACAGCAAAATGAAAACTCACGCGAGCCCGTCGATTAGACTGCGTTGGGAGTTAACCGCCTATGAACCAATGACACAGGAGATGTGGGACAGATTTGAGGAGCCTTTCTGCACATCAGTGACAACTGGCAGGCCAGGTGCTACCTTCGTAGATGCTACGTCTTCGCCCGTGCAGGCAGGAGTAGCCTTGAGAAGACGTTTTCAGAAAGGAACTTTGATTATCCGAGGCAAGGTGCCAACACGCTACGGCATGTACCGCGAAGATGTTCTGCAATCGGATGGAACATTCAAACGCATGCAGCGGTGTGTGGTGTTAGGCCCGGTCAGCAGTCTGTCAGAACGTGCGGCTCGGAGGCGATTCCAGCCGTATCTTGACCATGTGAATTCATCGGCGAACCTTCCGCCAAGGTCCGGTCTCACACTCGAGGGATTTGTTGAAGAGTGGCGTACCAGCGTGGCGGTAATGAAGAAGAGCAGCACTGCTCGTGCGGCAGAATCACATCTCAGGGCGCACATCCTACCGAAGCTTGGGAGTCTGAGGTTGGCGGAGATAAACACAAAGAGCGTTCAAAGCTTCGTGGCGTATCTCGCAACCGGACGGTCCCGCAAAACAGTAGAAAATGTGCTTCTGACTTTATCATCCATCCTTCGCACAGCCAGGGCATGGCAATATGCCTGCGGCAATTTCCTGCTCGCTGATATCACCATGCCCAGTGAGGGAGTCAAGAAGGAGCAGCGAAGCTTCACTGACGAAGAAGTGGGTAAGATCCTTAAAGTGGCTCGAGAACCGTATGGGACCATTTATGCGATTACCAGCGATCTCGGACTCCGCATTGGAGAGACCCTCGCCCTTCGTATCAGTGACGTCGACTTCAGTCGAAAGATTATACGGATTCGACAGAGCGTTGATGCTGCCACCCGTACGGTCCAAGGTGTGAAGTCTAAGGCAAGCAGCGCAGACCTTCCTCTGTCTCCAGGTACAGAATCAAGGTTGAGGAAGCACCTTCGAAATCACGACGGAACCACGGATCTGCTCTTCGTGAATAGAAACAACCGGCCGTTCTCAGCAAACAAACTGCGGGAGAAAAACTTGCACCCTCTGCTTGAAAAACTGGGAATACCACGTGGCGGCTTTCATTCCATGAGGCATGGTGCTACTAGTGCCTTGTTCGCGGACGGTGCAAGCCCGGCCGTGGTACAGAAGCAAATGAGGCATAGCGATCCAAGAATAACCCTCGGGGTGTATGGACACGTGGTGGGCAATCAACAGCGTGATGCAGTGGAAGTGCGTTCGGCAAGAATAGAAAAGTTTGCTGGAAACTAGTTTCAATTGTTGTCAAACGGAGTTTTGTTGTCAAATGCGGAATCAAACGCATTGTAATCAGTAAGATTGGTAGGGGCGGTGGGGATCGAACCCACGACCTTCGGCTTAAAAGGCCGCTGCTCTACCACTGAGCTACGCCCCTGCAATTGAATCCAACCATCTTACACGAAAAATAGTTGGCGCACATGCGCCGGATCATGCACCGGAAAAGAAAATCGCGAATTGGGGCGCTCCCGTTTGGAACCCTGCCGGACTGCGGTGGACGCGTGCTAGAATCGCGCGAGGCCAAAACATGCGCAAAGCGATTGCATTTCTGATGATGCTGACCCTGGTCAGCGTGCCGCTGGCGGCGGGGGAGGACGAGGAGCGGGAAGACAAGCGGCTGGAAAACTGCGGCAGAATTCTGAACGAAATTTTGAATGAGCCGGAGCACGGCATGCCGCAATTCGTTCTCGATCGCTCCTACTGCGTGATCATGCTGCCTGGGACCAAGAAGGGCAACGGCTTCATCTTCACCGGCGGATTTGGGGGGACGTTCGGGCGCGGCGCGATGACCTGCAGGGCGGGCGAGAAATTCGATGGCCCCTGGGGAGCCCCGACGATGGTGGCGCTCGAGGGGGTTACGTGGGGGCTCGCGCTTGGAGGAGCTTCCACCGATATCCTGATCACGGTCATGAACGACAAGGGCGCGAGTTCCATCCTGACCAGCAAAACCAAGCTTGGGGGCGACGTGACCGCGACCGCGGGCCCGGTGGGCCGCGATGCGGCTGCGGAATCCGACGCGATGATGAAATCCGAGCTTTTGACTTTCGCCCGCGCCAAGGGGCTTTTCGCCGGCGCGCAGTTGTCCGGCTCCACGCTGCGCGCCGATGGGTCGGCGAATGAAAAAATCTACGGCAAGAAGGTGGACGCGAAGGATGTGGTGCTGCACGGCAGCGATGCGCCTCCCGCAGCCGCCAAGCTGCTGCTGGATTCGCTGGCCCAGCGATCTCCAAAGAGGCACGAAGGCGAGAAATCACCGGACGATTCCATGACGAAACCCGCGCAGAATTCCCCTCCGGCTTCAGGCAAATCCGGGCAGCAACCGGCGGCCAATTCTCCCGCCCAGAGAACCGGAAAGACCTGATTTCCCGTTAGGAATTCGCCATCACGCAGCCCGATTAGGTGGGATCGCCCGGACGGCTCAGGCCAGAACTTTTGCCCGCGGCCGTTTGCGCTTCCATTCGTAATCCTTGCGCAGCAGGGACACGTGCTTCTTGGCCTGCGTTTCGATTTCGGCGAAAGCCGCTTTGACGCTTTTGCGGACGTCGGCGCCCTCGCCAGTCGCATGCAACGTGCCGGTAGGGAGTGAAAGATTCAGCGTGAACGAGTAGCTTTCCTTGCGCGGATGCTTTTCGATATTTCCGTGCAACTGCACCAGGTCGGGATTGTACCGATTCAACAGTTTCTTCAGCTTCACCGCGTGCAGGTCCGTTTCCTTTTCGATTGGCTCGCGCCATTCCTCATTGCCATGGCGAATCGCAACTTTCATGGGTTGACCTTTCCGGGGAAGAATTCGTAGCGGCTTCGAGCGGGCAACACATACAGGGAACTCATCAGCAATTTCAGAATAGCAATTCCGGAAGGCGGTTGCAAACGGGCGTTCTGCGTTAATTTCCAGGCGCGGAATCGGCGCGCGGAAAAATACGGAGTCGCCGGCTATTTTTTGAAAAGATTTTCAAACGCCTGGCGCGCATCGAGCGGGCGCGAAACCCGTTCCGGAGAAGCCTGCGAACCGGCCGCGGGCGCCGACGGCGCCGTGTCCTTTTCGATGGTGGTGCGGAATTCGTAAAAGGCGCAATCGTTGCGCTGGTCTTTTCTGGCGACGCGCTCGAGAACGGGCTTCATGCATTCAAAGCGCGCAGCGGTATCGAAATAAGCGCACTGTTTGCAGGAGTGCAATTCGTAACCGCATTTCGGGCACTTGCCTTTGGGATCAAAGCCCTGCTGCAGCACCGCGCCGCAATTCGAGCAGCGCGCGCGCGTGATAGTGCCGACCATGCGGGGAGTGCGCGGGCCGATTTGATCCTGTCTCGGGTGGCCTTCCGGCGGGCGCCGCTCTTTTTTCTGGGGCTTGTCCGCACTCATGTAGCCATGTTGCTTATACTTCCGCTCCAAAGAAAACCTCCAGGGGGATGCTCAGATCATACTCCGAATTGCCGTGCACAACACGCGAATATCGAAATCACTCGAAAATACTTTTCTATCGGAGAAAACCGGGGCCCGGTGAAGCTCCTCGTTCAGGAGCGAAGTGCATGCAGGTCAGGATTCGCGCGCCCACAGCCGCGCCAGCCATTCCGGTTTCAAATCCGGCTGCAGGAATTTTCGCGGCGTTCCGGCGTCGGCGAGGATGGCTTCCGCAGCCAGGTAACCGCTGCGGACCGCCCCTTCCATAGTAGACGGCCAGCCCGTCGCAGTCCAGTCTCCGGCAAGAAATAGTTTTGCCAGAGGGCTTTTCTGCGCGGGTCGCCACTGGTCCGAGCCCGGCGCGGGCGAAAAAGTGGCGCTCATTTCCTTAACGACGGTTCCCTTCACCAGCGTGGCCTCGCGCGTTGCGGGAAGGACGCCGTGGAGTTCTTCGAGGCACAGCGCGATGATTTCCTGGCGGGAACGTTGCGTCAAGCTATAGGACGCGCTGATCACCAACTGCAGGTATTGTCCGCTGTTATCGCCGCCTTCGCCATATAATTGCGTCTTATTGAACACCCACTGCGTGGTCAAATCCACCAGAGTGAGAAACGGTTCGCGCATTACGTGCCGGTCAAACCAGAGATGCACGCCGGTGATGGGAGAGGCGCGCAAATTTTTCAGATTCGAGAATGCCGGCTCGCGCTCGGCCACCTCCGGCGGCAGCAATTCGGGCAAGACGTCCTGGGGCACCGCCGCCAGATAATAGTCCGCCGTTTCCACCGAACCGTCTTCCCTCTCCACGCCCTCCACCGCGCCATCAGCCACCAGAAAACCGCGCACGCCCGCGCGCAGGATCACTTCCCCTCCCCGCCCGGTGATCGCTTCCTTGCAGCCGTCGTACAGATTGCCGAGCGGCACGCGCGGGATGCCGATCCGATATCCGCCGCGCGTCGAAAGAAACGCTTTCCAGAAAACGTCGATGCCGTACTGTGCGTCGATCTTGTCCAATTCTTCGTCGAGCGCGCTGACCAGAATCACTTCCCAGAATCTTCGGATAGCTCGCTCGGTCTGCCGGTGTTTTTGCAGCCAGGCCAGCATCGTGATGCCGGTCCCGGCAGCGGAAGCATCCCCGGGACGCCCGCCGCTGCGCGCGATCGCCAGCAGCGCCGCGGCAATGGCGCGTTTGTCGGCCCAGTCGAGCAACGGGAAAAGCGCGAACGACGGCGCCATGTGCAGGGGCGCGGGGAGCGCTGCGGCTTCCATCGAGCCGCGTCTTCCATCCGGGGCGGCGAAGTACAGGCGGTCGAAAAACCGGATCTTGTCCGCCGCGCCGGCCCTGGCGTAAAAATCGGCAAGGTTGGTGCAGCAGCCCAGCGTGACGTGCTGGCAATTATCCACGTGCTCGCCGCCCGGCAACACGTAGGACGCGGCTCGGCCGCCCAAATGGGGCCGCTGTTCGAGCAAACGCACGCGGAAGCCCGCTTCAGCCAGCGCGACGCCCGAGGAAAGTCCCGCCAGGCCGCCGCCGATCACGATCACGTTTTTCAAGGACATTATCCCGGGTCAGCCGCGCGAATCGCGCGCGGGCGATGAACATCATTTTTTCGGATTTGCTCAGACGAACGCGCTCGCCGAACACCGCAAAGTCGAGCGATTCGATGCGCGCCAGCAGCGCGCTGTACGTGTGCACCAGCAGCCAGAGAGCGCCGCGGCTATCCGCGTCGATCAGGTCAATAAATTCGGCGCATTCCTCATACAGCCGCCAGGCGCGATCGGCCTCAAAGCGCAAAAGTTCGCGGACGCCGAGCGTCGCTTCCTTGCGCGAAAAATCCTCGGGCGAGACGCCGTAGCGCGCCAGGTCTTCGTCCGGCAGATACACGCGGCCGAGTGACGCATCCTCATGGACATCGCGAATAATATTCGTGAGCTGAAAGGCCAGGCCAAGTTTTTCGGCAAGGTCGAGCGCGCGGGGATCGCTATAGCCAAAAACGTGGGTGCAGGTAAGGCCCACGGTTCCGGCGACGCGGTAGCAATACTCGCGCAGGCGGTCGAAAGTCGGATAGGACTTGACGGTGAGGTCCATTTCCGCGCCGGAAATCAAATCGTGCAGATAGCGCGCGGGCATGTTGTAGCGGCGCATGGTGTCGATGAGTGCGGGTAAAACTTCGCGTTCGCCGTAGAGAGGCTCCTCGAGGGGCTTTGCGGCCGTGCCGCCAAAAAACTGATTTTGACCGGTAACCGCATCATCGAATGCGGCGCGCCACTTGGCAAGACCGCGTTGTTTCGTCTCCACGTCTTCGCCTTCGTCCGCAACGTCATCGACCAGGCGCATGAAGGCGTACAGGGCTGCGAGGCCGTCGCGCTTGGGCTTCGGCAGAAGATAGAACGCGTAGTAAAAGTTGCTGCGGGCGCCGCGAGCGATCTGGTGGCATTTTTCGTACGACCACGCGAGCTGGCTTGTCACGCCAAGAGGGCCGGCGGCCACGTTCGACGGGAGAAATCCGCCTTCCACGATCGCAGGGCGCGGCGCCACGGCAGGAGCGAACGGCGCAGGCGCATGGTCGCGCGCAAACAGGCGTTGTACGAGCGCGCGAGCGAGCAACATGGCCTGCTTCGACTTAGGAATCGACGGCCGATACTGCAGCGTGTTGTAGCCGGCAGCCTCGATCGCGTCCAGCACGGCAATGCCGCCGCGGCTGAACATCTCGATATCCACGCGCAACGCGGAATCGAGGGTGCCGGCCAGCGGAAGGCCTTCCTGAAACAACCCGCGCGTGCGTGAAATCAGATCCTTCATCAGCGAAACGTATCGCGCATCGAACTGCCGCGCGACCACGTCGTCTTCGGCCAGGCCATGCGCCGCAAGCGTTTCCAGCGGAATGTAGATGCGGCCCTTCTCGAGGTCGCGGGAAACATCCTGCCAGAAATTCGCCAGCTGCAGCGCCGTGCAGGTGGCGTCGGAAAGTTTCTGTCGTTCGGCGTCGCGATACCCGCACAGATACAAGACCAGGCGCCCCACGGGATTGGCGGAATAGCGGCAATACCCGATCATGTCGTCCCACGTCGGGTAACGATGCACGGTCTGGTCCTGGCGAAACGCAACGAGGAGATCGGAAAACGGCTCGATGGGAATGTCACAGGCGGCGATGGTGCCCCGAAGCGCGATGAACACGGGATGCGACGCGCGTCCCGCGTAGCATTCGCGAAGTTCCTGTTCCCACTCGCCGAGCAATTCCAGTGCGCGCGCGGAATCGGCAACCTCGTCGCCCAGATCGTCCGCCCAGCGGCAATAGGCATAGAGATTGTAAAAATGCTGGTGCAGGCGCCGGGGAAGCAGCCAGGAAACCACGCTAAAATTTTCGTAGTGGTGCGTGGCAAGCCAGCGCGTGTAGCGCTCGGCGTCGGCAATCGAGCAGCCGGACGCGGGCGCGTGGCGGGCGATTTCGAGTTCAGCGGGATTTTGCATGTTGCGTGGTCCGCCGGAGAACCCGGCGCGGCCCGAAAAACTCCGTGAGGGCGCGGCCTGCTACGGGATCACCGCGACTTTCATTTCGCCGTTGCGATGCTTCATGTGCTCGAACATTTTGGGAAGCTCGGTGAGAGGAATTTCGGCGTTCACGAAATCGCTCGAGCGGATTTCGCCGCGCGACACCGATTCCAGCGCCTCCCGGATGAATTCGGGCGTGTGATGGAACGTGGACTTAATCGTAATTTCCGAATAGTGCAGCGTGTTCGGGTCCACCGGCACCAGCGTGCCGCGCGGGCAGCCGCCGAACAGATTGACGGTGCCGCCCCTGCGAACCATCTGCAGCGCCCATTCCCAGGTCTGCGAGGTTCCCACCGCTTCGATCACGGAATCGGCGCCACGGCCGTGCTCGGTCAGCTCGCGCACGGTCTTGATCGGATCGGAAAGATCAGGCGCGATGAAGGCGGCGCGCGCTCCGGCTTTTTCCGCGGCGCGAATCTGGTTGGTGCGCTTGCCCAGGGCAATGACCTTCACTCCGCGCGCGGATAGCACGCGAATGAATTTCAGCCCGATGGGCCCGCAGCCGATGACGATAGTGGTGTCTCCGGATTGGATTCCGGTCTCATGAATGCCGCGCAGCACGCAGGCCAGCGGCTCGACCATCGCGGCGTCCTGGAATGAGACGTGTTCCGGGATCACCAGCATGTTCTGGCGGACAATGCGGCCCGGGATGCGCATGTATTCGGCGTACGCGCCGTTGTTGAACAGCAAATCCTCGCACAGATTGCTCTGCCCCTTGCGGCAGAACAGGCAGACGTTGCAGGGCGCCGAATTGGAGGGCACCACGCGGGCGCCGACGGCCAGCCCGCCGTTCACTTCCGAACCCAGCTGCTCGACCACCCCGGCCAGCTCGTGCCCGAAGACGGCGGGCGGCGTAATCATGCGCGCGTGGTATCCGCGCTTCCACACTTTCAGGTCGGTGCCGCACGTCAGCGCCACTTTGACGCGCAGCAGGGCTTCGTCCGCCGCGAGTTTGGGAATGTCCACGCTCTCTATCTTGAGGTTCTCGCTGCCATAGAGAACCGCAGCGGTCATGTGACCGTTGCGCTGGCCATTCTTCCCGCTTCGTAACTCTTCGGTTCGCATCAAGGATGCATCACCACTTTCAAGGAATCTCCCACCGGCCGGGCCGCCAGTTGTAGCGCCCGGGCCATATCTTCCAACGAAAACCGGTGCGAGATCAAATCGCGCACCGGCAACTGGCGCGAAAAAATCAGCCGTGCGGCCTCTTCCTGCCGGTCCACCGCGGCGCTATAGCTGCCGAGAATTTCCTTTTCCTCGACGCCCACGGCAGCCGCCGGAAACTCGATCTTCATCTGCGGATCGTTCTGCGCAAACAGCAGCACGCGCCCGCCCGGCCGGGCCAGGGCCAGGGCATCGGTCAGCGCCGAAGGAATGGGCACCGCTACCAAGACCACGTCCGCGCCGCGCCCGCCGGTGCGCGCGCGAATTTCATCCGCCAGCAGGCCGTCGCGCGGATTCAGCGCCGCATCGGCGCCCAGCGATTCGCTCTTGGCGCGCCGCTCGGGCATTGGATCGCTGCCAATGACCGTGGCGCCGCGCAATTTCGAGAGCATCATCAAGAGCAGGCCGATCGGCCCCAAACCCATCACCAGTACGGTTTCTCCGGCCTCCACGCGCGCCTTTTCCACGGCCTTGATGCATGTATTGACCGGCTCGATGAACGTGGCCTCGTCAAAACTGACATCGTCCGCAACGGCCACCATTCCGCGCTCGGCTACCCAGGGCATCGCGCGCACGTACTGCGCAAATCCTCCGCCATTGGGATCGAAACCCGCCGTCAACCCCACTTTCTTATAACCGGGGCATTGCGAATACAAGCGCCGCGCGCAATAAAAGCACGCACCGCATGGAACGTGATGAAAGCTCATGACGCGGTCGCCCAGCTTCCATTTTGTAACGCCCGCGCCCACGGCCACCACGGTTCCCGAAACTTCATGCCCGAAAATTTGCGGCGCGGCCACGAATCCATGCTCGATCTTCTTGATGTCGGTGCCGCAAATCCCGCAAGCGGCCACGCGGATCAGCACTTCCCCGTCGGAAATCACCGGCACGGGCACGGTTTCGACGACGACGCTTCCCTTGCCGCGGTAGACCGCCGCGCGCATTGTGGGCGGCACAGAAGGCGGCATGAACGAAGCTTCGAGTATGGTTCCCGACTGGCTCATCGCGCGGCCACCGTATCCTGCTCGATTGGAATCAACCGGTCCGCAAGCGTTCCCGCAAATGTGTCCAGAAAACCCGACAATTGTTTCGATGCCGCGCGGCAATCCCGAGCCAGGGCCATCAGGCCCGGCAGACCGAACGGCCGGCGTAGCACCTGGGCAATCACGCCGGCGGTGCGAATCTGGCCGCGGTCATCACGCACGCTGTCAAAATCGTAGGGCATATCGAATTCGGCGGTGTCGCTGATGGCGCGCACGGCCAGCGCCGGAACGCCGTAACGCGCCGCTTCCGCCAGAATCGTGTAGCTTTCCATTTCCACGGCTTCCGCCTGGCTTCCCAGAATGCGCTTATCTTCCGCGCGGGCCACCATCGTTCGCGACGTCGCAAACCGCTCCACTTGCCGCGCACCGCAATCCACGGCGGTCGAAAGCAATTCGCGATGGCTGGCCACGGCCACCGGCTCGCCCACCTCGCTCACCAGGCGCGCCGCCAAAATATCTCCGGGGCGATACGTGCTCCGCAAGGCTCCCGCCAGCCCGGTCGAAATGCACATGTCGGGCCGCGAGGGAAGCACTTGGCGCATCGCTTCGAGCGCATACGATTGTCCCATGCCGGTCAGAACCGCGCGCACCCGCGCTCCCCCGAATTGACATTCGTAAACGGGCAGTTTCCCGGGCAGCCGCATAAAATTCCTGCGCCTCTGCCAGGGCGAAAATTCCGCCTGAACCGCAAATGTCACCAGTATGTTCATGGCCTCGGACACTCACCTACGCCGCATGGGCGCGTACGGCAGGTTGCGCCCCCCTGGCGGCAATATATCCGTTCGATTCATACCAGCGCGCCGCGCGCGCGACGGCGGCTTCCATCGGCCCGGCAACAAATCCAAGCTCCCGCCCGGCCTTCGATGCATCGACAAACATTTTGTGCCGCGCCATGCGCACGCCTTCCAGAGGAATGTGCGGCTCGCGTCCCATCACGCGCGACACAGCCGTATCCAGGCAACCGGCAGCGTAGGCCAGCGCGTGGGGAATTTTCCATCGCGGCGCGCGACGCCCGGTCACCGCGGCCAGCATGTCGAGCATGCCCTTCAGCGTCAGGTTCAGGCCTCCCAGGATATACCGTTCGCCGATGCGGCCGCGCTCGGCGGCCAGCAAGTGCCCTCGCGCGCAATCCTCCACCGGAACAAAGTTCAGGCCCGTATCCACGTACCCAGGCATTCGCCCGTTCATGAAATCGACAATAATTTTTCCGGTCGGCGTGGGCTTCCAGTCTCCCGGCCCCACGGGCGTCGTGGGATTCACGATCACCACCGGCATCCCCTGTTCGGCGGCCTGCAATACGCATTGCTCAGCCATGAATTTCGAGCGCTTGTAGTGGCCAATCATTTCGCCGATCGAAGCCTGCGTCGCCTCGTTTGGCAGTTCTGCATGGTGCGGCACCGCGATCGTCGCCACGGTGCTGGTGTAAATAAATTTTTCAATTCCGGCGCGCCGCGCACCATCCAGCAGGTTCCGCGTGCCGTTCACGTTCGATTCGTAAATCTCCCGGGAGTCGCGAGCCCAAAGCCTGTAATCGGCCGCTACATGATAGATGCGCGTAACACCCGCCAGGGCACTTTCCAGAGAAGCCGCATCCCGCAGGTCGCCGGTCACGCGCTCCGCTCCCAGGCCTTCCAGCGCGCGCACGTCGCTGGACGCCCGCGCGAGCACGCGCACTTCTTCTCCGCGCTCCACCAGTTGCCGCGCGACGTGGCTTCCCAGGAAGCCCGTCGCTCCTGTTACCAGCGTTTTCATAGCACTCGTAAACTGCCGTCCGACGAAACCAGGTCCGTATTCGACGGTGGAGGCATCTGTGTGGAACCTCCTCCGGTCGGGCCGCTGGTCGGTTTGTAGCTGCCCGCCTTTTCGGGGTGGCCTCCCATCTTTCCGGAAAGCTGCCACTTCAGCATGGTCCAGGTGTCGCCCAAATTGCGTTTCGCTCCCAGCACCGGCGTGGTTTCAAATCCCACGTGCATCATGCAGTCGGCGCAGCGCGGATCGTTCCCCGGGCCGTAATTTTCCCACGGCGTGCGACTCACCATATCCGCGTAGGAATCATAATGATTGTCGGTGATGACGTAGCAGGGCCCCTTCCAGCCGCGCGGATTGTACGTGGGCGTGCCCCAGGCGGTGCACTCCAGTTCGCGCTCGCCCCGCAGGAAATCGAGATAAATGGGCGAAACCATCAGGTTGTGCTTGTCGAGTAGTGAAACCGCCGCCCGGAATTTCTCGCGAATGTCGGCGCGCGACATGAAAATATCCGTGGTCTGCACGGCGGCGTAGCCGTATGCCGGCGCAAGCATGAATCCATCCACGCCCAGCGTGTCCAGATACGCGTACAGGTCCGAAATTTCACTCAGGTCGGTTTCCTTGTAGATTGTGGTGTTCGAGCAGACCAGGAACCCGGCCGCCTTGGCCGCCTTGATTCCCTCGATGGCTTCGCGGAACACGCCGTCGCGCTCGACGCACAGGTCATGCGTGCGTTCCAGTCCGTCCAGGTGCACGTTGAAGAAGAAGCTGGAGGTCGGCTTGAATTCATGCAGCCGCTTGCGGATAAACATGCCGTTGGTGCATAGAATAATGTGCCGCCCGCGTTCCAGAATTTCCTTCGAGAGCCGCCCGATTTCCGGATAGATCATGGGCTCGCCGCCGCAAATCGAGACCACCGGCGCGCCGCATTCATCCGACGCCGCCAGGCACTGTTCCACGGTCATCACTTCGTTGATGGTGGATTTGTATTCGCGGATGCGGCCGCAGCCAGTGCACGTCAGGTTGCAGGCGTGCAGGGGCTCCAGCATCATCACCATCGGAAATTTTTTCGCGCCCTTAAAGCGCTGCGTGGCCACGTACTTGGCCAGATTCGCGGTCATCTTCAGCGGATATCTCAATGCGTTCTCCTAGGCGTTTTGCCGCTCGAGCTGTTCGGGCCGCAATTGCAGCCCGCAGAACTGGGCGGTCCGGTTCTTCGTATTGCGGTACCTTGCCAGCGCGTACAGCGGAAAATAGTTCCGGTACAAATGATATTTCAAATAGAAGACGCAGGGAAATCCCGTGCCCGTAAATTCCTGCTCGGACCAGGAACCGTTGGCCTCCTGCTGTTCCACCAGATGGAGAACGGCCCGGCCGATCGCCGGATCCTCCGAATCGCTGGCAGCCAGCAATCCGATCAGGCCCCAGGCCGTCTGTGACGCCGTGCTGGCGCCCTTGCCCTTCAGCGCCGGATCGTAATAAGAAGCGATCGATTCGCCAAATCCGCCGTCGGGATTCTGCACCGCGCGGAGCCACTCCACTGCCCGCTGGCAATATTGCTGCGCGGTCAGAGCCACGGTTTCCAGAGCGCGCAGCACTCCGCTGGTTCCGTACACGTAATTTACGCCCCAGCGCCCGAACCACGGCCCCTCGGCGGTCTGATCCTTCAGCAGGAATTGCACCGCCCGGCGGATCACCGGATGACTTGCGGGCCATCCGTGCCGCCCCAGGCATTCCATGACGCGCGCGGTGACGTCCGCGGTCGATGGATCGATCATCGCATTGTGGTCGGCGAACGGAATGTGGCACAAAAAATGGCGGTCATTGTTGTGATCGAACGCGCCCCATCCGCCATCGCGGTTCTGCATGGCCAGCAGCCATTCCAGGCCTCGCCGCGTCGCGGCTTCCATGCGCGCCTTGTCCGGAAAATCCACGCGCTGCAGCGCCATCAGCACGAATGCCGTGTCGTCCACGTCCGGATAAAAATCGTTGCGGAACTCAAACGCCCAGCCGCCAGGCATGACCCCGGGAGTCTTGATCATCCAGTCCCCGGAACCGACAATTTGATTTTCCAGCAGCCAGCCCGCCGCCTGCACCAGCGCCGGGTGATCGGGCGGCAAGCCCGCTTCCTCCAGCGCCACCATGGCAATGGCCGTGTCCCAGACCGGCGAAACGCACGGCTGGACGCGGATCGTGTCTCCCTGCTCGATCTCAAATCGCGAAAATTCGCCGATCTCGCGCGCGGTGAGCGGATCGTCCGGCGAATGGCCCAGCGCCAGGAGCGCAAAAATCGAATTCATCATGGCCGGATAAATCGCCGCGAGCCCCTCGGTACGTTCCAGATGCTCGAGCATCCATGCGCGCGCCTGGCGCAGCGCCCGCTGCCGCAGCGGCTTCCAGGGCACGCGCTCATAGAGCTTGAAGCCGCGGTCCAGGGCCACAAAGAAATTCCGCCAGGTGAAAAGCTGCTTGTCCCATTCCAGGCCGAGCGCCTTGCGCAATGGGTCCCGGTATAAAGTTTCCACCGAAATGCCGTCCGGCACGTTAAACCGCGGTTTGTGCGCGTACAGGATCGTCAGGGGGATCACGATCCCGCGCGTCCACGAAGACATTTCGTAAATGTTAATCGCAAACCAATTCGGTAGGAGCATCAATTCCGGCGGCACCGCCGGCACCATGTCCCAGCCCACCGCGCCCACCAGTGCTAGATACAGCCGCGTATAGGAATTGGAAGCCTCCAGCCCTCCCAGCTCATGTATGCGCGCGCGGGCGCGTAACAAGGCCTCGGAATCACCGGAATCCCCGGCCAAGCGCAACGCTACGTAAGCCTTAATCGTGGCATTCAGCTCAGAAGGCCCGCCGAAATAAATGTTCCAGCCGCCATCCTCCAGTTGCCGCCTCCGCACGTAATTCGCAAGCTTGGCGATGCGGTCGGGCCGCGCCTTGCCGATCACGTGCAAATAAAAAATGTAGTCGGATTCCAGCGTTGTATCGGCTTCCAGCTCGCCCAGCCAATATCCTTCAGATGCCTGCAAGGAAAGAAGATAATTTGCGCCGCGATCGATCGCCTCGGAAAGGCGTTCGGCCAGGACTGGAAACACGCCCGAGGATCGAGCGCTGCCGGACTCTTCGTATTGTACGCGCGTTCCTAATGACATGGCATATGCCCACACTTCAAACCAATGTGATGCAGTTCCAGCCTGGAACGATCATTTGAATACACCAAATCTTGCGCCCTCAGTGAGGTAAATTATTCCTTGGGATTTCTATCTCACATGCCCGGATAGACTGTTCTATCCGCCCCAAGCTTGCACACCTAGAACCCCCGATGTCCATTATCTTCAGTATTTAAGCTCGGGTCAACAGGGATTGCGTCTGGTGTCAAACAAGTAGATAGCCTCTTTGGTTTCAATCGTTCACCGCCCCTGCTCCATCGCCCGATTTCTGCCCTTTTTCAAGGGCTTCAATCCGTTTCGCAAGTTCCGGTAAACGGCTGAGCCAGGCAAATTGCGTCTTAAACTTATTCAGCGGCCGCGCGGGAGTCCCCCAAACGATTTGCCCACTGCGAACAATTTTCCCGGGCAAGATTCCCGCTTGCCCGCCAATAATCGCGCCATCTTCGATCACGCAATGATCGCCCAGGCCGGCTTGCCCGCCAAATGCCACGTCACGCCCGATGACAACCGAGCCGGAAACGCCAGTCTGGGCTGCGATCACCGTGTTCGTGCCAATACGGACGTTGTGCGCAACATGAACTAGATTGTCCAGTTTTGAACCAGCCCCGATTTCAGTCCGGTCCAGCGATCCGCGGTCGATGGTCGTATTCGCCCCGATTTCCACGTCGTCCTGAATCCGCACTTCCCCCACCTGTGGAAATTTCCAACGTTTTCCGCCGGATTGCACGTAGCCAAACCCATCGGAGCCGATCACCGCCCCTGAATGCAGGATCACGCGGTTGGCTAGCTCCGCGCCGGCATAGAGCGTCACGCGGGGGTACAGCCTGCATTGTTCGCCAATCGTCGCGGCCCGGCCAACAAAACAAAACGCGCCGATTTCCGTTCCCGCGCCGATTTTCGCTCCATCTTCGATTACCGCATAGGGACCCACGGCAACCCCATCGGCCAGTTGCGCCGTGGGAGAAATCACCGCAGTCGGGTGAATCCCCATCGCAATGGGAGCCGCCGGCATCAGCCATTCGGCCGCGCGGGCGAAAGCCAGCTTCGGATTCTCCGCGCGGAGCAGCGTCTTGCCGGCAAGCGCCAGGCCGCGCGGGATCACGACGCATCGCGCAGCCGAGGACGCGGCCCGCTCCAGATGCTTGGCTGCTTCCACGTAGATCAGGTCCGCGGCGCCGGCCGAGGACGGCGCGGCAACGCCGGAGACCGGCGCCGCACCTTCGCCCTCCATCGTGCAGTCCAGAAATTGCGCAAGTTCGCGTGCGGTGCGTGTCATGGCGCGTTTCTCCTTCACTGCATGCTTTCCAATCGAATCATTTTGGCGATGGATAATCCTGAGATTCCCCAAGCGGGCGCGATTTCCACCGGCGGTGCAGCCAGAGCCATTGGTCCGGGTAGCGCCGCACGTAATTTTCAATCACGCGCGTGAACTGCTGCGTATTTTCCCGAATGTCGGTGGCGTCGTCGCCGCTGCGGGTCAACGGCACGGCGGGCTCAAAGCACAGCCTGTATTTGCGCAACGCGGGGTCCCAATGCAGGAATCCGGGGACGACGGCTGCGTCCGTGTGCAGCGCGAACCGCGCCAGCCCCGCCGTGGTGCAGGCCGGAATCCCGAAAAAATCGACGAATACGCCTTCGGCATGGAGAGTATTGTGATCGGCCAGGATCCCCACCGTGCCGCCATCGCCCAGCACTTTCAGCACCGCCCGCGCCGATTGATTTTTTTCAATCGGCAAATTCCCGCTCAGGCACCGGTATTTCGTGACCAGCGCGTCCACCCGTTCGTTGTCGACCGGCCGCACCAGGAAATGCAGCGGATGTCCGAACAGGGCTTGCGCGAACGGCGCAACCTCCCACGCGCTCATGTGACCGGTGAGAAACAGCACGCCCTTTCCGCGCGCCTGCGCTGACGCGAAATTCTCAAACCCGTCCAGCAGAACGATGCGCTCGATATTTTCCTTCGTGTATTTGGGGAAATGCGCGAATTCCGCGGCCATCCAACCCAACTGCCGCACCATGCCGCGGATCGCCGTGCGCCGCTGCTTCTTGCTCCACTCCGGAAATGCCAGGCGCAGGTTTTCCGAGCAAGCGCGCCGCAGTCCCGGCCGCAGCCACAAGAGAAACGCAGCCATGCCCGCGCCCACAAGTCTCGCAACCGGCCGCGGCATCGATCCCAGCATCTTGAGCAGCAGCCACGCCGCCGCATATTCCGCGCTTTCTCGCACCCGGGGATTATAACGGGTGCGGGGATTAGCGATAGCGAGAACGTTTCGTGCGGTGCGCGCCGTAGGACAGACACTCTTGTCTGTCCGGTTTGGTGCATGGCTACGAAAATCTAAACCGGACAGACAAGAGTGTCTGTCCTGCAAAAGCCGCATTCTCGCGCCACAGTACTGAAAACTCCCTCGGCCAATGCTAGACTCACTCGCTTGGATTCCGCCGCCCCAATTCGATCGCGCGCCTCCGAAGAAGGCGATTTCCAGATCCCTCTCTGGAGCGTGCCGCTGATTCTCGTCGTCCTCTACGTGTGCCTGTTCAGCGGCCTCGGCGCTCTGGGGCTGGTCGGCCCGGACGAACCACGCTATGCGGCCATCGCCCGCGCCATGGCCGAAACCGGCGACTGGATCACGCCGCGTTTGTGGGGCACGCCGTGGTTTGAGAAGCCCGTGCTCTACTATTGGGCCGCCGGAATTTGCATGCGCCTGTTCGGCGTCAGCGAATTCGCCGCGCGCCTGCCGTCGGCGCTGGCGGCACTGCTCGCCGTCGTGGCCGTGGCGTGGACCGCCCTGCGATCGTTCGGCGTGCGCGCCGCGTGGTTCTCGCTGCTGATGCTGCCCACGTCGGTCGCCATGATCGGCTTCTCGCGCGCCGCTAGTCCAGACATGCTGTTCGCAGGCTTGCTGACCGCCTCAATGGCGATTGCCCTCGAAATCCTGCAAAAGCCGCGCCCCGGCCCGGGTTTGCGCATCGCATTCGGATTTTTTCTTGGCGGCGCCGTGCTCGCCAAAGGCCCCGCCGCAATAGTCCTTGCGGGCGGCGCGACACTGGTTTGGGCCGCGCTCTCCCGCCAATGGCTCGCGCCATTTCGATTCCTGCATCCATTGATCATCGCCGTATTTTGCGCGACGGCGCTGCCCTGGTACGTCCTGTGCGCGTTGCGAAATCCGGATTTTCTACGCGTCTTCATTTGGCAGCACAATTTTGAGCGCTACCTCACTCCCGTGTTCGAGCATCGCCAGCCGTTTTGGTACTACGGCCCGATTTTGTTGCTTGCCGCCGTCCCCTGGATTCTATTCCTGATTGGCGCGTTCCCCGATGCGATCAGAAAGTGGAAAGATCCGGGGTATCGCGATTCGCCGGGATTGCTTTTCACATGCTGGACGGTGTTCCCGCTTGTATTTTTTAGTCTTTCCCAATCGAAACTGCCCGGATATATCCTCCCGGCTGTTCCGCCTCTTTTCCTTCTCATGGGAAACTGGATCTCCTATTCGCTGCTGGATCGGGAGAAAACCGTGTTGCGCCTGGTGGGGTGGACGGGTGCGTTTTTCCTGCTTTTCGGAGCACCATCTTTGGTCGGAATTGGCGCGAGCACGGGCCAAATGGATTGGCCGGAAGCTGTGCTCATTGGCGGAGTCACATTCACGATTGGGGTAATCGTGATAATTCTCGCGTTCAAAAAGCAGCCGATGGCAGCGCTGATCGCAATGGCCTGCCTCGTCGCCTCGGTCGTCTTGGCCGCAAACGTTGTCCTCCTGCCCGAGATGGATTCCCGAATTTCTGCCCGGTCGCTGGCACAAAAGCTGGAAAGCGGGGACCCAACTCTCAGTCACGTTGCAATCTATCGGCTTTCCAGGAATTGGGAATTTGGATTAGATTTCTATTCCAATCGACAACTGCCTGAATGGACTGAAGGCTCAGGGGAACCTGAGTGGATCTTAAGTGGAACTCTACCAGATCAACAGTTTCTTGACCGTTACAAGATGCATATGGAAGATGCGATTCCGGGAAACCGTGATTTAGTTTTTGTTTTCCACCGCTACTAGCGACGCGAGATTTAAACTACTGCGCCCCCGCCGGCGACAAATTCACCAGAAAAAAACTCACAATCCGGTTCTCGTACTCCCGCTTTTCATCGTCCAGCATCCCCGCGTAGTTTCCGTGCTCCAGAGTCACCAGCTCGTGGGGCACCGGCGAAGCCTGAAACAGATTCCGCGTGTTTGCGGCAAGGCCCGGCTCGTCGGGCGTTTGCAGATAAAGTTGCGCGACGCCCGTGAGTTTCTGGATGCGCAGCGTGAGCGGGGGGATGTTGCGATAGTCGGAGTTCATCCAAGCGAACCCGATCTTCACCATGCCGGTAATAAACGGAATCGAGGCCAGCCCCATGCGGTTGGCGAGCAAACCGGCCATTTCCACCGGATGGTTGTAGGGAGATTCGGCGGCGACCGCACGCACACGGGGATCCCGCGCCGCTTCCGACAGCGCCACGTACGCGCCCAGGTTCGCGCCCCACACTCC